>NZ_JAYVPL010000049.1:0-2017 GCF_043757465.1 Armatimonas sp.
TGACGCAAAGCGATGGGCCTAACTCACCTAAAAGTGACACGGTCGCCAGGCTACCGAAAAGCGAAGTCATTCGAGCCAAGGAACTTACAGGATGTACATGAGAAACTTAGGGATAGTGATGCTGGGACTCTCCACACTGTCCACACCACTGGTTGCACACAGCGCCGTGACCAATAAAAGCGCCCCGGGCGATAAGGCGGATCTCACGATCCAAAGACAACTCAGATCGCCCCGCCACAAGGGCTGGGCAGAGGTGATTGTCAAGACTGAGGGCGCACCAACGGTGGCCCAGGAAGCGGCGATTGCGGCGCTGGGCGGGGATATCTACCGGCACCTGCCGATCATCAACTCCCTGGCGGTTCGGATTCCCAACAAGAACCTAGCCAAGCTCGCCACACTGCCCTTTATCCAGCGCCTCTCCGCAGACCTAGAGGTCAAGAAAACGGATGAGTTCACCCGGGGACACTCCGGAGCGGACACGGCAATCAGCGACTTTGGCCTCTCCGGCAGTGGCGTGACGGTCGCCGTGGTAGATAGTGGAATTAAATCCACTCCGAAGGATCTTGACGAGGGAGGTACATCAAAGCGATCCCGGATCCTTGGGAGCGTTAGCTTCGTTGCCAAGTCCAAGAAGGACTCCGACGACTGCGGGCATGGAACTCATGTGGCAGGAATTGTTGCCGGCAATGGGTATTACGCAATCCAGGCAAATGCAATCCACAGCACCAAAGGGATTGCTGAGAATGCCAACCTGGTAAGTGTCTCAGTCCTAGATCAAAACGGTCAAGGAACAGTCAGCGGCGTGATTGCGGGTGTCCAGTGGTGTATCGCCAATAAAGCCACATACAACATTCGTGTCCTCAATCTGAGCCTTGGACACGATGTGGGAGAGAGCTACACGACTGACCCTCTCTGCCAGGCCGTTGAGTCGGCATGGAAATCGGGGATCGTGGTGGTCTGCGCGGCGGGAAACAGCGGTCGTCTTTACACGACGCCGGTGCAGGGATCCAGTAACGAGGGCTACGAGACCAACTATGGTGGCATCCAGTCTCCCGGCAATGATCCGTATGTCATCACCGTGGGTGCCACCAAGAACATGGATGGCAACCGCGCCCATGACCGAATCGCCACCTACTCGGGCCGGGGGCCAAGCCGACTCGACTTCATCATGAAGCCCGATATCGTTGCGCCGGGCAATAGGGTCATCTCGCTTGAAGTGAACAATAGCTACCTACAGAACAACTATGTAAATAGCAATGGTGTGCCCTTGTCCTATCTGTATGGATCTACCCACTCTGGCGTTTCGATTTGCTACTTCTATCTCTCGGGCACTTCGATGGCGGCACCCGTGGTCTCTGGTGCAGCCGCTCTCCTGTTGGAAGCCAACCCGAACCTGACTCCTGACACGGTCAAGGCCCGCTTGATGGTAAGCGCAGATAAGTGGCTCAATCCCGATGGCACGGGTGATGCGCTCACCTACGGCGCAGGCTACGTCAACATTCCAGCAGCACTGGCAAGCACTGTCACTCCCACCACCTACGCCACCAGCCCAAACCTAGTCATTGATCCTTCCACTCAGACCCTCACCCTCGACCCAAACAGCCTCTGGGGTAGCCAGGCACTCTGGGGAACACAAGCCATCTGGGGAACACAAGCCATCTCGGGCACTCAGGCAATCTGGGGCGCTCAGGCAATCTGGGGAAGCCAAGCCGTCTGGGGCAATCAAGCGATCTGGGGAAGCCAAGCCGTCTGGGGCAACCAGGCAATCTGGGGAAGCCAGGCCATCTGGGGCAATCAAGCGATCTGGGGCACGACGAGTAGCGTTGTTGACCTGACAAGCACCGTGATCAATGGGGAGAACTAATCATGAAAAAAGCAACGATCTTTCTTACACTTCTGCTGGGCAGCTCGCTTACTGCAAGCGCCTTTGCGCAGAACGAAGCGTCTAAAGCCGATGCGTTTCTTGCGCCCAAGCTGAGCGCGGCACGCCCGAGTACCACGGGCTGGACTTCCGTGA
>NZ_JAYVPL010000050.1:0-7325 GCF_043757465.1 Armatimonas sp.
ATCATTCAGGGATTGCTACAGAGACCCCAAAATCGTGTCGCTGCACATCCAACGTGATGCCCAACTATACCTTTCCGGTGCGATGGGCAAAAAGCCCCATATTATCAAACGTTGGGTTATGTGTCAAGGGATTCTCTAAAAATAGTTGGGTTATTTATCTTGACAAGATAATCAATCGCTGGGATAATCAATACAAGAGGATACGAATGGAAGAAGAAACGGAAGCCGCCACGTCTCCTGCGGTCAAAGATGCAAGCGCAGAAGCGCGAAAAGAAGCTGCCAGGCTCATGGGCTTGGCTAAGAGTGAGGCTAAGACGGAAGCCGCCCGGCAGAATGGACAGCACGGAGGAAGGCCGAAGGGGACACCACAAAGCCCTGAGACCCGCGCAAAGATAGCTGCCGCCGCTCTTGCTCGCTCAGCAGAGCGAAAAGCGAGTCAGGAATGAGCACTGCCACCACGACGCGCCCGGTTCCCGCTGGGGAGCTTGACCGACTACAGACCCATGCCATAGCCGCGATGCGGGCAGGTTCCCGTGCCTGGCACGCTGCACGCGAGTCAGGCTCTCTTGACGGCGAAGCGCTGGCCAAAGAAGCCCGTGAGAACGCCCGTGCTATCGTGCGCGGTCTTCAGGCTCTCGGAGCGTGTGAAAGTGACCAGGCCGCCGCCGCACTGTCTCACCCGATCCCCTTTCACGCGCTGGACACTCCAGACGTTCGGGCGCTCCTTGCGGGGCTGGAGAAGCTCCTGCCCGTTGCGGAGCGTGTGGACGCTGCCAGGGGGCGCTCTCTTGGCTCTGTGATCGGAGGTTCGGCAGGTTGCGATGTTGCTGAGGATCTCAGCTTGCTCATTGCCCGGCTCTCACTTGAAGCTCATGGAAGCGTGGGGAGTGGACTAGAATAAGCTCTCCAGCACTAAAAAAGAAAAAGCCCGCAAGCGTTCGAGGCGCTCACGGGCAAGATTCACACTCCCGAAGGAATGCAAAATACCAATGTCAAAATACCACGACTTAGCAGAACCTTGCACAGGTAAGGTTCACAGAAGCCCCAACAAGGGCGAATCAGGGGCGCTGTCTCCTCGCGCTGATACTTCGCTCCCCCTAGTCAAAGACTCCTCCGTGAGTCCCCAGGCGCTCGCACTCTTCCGCTTGCTGGAGAGGCTCTCCCGTCGCAGTGGCTATGCCTGCGTGAAGCTGCTGGAGACTCTCGCGACGATGTTCAAGCGCTCCCTGTCCACCACGCGGGCAAGGCTTGCAGAGCTGCTGGCAGTGGGCTGGATCGCTCGCACTCAGACACGCAAAGGCGGAAAGTCAAAGCTCTTTTTCAAGCCCCTTGTTCGCGTCGCCGGGCGCTCCCGTGGCCTTTTTTTGGCCTTGCCTTCTGGCGGTTGCTCTGGCGGTTACTCCCCTCAAAAACTGGCGGTTACTCCCTCTACACATTCTAAGACTGCTCCCGTAGGGAAAGAGACGACATCAGACACGAAGGAAAAGACTGGTAGCTCTCCTGAGTCGAAATCCTGCCCTGTTGCTGTCGTCATTCTCAAAGAAGTCTGTACCGAGTCCGAAGCCCTGGAGCTGGCACGAGAGGCAGGGAAGCACTCTCTGACCGAGGAGCAAGTCAAACGAGTGATCGCGGCCTACAGGCAAGCAAAGAACGTTTTGAACCGTGGGGCATGGCTTCGTGAAGCGCTTCGCCGTGGCTTCTCTCCTGCCGCGCCGGTCTCCGATCATGCCAGCGACCAGGGCGGAGTTCCCGTTGCAAAGAAAGTGATACTCACCAAAGAGCAACTCTTTGGAAATCACAGACAGCAAGCACAAGCGGGAAATACTCCAGGGAGGCCACAGGAGCCGATTCTAGGCGCTCCAGAAGCACCAATGGGGAAAGATAGGTTTCGAGCTGAAATGATGGCTCTGAGGGCGAGAGGATAAACCCATGACAGGAACTTCAACGGATCTCGATAGAATCGCGCTTGCTGTCCAAGAGGCACAAGACAGCGCGGGCTTTGCGTGGCAACTCACACAGAGGTATCAGCGTGCCACCACAGACGACGCAAGAGCCGAGCTGGTGACGCTGGCAAGTGCAGAAGCCAAGAAAGCAACTCACGCGGCGCGTGAGGCGCTGGAGAGTCTCCAGGACGCAGGAGCCGTGCTACCAGACAAAGGCGCTGCGCCCGTCAAGCCGTCTAACCCCCTGGCCGAGCTCTCCCGCGTGGAATCCTCACGCTCTGAAGCACTTGCCTTGCTCGATGCCTTGCGCCATGCCCTCACGCTTGCTGAGGCGCTCGATGCCAAGCGGGGGGACGTGCTCGATGTGCCTGTAGGCGGCTCTGCTGGCCTTGTCTGGGGTGATCGCGTCTTGCAGGCTGTCTGTGGGCTTGAGCTTGAACTCTACGGCCCTGGGGAAGCTGTCACGGGAGCGAGGGAGTGACCTGGTGAACTCAGAAGATCTCCCTAAGACGAAAAGCTACCCGATGGATCAATCCATCGTAGAAGCTCCCGAGGGCTGGAAGAGCTTCATCTCAGCTCTCCCCCCAAATCTCTACGCTCGCCTAGTGGCTCGTGCCAAGTCCGAGGGGGCAGACCTTTTCACCGAGATCGTCTACCTCTTGGTCTACTCGCTGGACAATGCCCCGCCCCACTCGGAAGTGCCTCTAGATCCCCTCAGCGAGGCTGATACGGAAGCACTTCAGGAGCGCATGCACCTGTCGGCTCTGGCTATGGACGAAGCTACCAAACTGGGGCAGGCAGCCCAGCAGGACTGGGGCAGGCAGCCCAGCAGGAGGGCAAGCCGAGTGCCTGATACCACTGTCACGGGGGCGAGGGAGTGAAGATGATGAGAACGATGGTGCCGCAAAAGCCAGACTGAAAGGAAGAGAATAATGATACAGACACTTGCCCTTGATATTTCACCCGAAGCGGCCCGGCGTGTTGCTGAAGATCCTGAGCGCCTCGCACACGTTGCCCGGATGGTAGAAGCCGCCTACGGTGTCGAACCTGAGCCGGTGAAGATTTCCAAGGAGCTTTACGACTCGCTCATGGATGATCTGGACAAGATCGAATCAGGCGAGGCGAAAGTCGGCCCATGGGACTCTGAAGCCAGACGCAAGCGAAGTGCCGAGCTGCTCAAAAGAGAATTTGGATACGAGACGGAGAAGGCCGCGTGACCTGGACAGTTACCAGGAAAGAGACAACCGAAGCTCAGATAGACTTGCTTCTTGCTCGCGTCGCACGGCTTCGAGGCGTTGACTATGCCGCCCGTTGGGACGAAGGTCTGAGCGTGGCTATCGAGTCCCTTGGTGACTTCCCCGGCCCGCGCTCCTTCCCCCGCGCTATTCATGAAAGTGAAAGGCGGCGGGCTGAGGTTCGCATGAGGCTCTACAGCGGCCCTGACAGGAAGCCTGCGCCCTCCGTGGCGTGTCACATTGTCTTTGCTCTTTACGATCCCGTGCAGGATGAAACAGAAGGCCGTGTGCTTGTCTTGCGAGTGGTCGGAACGAGAACGCAAGCTGCAAGCGATGTTCTCACGGGTGGAGATTCGGAGAGTGAGGAAAGAGAATGATTATGATTCGAGAACATGACCGGGTAGTTTTGACCGCTGACGTTCCTGAAGAGGATCTCGTCGCGGGTGATGTGGGATGCGTGGTTCATCTTTGGAAAGCTGGAGAGAGCGAAGGTTCGAACCTTCCCGTAGCTTTTGAGGTTGAGTTCTTCACCGTGACGGGAAAGACCGCTGCCGTTGCGACGGTGCCCGTTTCGGCGCTTCGTGCTGTCACAGTGGCTGATAGGCTTCACGTCCGAGTGGCTGCATGAGCAACTTAACGATAGAAGCGGTTCCTGACGAGCTGGTAGCCTTGACTGCCACTCCGGAGGGCATGGCACGGGCGACGGTGCTGGCGGCCTTCCCAGAGATGGCACTTGACGATTTCTGCAAGAGAGAGAAAGACGCTTGGCACTCACGGCAGGAGAAGCTGTCATCTATGGCGCGGGAGTCGCTGGAGCTTCACGGGCCGGATAAAGCCGTGACGGGAGGAAGAGAATAACCATGACACTGACACTTGAGATACCAGAGCTGATCGGCGCTCGAATCAAAGACAATCCTGAAGGTGTGGCCCGTGCTCAGAGGGCGCTTGCTCGTGAGTTCGCAGGCATTGACCTAGACGCAGTAGAGGCCATTCTGGAGAGCTTCACCGAGGAGGGCGAAGACATTGCCCATGAAGAAGTCTTTGCCTCAGCCCGTGCGAAAATACTTGCCAGAAAGAAAGCCGCGTGAGCTTAGACCGGGAAGACATTCCCCGATCTTATGCCCTTCGCTATCGTCCCCGTGCCACGCGAGACATTGACATTGAATCGGTGCGCCTCGCTGAGATTCAAGGTGATGAGATCGCGCTGGATTGGCTGGAGAAGATCCAAGAGGCGATAGGCTCTCTCTCGGTCTGGCCGCGTCGGTTTGCGATTGCCCCTGAGGAGAACCTTATCGAGCGCCGGGTTCGGGTGATGCTCTTTCGTCGGACTCCTGGCGGCCCGGCCTGGCGCGTCTTCTACACCGTGGAGGATGAGGGCGAAGACGGGTTCGTGGTTCGCATAAGGCACATACGGCATGGAGCTTCCCCACTCAGCGAGCACGACTTGCAGGAGCTGCTTACCGATGCCTGAAGAGGGCTTCGTCTCGATCTCCCGCGCCTCGATACTGCTGGAGGCTCCGGAGCGTACTGTCCGCCGCGTGTCGGCCAAGTTGGCCGACAGTGACCGACACATGGCCGACACGGGAGCAAGGCTTGTCCGCCTCTCTGAACTCGCTCTGCTGATGGGAAAGCCCTGGCCGCTGGCAAGTGTGGCGGACAGCAAGGAAGCAAATGGCGGACAAGTGGCCGACACTTTAGAGGGTTTGGCGGACAAAAAAACGCCTTTGGCCGACAGTGGCCGACAGGCCGAAGGTTCGAACCTTCGACAGCAGGAAAGCGCACTGGTGGCACAGCTTAGGAGCGAGCTGGAGCACCGAAATTCTGAGATGGAGGATGTGAAGCAAGACCGTGAGCACTGGCGAGAGCAAGCTCACAAGTGGGAAGCTCAGGCGGAGAAGTCCCTCCAGCTCGTGGACCAAGCGCAACGGCTCCAACTCGTGGCCGAACGTAAAGTCGCGGAGCTGGAAGGCAAGCTCTTGCCAGCTCTGGAGGCTCCACGCGCCGATTCTAGCGGCGATAGTGGGCCGGGCGATCTACCAGCGCCGCGCATGGGATCGGGTGGGGGAATCACTACCCTGGGGAGTGTGGAGACTGTGAGAGCGCCGGGCGAAGCTACCAAGCTTCAGCCCTGGTGGGCTTTTTGGAAGGGGAGGGGTTGAAGAGTGAAAAAAGAACCTAGTCCTTACGGGAACCCAGAGCTAACATTCAGGCTCATGCAGGCAGGTGTGGATCTGGACACCCTGCCTCAAGATGTTGTACGCGCCGCCTTTGGTGATCCTCAAATGGTCGCTCGAATTGAAAACGGAGAGGCAGGGATTGAGGGAATCAGGCGCAAAGCTAACTTATTAGCAAACGAGACACCAAAAAAATCGAGGCTTTTTCGTGGTTCGGACGAACGAATCCCCTTGCTGACGCAGCTTTACCAGTTAGACGAATCTGAGCGATGCCTTTCGGGAGACGCGCCTCCCTCCGTGGTGAAGCTTGTCATGAGCCGCGGACACCGCACCTACTCTTCCGAGATAGTAGCGCTCTTGGAGCGATTTGGAGTAAGTAGAGATAAGGTCGGATTGCCTTTCTTCGCAACAGTCAGCGTGATTGAAGATAATCTCTCTTTAATTCGCGAGGTGATGGATTGCGCAGCCGATAGCACAGGATTTCTCGCTTCAACCGTTGCCACGATGGCAGAGACTTATGAATCTCTTCTTGCTTTCCAAGTCGTTGCCCCTATAAGCCATGACCTGAAAGACTGGATCATCCAAAATGGAAACCCAAGCCCTGTCATTCACTTGATCATTGTTGACCCTTACACAAAGGAGTGGGCTATTCCAGCAAAGAGTTTTCCAGCACTCATAGAGGCGATGAAGAGGACAGAAGGGGATGCGCCCGAGCCTAGATTTTTCCCCGATGATCTAAAGATAGTGCGCTTTAGCGACAGAGACCCTCTGCTCACTCATGTGTTCGAGAGCTTGAGTAAGATCGTTCTCGGAAAGCTTGCGATCAATCGTTGTGCCGTTTGCTTGAGTCCATTCGTAGTCACCAGGCCGACACAAGTTTATTGCTCTGCAAGATGCCAGAACCGAGCACGGGTGAGGCGGCAAAGAGAAAAACAAAAAAGTGCACCCCCCAAAAAAGCTAACCAAAGCAAAGAGGATGCACAGTGGGTATAATGGAGGTCAGTTAAGGCAGTAAAACAGCGAACCCCTGGTCAAGAAGCGGCAAAACTTCTAGCCAGGGGCGCGCGAAAGTGGGAAATCTCCCGAGTCTCAATCGGATTTTACCTCACTTTCGCCGCTGTTTCACTGAGGAAGCATCGGCGGGTCATCCTCCCGCCTAATCGAAGTCCGCAATGCTTCACCCAGGCAGGGAGGCGCGTTGCTAGAGCGTCCGCGTTGTTCGCCGTAGGCCACGGCTCGCAACGGCGCTGACGGGTAGCCTCACAGCTATCTAAGACCGGTCCCAGTCTCTCCCTGCCCACAAGGAGACTGGGACGCGATCTTAGGGAGTATGTGGGCCATAATGAATATTCGAGACAGAGCGCTGCTTCATCGGCGCTGGAACCCTTCACCCGATCTAGTCGGGCGCTACGTGGACACAGCGGCCCTGCGGGTTCGCTTCGGCAAGTACGATGGTGCCGAGCTGCAAGACATTCCCCGCTGGTATCTAGGCTGGTGCTTAGACACGCTTTACCTCACCCGGCAGGAGCGCCGGGCTGTAGAGATACGACTCGCTCAGGAGCCATTCAAGAGTAGCT
The DNA here is from genome assembly GCF_043757465.1 of Armatimonas sp. Classification (GTDB taxonomy): domain Bacteria; phylum Armatimonadota; class Armatimonadia; order Armatimonadales; family Armatimonadaceae; genus Armatimonas. Next base: position 6,930 of record NZ_JAYVPL010000050.1, read on the forward strand.
TTTCCTACTGTGGAGGTGCTCTGTGAACCAGACACCTAAGCCCCGCGCCCTTGCTCCGATCTTCGATACCATCCCTCCCGAGCTCAAGGCTCTCTCTCAGTGGGTAGGGTGGCGCTTCACTTGGAGAGCTGGCAAGCCTGGGGAGGCAGGCACTTGGACTAAAGCCCCGTTCCGTGCCGACGGCAAAGGCGCTGCCAAGAGCACCGACTCTGCGACCTGGACAACCTTCGATCAAGCCTGTGCCGCTTACCAGCGTGGCGGCTTCGATGGTATCGGGTTCGTCTTCTCTCCAGAAGATGGCCCTGAACAAACATAGCTGTTAAAAAGGGACACTTAGCTCCGGTGGCCCTCAGCGTCCCAGCTCTTCATTGGATTGGGCAATCCCTTCTTCCAGAG
>NZ_JAYVPL010000051.1:0-7254 GCF_043757465.1 Armatimonas sp.
CGGTGAAGCGTTTCTTCCAGGCGGAGTCTTCCATGTGACGCACCCAGAGAATGTCGCCGTCCTCGCCGTCGTAGTAGCCCTTGCGGGTGCCTTCCCAGGCGAAGCTGTATTTCTGGTAGAGATGCTGCGCGGGGGCGTTGCTGCGGCGTACTTCAAGCGTCGCCGATGTCGCGCCGCGTGCCTGTGCGGCTTCGAGCAAGCCCACGAGCAGCCGCTCCCCGAGCTTCTGGTTGCGCCAGGTGTCAGCGACGGCGAGTGTGGTGATATGGGCCTCGTCCATGACCAAGTGAAAGCCGCAGTGCCCGACAACGTCGCAGTCGAGCTCCGCAACGAGATAGATCGCAAAGGGATTCGAGAGCTCGTTGATCCACGCCGATGTGGTCCAGTTAGTGGTGAACGACTGCCGCTCGATTCGCGCGACCGTCTCGATATCGGTACCCACCATGGGGCGAATGATCACGGCGCTCATGCCGCGCCGATCGCTTCCTCGCCCTCAATCCAGAACGTGCCATCGGGGCAGAACTCTTTCTTCCAGATCGGGACATCGTGCTTGAGCGTGTCTATCGCCCAGCGGCAGGCCTCGAATGCCTCGGCGCGGTGCGAGCTTGCCACACAGACCACGACAGCGACTTCGCCCACGGGAATAAAACCGTAGCGGTGGAGGATCGCGCAGGCCAGTCCCCAGCGTGCTTTCACTTCGGCGACGAGCTTCTGCATCTGCGCAATCGCCATCGGGGCATAGACCTGGTACTCAAGCCCCGTCACACTTCGCCCGCGCGCATGATCCCGCACGACGCCTACAAACTGCACATACGCTCCGTCCGAGTCCGTCATCACCGCGTCCACGGCCCGCTGCGGCTCCAGCGACTCGGTTGTTAGAACGATCACTCGGTGACTCCTTTATGACAATTAATTGTCATTTGTCGAATATGTCGAATAATTTGTCGAATATTGTTCATGGAAGTATATAGAATGTTCCTCTCTTGGATCCTTGTTGAGAGATAGTCCCACGTCGTTTCATACGAAGTAATGTATTTGTTGCTAATTTCTCATTTCCGTTTAATAGAAGAGATAAATCATTACGAGTAATTTTACTATGAGATTTTATAAATTCATTAACCATATTTTCTATTTTATCATCACTTAGATTTAAATTATTCAGATTTTTAAGAAGTATAACTGAGAATAATGTTTCAGTTGATTCAAAAACAGGATCAGGAAATCCTTGTACACGACAAGATTTTTGCATACGTAGTGTTCCAGTCCCCCATCTTTCAATCAGGCGAGCGAAATAAAAAATATCAGCTAATTTTGGATTTCTTCTCAACGAATCATGAGGTTCCCGCAGTAAATCTAAGACAGTCAAGCCCTCCATTAAGCCACCTGGACTCATTACTATAAGCTTATCATCATAAACCCTAATTTGAATAGATCCATTGCGTGTATAGTCGCGATGTATTAATGCATTTAGAATTGCTTCACGTACAGCTTCAAAAGGAAATTCCCATATTTCACGTCTCTGTAAATTTTCAATAGACGATCCTCCTTGAGAATAAGCAGGTATTTCATATTTTATGAAAATATAATTTCGTAAAACTTGCATACATTTATCAAGTGAATCAAATAAATTGCCATTGATTACTCTTTCATCAATTATAGTTGTCTCATCCTTGAATCTTCCAATTTGAATATTCGCAGAAATAAAGAAATTTTGAGGTTTTTTGCCGAATAGCATTAAAGCACCTCTACTTAAAGTACCATCACTAAATTGTAAATTAAGTTTTCTTAAAACATCTGTTAGCTTATCTGCAGGTGATAATTCGGGTATACGCTCTTTATGAGCGAGATCACAAAACATTTGTATTGTTTCTTCAGATATTAGTTCTAGATTATCACCAAAAGGTAAAATATCCCAGCTTTGTCCGGTTCGTTCAAGTAAAAAACGGGGCAATTCGGATTCTGGAACTTCACGAGTTGTATTCCCAATTCGACGATAATACCGTCTTCGTACAGACACAGGCGCTGCAGATTTTTCCATTGACACAGCAAGAATATTTCCAGTATCGTATTGCTCTATTTCCACTCGAACAGGATGAATACCTAGTATATTTACTATTTTGTTTGATATAACCTCTTGGTCTTGTGAAGTTCCAACCCAACCTGTGATCGTTTTTTTCTTATCATGGACTCCTATTTTCAGTATGCCACCTCGCGTGTTAGAAAATGCAGCCAAGCTTTTTAGATAGTCATCATGCCAACTCTCTTTATATTCTATTGTCTCTGATTCGTCAGGAAATTCGGGTGCAGCAAAAAGGGACATATTATTCATTATCTCTCTAAAATAAAATACTATCCGCCACTCATCGGGGGGAGAAACGCCAGCTCGTCGCCGTCTTTGAGGGGCGTCTCAGGTGTCGCAAAATCCGCACCGACGGCAACGCGGGTGCGGCTTAGAATATCCGCTAGGCGAAGGTCAGTGAGGGCGAGAGCGGCGGCGGCATCGGCAACCGTGGCGGAGTCTGGCAGAGAGAGTGTGAGTTCCCCGGAGGGCACGGTATCGCGGTAGTGGCCGAAAAAAAGAGCACGGATAATCATTGGTTTTAGAATACCACTTTAGGTTAGCACAAATTTAGGTTAGCACAAAGTCACACTCGAAAGTGCGGCTCCAGGGGAGTGTCACGGAGCCAGGGACGAGCGTAAGACCAACCCCGACGCCGCGTTTCTGGAGCTGCGCGAGGCGGGTTTGCAGTCCGGCTTGGATATTCTGGCAGGTGAAGGTGATTTGTTCAGCGCTGTTGGGATTGGGATCGTGGTGCCAGCCACGCTCCGTGTTCTTGGTCCGCGCTTCCCGGCGCACTTCACTCTGGTAGCCCCAGCCTTCCAGAAAGTGATGCGTCAGGGCAATATTTTGAGCATGGGAATCGGCACTCTCTCCTGCGAGCCAGAGCGCGACGGCCTGGGCGACCGTGGTTCCCAGCGTATTTCCTGCGGTGTTCCACGCGCCGAAGCTGGCGAGTTGAGCGGGATCACAAGGCGAATCTTCGGCAAAGAGAAGCTCCATAGCGAGCGGGTCTGCGCCGTTCGGATAGGCGACATCGCCCAGCGCGACAAGTTTTCCAGAGTTCTGGAATGTGCCTAACTGAGCGAAAAATGCCTCGTAGGCGGGTTGCCTTGCCGCACGCTCAGCGGCTGCAAAATCAGTGCGCCACTCGGTGCGGCGAGGCGACGGCGTGAGAACCCCGAGAATGAGGTCGGCATCTTCGGCGGAGCTTGCCAGAATCCCGCCGCACGCCCCGATCTGCCCCTCGACCGTGAGGCGAACCGCACGGTCCTCGTACGGCGCGACAAGCGCCTCATCGCCAGGGATCGCGTAGAGCGGGAAGATACGCGGTTGCCGCCCAAGCTTCTCGCAGAGCAGCCGGGCCGTGAGCGCAGAGCCGACTTCATCCGCGCCCGGGTGGATCATCATGCGATCCCGAACCTCGAGCAAATCCGCCCAGCTCTCTAGCCAGGCTTTCTCGCGGCTGGGCAAACCCCACTGCGACGTGTCATCCGACGTAATCAACAAAAACGAGAGTTTTTCACTTGCCAGCAAGTTCAGAACGCTGAGATTGAGCGCGTGGTTGCGCTCACGGCGCGTGAGAAACTCACGGATATGCTCGGCGGGAACGTCGGCCCGGATCGCCGCGATTTTCTCCGTCTCGCCGCGCTCCAGCGCCCCTACGGTTTGTTTGTGCAGGAGCTGCGAGAGGGCGTAGCAACGCGTCCCGTAGGTCTTCCACCAGAGCGGCTCCTCGACACAGTCGTTGGCATTGGCGACGCGCGTGATCAGCACAAAGGCATAGACCAGCGCACCACTCTCTTTCGCCTGCACCAGTGGCGTGAGCCGTGCTAAGCCCTCCGCCGTCGTCTCGCTAGAAATCCGGGAGTTGATGAGATTGCCCCACGCTAAATATTCCACCGACGCCACAATCCCATCGCAGACACCCGCCTGCTCCGTCAGCCACGCGGCCACGGCAGCCGTATCCGCAGGCATGCGCCCCGAGCCACGAATCTCCAGCGGGGGCAAGGCAATCTCCGCCCCCACAATAGCGGCGATCTGCGAGGGGTAGCGAGTGTTGACGGGCCGCTCATCGAGCGGAGCAAGGGCGATTTTCACGCAGGGATTATACCGTAGACCGCCCCCATAAACGGGGGCGAAACACACGGAGCGGGTATCATTATGCTCATGGCACGGATTCTGGCACTGGATTTAGGCGCGGAGAGCGGACGCGGTGTGGTGGGCACGCTCTCGGACAACGGCACGCTCTCTCTGGAGGAAGTCCATCGGTTTCCCACCGGCGGGATAAAGCTTGGGGCGCACCTGCACTGGAACCTCCCCGGCTTTCTGGTGGAGCTGCAAACGGCGATTAAAAAAGCTACCGAGGGCGGTGCGATCTCCAGCCTTGGTATTGATACCTGGGGCGTGGACTTTGGCCTGCTCGGGCCGCGCGGTGAGCTGGTGGCGCTTCCCGTGCACTACCGCGACCCGCGCACGGTCGGAGGTGAGGCTAGGCTCTACGCGAAAGTCCCCAAGGCGGAGATTTTTGCTAAAGTGGGTATCCAGAGCATGGCGCTCAACACGCTCTTTCAAGTGGCGGCGCTGGCGGAGCAGTCGCCCAAGCTCGTCGAAGCGAGCGCGAAACTGCTCTTTATGCCGGACTTGCTGCACTACTTACTGACCGGCACCGCGCAGATTGAGTACACCATCGCCAGCACCAGCCAGATGCTCGATGCGACGAGCCGAAAGTGGGCGACGGGGACGCTCGGGCCCCTCAACCTGCCGATGCACTTACTCGGCTCCGTTGTGCCCGATGGCTCGCACTATGGCACTTGTGACGGCATTCCCGTATTCGCCCCCGGTGGCCACGACACCGCGTGCGCCGTCGCTGCCGTTCCCGCCGAGCCGGGCGAGAGCTGGGCGTATCTGTCGAGCGGCACCTGGTCGCTGATGGGCCTCGAAATTCCCTCACCTATTCTCACCGCCGATGCCGAAGCCGCCAATGTGACCAACGAGGGTGGCGTGCTGGGCAGCATTCGTCTGCTCAAGAACATTGGTGGCCTCTGGCTGGTGCAGGAGTGCCGCCGCGCCTACGCCCGCCTTGGCTCCGAGCGCAGCTACGACCAGCTCACACGCCTGGCAAGCGATGCCACGCCTCTGGCCGCGCTGATTGACCCCGACCACCCGAGCCTCTACGCCCCGGATGACATGCCCAAAGCGATCCGTGAGCTCTGCGCCGCCACGGGCCAGACCCCGCCCGAGGGAGTCGGTGCGACCATCCGCTGCTGCCTGGACTCGCTGGGGCTAAAGTACCGCCTCACGCTCAAGATGCTAGAGCGCCTCACGGGCCGAAAGATCACCACGCTGCATATTGTCGGCGGGGGCTCCCAGAACCGCCTGCTGAATCAGATCGCCGCTGATGCCACCGGCTGCACCGTGATCGCCGGGCCGGTAGAGGCCACCGCGATTGGTAACCTACTTCTGCAAGCCCGCGCCCAGGGCCTCATCGCCGATCTGTCCGAGATCCGCAGCATCGTCCGCGCCTCGTTCCCGGTCGAGACCTACCACCCCGATCCCACCATGACCGCTAGATTTATCGAGGCAAAACTCAAGGAGTGAGAGGAAAAGTAAGAGATGGTGAGCCTACTGGGACGTTTCTTGAGACGCCCCTATGTCCTGTTCCGGCTGTGGTTGGAGTCCCTCCTTCCCCCGCGCAAGTCTACAAATCCCCTTTCGCCGCACCGAAGCGGGCTCCAGGCAGTGTTTTTTGATGCTCGTGAGCGGGGCGATTGGGCAGTCGCCGAAGACACCTGCCGTCAGTTGATCGCCCTGAATGACTTCCCTATGGCCCTCTACCGTGACTGGTGGCATCTTGCGGGCATTTTAGAGCAGCAAGGAAGGAGCGACGAAGCCTACCAAGCGATCCTGGCTTCCACGCGAGCCGCACGAGATTCTAAATTAAATCGCTTGATCATCATGGCTCTTCAGCACGAAACCGATGGAGCAGCACACCAGGGAGAGCGCAAGCGTGCGTATGCCTGCATTGAGGAAGGTCTCCGGCGCAGCGCACGCGACGACTTCCCGTTGCCTTGGGATCAGGCTCGTTTTCTTGTACGTCGCGCACGACTTCGGCTTGAAGACGGAGAAGCTGAGCTAGCCATGCTGGACTTGCAAAAAGCAGAACCCCGTTTGTTCAAATCCCAGATTGATGGGGTGCTTCCCATCTGTAAGATTTGGTGGGAAATCATCGCACTGCTCCGGCTGGCGCAGGGTAATACTCTTGGCGCAAAGGCGGCTGGTCAGGAAGCTCTCCGGTTAGGCCGTCGCATTGCGGAGTTTCCACAGCTCGCGGAGTTCGACCGCCGCCAAGGGTTACGTCGTACGCTGGAGCGCTTTGCAGAACTCCACGAAAACCTCGGAGAGTCGGAAGTTGCTGAAGCGGCGCGGCAAGAAGCAAGCGCGATAAAATAGCCCTATGTCAGCACTTACCACAGAGCCAAACTTTCTGATGTTCCCGTTCGGCCAAACCGGGCAGCACTTGCGCTTGCGAGGGGGGCTGCATTTAACGGATCGGCACGACTTCGGGGTGTTCTGCGACGATAACAAAGACTGGCGGATCGAGCGCAGTGCGCACGGGGAGCTGATAATTGAGATGCCGACCAAAGGCTTTACGGGTACTTTGAATGCTTATCTGGGCTTTCAGCTTTTTGGCTGGGCGCTGCAAGACGGCACCGGAATTGCGTTTGATTCCAGCGCGGGCTTCGAGCTTCCCAACGGGGCGATGCGCTCCCCCGATGCGGCCTGGGTACGCAAATCCCAGCTTGCGGCGCTCAACGACGCGCAGAAGCAGGAGTTTCTGCCGCTGGTGCCTGAAGTGATCTTTGAGCTGCGGTCATCGTCGGATCGTCTCGCCGTGCTGGAGGCGAAAATGATCGAGTGGCAGAGTGTCGGTGTGCGTTTGGGGGTCTTGCTCGATCCACTGGAGCGGCAAGTGCAGATCTATCGCCTCGGACAAACACCGCAACTCCTCAGCAATCTCACCACCCTGGACTGCTCCCCCGAGCTTCCCGGATTCCTGCTGGATTCCCAGGCGATCTTCGACGCGGGTCTGTAGTCAGATTCCACTGTACGGACGAACATATGTTTCCTCCTTCTAACCCGTTGCTTTCCAGGTTCCAATAGCCTCGAAAAAGAGGGTGGTATCGCGATGGCCC
>NZ_JAYVPL010000052.1:0-7252 GCF_043757465.1 Armatimonas sp.
TCGCGTCCCTGGAACCGTGCCTTGACCACAATATCGGACTCGTAGCGTTTGCCCTCCGTGATGTCGGTGAAGACCTCTTTATCCAGAAACTCGATACTCTCCGTGTCCAGATACGCCATCACATCGGGAAGAAACGCTTCGACAAACTCGACGAAAAACGTCGTGAGTAGCTCCTTGAAAAGCCGGTCGTGGTCTATCGCTTCCTCGTTCACCGTTCCTGATCCTCGTTCATCTCGCCCTTATTGTACCGTGCCAGCAAAGGTACAAATGCCGTGCCAGCAAAGCATAAATTTGGTAAAATAGAGCCGTCCGTTGGAGAAGGAATTACGACCATGTTGCCAAGCTTCCCCGCCATCCTCGCCCTGAGTATTCCCCTTAGCCAAGCCACAGCAAGCCCCCAAAGCCGGGCTCTGGCGTACTCTACAAATGTGACGGTTCAGCTCACCGTCGCCCGCGAGCCTAGAGCAAAGCAGCCAGAGCAACCCGGCGAAAAGGCACCGACCACGCCGGTTGCTCCCGCCGCGCCAATGCCGCCTCTGGTTTCTCGTAGCTTCACCGGGCAAGTTGCCCTCCGGCCACCGGGTAGTGCTCTCATCAGGGTCAACGACGAAAAGCGAGTGGAGCGGCAGCGGCTCACGATCAACTCTCAGACCGCCGTCCTCTGGCAAGCCGCCACCAAAGCCGGACAGCCTAGCCTCTTCAAAGAGTTGCAGTTCGCCGGTGCTGCCGACAGCCAAGCCAGCGAAGGCAAAGATCGCCTGACGTTCCTACTCTCCAAAACCGCACTGCTCGACCCCCTCAGCGCCTACATCCTCTCCGGCGACAACCCAAGACCCGCACTAGAGCAGCAGGGAGTCACCACCTGGACAACAAGGCCCGACAGCACCATGGCAGACGGAACGCCCGTCACCATCCTCATGGCAACCGACGACAAAGACCCAAATCGAGGTAAGCCACGGCGCACCTACATCTTCGCCTACGGAAAGCAAGACAAGCTCCTGCGCCGCTTCTACTCCGAGGTCTACCAGCCCGACGGCACCATCAAGAAGCGCACCGAGACCTATACCAACGTCCAGCTAAACCCCAACCTCGACGAGCGCCTCTTCGCCTTCGTCCCGCCCCCCTCGCGGAGCCTTTCGAGCAAGGCTAAACCTCAGGTGTAAAGGACGAATTATACCGTAACCTTCTATTTCCCCCGCCGGGCGGGGGTCAGGGGGTAGGTGGAACTTTCTCACCAGATTTAAGTCTTTCTTTTCAGAGGATACTTGACAGCATAACACTCAAGTGATATAACCCTCCTGGCAATACTTCTTCTCAGAGGAACTTAAAACACTATGGCAAAAACAGTTGGTATAGACCTGGGGACCACGAACTCGGTTGTGGCAGTGATGGAGGGTGGCGAACCCACCGTTATCGTGAACTCGGAGGGCGCACGCACCACGCCCTCCATTGTTGGCTTCAACAAGACCGGCGACCAGCTTGTCGGGGTTCCGGCCAAGCGGCAGTCGGTCGTGAACCCGGATCGCACGATTGTCTCGATCAAGCGGCACATGGGCACCAGTCACCGTACCACGATTGATGGCAAGGGCTACTCCCCCGAGGAAATCTCGGCCAAGATTCTGCAAAAACTCAAGGCCGATGCCGAGGCGTATCTGGGCGAGCCCGTGACGGCGGCAGTGATCACTGTTCCCGCCTACTTCAATGATGCCCAGCGCCAGGCGACCAAGAGTGCAGGCGAGATCGCGGGCATGAAAGTGCTGCGCATCATCAACGAGCCCACGGCGGCGGCGCTGGCCTACGGCATGAACAAAGAGGCCAACGAGACCATTCTTGTTTATGACTTGGGCGGCGGAACCTTTGATGTCTCGATTCTGGAAGTGGGCGATGGCGTCTTTGAAGTCAAGTCCACCAGCGGCGACACGCACCTGGGCGGTGACGACTTCGATATGTGCATCGAGGACTGGCTGGCGAGCGAGTTCCAAAAAGAGCAGGGCATTGATCTTAAAAAAGACAAGCAGGCTCGTCAGCGACTTCGTGAGGCGGCTGAGAAGGCCAAGATTGAGCTCTCTAGTGTCGTGACCACCAATATCAACCTGCCGTTTATCACCGCCGACGCCGAGGGGCCCAAGCACCTGGACCTGACACTTACCCGCGCCAAGTTCGATGATCTCACCAAGAGCCTGGTAGACCGCACGACCAAGAGCGTGCAGCAGGCGCTCACCGATGCCAAGCTCAAAATCGAGCAAATTGACGAAGTGATCCTGGTGGGTGGCTCGACTCGTATCCCGGCCATTCAGGACCTGGTGCGCTCGCTCACCAACAAAGAGCCCAATAGATCCGTGAACCCGGACGAAGTGGTTGCTATTGGGGCGGCGATCCAGGCGGGCGTGCTGGGCGGCGAGGTGAAAGATGTCGTGCTACTGGATGTCACCCCGCTCTCCCTGGGAATCGAGACACTGGGCGGCGTGATGACCAAGCTCATTGAGCGCAACACGACGATCCCCACCCGCAAATCAGAGATCTTCTCCACAGCAGCCGACGGCCAGACCGATGTGCATGTCAAAGTCTATCAGGGCGAGCGAGAGATCGCGGCGCACAATAAGAACTTAGGCGACTTCCAGCTCTCCGGCCTGCCGCCTGCCGCCCGTGGCGTGCCCAAGATCGAGGTAACTTTCGACATTGACGCCAACGGTATCTTAAATGTCTCCGCCAAAGACCAGGGCACGGGCCGCGAGCAGCGTATCACAGTCAGTGGCTCCTCGAACTTGAACAAGGACGAAGTGGAGCGCATGGTGAAAGAGGCCGCAGCCAACGCTGAGGCCGACCGCAAGGCAAAAGAGTCCGCCGAGCGCCGCAACAAGGCCGATCAGCTGATCTACGCCACCGAGCGCACCCTCACGGAGCTGGGCGACAAGGCAACGCCGAGCGAGAAAGAAGACCTAGAAGCCAAGATCGCCACGGTTCGTCAGACCGCCGACGGCGATGATGAGGATCGCTTCAATGCCGCCCTGAGCGACCTCCAGACCGCCAGCTACGCCCTGAGCGAGCGCCTCTACCAGCAGGCCGCCGCCAATACCGAGCCCGGTGCGGAAGTCCACACTGATCCCGACAAGACCCAGATGGGCGGCGACGATGTCATTGACGCGGAGTTTAAAGAGACCCCCTAGTCCCCGTTTGACGGGGGCTAGGGGCGGGAGATCACACAAAATAAAATCAATGCGGTAACTGTCGTGGCATAGACACACCGCGCCCCCCGCGCCGTGCGCGGGGGGCAAAAAAATACCTTGCACTTGACTGTATTGCACTAAGGTGGATTGAGCATGGGACCGAGCTATAAAGACTACTACTCCACTCTAGGCGTCAGCAAAACTGCGACTGAGAAAGAGATCAAGGCCGCTTACCGCAAGCTCGCCCGCAAGCACCACCCGGACGTAAATCCGGGCAATAAAGGCGCAGAGGACAAGTTCAAGGAGATCAGCGAAGCAAACGAGGTTCTGGGCGACACCGAGAAGCGCAAGAAGTACGACCAATACGGAGACCAGTGGAAAGCCTACTCACAAGGCGGCAGCGGCTTCCCCAGTGGCGCAACGGCTGGGGGGGGCTTCCCGGGCGGCCAGCGCGTAGACTTCGGCGGTGGGTTCCCGGGGGATCTCTCCGATCTCTTTGGCACCCTCTTTGCCGAGCAGTTCCGGCAGGGCAGTGCGCCTTCAGGAGGGCAGCAGCAAACGCGTCGAACGGTGAACTTTGGGGGGAGTGGCGATCCGTTTGGCATGCCAGCGCCGACCAGCCGGGATCTTGAGTCCGAGCTGCGGCTTAGCTTGGAGGATGCCTATAACGGAGGCACCAAGGGGATTTCGATTCAGGTTCCAACCGGACGCTATGATCTGGATCGCGGAGGCCGGAGCACGGAGCTGCGGCGGGTGGATGTCAAGATCCCGGCGGGTGTCGGGGAGGGGCAGAAGATCCGCCTCGGGGGCCAGGGGGTCAACGGCGGCGATGTCATGCTCACGGTGCGTCTGCTTGCCCATAGTAGCTTTGAGCGCAAGGGCGATGATCTGATCGTCGAGGTTTCCCTCTCCTACACCACGGCGGCACTGGGCGGTGAGATGAAGGTTCCCACGATCGAGGGCAAGACGCTCACCGTCAAGCTCCCTGCAGGAACCCAGAGCGGCCAGCAGCTACGCCTGACGGGCAAGGGTATGCCCAAGCTCAAAGAGGGCGGCCACGGCGACCTCTATGCCCGGATCAAGATCACCGTGCCCAAAGTGCTCTCCGAGCGCGAGCGGGCTCTGTTGACCGAGCTGGCGGGTGGCCTCGCATGAGACGCAACGACGAGCCGCTCTACACGATCTCGATCGCGGCCCGTCTGGTGCGTATCGAAAAACCGGAGGAGCCCGCTATCCATCCCCAGACCCTGCGGATGTACGAGCGCCTGGGCCTGGTCACTCCCATGCGCGTTGGTAAAAATCGGCTCTACTCGGAAAAAGACATCGAGCGTGTCCGACAGATTCAGCGACTGACCCAGGAAATGGGCGTCAATCTCGCCGGGGTCGAAGTCATTCTGGGGCTGCTGGAGCAGCTCGAAGAGCTGCAAGCCCAGATCGAGCGCCTACGGAAACAAGTTCCCCCGCCGAGCGGGGGTTAGGGGGTGGGCACGAGAGATGCTAGACAACTACACAGAACGAGCAAAAGATGTCATCTCAGCGAGCCAGGATATTCTGCGCCGCTATAAACAAAACCAGCTAGACACCGAGTATATTTTGCTGGCACTCCTGGAGCAAGAGGACGGCCTAACGGGGCAGATTCTCACCCGGATTGGGGCCGATGAGCGCGGGATCGTCCGGCGCGTGGAGGAGGAGCTCGCACGGCTCCCGAAGGCCTACACGGCGGATCGCTCGTCCTCAGACCAGATCTTCATCACGCCCCGTGCCAAGCGCACACTGGATCATGCCGAGAGCGAGTCCAGCCGCCTCAAGGATAAGTTTGTGGGCGTGGAGCACCTCCTGCTAGGCGTCCTCAAGACCGATGACTCCCCTGCCGCACGGATCTTAACCAGCTCACACATTGATGAGGAGCGCATCTACCGTGCCCTCCAGCAGATTCGCGGCAACCAGCGCAGCGACAGCGACAGTGGTGAGAGCAAGTACCCCCTGCTCCAGAAGTTCTCGCGCGATCTGACGGCGCTGGCACGCGAGGGCAAGCTCGATCCGGTGATCGGGCGCGACGACGAAGTGCGACGGGTGATCCAGATTCTCTCGCGGCGCACGAAGAACAACCCGGTGCTCATTGGCGATCCGGGCGTCGGCAAGACCGCGATTGTCGAGGGGCTCGCCCAGATGATCCTCGCGGGCTCCGTTCCAGAAAACCTCCGAGGCCGCCAGCTCCTCTCGATTGATCTGGGCGCGATGGTGGCGGGCAGTAAGTTTCGCGGCGAGTTTGAGGAGCGCCTCAAGGGCGTGATGGATGAGATCAAGAAAGCCGCCGGGCAGTTTGTGGTCTTCATTGATGAGCTGCACACCGTGGTCGGAGCCGGAGCCGCCGAGGGCGCGATGGACGCCAGCAACCTGCTCAAGCCCGCACTCGCTCGGGGTGAGCTACAGTGCATCGGGGCCACCACACTCGATGAGTACCGAAAAAACATCGAAAAAGATGCGGCGCTGGAGCGGCGCTTCCAGCCGGTCCTCGTGGGGGAGCCCAGTATCGAGGACACGATTGGCATTCTTACGGGACTGCGCGAGCGCTACGAGAAACACCACCGGGTCAAGATCACGGATAAGGCAATCGAGGCGGCGGCCCAGCTCTCGGCACGCTATGTCACGGAGCGCTTTCTGCCCGACAAAGCCATTGACCTCATTGACGAAGCGGGTGCGGCGGTGCGGATGGATCTCTCGGAGCTGCCCGAGAACCTGCGCGAGCAAGAAGCCGATCTGGAGCGCCTGGTAGAGGAGGGGCTCGCCGCTGCGGAGGCACGCGACTACGCCCGCGCCGCTGAGCTCCAGAAAGAGGAAAAGTCCCTGCGCGAGGCGCACGTGAAAGCACGCGCGGACTGGGAGCGCACCACGGGCCATGATGCCGTCGTGGATGAGAACGATATCGCAAAGATTGTCGCCCGCATTACAGGAGTCCCGGTTCGGCGTATGTTCGAGGGCGAGGTAAGCAAGCTCCTCCAGCTTGAAACCACGCTCCACGACCGAGTGATCGGGCAAGACCGCGCCATTGGTGCCGTCGCCGAGGCGATCCGCCGCAGCCGCGCTGGGCTCTCCGACCCACGCCGTCCGATCGGCTCGTTTCTCTTTCTCGGCCCGACCGGGGTCGGCAAGACCGAGCTAGCCAAGGCGCTGGCGGAGTTCCTGTTCGATGACGAGAGTGCGATGGTGCGCATTGACATGTCCGAGTACATGGAAAAGCACGCCGTCGCGCGGCTGATCGGAGCGCCTCCGGGTTATGTCGGCTACGAAGAGGGTGGCCAACTCACCGAGGCCGTCCGACGGCGGCCCTACCGGGTAATCTTGCTCGATGAGATCGAGAAGGCGCACCCCGAGGTCTTCAATGTCCTGCTGCAACTACTCGACGATGGCCGCCTCACGGATGGCCAGGGACGTGTGGTGAATTTCAAGAACACGGTCGTGCTGATGACGAGTAATATCGGCGCCGTGCAGATCCAGGAAGCCTCGGCAGCAGGCCGCGACCCCGAGCCGGTCGCTCTGGCGGAAGTGCGCAACTACCTGCGGCCCGAGCTGCTCAATCGCATTGACGAAGTGATTGTCTTCCACGCCCTCACCCGCAGCCAGATCGGGCAGATTGTGGAGCTGCTTTTGAAGCGCACGGAAAAAGCCCTTACCGAGCGCCAACTCAAGCTCAAGGTCACCGACACCACCAAAGCGCTCCTCGCGGAAAAAGGCTACGACCCCCTCTACGGAGCGCGGCCTCTCCGAAGAACCATTCAGCGCCTGCTCGAAAACCCGCTTAGCTCCGCCATCCTGCGCGGTGAGTTCCAAGAGGGCGACACCGTGAGTGTGGATGTAGATACCTCGGGAGAAGTATCTTTGACTAAAAAAACATTTACTAGATGAAGTTTTTAATCATATTAAATATCATTAATTATTTTTTTTTGCATTTAGTTCGCAGTAATAACATTTTAAAATTAAGTCTTTATGCACTGTACGGACGAACATATGTTTCCTCCTTCTAACCCGTTGCTTTCCAGGTTCCAATAGCCTCGAAAAAGAGGGTGGTATCGCGATGGCCCGCT
>NZ_JAYVPL010000053.1:0-71246 GCF_043757465.1 Armatimonas sp.
CAGTGTCTGATTGGGCTATACTCATGGGGAAACTCCTGGGGTAGGTTTGGTTGTCAAACTCATTCTACACCGGGAGTTTCAACCCATGACTGGAGTTAACTTAGCTTGTGCTTGTTTTCTTTGCAACAAAAACAAAGGCAGTGACCTTGCCTCTCTCTCACTCGCGGGCGATCTCACGCGATTTTTTAACCCACGTATGGATTCCTGGGCCGAGCATTTTCACATCATTGGGGAGCTGATTGTTCCTCGAACCGCTATCGGCGAGGCGACGGAGCGCATCTTTGCCTTCAATACGCCAGAGCGCTGTGAAGAACGTTGGGGACTTCAGGTGCTAAATCGCTATCCGACAGGTTAGAATGTTTCCATGCAATCAATGGCACTGACGGCAACCAATCTTCGCTGCGAGTATCGCACCAACCCGCTAGGTATAGACTCTCTGGCTCCACGGCTCTCCTGGGAGCTCCGTTCGTCGCGCAAGGGCGAGGTACAGCGAGCCTATCAAATAGTAGCAACGAGTAATAAAGAAAGCAATAACGTGCTCTGGGATAGCGGCAAAGTGGCCTCGGCGGACACCATTCAAGTGGCCTATGCAGGTAAGAAGCTGACAAGTGGCCAGCGAGTTTTCTGGCGCGTGCGGGTGTGGAACCGCGATGACCAGCCGGGGCCGTGGAGTAAAGAGGCGAGCTTTGAGCTGGGGCTTCTCACTCCCGCCGACTGGAGCGGGGCACAGTGGATTCGCGATCCCAAGCCTGCGCCCACCAATCCCTACGCCGATGATCCGCTGCCACTGTTTGGAAAGAGCTTTATGCTGCCCCGCGCCGTGAAATCCGCGCGATTGTCGGTGACGGGGCTGGGGTATTTTGAGGCGAGCGTGAACGGTATCAATCCCAGTGACGCGATGCTAGAGCCGGGCTGGACGAACTATGAGAAGCGTGTCTACTACCGCACGCTCGATGTGACCAAGCTCCTCAAGCGCGGCGAGAATGCACTGGAGATCTTCGTGGGCAATGGCTGGTGGAACCCCCTGCCGCTGGTCATGTTTGGGGGCGCGGCGTTCTTACCCAAGACCCTCTCCACGGGCCGTCCCCGCTGCATTGCGCGGCTAGAGATCGAGCTCAGCGATGGTGCAAAGCAAGTGATCGTCACGGACACAAGCTGGAGTGTGCGCGACAGCGCCCTGCGCTTCCAGAACAACTACATCGGCGAGGTCTGGGATGCACGGGAAGCGCGCAAGGGCGCGGCGCGGCAGGTGGTGCTTGCAACAGAGCCCGTTGGGCCGCTCCAGTGCGAACCGCAGCCGCCGATCAAGGTGATCGGGGAGCGCACGGCAAGCGTCCTCTCCGAGCTCAAGCCAAGTGTGTTTTTGCTCGATGCGGGGGTGAACCAGTCCGGGCGGGTACGTCTGACACTGAGGAACACAAAGCCAGGACAGAAGATTGCTCTACGCTACGGGGAGCTCCTCAATAAAGACGGCACGCTCAACCCGATGACGGGTGTCTGTGGGCAGATCAAAGGGGGGACGAAAGAGCGCCATGGTGCGCCCAAAGACAGCGAGCGTCCTCATATTCCCGCCGTGCAGGAAGACGCTTTTATCTGTGCAGGGGGAGCTGAGGAGACCTTTCAGACACACTTTGTCTTCCGGGGGTTTCGCTACGTGGAGGTGAGCGGGGCGAGTGAGAAGCCCGTTTTAATTGTCCAGTCAATGGCCGCTTCCGTGGAGAGCGCGGGGGAGTTTTCTTGCTCCGAGCCGCTGCTCAACCAGATTCAAGAGATCACGCGTCGGACGTTTCTCTCCAATCTCTTCTCTGTCCAGTCCGACTGCCCCCACCGCGAGAAATTTGGCTACGGCGGCGATATTGTGGCCACCCGCGACGCGTTTCTCTACAACTTCGACATGGCGGCTCTCTACGGGAAGATTGTCACCGACTATGTTGATGCCGCCCGCCCCGACGGTTCCCTGCCGGACACCGCGCCGTATGTTGGGATCCACTACTGCGGGGTAGGCTGGCCGATGGCGTTGCCCTTGCTGCAAGTGGAGCTTCTGCGCTACTACGGCGATAAAAAACTCATCGAGACGCACTACGCAGCGACTGCCCGCTGGCTGGAGGGCACCGATGCCAAGAAGGGACTTACAGATCACGAGGCGCGGGTGGGGAGCCCGACGGAGGCAACCCTGCCGCTGCTCTACGCCGAGTGTGCCCGGCTGGCCGAGAAGCTGGCGACGACACTAGGCAAGCCCAGTGACGCCGCAAAGTGGCGCTCTCTTGCACAGACGACGACTGCCGCCTACCAGCGTGCCTTCCCGGATGCACCGCCTATCCAGGCCTGCCTAGCCTACGCGCTGGAGTACGGTAAACTCGATCAAGCCGCGCAGCAGCGCACACTTGACCGCCTGCTCGCCGACTTGCAAGCCCACAATGGCCACCTGACCACGGGAATCTACGGCACCAAGTTTATGTTTGATGCCCTCTCGCGCCTGGGCCACGCCGATGCCGCCTTCACTTTTGCCACGAAAAAGACCGTGCCATCGTGGGGCGCGATGCTTGCGGGCGGTGCGACCACGCTCTGGGAGCACTGGGACTTCTCCGACAACACGTTCTCGCACAACCACCCGATGTTCGGCTCGATCAGCGCCTGGTTCTTCGCCTGGCTCGCCGGAATCCAGCCCGCCGAAGATGCCGTCGGCTTCGATAAAATCGAGCTACGGCCCCAGTTTGTGGCCGGGCTGAACTTCGTCAAGGCCAGCTACAAATCGCTCCGTGGCCCGATTAAAGTGGAGTGGAAGCGGCAAGGCGGGAAAATCGCCCTCACCGTCGAGATTCCCATCGGCTCCACCGCCACACTGCACCTGCCCGGTGGCGCGACAAAAGCACTGGAGAGCGGGAAGCATACCACCCAATGGAGTTAGGTGGCTAAAAGAATCGGTAGTAGCTCCTCGGCCTTCCCCATGAACTCGTCGTGCAGGTACGGGTTCTCATGGCGCGACGGCTCGATATTGACCGAGACGCAGTGCGCTCCGGCGTCGTAGGCGTCGAGGAGTAAGTACGCGGCGGGGATCACGACGCTGCTCGTGCCGACCACGAGAAACAGATCACAGCCACGGAGTGCGGCGGTAGACTGGGCGATAACTTTCTCCGAAAGCATCTCGCCAAAGAGCACCACATCCGGGCGGAGCGGCGCACCGCAGACGCAGCAAAGCGGGAGCGTTTCGTAGCTGGCTTCATCGTAGAATGGCGAGGCGCTGCATTTCGTGCAGCGTGTCCGAAAGCCAGAGCCGTGTAGCTCAATGATGTTCTCACTCCCTGCACGCTGATGCAAGTTATCCACATTCTGCGTGATCACAAACACCTGCCCCGGCCAGCGTTTTTGGGCATCGGCAATCGCCCGGTGCGCCGCGTTTGGCCCCACCGAAAGCGCCGTCGCTCGCCGCTCCGAGTAGAGCTTCCAGAGCTCGGGCAGCCGTGTCGGGATGCTCTCCGCATGCACAATCTTGGCCAGCTCCTCGTTCTCCCAGAGCCCACCCGGCCCACGATACGTCGGCAATCCCGACGCCACGGAGACGCCCGCGCCCGTGAGAATCACCACGCGGTGAAACTTCGTGCCAATACCTAGAGGAGGGATAGTCTTCATATTACTCTATCGTTTTTGATCGCCCGCTGAAGTGGGCACACAAAACTCTCCGAGTCGCGGAGCGATGCGAAGGGATACAGGATGAAAGGCTTTCAGGCATAATGCCCGCATGAACGATGAGAGTGTACCCAAACGGGCGGGGAGCGGTAGCTATGTCGCGGTGGAGGACGGCTACTTAGACTCGCGGCGGCTGAAGAAGAGTGCGGGCTGGGGGATGCTCTGGGCGCTGGGGGTCGGGGCCGTGATCTCCGGCGACTTCTTTGGCTGGCAGTACGGGCTCACGGCGGGTGGCTTTGGCGGCTTGCTGATCGCCACACTGATTGCCGCCGTGATGTACTTTTGCCTCGTGCTCTGTATCGCGGAGCTCTCGACGGCACTGCCCCACGCGGGCGGCTTCTACTCCTTCACCCGCAGCGCCTTCGGGCCGGGCGTCGCCTATCTCAACGGGGTCACGGATATCATTGAGTATGTCGTCACGCCCGCCGTGGTCGTGGTGGGGATCGCGGGCTACCTCAAGGCGCTCGTTCCCGGTATCCCCGACTGGGGCTGGTGGCTGGGGTTTTATGTGCTCTTTGTGGGCATCAATATCCGGGGCACCGCGCTGACATTTCGGATCTCGCTGATCATTACTCTACTGGCCGTGAGTGCGCTGTTAGTCTTTTTTGTGGGCGTCTTGGCAACGGGCTCGTTCCACTACGCCGACGCGCTCAATATCCCGCCCGATCCTGGCCAGAGCGCGTTTTTGCCCAAGGGGCTCTACGGCATTTTTGCTGCACTGCCTTTTGCAATCTGGTTTTTTCTGGCAATCGAGCAGCTTCCACTCGCTGCGGAGGAGAGCCATGATGTGGTTCGGGACATGCCCCGGGCGCTGATCCTGGGGATTTTCACGCTCCTGGGGCTTGCACTGCTCACGCTGGTGATCAACTCCGCGATTCCTGGCGGGGCGCGAGCCGTTGCGGCCACCGATGCGCCGCTCAATCTTGGCTTTACCGCAGCGTTTGGCGGGAAGGCGACCACCACGGTGCTGAGCCTGATCTCTGTGACTGGGCTTATCGCGAGCTTCCATGCCATTATCTACGCCTACGGACGGCTGCTCTTTGCCCTCTCACGCGCGGGCTACCTGCCGCGTGGCCTCTCCGTGGTGAGCCGCTACCAGACACCGCACCGTGCGCTGATCGTCGGGGCCGTGGTGGGCTTTGGGATGTGCGTCTTGATCAGTAGCTTCAAGGCCAATGTCGGGGCGGCGCTACTCAACATGGCGGTCTTTGGCTCCGTGATCTCGTACGTGATTGTTCTGATTGCCTACCTAAAACTGGCAAAATCCCGGCCTGAGCTGCCGCGTCCCTACAAGAGCCCTCTCGGGACTTTCGGTGCTGGGGTCGGCTTGATTCTTGCCGTTATCTGCCTGCTCGCCACTTTTGCCGCCCCCGATCTACGGCCCGGCGTGGTCGGCACCGCAATTTTCATCGGCGTGATGTTTGCCTACTACTGGCTCTACAGCCGCCATCGCCTCGTGGCCCATGCCCCCGAGGAAGAGATCGCGCTGATCGCCGAGGCGGAAAAAGAGCTGAGCTAAGCGCCTAAATTGTGTACAATAGCCTATGCGTTTGTGGTTGATTTTTGCGGCACTGCTCGCCGCCGTGCCGTCGCAGGCACAGGATATTCTCAAGACCCGCTGTGTGAGCTGTCACAGTGGGATAAAACCCGCCGCCGGGCTGGATCTCTCGCGCACGGAAGCGCTCCGTCAGAGCGCCGCCCGTATTGTTCGCGTCGTGGAGTCCGGCAAGATGCCGCCCTCGGGGAAGCTCCCTGCGGCAGAAATTACGCTGCTCAAGAAATCCCTGCCAACTACCGCGCCACTCTGGTCTCTCCAGCCACTTTCTAGCCCCCTACCCCCCGCTAGGCGGGGGGAAACGGGGGGGGGCTTCCTCGACAAACTCGTCCGTGCCCAGCTCGCTAAAAGTGGCCTGAAGCCCTCGCCCGAAGCGGATAAGCGGACGCTGATCCGGCGGGTGACCGTTGATCTCACGGGCCTACCGCCCACGCCCGGAGAGATCGCCGCGTTTGTGAGCGACACGCAGCCTAATGCGTATGAAAGGCTCGTGGATAAATTGCTGGCGTCCCCCACCTACGGCGAGAAGTGGGCGCGGCACTGGCTGGATGTGGTGCGCTTTGGGGAGAGCAACGGCTACGAGCGCAACTTGCTGCGAGAGAATGCCTGGCCCTACCGCGACTGGGTAGTGAGTGCACTGAATGCGGACATACCGTATGAAAAATTCGTGCGGGCGCAGCTTGCGGGCGACACGCTTGGGCAGGACGCGGCGACGGGCTTTCTGGTAGCCGGTGTCCACGACGATGTGCCGAGCCCGGATGAAGTCCTCACCCGTCAGCAGCGTGCCAGCGACTTAGACGACATGGTCGCCACTACATCGGAGACGTTTCTAGGGCTCACGGTGGGCTGTGCGCGCTGCCACGACCACAAGTTCGACCCCATCCCCCAGACCGACTATTACAAGCTCTGCGCGGTATTCGCCGGAGTCTATCACGGCGAGCGGGCGCTGGAGCCGCAAACAAGAACGGCAGATCGCCAGCGGGCGTATCAAAATGTGCTCTGGGAGGTTCGTAACCAGGCAAAAGCGGAGCAGAAACTCTCGGCTCTCGGCAATGAGGAAGTCTTCCCACCGACCTATGCGAAGTTCGTGCGCTTCACGGTTCTCTCCACACAAGGCGATGGCGAGCCTTGTCTGGATGAGCTGGCGCTCTATGGCCCAGAGAGCACCGAGAACCTCGCACTCAACGGCAAGCCCACCGCCTCATCGCTGCTTCCTGGCTACCCGATTCACCAGATTGCGCACCTCACCGACGGCTGGTTGGGCAATGAGTTCTCCTGGATCAGCAACGAGCCGGGCAAGGGTTGGGTCATGGTCGAGCTGCCGCACGAGACCACGATCAGCCGCCTCACCTGGGGCCGTGACGCCTCGGGGCGGACGGCAGATCGCTTGCCACAGACCTACAAGATCGAGGTATCCGAGGACGGCGAGCGCTGGCGCACGGTCTCCAGCCATGAGCTTCATGGCAACGAACCAGTGCTTCAAAAAGACCGTGACACGCTGCTACAAGAACGGGATGCGCTGCTGCGCAAAGCCGCCACCCTCCGCGACGGCACGCGGGCCTATCTTGGCAAACTCGTCGCCCCCGAGCCGGTCTATCTTCTCCAGCGCGGCGATGTGATGCAGCGCGTTGGGGAGATTATGCCTGGTGCCCCTTCAAATATCCCCCCCTTCGCGAAGCCGGAGGGGGGGGCGAGGATTGCCTTTGCCGACTGGCTGGTGCGCCGTGAGAACCCGCTGACCTGGCGCGTGATTGTCAACCGGATCTGGCAGCAGCACTTCGGTGTCGGGCTTGTGGCGACACCCTCGGACTTTGGCAACAACGGCGCGAAACCTAGCCATCCGGAGCTGCTCGACGCGCTCGCGGGCTGGTTCCAGGGCAGTGGTCAGTCGTTTAAGAAGCTCCATAAACTCATCGTCACCAGCCAGACTTACAAGCAATCCGCCGTGATCCCTCAGCCCAAAGCGGCGGCACTCGACAGTGGTAACCGGCTTCTCTGGCGTGGCCCCCTACGGCGCATGGAGAGCGAGGCACTCTGGGACGCGGTGCTGGCAACCAGCGGGACGCTCGACCGGACGATGGGTGGCCCACCGTACCGACTCTTTACCTACAAACAGGAAAATATCGCCTTCTACGGCCCCGCGGAGAGCTACGGCCCCGAGACTTGGCGAAGGAGTCTTTATCGCATGGCTGTCCGCGCCGTCCGCGATAACTTACTCGCCTGCTTCGACTGTCCCGAGAGCGCCCAGCGCGCCCCTAAGCGCGAGACCACCACCACCCCGCTCCAGGCACTCTCGCTCCTCAACGGTGCGTTCGTCCGTGAGCAGGCCACGCACTTCGCCCAGCGTGTCGCAAAAGAGGCGGGGCTAGTGCCCGACAAGCAAGTCACACACGCCTTCCGGCTCGCCTTTGGTCGCAGCCCAAGCACCGACGAGCTCGCTCTCGCCAGAACTCTGGTCGCTAAGGACGGCCTACCTGCGCTCTGCCGCGCTCTTTTTAACGCCCATGAATTTTTGTATTACTAGTCAACCTCTCCCCCTAGCCCCCTCTCCCGGTCGCTCCTACGTCGCTGGGAAAGAGGTAATAAGGCCATGAGCGACCGCCGCGCCTTTCTTGGGAAC
The DNA here is from genome assembly GCF_043757465.1 of Armatimonas sp. Taxonomy (GTDB): domain Bacteria; phylum Armatimonadota; class Armatimonadia; order Armatimonadales; family Armatimonadaceae; genus Armatimonas. The sequence continues at coordinate 7,863 of NZ_JAYVPL010000053.1, forward strand.
CTCGCCACTGGCCTGGGCTCCATTGCCCTAGCCAGCCTGCTCGCCGAAGAAGCAAATGCCCACCCCCTCTCGTCCGGCGGAACGCCGAAACAGAGCGAGAGGGGGTCGGCGAAGCCGGGGGGAGTGCCTGGCAAAGCCAAACGCGTCATCCAAATCTTCTGCCCCGGCGCGGCCAGTTCGCTGGACATGTGGGACTACAAACCCGGCCTCACCCAGCACGACGGCGAGATGCTGCCCGGCGCAGACGCGCTCGTGACGTTTCAGGGGGGACAGGGCAAGCTGGCGAAGAGCCCCTACGGCTGGAAACCCTACGGCCAGAGCGGCAAGTGGCTCAGCGACATCGTGCCGCACATCGCGCAGCACGCCGATGCGCTGTGTTTTCTGCACGCCATGACCGCCAAGAGCAACACGCACGGCCCGGCGACCCTTCAGATGAACACGGGCTTTATCTTTGAGGGATTCCCGAGCATGGGGGCATGGGCCACGTTTGCGCTGGGGAGCCTCACTGCCGACTTGCCAGCCTTTGTCGCCATCCCCGATGTGCGTGGCCTGCCGATCGCCGGGCCTGCGAACTGGAGCAATGGCTTTCTGCCCGCCGCGTTTCAGGGCGTGGCTTTTAATACCGAGAAGCAGATTCCCGACTTGGATCTCCCCAAAGGCGCGTCTCCCGACAGTGAGAAACGCGTCCGTGGCTTTCTGGACGCGCTCAATAAAGGCTACGGCAAGAGAGCACCAGGGTACACGGAGCTGGACGCGCGGCTGGCGAGCTACGCGCTGGCGGCCCGAATGCAGCTCTCCGCGCCCGAGGCCACGGATCTCTCCAAAGAGACGGCAGCGACGCACCAGCTCTATGGTACTGACAGTAGTAATCAATATATGGCAGCCTATGCGAAGAACTGTATTTTAGCGCGGCGCTTAGTGGAGCGCGGGGTGCGCTTTGTTCAGCTCTACTGCGGCGCATCGTCCTCGGCGGCGGAGGGTTCGATCAACTGGGATGCCCACCAGCGGCTTAAGTCGGACTTAGATAGGCACTGTCCTATTCTCGACCAGCCGACGGCGGCGCTCCTCACGGACTTGAAGCAGCGTGGGCTACTGGAAGACACCCTGGTGCTCTGGACCACGGAGTTTGGGCGCATGCCGACATTTCAAGCCCGGACCCAGGGGCGCGATCACAATCCGCAGGGCTTCACGGTCTGGATGGCGGGCGCGGGCGTGAAAGGCGGCTTCTCCTACGGTGCAACTGATGAGCTGGGCTGGAAGGCCGAGCAAAACGTCACGACGATCTACGACTTCCACGCCACCGTGCTTCATCTACTCGGGCTGGATCACAAGAAGCTGACCTACTACCACAACGGGGCAAACCGTCGCCTCACCGATGTGCACGGCGAGGTGATCCGGGAGGTCTTGGCCTAGTGCTCGTGCGGTGTCTCCTAGTGCTCGTGCGGTGTCTCTTTGACGGCGTTGCGGTTCCAGTGGGGTACCTCGATTACCACATCCTGCGTTCCGTTGGGGACGCACTGACAGCCTAGACGAGATTTCAACGTCAAGCCCGGCGCTTCCTCTAGCTGATCGTCTTCGTCCTCGGTGGCTTCGTTGAGTGAGCTCCAGCCCTCTTTGACAATCACATGGCAGGTCGAGCAGGCGCAGACGCCGCCGCAGGTGTGCTCCAGCGGGAGGTCGAAGCCATCGCAGATATCCAAGATCGAGCCAGGTAGGCCATTGTGGCCCAGCGGCAACGACGACGGGTTGATCGTCAGCTCGTGCCGCTCCCCCTCCATCAGGATCGTGAGTTTGTACGCTTGCCGAGGTTTCTCATAGGAAACCGGTGCCGTGTAGGGATTCGTTCCAGCCATAGATAGTTGTTGTATCGTATAATCCAACCAATGAACACCCCTTTGCTGGAAATCCGCGACTTGCAGAAATCTTTTGGGCAGACCCCGGTGCTGCGTGGCATCTCCCTCTCGGTCAAGGAAGGTGAGGTGATCGGGCTGATCGGGGCGAGTGGCTCGGGCAAGTCCACACTGCTGCGCTGCATCAATCGCTTGGAGACCCCGAGCGGCGGCAGTGTCGTGTTTCAAGGCCGCACCGATACCGACCACAACGAGAACGCGCTCCGCCAGCAGATCGGGATGGTCTTCCAGCGCTTCAATCTCTTTCCGCATCTCACGGCGCTGCAAAATATCACCCTCGCGCCCCGGAAAGTGCGCAAGCTAGACGCAGCAACGGCAGAAAAAGAAGCAAAAGCGCTTCTGGAGCAGGTGCACCTGAGTGAGCATGCCCACAAGCTTCCCGCCCAGCTCTCCGGTGGCCAGCAGCAGCGAGTCGCTATTGCCCGGGCGCTCGCCATGCAGCCCGCCGTGCTTCTTTTTGATGAGCCGACCAGCGCTTTAGACCCGGAGCTGGTCGGCGAAGTGCTCGAAGTGCTACGCGAGCTGGCCAAAACAGGCCGCACGATGCTGGTCGCCACCCACGAGATGGGCTTCTGCAAGGAAGTCGCACAGCGCGTGTGCTTTCTCGATGCGGGCAAGATCCTCGAATCTGGCCCGCCCGAGCAGCTCTTCGAAAATCCTAAAGAGCCAAGAACCCGAGAGTTTCTGGCACGTGTGCTCAAATAATCTCGGAGAAAAACAATGCCGTTTGTTCAAGATAGGTTTGCTATCGGATTCTGGGTAGATCCCCCCCGCGATGCCCATGTCGAGCAGCGCTACAAAGAGATCTCGGCGGCGGGGTTTAATCTGGTGCTCGCCGGGTTTCAGAGCGGACCGCTCCCCACGCTTTTCAGACTCCTCAAGAAGTTCGGCCTCAAGTGCATTCTCTCGCCGAAGGGCAGTGAGGCGGGCACGTTTCCCACCGACCCAAATATCTGGGGGTACGCGCTCCAAGATGAGCCCAGTGCGTCCGAGTTCCCGAAACTCAAAGTGCGGGCTGAGGCGATTGAGCGGCTTCATCCTGGAAAGCTCGCCTATGTCAATCTTTTCCCCGACTATGCCAGCCCCGAGCAGCTTGGCTCCCCAGACTATGTTACCCATGTCAGGCAGTTCATTGAGCAGGTCAAGCCCGGTGTTCTCTCGATGGATCACTACCCTATCTTTCACCCGGATCGCGACGGGCGGGATCGCTACTGCGGGAACTTAGCGGTGATGCGCGAGCAGTCACTGGCGGCTAAAATTCCGTTCTGGAATTTCTTTAACTCGATGCCCTACGGCCCCCACACCGACCCCACCGAGTCGCAGCTCCGGTGGCAGATCTACGCATCGCTGGCGTACGGGGCAAAGGGCGTGCTGTATTTTTGTTACTTCACCCCTGGCGGCGATGAGTTCCCTAAAGGCGGTGCGATTATTGCCATGGACGGAACTAAGACTCGCCACTACGCCCACGCCCAGCGCCTCAACGCTGAGCTACATGCCCTCGGCCCGACCCTGATGCAGCTCACCAGTACGGGCATTTACCGGGTCAAGCCTACCGACAACCCCGCCGAGGCGCTCCGTGGCTCCGGGCTTGTGGATCTCAAACGCGCCCCGGAAGATCCACAAGGCGACTATCTCGTCGGGGCATTTCGTCACAAAGACGGTCGGCGCGCAGTGCTCCTCCAGAACTACCGCTTCGCCTACTCCGCCTGGCCGACCGTGGTCTTTGATGCGCCGCTTGAGAGTGTCCGCGAGGTAGATAAAGTCACTGGCAAAGAGGCTCCCATCCGCGACGAGAGCCCCAACATGCCCGGCCTCCAGCTCTCTTTGGGGGACTCCGAAGGGCGGCTGTTTTTGCTGCCCTAGGCCCCGAGCTGGATACGAACCACCTTCTTGCCCACCCCCACTCCGATATAGCGAAACTCTTTCTTCACGGCCTTTTGGAGCTTCTCACTGAGCTTGCAGCGGAAGTCCAGGAGAACTTGCCGGTGGAAGTAGCGCATCGGAGGAATGAATGCCGTGTCGTGATCCCAGTCGATAAGGTTATCAAGGACAATTCGTCGGGCGATATCCACCTCGTCGGCCCAGCCACGTGGCGGCTTGGGGACATAGGTCGGGATCGGGACGATAATCTCGCGCCAGGGAGTACCATTTTCCAGAGCCTCTGCACGGGGACGCGAGCTGCCATGTGCTCCCTAGCCCTTTACATATCAATCCAGGTAACTTATCCCCACGCATAAATGCGGGGGCTTTGACAGTCACGAAGCCGGAGCTGTCGTGCCGTCCATAGCACCCAGGGGGTACCCGGTTACATTGCCCCGTGCCTTAAACGCAATATTCAGAGCTGCATTGCAGTCTGCATTGAGTTCAAGCTTGGGTACTTGGTGGGCTGGGCGACCTATCTGGAGCGCAACGCTACCTAGACCCCGTGCTCCCCTTAATCAACGAAAAAGGATCCGAGTACCTCCAGCAGCTTGCCACCTCGCTGCTCCACGGGCTCTATGGCTGATACCCGTGGATAGCAAAGTTAGTAGAGCCGAAGATTAGTAGCTACGGCGTCCGCTACCGAAGTTGCGGCTACCGGCGGAGCGTCCCCCGCTGGCGTTGCCCCCTAGTGACTTGGGGCTGGGGAACTGACGGGGCTGTGAGCTCTGGGAGCCGCGAGATTGACCGCCGTTGCGGTGCGGCGGGGTAGTCGAGGTCTCCGCCGTCTCCACGACCGAGGGCGTAAAGTCCGTGGCGACCTTGCGCTCGATCCTTTTCTGAATGAGCTTCTCAATGTCCGCCACATAGGTGCGCTCGTCGGCGCTTACCAGAGAGACTGCCTCGCCGGGTGTGCCTGCACGGCCCGTGCGCCCGATGCGATGGACATAATCCTCGGGGACATTGGGTAGCTCGTAGTTCACGACAAACGGAAGCTGGTCGATATCCAGCCCACGTGCCGCGATATCCGTAGCGACCAGAACCCGAATCCCCCCGGACTTGAAGTCCGCGAGTGCCTTGATGCGCTGGGGCTGGCTACGGTTCCCGTGGATGGCAGCGGCGTGGGTGCCACCGCGCACGAGCTGCTTGCAGAGCCGATCCGCACCGTGCTTGGTACGGGTGAAGACAAGCACTTGGCCCTTGATTGTGGTCGCGAGCAGGTGCTCCAGAAGCTCGCGCTTGCTGTCTTTGGCGACGGAGTAAGCGCACTGGGTTACCAGCTCGCTCTCTAGGTGCTCCCGGGGGACTTCCACGCGCACCGGGCTGTCGAGCAGGTCATCTGCAAGCGTCTTGATCTCATTGGAGAACGTGGCGGAGAAGAGCAGGTTCTGGCGGCGCGTGGGCAGCAGGGAGAGCACTTGCTTAATGTCGCGGATAAAGCCCATGTCGAGCATCCGGTCGGCCTCGTCTAAAACAAAGATCTCGACCTGGCTGAGGTTCACGGTGCGCTGGCTCACGTGGTCTAGTAGACGACCCGGTGTTGCCACAAGAATGTCCACGCCTTTATTGAGCGCACTGATCTGGGGACCGATCTTGACCCCACCAAAAACAACCGCAGCCTTCAAGGGTAAGTGGGCACCGTAGGTGCGAACACTCTCCTCAATCTGCGCGGCGAGCTCACGGGTAGGGGTGAGGATCAGGGCACGAATCGGCTGGCGGCGCGGGTGAGCGGCACCCTTGCCCGTACTCAGCTTCTGAAGCAAGGGAAGGGTAAAGCCAGCGGTCTTGCCCGTGCCCGTCTGGGCGGCGGCGAGGACATCGCGGCCCTCTAGGATCAAGGGAATTGCCTGTGCCTGGATAGGAGTGGGCTCGGTGTAGCCAGAATCGCTGATCGCACGCAGAAGCTCGGCACGCAGGCCGAGGGAATCGAAACTCATAAAAAAAATCTCCTGAAAATCAGCCTGCGTCTGTGCCCTCAAATAGGGAGGAGACAGCGCCGGTTCAGGCAGATTCGAACGTAATTAAAACGTGGTTTAGTGGTGCAGCGAGGACTCAGAAGGAGAAGCAAACCGGAGTGCGAAATCCACCAACGATACACAATTGTCAAATTGACGCACCACTCTATCATACTCTGAGGGGAGCCGCTATGTTTTGTTGTGGGATCGCTACAATAGCTTCTTTGTCACGGGCTTCTTCGCGCTGGTTTTCTTTTTTGTGGGCGTTATTTTCTTTTTTGTGGTACTTGCTTTGGGCTTCTTTGTTCTCTTTTGAGGGACGGCTTTCTGGGTGGCGACCGTGGCAGGAAGAATCCGGTGTGGCACCGTGATCGTGGCGGGGAGGATGTTGCTAGAAATTGGCGCACGCTCAATATTTGCGGGCGGTGGAATCTCCAAGGGAGCGGTTCGCGATGAAGCAGGCTCTGTCTCGCCGGGCTCCGTCTCGCCCGGTTCTGGGGTTCCCCGAGGTGTGAAGACGGGCAGAGTCACTGCGGCAACCGAAGGCTCGGGGGTGGTTTTCGGAGTGGGCGTGGACACGATGTGCTCCCGCATGCCCAGCGGAGCGGACGCGGGCCGGATGCCTGGAAAATCCGCCCCCGACAGACCGGGCAGATTGATCGCAATCGCTGGAAGCGGTGCGGGCGTGGGGGAGGCGGCAGGGCTGGGTTTTGGCTGCGGAGTGGGCTGGTCGGGAAAGAGCCCCTCTTTGGAGTCTATGGCATCGAGCGAGGCACGCGCCGCATCTTGTTGCAAGGCGTCGGCATACGGATCTGTTAAAAGGCGCAACAAGATCCCACGGGCCCTGTCTTCGTCGCCCTTGCCTCGTAGAGCAGTCGCCAGTGCCAGGCGGGCCGGAATGTCCTTTTTATCTTTTTCGACCAGACGGCGAAAGACCCTCTCCGCCTCCTCAAAGCGCCCTACATGTAGCAGACAGGCGGCTCGCGTTCGGATCGCCGCCGGATTCTCTTTGTCGCGTTGCAGCACCCACTCTGCCTCTCCCAGAGCCTCCGAGAAGCGCTGGGCTTGGAAAGTGCGACGCATGGCGTCGGCATGGAAGAGCAGGGTGTTCGGGGGCGGCGAAGGCGGTAAGAAGGGAAACCACTCGCGTGCCTGGAAGTTACCAGAAAGTACATAGAAGCCCAGCGCTGAGGCAGCAACTAGCCCCAGTGCACCTTGAACCAGCTTCCATTCTTTCACATTATCGTTCATAGACTACTCAAATGCCTCTACTACGATCCGGCCATCCCACTCACGGCAAGCGGGAACTCCCAGGGCGTGCGCCAAGGTCGGACAGACATCGTACAGGAAAATCGGCTCGTTGAGTTCCCGCCCCGCCGCAATGCCGGGCCCGTGCAAAATAAAAGGAATAGTCATGTCCTCCGCGCAGTTCGTGCCATGGCTACGTCCGTGCCCTCCATGATCACTGACAATGCACACAATGCCCTCCCAATATTTTAGCACCTGCGCTAGGCAGATGTCGGCGTTTTCAATGGCTTTTAAGTACGGCTCGGTCATCCAGCCGTGCGCGTGACCAGCTTCATCCGGATGTCCGAAATAGACAAAAACAAAATCTAGAGCATCGCTCTGAAGCGCCGCAATGGCTGCACCCGCCACTTTCTGGTCGCTCTCAAAAAGATGTGCCTCACCGTAGCAGGCACTAATTTTCGTGCTCCCTGGCGCGGCCAGATCTCTGAGCTGCTCCCAGTTGTAGAAAAAGCCTACCCGCTTGCCGTAGCCCGCCGCCGCGTCCATCACGCTGGGAACGGGCCGAGCGAGCGGCGTGAAGGTGTTGCTGGTGATCCCGTGACGCGGTACATCCACGCCGCGCAGCATGGACGTGTGACACGGCAGGGTCACCGAGGGCATCACCGACGATGCCTTCCACGTGTGCGCACCCTCGCGAGCGAGCCGCTGAATCGTGGGCGTCTGGCAGGCAAGAATGGCATCGGGCCGGACGCCATCCAGAGAACAAAGCAAAACGCGCTGAGACATGGTGCTATTTTACCTGGCATCCCTCCCCTCGGCCCCCTTCCTTCGCTCTTTTCCGCGCTCCAAGGGACGAAGCAAGGGGGAGAAGGGGTAACATTCCCTTATGATTTTTGATCTCGCCATTGTCGGTTCAGGCTTTGGCGGTGCGCTTCTTGCCATGGTCGCGCGTCGCCTGGGCAAGTCCGTTTTGCTTTTAGAGCAAGGCAGCCACCCGCGCTTTGCGATAGGCGAGAGCACGTCGCCGCTGATGAACTTACTGATCGAGGAGATCGCCCACACCTATGACCTGCCACGCCTATTGCCTCTCGCCACCTACGGCGCATGGAAGACGCACTACCCGGAGCTAGGCGTCGGGCTCAAGCGCGGCTTCACCTACTACGGCACGCAGCCCGGCGAGCGTTTGTTAGTTGCCGCCTCCCCAGGCGACGCTTGTGCCGATACGCACTGGCTCCGCGCCGATGTCGATCACTTTCTGGTCAAAGAAGCCATCGCCTTGGGTGTGGCGTACCAAGAAAATACCCCTCTGACGCGGCACGAGCATATCGGCGACATCTGGCACCTCAACGAGCACACCGCCTACTTTCTCGTGGATGCCACCGGGCCAGGAAAGCTCTGGAGCAAGGATGTCGGGTTTGCCGGCTACCCAAAAACGGAGGCGCTCTACTCGCACTTCGTGAGGGTAAAGGGGGCCTCCCTCCTGTGTGCATCCCTCCCCCAGCCCCTCCCTTCGCCTGAAACCCTCGTTCCGAGGGGCGAAGGGAGGGGAGTTGAAGAAGGGAGGGGAGTCAGAGGGGTGGGTTCTCCCCCTTCCTTCCCGCCGACGAAGGAGGGTTTCAGGCGAAGGGAGGGGGCCGGGGGGAGGGATGCACACAGGAGGGAGGCCTACCCCTATCCTCCCGATGCCGCCGCGAGCCACTATGTCTTTCCCGGCGGCTGGATGTGGATTCTCCCCTTCGATAACGGCGTTACCAGCGCCGGATTTGCGGTCGAGAGCTGGCTCGCCGATGAATTGCAGCTCTCAGAGGGCAACCAAGCCGCCTGGGAGCGGTTTCTGGTGCGCTTTCCCGCCATCCAAGCCCAGTTCGCCGCCGCGAAACCAATCGAAAAGTGGCACTATGCCCGCAAGCTCTCCTACCGGGCGGCAAATGCTGTCGGCGAGGGCTATCTTCGTCTGCCCTCCGCCGCCGGGTTTATTGATCCGCTCTACTCCACCGGAATGCCCCTCACGCTGCTCGGCATCCAGCGCATTGCAAAACTACTCACGGAAGGCGTCACCCCGGGTGGCCTTGCCGCTTACGAAGCCACCACCTTCGCCGAGCTAGACTGGGTCGCGGAGTTTATCGCCGCCAACTACGCCGCCTTTGCCGACTTCCCACGCTTTGTGGACACCACGATGTTCTACTTCGCCGCCGCCAGTTTCTCCGAGCTCGCCCGCCGCACGGGCCGGAGTGATCTCGTCAAGGGCTACCTCCTCACGCAAAACCCACAGTTCCGCCAAAGCTTCCAGGCCTGGAAGCAAAACAAAATTCCCCTCACCGACGCCATCGCCCCCTGGAACGCCGCCGGGCTCGCCGACAAGGGCAAAAACAACCTCTACGGCATGGACTTGGAAGATGTCGCCAAGAGCGCCGCCAAGCTCGAAAAAACCGAAGCCGAGATGCGCGAAATTATCGCCACCGCAGACTGGGCACAGTGCGAGTAACTGCGGCACAGGTTGTCTCGTTTCCAAAGCCGTGGTATCGTAGCCGCAATGCAAACGCGAGAGCAAATTTTACAGTGGTGGTGGCGCACGGGGGCTTGCCCGGTGCGCGCTACGAGCTGAGACACGCCGACGCTGCACACGAAAGAGAAGGCAGGCTCCCGAGTTACGATAACCCGGGAGCCTGTTTTTTTGTGTCTGGAATAAGAACAACCTATGTTTCCTACCACACCTGATCGAGCGACCTTTAAGGCACTAGCCACCCAGGGCAATGTGATCCCCGTCTCCCGGGAGATCCTGGCCGATATGGAGACGCCTGTCTCGGCGTTTAAGCGCCTGGCACACCGGCCCAATGCGTTTTTGCTGGAGTCTGTCGAGGGCGGCGAGCGAATGGCCCGCTACTCGTTTCTCGGCTCCGACCCGCGCGTGGTCTTGCGGAGCCGTGGCACGAGTGTGACGCTGACCGAACGCGGAAAGACAAGGCTGATTCCGCTGGCAAAGGGCGAGGATCCGCTGCACGTCCTGGAAGCCGAGCTCGCCAAAGTGAAGTTTGTGGAGACACCGAATCTGCCGCGCTTTGTGGGGGGTGCGGTAGGCTACATCGGCTACGACTGGGTGCGCTTTTTAGAGCCCATCGGCCAGAAGACCCACGACGATCTGAACCTTGACGATGTGTACTTGATGCTCACCGACACACTCTGCATTTTTGATCATGTGAAGCATCGGATCGTAGTGCTAGCGAATGCCCACGTGGAACCTGGCGATGACTTAGATGCGGCCTACGACACGGCCTGCGAAAAAGTCGAGGACATGATCGGGGCGCTCCGGGCTCCGATTCCCGATCTGATGGGGATGCCAAGTAAACGAAACAGTGCCCCACCGCCGTGGGAGTCGAATCTTACCCGCACCCACTACGAGGAGATGCTGACCACGGCCAAGGAGTATATTTCGGGCGGCGATATTATTCAGGCCGTGCTCTCCCAGCGCTTCTCGCGGCCCTACGATGGTGATGCGTTTGATGTCTATCGCGCCTTGCGCTCGCTGAATCCCTCGCCGTACATGTTCTTTCTGAAGTTTGAGGACGGCCCGATCTTAGTGGGGGCATCACCGGAGATTCTATGCACGGTCGAGGAGCGCACCGTGCGCGTCCGGCCCATCGCCGGAACCCGCAAACGTGGCGAGACACCCGAGGAAGACGCCGCGCTAGAAACCGAGCTTCTCGCCGATGACAAAGAGCGCGCCGAGCACATTATGCTGGTTGATCTGGGCCGCAACGATATCGGGCGGGTCTGTGAGTACGGCTCGGTGAAAGTGACGGACTTAATGGTCATTGAAAAATACTCGCATGTAATGCATATTGTGAGTAATATCTGTGGCAAGCTGCGAAGCGAAGTCACACCGATGGATGTGCTGCGCGCCACTTTCCCGGCGGGGACACTCTCCGGCGCTCCGAAAGTGCGTGCTATGCAGATTATTGAGAGCCTGGAGCCCACCCGGCGTGGGGTCTATGGCGGGGCGATTGGCTATTTTTCCTACAACGGAAACCTCGACGCCTCCATCACGATTCGTACCGCCGTGATCCATAACGGTAAAGTGCATGTGCAAGCGGGTGGCGGCATTGTCGCGGACTCGCAGCACGCCGCCGAGTTTGAGGAAACCGTCAATAAGTCCGCCGCCGCTCGGCGTGCGGTCGAGTTCGCCGAAGCGGGTTTGGATACCGTCCCCGTGCTCGCCGAAGTCGTCGAGGGGCGCTTCCGTCGCTTAGAGATTATCGAACCACAGCAACAACTCACGAGGTAATGTTATGATCGTCACCGTTTTCCGCAACCGCCTCCGCCCGGAGGCCACCGAAGCCTACGCCGAGCTCGCTCCTCAGATGGTGGAGCTGGCAAAGCAGCAGTCGGGTTTTATTTCCCTGAAGACCTTTACAGCTACGGACGGTGAGCGCGTCACTATCGCCGAGTTCGAGAGCGATGAGGCCGTGCTGGCCTGGCGCAACAACACCATCCACCAGAACGCTCAGGAGCGTGGGCGCACCGACTTCTACGCCGAGTACATCTCCCAGACCTGCGAGGTCATCCGGGAGTCCCGGTTCCCGTGACGACTCTGCCGAAAGAACCGTGGTGTGGCTATCTTCGGTGCTACGTCGAGGCGAAGAGCGCCCAGGCGGCCCAGCCTATCGCCGATCAAATTGGTGAAGTGTTGCGCCGTTTTGTCCAGCCCATACTCAAGCCGATTGAGCGGTACTGGAAGATTGAAGAATACCAGGAAGTACTGTTCGACTGGCAGCTCGACGAGAGCCCGGAGAAAATGCAGCGCTTGCTTCTGGATGCCCTGGGGCCGGAGTGGCACGAGCAAGACTCGGAAGCGGCGGTCTGGGACTTCCGAATGCACGCACCCCTGACGATTCCTGGGATTCGCTGGGCGAACCTGGAACACTATCTTTGCTCTGCAAGAGTAACAAATAATGATATTAGTAATTGATAACTACGACTCGTTCACCTATAATCTCGTTCAGTATCTCGGAGAGCTGGGCCAGGAGATCGTGGTACACCGTAATGATGCCATCACGCTTGACGAGATCACGGCGCTGAAACCCGATCATCTGCTTATCTCGCCGGGGCCCTGCTCACCTGCCGAGGCGGGGGTCTCGGTGGCGGTGATCCAGCGCTTTGCGGGGGAGATTCCGATCCTGGGCGTCTGTCTAGGGCATCAGAGCATCGGGCATGCATTTGGCGGCAAGATCATCCGGGCGCAGCGACTGATGCACGGTAAGACCAGCACGATCCACCACGAGGGTGTCGGGGTCTTTGCAAACCTGCCGCAGGACTTTCCCGCGATTCGTTACCACTCGCTGGTCATTGAGCGCGCGAGCCTGCCCGAGTGCCTTGAAGTGACGGCGACCAGCGAGGACGGTGAGATCATGGGGGTGCGCCACAAAACGCTTCCCATCGAGGGCGTCCAGTTCCACCCCGAGTCGGTGCTGACGGAGCACGGCCACGCCATGCTACTGAATTTTCTAGAGAACACGTAAGAATTGGCTGAACGAGGCACTTTCCTATAGAATTTACAGGTATGATTCCCTTGGTATGCGTCACATGCGTCCCTTACTATTTTTCTCTATTTTTCTTTTGGGCCTTGTGAGCTGGAGCTGTAGTGCCGGAGGCCCTGGCGCTGATCCTACTCCGAGTCCAACTCCGACCCCCACACTGACTCGAGTTCGTCTTAAAATCCACTGGCGATCCCGTTCGCGTAACACGGTTGATGTACAGTCCTCGGCCCTCTCTGTACGAATTACAGTAGGCACAGGAGGCCCTGTTCTTTTTCTTGTCAATCGAGATGACCGCTCGGAGAGCTATACCCAGACCATTGAGTCTCCCAATGAGATTCTGACCGGCCCGGTGTGGTTTTCCGTAGTTTACTACTCGGAGCGTGATCAGAAGGGAGAAGTGATCGGGTTAGGAGGGATGGTAACCGTGCCTTGCGCTGGAAAGAGGGGCAGCCAGCTCTTCTTGACTCTCTGGTACCTCCGGGGACTCCTCGCTTGGGGGCAGTTGCTCACGTTAGTGGTAATGGCAAGATGGCAGTGAGCGTCTTTACTGGCCTTAGTTTCATCGGCGTACTTCTGATCCCAAAGCAGCTCGCATAAGCCCTTTCTTTAAAACCGGATGCCGTAGGTGAAGACCGGATCGGTGGAGCCGCCGCGCTTGAGGCGGGTATAGGATAGCTCAAAGGTCTGGTGGGGGCCGGTAGGCCACCCGATAAAGAGCCGCGTCCCCGTGCCGCGCCAGCCGTAGCCTCCGATCCCCACCCCAAAATACCCCGAGTCGGCGTCCAAGTGTAGCGCGACTCCATTGCCACTGAAGCCCTGGCGGCTACGGCGGAGCGCGTAGAGGTTCTCGCTGTAGAGATGCAGAACGCTCCCCAGCTTCAGCGAGACCGACGAGTAGGCATCGCCCACCGAGTATGGATCGGAGGAGCCGAAGCCCGCCGTGCCGCCTAGCTGGACTTGGAGCTGCGCCGACGCAGGGAGGGCGAGGAGCGCAAGCGCCAGGCCACACAGTAGGTTTTTCATGTGGGCATTGTACAATGGGAACGTGAATACCGAGACGATCCGCGTACAGCTTAATTTTCCTCTTGCCGAGGCAACCAAACCCATTATCTGGCACTTCGCTCACGACTGGAGCCTGAAGTTCTCCATTCGTAAGGCCAACATAGACTCGAAGATCGGGGGCTACACGGTGCTTGATCTGACCGGCACCCGCGAGAACATAGACGGTGCCCTGGAGTGGGCGGCTGCCGAGGGCATTGAAGTGCAGGTCGGCGGCGCGACGGGCGAAGATGAGTGGGTGATCGGCAGATGAGTTTTACACACCCGGACGAGCAGGAGTACAGTGTCGGGCTGGTGACTAAAGAAAGCATCACACTAGGGGAGTTTGTCTGTGAGAACCGGCAGACACTCTCCGAGGTGACGGTCGCCTACGAGAGGTACGGGGAGCTCAACGCGGCCCGTGACAACGTGATTCTGGTGCTTCACGGCATCACGGGCTCGTCGCACGCCGCCGGAAAATATGCCTGGGAGAATCGCTCCCTGGGCTACTGGGACGGTTTTATCGGCCCCGGAAAAGCCTTTGATACCGAGAAATACTGCGTGATCGCGCCCAATGTGCTCGGCGGCTGCCGGGGCACCACCGGGCCGTCGTCGGTGAACCCCCGCACGGGCAAGCCCTACGCGATGACTTTTCCGATTATCACGGTGCGCGACATGGTGCGTCTCCAAGCCCGTTTTCTGCAGGAGCATTTTGGAGTGACGGAGCTTGCGGTTGTCACCGGCGGCTCGATGGGTGGGATGCAGGCACTGGAATGGGCGGTGATCTACCCCGAGCAGGTGAAGCACTGCATCCCGATTGCCACCAGCGCCAGAGTGGGGGCGCGGAGCATTGCCTTCAATGAGTGCGCCCGCCATGCGATTCTGCTGGATCCGAAGTGGAAAAGTGGCAACTACTACGACAGTCCCGAAGGCGGCCCCGATTCTGGCCTGGCGCTGGCCCGCATGATCGCCACCATCACCTTCCTCACCGATGCCACCATGCAGGATATGTTTGGCAGAACCAGCGCCACGCAAGACGAGGAATCCGCCTTCCGCCACGATCTGCACGCCCGCTTCGATGTCGAGCGCTACCTGCACGACGAAGGGGAAAAACTCGTCAAGCGCTTCGATGCCAATAGCTATCTTTATCTCTCAAGAGCCATTGATTTGCACGATGTCTCGCGCGGCTACCCGTCGCTCACCGATGCCCTGGCGCGCATCAAAGCCAAGTGCCTCGTGATCGGTATCTCCAGCGACGATCTGTTCCCCGTACGAGAGACCCATGAGATGATCGAGCGCATGCAAAAACGCGGCGTGGATGCCACCAGCTTTATCGTGGAGTCGTCGTACGGCCACGATGCGTTTCTGGTCGAGTACCGAAAAATGCTCCCCCCGCTCCGGGCGTTCATGGAGAGGATCAGACCTTAAACGTAAACCCCGTTTGGCCGAACTGGATCACGTCGCCGCTGGAGAGCGTTTCGGCAACATTGGCGACGAGTTTTGTCCCATTGAGCCGCGTCCCGTTGGTGCTGCCAATGTCAATGACTTTGTAGGTGCCGTTCTCAAAAATCAGCTTGGCGTGGCTGCTGGAGACGAACGAGTCTCCGGTGAGGACGATGTCATTGCCCGCTTTACGGCCCACGGTGGTGACGGCGGCTTTAAGCGTGTGCGAGCCGCTTGGGCTTTCGAGTCTTGCACCGCTGACCGTGCCACCTAGTGCGGCAATCGGGGCGCGACCAGGGTCTTTGGCTCCCAATGAGCGGCGCTCGGGCTGGGCGACATGGGGAATCTGGATCGTGAGCTTCACCGAGCCAAACTGGATCGCCTGGCCGTGGGTGAGGGCTTTCTGGCTCCCGGCGGGGAGCGGCTGACCCGCGACTTTCGTGCCGTTGGTGCTCCCGAGATCCTCCAGAGTGACATGATTGCCGCCAGAGACAATAAACCGGGCATGGCGGCGCGAGATGGTCGGGTGCGCCAGCGCGACATCGGCTCCCTCGCGTCCGACAATGCTCTCCCCCACACGGAGCATCAGCTCACGCCCATTTTCCTCGACCAGCTTGGGCAGTGGCGATGCCTGCGGCGTGGCCCCGACCGTGCTAGCGAGCATGTAGCCGCACTCGGAGCAGAAGCCCTCGTCGGCGGGCGCGAGCGTGTTGCAGAGGGGGCAAGCCCCGGCGACGATCAGAGCGCCGCCAGCCCCCGCTCGCGGGGGAGCCTGCACAGGTACCTTGCGTTGTGCATCGTACACGGCGCGTTTTTGCGGGTCTTTGAGCGTATCAAAGGCGTCCATCAAGATCGCGAACTTGTCGGGGTCTTGCTGAGCGGCGGGGGTTTTCTCGCGCATGGCGGTGCGGATCTCGCTCTCCGTCGCGCTTTGCGAGACCCCAAGAATGGCATAATAATCAAGCATTTTTGCATCCATCCCCCCGGCCCCCTTCCTTCGCCTGAAACCCTCGTTCCGAGGGGCGAAGGAAGGGGGAGTCTGAGGGGGTCTTCCGTTAATGTACCCCCTCTCCTTCCGCGGAACGCGGAAAAGAGGGAGAGGGGGTGGCGAGGGACGAGCGGGGGAGTGCCTAGCTCCGTTTTCCTAGATCAAGGCTGTAGATCGTACCGATCAGGGTCTTCTCCGCGCCTCCTGTATCACCGCGCTGGGCGGCTTGGGTGGCCATCTGGACGGTTTTCGCGGCCTCGGTGTTGCCTTGCTGGGTGAACATCTGCTGCGTTTTATTGAGAGCCGCTGTCAGATCCGCGAGGTTGAGCTGCTGAGTGCGCATCCCCATCATCGTTTTCTCGAGGTCACGTGCGGCCTGCATGGAGCTGAGCTCTTGGGCAACTAACGGATCAGCTCCCGACGGCACTCGGGACGCGTCTCCGGTGAACTCGACTACGGCGTTGGCGGTGAGCGTCTCGCGCTGCCCGGTCGCGCCATCGTCCCAGGAGAGGATCACTTTCGCGGTGCGGAAGCTCGCCACGGCGTGCGGGTCGTAGTCCACTTCCCAGAGCTTGGTCACCGTTGCGCCGCGCTCGATATCGGGGAGGGTGATGGCGGCGTGACGTGCGCCTAGCTCGGGCGGGGAGCCGTAGCACTGGCGCACGGTGACCCCGCGTGGGAGCGTGAGGGTAAGCCGTATGTTCTTCGCAGTGACGCCTAAGATGGTCAGCATCTCTTTTTGAAAGACCTCGGGGATCTGCTCGGGGCGCTCGATGTAGTAGTAGTTCCCCCCCGAGCGGCGGGCGATCCCAGCCATGAGCTCCTCGTTGTACTCTGGCCCAAAACCCAGCGCAGTGACCGTGATACCACGCGCTTTCAGATCCGCCACTTGCTGGACAATGCTCCCAAAGTCCTTTAGTCCCGCCGTCGGCTCGCCGTCGGTAAGTAATAAAACACGGGTGACGTAGCCCGCCATTGGCACCGACGCGACTTGGGAGCCGCCTGCATAAAGCCCATCAAAGAGATTCGTCGTGGTTCCAGCAACAATGCGCTGGATGTGCTGCTTGATGAGATTCGGGTCCGTCACACGCCGCGCGGGCATGAGCACCTCAACCGACTCTTCAAAAGTGACGATGGAGAGTACATCATCGGGGGTGAGTAGATCAACGACATGCTCGCAGGCTTTCTTGACGTACTGAATCGGCGAGCCATCCATCGAGCCAGAGCGGTCAATCACCAGGCAGACATTGACCGGCAACCGCTTATGGCCCCCCCCGCCCCCAAGATTGGGGGAGCTTGCCGCCGAGATTTGTGTCAGCACGTGCGCCCGTGTCCGATCTCCCGCAAAGGCGTAGCGATTACTCACCCGCACACTGAGCGCCAGCGACGGGCCGCCCCCTTGGCCCCCGCCCGGCGAGGGAAATCCCATCACGGTTGGCTGAGCCATCTGCGTTCGGTTGGGATCGCCTCCCAGCATTGTCGGATTCACGCGAATTGTCTGATCCATATTTTTTCCTACCCCCTAACCCCCGCCCGGCGGGGGGACAACGAGGACTTATTCTACTTTCAGTGTACTGGTACCAATCACGATCTGATCGCCCGGGGCGAGTGCGACTCGGGTGATGCGCTGGCCGTTGACGAATGTCCCGTTGGTGCTTCCTAAGTCTTCCAGCGCCACGCCGCCACTGTCACTGACTAGCTGTGCATGCCGCCGTGACGCTTTGGTGTCGGCGGGGAGCGCGGCGCCATTGCCAGGGTCGCGCCCAAAGACCAGCCCGGCAAGGAGCGCAAAGCTCTGCCCTGAGTGCGGCCCCGCCACCACGAGCAATCTGCCTCCCCCCCGGCCCCCGCCGGGCGGGGGAGTTTGTGGAATGGCATATGGCGACACGCCCGGCTGCGCTACGGGAATGGCAGGCGCTTGCTTGATGTCGCGGTTCTCCAGCACCGTGCGCTGGCGGACTTGTTTCTCAAAGAACACCAGCACTCGGTCCACGATCTGGATCTGGTCGCCCGAGCGCACTTTCTGCTCAGTATTTATCTTCGCGCCATTGACCAGCACACCGATTGGCGACTCGCCCGTGTCGCGCACGGCGTAGCCGCCGCTGGGAAGCGCGACCAGCAGTGCGTGGCTGCGCCCGATCTGCGCGTTGCCAAAAAGAGGGATGTCGCACAGCTCACTTCTGCCGATCTTACTCTCCGATTTTTCTAAGAGAATCTCTTTGCTAAACTCATTGCGGCCCACTTGAATCTTCACCCAAGCTTCTTTGAGCCACTCTTGAACCAGTGCGATAAACAGCCCAATCATCGCTCCCGTGATCACAAAGCCCAGCGTACGAGAGACCGCTCCCGCTCGAACTCCCGGCATCAGATACGGCGCGATCTCAAATACCGCCCCGCCTAGCAAGCCGCCGATCGCGCCGCCGATCAGGCCATTGCGCCCCACTCGGATACTCTGTTTACGCCAGCCCTCGGCGGTTCCGGCCAGCGCCCCGATAAAGCACCAGCCCAGCCCCCGGGCGATCACATTGCCCAAAAATGCTAGCGGATTGCGGGCTTTTTCCACATAGAGCGGGGCAAAGACCGCCATCCCAAACGTGATCCCGACAAACCCGGCAGCAACTCCAATCCCCAACCCGAAGCCCACAGCACGCACCCAGTCACGAGTGCCCGAGGCCAGATTGTTTGCGACACCAAAGAGCGCTCCCAGAAAGCCTCCAAAACACACCGCGGCACTGGTCGTGTTGTTCAGGTCGGTCTTGGTAGGTGGCCACTGGTCCGTGATGCGCAGGATTCCGGTGATATCCGTGAGGAAGACGACAAGAAGCCCTGCGGCGGCTCCCGCCAGCAGAAAGAGCAGGATACGTGAGGGGAAGTTCATTTTGCCCGCCCCCCATCCCCCGTCCAACGGGGGGGATATGCGGAAAATTCCTTATTGTCCCCCCGCCGGGCGGGGGTCAGGGGGTCAGACTCACGCTTCATAGCGTAACCTCGACGAGCCGATCTTAATCTCATCGCCGTGGGAGAGGGTCTGTGGAGTAGTGAGGCGCTGGCCGTTGATAAAGGTCCCATTGGCGGAGCCGCTATCGGCGAGCTCCCAGCCGGTGCCCGTGGGCAGAAAAAGGGCGTGCTTGCGGCTGACGGTGCTATCGGTGGGGAGGGAGAGGGCGTTGTCGGGTTCCCGGCCAACGCTGAGAGCGTCCATGAGCGGAATGACTTTCCCAGCGGCAGGGCCACTGTAGCCCACGAGCTTGGGTTGCCCCGTGGGGGCAGGCAGTGGCGGCGCACTCGTCGCTCCACTGGCAATGGCGACGCCTGCGGGGGCTGCTCCTGCCGAGGGTAAGTCCGAGAGGGAGGGCATGGGCGGGAGCGGGGCCACAGCGGGCTTGCCAATGGGCGCGGTGGCGGGGGGCGCTTCCTGCGGTAGCTCCACCCCGAGCTGCTTGAACGCTCCGGTAACCGTCACCCCTTTGCTTTTTAGTGCACGCCAACCAAAGAAGCCACCCCCGACAAGAATCGCTAGCCCGAGCCAGCCCGCGATCAGGCTACTGCTATTGTTTTGTTCCGGCTCTTTCTCACGCAACACGACCACAACCGGGGCAGGAGTCGCCACAGGCGCGGGGGTAGCAGTCGGAGAAGCGGCAGGCGCGGGCGTCGCAGCTTTTGGATCGGGTGTCGGGGTGGCTTTTTGTGGCGTCGGGGTGGCGGCGAGCGCTGTTTTAGGGGGCTCCAGCTTGGGCGCAGGCGTCGGTGTTTGTGCCTGCGTGCTGGTGGCAAGTAAGAAAGCAAGTGCCGTCAGTTGTGTCTTCATAGGTCGCAAATATCCCCCGATTCTAAGTGCTGCCGCACGGCGGGCAGGGCATCCCGAATCTCACCGGCAAGTGCCCCTGCGAGCAGCGATTCCCCTGCCAGTGCGTGCCAGGTGGCTCCACAGCGAGCGGCCTCTGTGGCAGAGAGGCCCTGTGCGAGCAACGCGGCTATCACGCCGGTTAGCACATCGCCGCTTCCTGCCGTCGCCAACGTCACCGAACCCTCGCGGTTGTAGTATAGCCGACCGGAGGGGGTTCCGACCAAAGTTCGTGCGCCTTTGAGCAGAGTCACGGAGCCAAAAGTGTGTGCGCAGCGCAGCGCGGCCTGGGTTCGGTGCGCCTGGACGTCCGCAGTGGGGACTCCCAGCAGTCGGCCCAGCTCGCCCGGATGCGGTGTCAGGACACGCTCACGCCCCGTAAGAGTTTGGAGCAGCACGGCTTTTTGCGCGATGGCATTGAGCCCATCGGCGTCTATTACCAGAGGAAGTTTGGTGTTCTTGAGCAGGGCTTCCACAAAGCCTTGCACCGCCTCGCTCGCCGCTAGCCCGGGGCCGAGCGCAAGGGCATCGGTGCGCTCTAAAAGCGGCAAGAGCGCGGCAAGTGCTCCAGAGCCACCGTGCGTGCCCTCCGGTGTCTCGGGCAGGGGGCGCACCACCACTTCGGCAGAGAGCGCGGCGACCGTCGCGACCAGACTCTCGGGGACGGCCAAGTAGACCAGCCCGGCTCCTGCACGAAGCGCCGCCGTCGCCGCCAGAACGGCAGCCCCCGCCATGCCGCGTGAACCCGCCACAACCAGCACGGTTCCAAACGCGCCTTTGTTGGCATCGCGGCCTTGTGTGCGCCGAGGAAGGGTTTCTTTTACCCAGCTTGCTGTGGTCAGCTCCTGGGTTGGAGGGGTGAGAATCGGCAGTCCAATCTCGGCGACAGTCACTTTGCCCGCGTACTCTGCGCCCGGATAGAGTAAGAGGCCGGGCTTGAGCGCCGCCAGCGTGAGCGTTTTCTGCGCCCGAATCGCCAGCCCCTCAACCACTTCCCCCGTGTCGGCATCCACTCCCGACGGCAGGTCGCAGGCTAGAATCGGCACCCCGGAGGCATTCGCGGCGACAATCGCCGCCGCCGTCACGCCCTCGGGCTTGCCACGTGCACCCGTTCCCAGCAGACAGTCCACCAGTAAGTCGTAGCCCGTGAGTGGCGCATTTTTCAGCGGTAGTATCGTCACGCCACAGGCACGGAGCGAAGCAAAGTGGAGGGCGGCATCGCCTCGAAGCTCCCTCTCTTCTCCCGTCAACAGAACCGAGATCTCTTTTCCCGCCACCGCGAGATGCCTTGCCGCGACAAACCCATCCCCGCCGTTGTTGCCCTTGCCACAGAGAAACGCCACGCGCTGTGCTCCCTCACACGCCCGCGCGAGTGCCTCCCCCGCCGACTGCATCAGGCAGGCGTTCGGAATCCCCAGGTTCTCAATGGCCTGACGATCCGCCTCCCGCAGCTCCGCCGCCGTCGCGATTCTCATGGTGCGCTTCCCAAAACCTCCGAAAAAACCAGAGGTTTCTTATGGACAGTATTCCGGTTTCATTTGTTCCAAGCCGAAGGCTCACTGACGCCTACGTTTGTGTGGGCGGAACCCGCGAGGACGGCCCAGCCGTAGATGCAATCGCGCTCGCCGACACGCACGGCCCAGCCGGCATCGCCGTAGCTGTAGTGCCAGAACTCCTCGGCGCAGTTGGAAAACCCAGCGGCGAGCATCGCGGCAAAGAGAATCTCGCGGTGGCGAACGGCTTTCTCGCTGAGGCCCGTGGCGAGGCTCCGCGCAGCCTTCCAGCCCGTGAGCGGCTTGCGCAGCTCGGCCTGCCTGCCCGAGGGAAGCAATAAATGGACATCCACGGCGGCTCCGGTGCAGTGGCCGGGGGGAGCAGGCTGATCATACGGCGCAAAGAAACGGCAGGTCTGGCGACGGAGGGTGGCGCGGCTCCACTCCGGGTGTTTTTCCGTCAGCTCCGCAAAGTACTTATCAAAGAGTGCCTGCTGTGTCTCTTTTCTGCGTAGCGCCGTCGTGACGTGTAGTCTGTAGCCCACCGGGAGCGCGGCCTGCGCAGCGTTCAGCTTCTCGGCAACACTTTGGCGTAAGTAGGGCAAGCACGTTCGGGCAACTCTCACGCCCGGGCAGTGCTTGCGGATGTCTAGCAGTGGCTCGCCGCACTCGCGCTCCTTGATGCGATTGAGCGCGGCAATCGGCTCGGGGCCACTCACGGCACGAAGCTGAGCGACCAGCTCAGGGTCAAAGGTGGCAGTTCGCAGACGGCGCGGCATGATGTCCTAGTGTACCCGGGTACAATCCCCCCATGTTTGACTGGCGGCTACACACACGGATTGTCTGCGGGGCGGGGGCACTCGCGCAGCTTGGGGAGCTCACGCGGGGGCTGGGGAGGCGGGCGCTGCTCGTCACCGACCCGGGAATCGTTCAGGCGGGACACGCGGCGCGGGCAGAGACCTTCCTGAGTGCGGCGGGCGTGGCAACCGCTGTCTTCGCCGCGGTCCATGAGAACCCGACCACAGACGATGTGGAGGCGTGCCTGGAAATAGCCCGGCAGTTTCGTCCCGAGGTACTGATTGCACTGGGCGGCGGCTCCGCGATGGACACGGCCAAAGGGACAAATTTTATCCTCACCAACGGTGGTCCTCTCCGTGATTTCTGGGTCGCCAGCCCAGTGCGTCGAGGTTTCGCAAGCCCCCTCCTACCCTCTATTGCTATCCCTACCACGGCGGGTACCGGCAGCGAGGTGCAGTGCCATGCGCTTATCGCCGATGCCACAACCCATGCTAAGATGGCGCTGGGAGAGACCGGCGCGGAGCCAACGATTGCGCTTCTTGATCCTGAGCTGACCCTCTCGCTCCCCCGAGGCGTGACCGCCAATGTCGGGATAGATGCGCTGGTGCACGCCATCGAGACCGCCGTCACCAAACCCCGCACCCCGCTCTCGCTGCTCTTCTCTCATGAAGCGTTCCGGCTCCTCTCAGCAAGCTTTGGCTTGGTACTGAGGGAGCCGAACAATCTTGAGGCGCGGGAGGGGATGCTACTGGGCTCCACCTGGGCGGGCCTGGCAATTGAGTACTCCATGCTGGGTATCGCCCACTCGCTGGCGAACCCTCTCACGGCGCACTTTGGCACGGTACACGGACAAGCCGTTGGAGTGATGCTCCCGCACGTCATCCGGTTTAATGCACAATACCCCGCCGCCCACCGTGCCTACGAGGCCTTGGGCCACACGCCTGAAGCGCTCGCCACGCTTGTGACAGGTTGGCTGGAGCAGGCACAGATGCACACCACCCTGACCGAGTGCGGCATTACCGAATCCTTGCTGCCCACCCTCGCCGCCGAAGCCGCTCGTCAATGGACCGCCACGTTCAACCCACGCTCCGTCACGGTTTCTGATCTCGAGATGCTATACCGAGCAGCACTCTAGCCAGTCTCCTAGTAACCTCTCCCCCTTCCCCAAGGAGCCTGCGACTGCCCGGGGGAGGGGGCAGGGGGAGGGGTTACCACGGCACGGGCGCACTTGTGACTGTCTCGCCGCTGGTAGCGGCGCGGTCCATTAAGATGCCCAAGTAGTGGTCGTGGCAGCCCTCGGCGAGGCCGTAGTAGCCGGGGCCACCCGTGGCGTACTCCGCCATGCGCACCAGGCACTCCGCAATCGCGATCTCATCATCGGCGAGGCGGGCGAGCGGGAAAGGGTTCTCATAGACCCACTCGGTGCCCGCACTGTAGCCTTTGTGGAACGCGCCCTCAAGATTGCCTCGGTGCCCGGCATCCTCGCGGCGCAAAGTCAGCGCGACCGGCGTTTTATAGTCGAGCAGTAGCCGTACCGTTTCGTCACAAATCTCCCCACGCTCGCCACGCACGAGCACACGCTGGCTGCGAATATAGGAAAAATACTGGTCGCCCGTAAAATCAAACACCCCAAGCTTGCCGCTCTCAAAATTCAGCCACGCCAGCGTCTGGCCCGACGGCATGACTTTCTCTTCCAGGGGGCCGCCGTTGCGACCCGGGCTACTGAGAATCGGCGACGTGAACTTCTGCGCTCGAATGGTCACGGGCTCAAAGCCAGTATCCAAGTACCGACGGATCAGCGCCATGCCGTGGTAGCCGTGCACCGCCGAGACCTGCGCCTGCGTCACGGTTCCGAGCTTCCCCGAGCGAGCAATGGCAATCCGGGCGGCGTGGTGCGGCTGGAACGGATACTGCTCCGCGATCTGCACTTTGGCCGTGCTGCCCACTTTTTCCCAGAGCGCCCGCAACGCCTCTTCATTGGGCGCGGGCGGCGTCTCCGCCAGCACGGGCATGCTGCGCTCGGCGCACCAGACAATCAGCTCCGGTGTCACGGGCCACGGCACGGAGAGCACCAAAAAGTCGGGCTTCGCGGCTAATAACTCCTCCGGCGTGCGCACCGTCGGTACGCCCCACATCTTTGTCAGTGCCGCGCCTTTTTCCGCGCTTCGCGTCACAACTCCTGTCACTTCAAAGCGCTCTGGGAGTGCCTGTGCGATACGCATAAAGAACTCGGTGCGCCACCCGCCGCCCACAATGCCAAATCGGATCATGCGAGGATTGTACCAAAATTCCGTCCTCGTTCATGAGGGCAGGTATTATAGGCGTATGTTAATCACGGCAGTGACGGCGCTGCCGCTGCGGGGGGCGACCCCTGATGGCGGCTGGGCGCAGGGCTACAATCAAGACGAGGAGCTGCACACACTGATCCGGGTGGAGACCGACGGCGGCATCACCGGCTGGGGGAGCTGTTTCACGTCGGGGGCGCTGGTCACGGCGGCGCTGGCGCTCCTGCGGCCCTATCTCATTGGCGAGTCAGCGCTGGAGCCCGAGCGGGTGAGTGAGACACTACTCCAGTCCACCTTCTGGCAGGGACGCGGCGGAACCGTGGCGCACGCTATCTCGGGTGTGGACATTGCGCTCTGGGATATTCTGGGCAAAGCGACTGGCCAGCCTGTCGCGCGTCTCTTGGGCGGCTGCTACCGCGATAAGATCAAGCCCTACGCCTCGATTCTCTTTGCCGAGCCTCCCGTGCTGAAACAGCGACTCGAAGCGGTGCTGGAGCGTGGCTTCAAGGCCATCAAGATCGGCTGGTCGGGCTTTGGGCGCGTGCATAGTAGCTACGACAAGCTGCTTGTCCAGACCGCACGCGAAACCGTCGGCAACGACGTCGAGATATTTGTGGATGCGGGCGGCTCCGAGCAGCTCTGGCCGCACGGCTATAAGTGGGCGCTCCAGACCAGTAAGATGCTCGCCGACTACGGTGTCGGTTGGTTTGAGGAAGCGCTCCCCCCCGACGACATAGACGGCTTCTGCAAGCTACGCGAGCACGCGCCTTTGCCCATCACGAGTGGCGAGGTACTGGTGCGGCGGCAGAGCTTTCTGCCCTGGATCGAGCGCGGCGCGGTGGATATTCTCCAGCCCGACACCACCAAGTGCGGCGGCCTCTCCGAAGCTCGAAAGATCGCCTGGGCCGCCTACGACCATAATATTGGCTTTGTCAGCCACGGCTGGAACACGGCGGTCGGGCTTGCTGCCGATCTCGCCCTGGCCGCCGCACTTCCCACGGCCCGCTACGTCGAGTACATCACGCCCGCCGCGTACATAGATCAGCTCGTCAAAATCCCCTGGAAACTCGACGACGAGGGATTTTTGCCCATCTCAATGACTCCCGGCCTAGGGATTGAGATTGACGAAGAGGCGCTCAAGAGGTTCACGTAACCTCTCCCCAACCCCTCTCCCGGGCGCTCGCAAGCTCGCTGGGAAAGGGGCTTTTCGGGCTCCCTCCTTTCCCAGCGAGGAACGAGCACCCGGGAGAGGAGGGCTGGGGAGGAGAGGTTATGAATAGTTTAGACAAAACACTCTACGACGGCCTGACGTGGCCGGAGCTCAACGAAGCCGTGCTTGCACGCAAAGTCGTCTTGTTACCCATTGGGAGCACGGAGCAGCATGGGCATCACCTGCCGCTTGATGTGGATAACTTTCTGGCGCGTAGTGTCTGCTTGGAGGCAGCTAAACGCGCTCCGCAGGAGCTACTCGTGATGCCGACCATCCCCTACGGCTACAATGAGCACGGTCAGGACTTTCCGGGGACAATCCATGTGACTTATGCCCACTTTATCGAGTATTGTTTGGATGTGGTCAAGAGTGTCGCCTACGCCGGGTTTGATCGGATCGTGATTATAGATGGCCACGGCTCCAACGAGCACCTCTGTGAGTTCATCGCTCGGCGTGCGACTCTGGAGACTGAAGCACTGGTGGCCTCGACAATCTGGACGAATCTGGCGATTGAAGCGTTTGAAAAAGTCCGGGACAGCGGGCACGGCGGCGCGGCCCATGCCTGTGAACTAGAAACCAGCGCGTACCTGCACCTGGCTCCCGAGCACGTCCAGATGGATAAGGCCAGCGATCACTACGGGGGCGCGGCAGGGCGCGAGGGCAGCAAGTTCCTCTCGGTGGATCTGACGCGCGGCTGGGGGCCGATGAAGCTGGTTCAGTGGACCAGCGGCGCGACTCCCACGGGGGTCTCCGGCGCGCCGACGCTCGCCACGGCGGAGAAGGGTAGGGTGATTATCGGCGGCGCAGCGGACAATCTCGTCGCCTTCATCAGAGAGTTTCGTGGCATGGAGAAGCTCCTGCGAGTGGATCACCGCGCTGTCAAACCCGCCTCCCCGACGCTGCCTAACTTGGACTAGCAATTAATTTGGACCCGCAATAAATCATGAAACAAACACCCCTCTACAACGACACTGTGGCTAATTCTAACCCCCTGCGCACCCAGCAGGCAAAAGAGCTGGAGAGCTACATCCAGACCTTGAAAACTGACCAGAGCCGCCGGATTTCCGATGTGAAGAAGCTCCGCCAGCGCTTCGCGGAGAGCATCGGCTGGCCTCCACCTGGCAAGCCCGACACGGAAGCGGCGAGCTTTACAAAGATTGGCGAGGACAGTTTGGGAGTTTATTTTCGCGCGATGATCCCGGTGCTTCCGGGCGTCCATGCCGAGGGAATCTACATCGTCCCAAAGAACGCAACGGGACGCGTTCCGCTGGTGATCTCCATGCACGGCGGCGGCGGCTCGCCGGAGGTGGCGCTTTTTAACGGCGGAGCGAACTACCACGACATGGTGCGCGGCGGGGTGAAGCGTGGCTACGCCGTCTTTGCGCCCCAACATCTTTTCCGGGCCGACGGTTTCCCTGGCGATGTACGCAACCGCACCGATGAGCGCCTGAAGCTACTCGGGACGAGCCTCACTGCCGTCGAGATCGCCAAGATCACGCGCAGCCTGGATGTGCTGCTCAAGCGCCCCGAAATTGACCCCAAGCGCGTCGCGATGGTCGGGCTCTCGTACGGCGGCTACTACGCTCTTGTCGCGCCCGCGCTGGAGCCGCGCATCAAAGTGGCGGTGTCGAGCTGCTACTTCGGCGTCCAAGAGTGGCGCTACGAGCGCGACGAGCTCTCCGTCCCGTCCGACTTCCGCTTTCCGGATAGATTCTCCCAGCTTCTCGACTCCGATTTAGTGGCGCTGATCTGCCCACGGCCTCTCCTCATTCAGGCAGGCACCAAAGACGACGCTGATCACCGCGACGGTGGCATCAAGCTCGCTCCAGCGTCGGCGGAGCACTACAAAAAAATTGGCAAAGAGGCCAACTTCGAGTTTCTCGTCTTCGAAGGTGGCCACGAGTTCCACGATCCGTCGGCGTGGGCATTTTTAAAGAAGCACCTATGACGGAGCTCTGGAGTGCTCTAAAAATCGGCGACAAAGTGCGCTTCATCCGCTTGCCTGAAGGCTGGATGCACGACGAAACTCGCGTGGTCTACGAGGCACTGATCGCCACGGGTGCCGTTCTAGCCGTGGATCAAGTTGACGAGTTCGGGCATCCTTGGACAGAGCCGTTCGATGTGAATGTAGCCGGTCAAGTGACGTGTGACTCTGGCATCGGGCACACGCTGGCAATAATTGACGACACCTGGGAGTGGGTTTAGCTCGTAGGCCACGGAAGCGCCCCGCTGAGACGCAGAGAGATTAGCTCCTCTGGATCGCTCCAGCCCGTGCGCTCCTTTTCAAACTGCTCCCAGTAGGTGGCGAGCTGCCCATTGTCGCGCTTGACACGAATGCGAAGCTGCCAGGCTCGCTTAAAGCGCGGCCAAGGAAAGTCTTCGTCTGGCCAGCAGCCGTTTAGGCGGTAGGTGCGGGGGTGCTTGTAGGAATTGATGTAGCGGCAGCGGATGGCGGAGCGCAGATGCTGGCTGGCGATCTTTCGGTTGGAAGCTGTAATAAATAACCAACCCCCACCTGTCGCCGACTCCCAGATGTAGTAGCAGTCCCAGACAGGCAGGCGCTCGGCGGCCCAGAGCGCCCCACCAGCGGGGGTCAGATAGTAGGTAAGTCGCCCGTCATCTTCGTCGAGTTTTCTATAGAACAGCCCGTCATGGTGCCAGTGCTCTATGCGTGCCCTCAGCTCAGAGTCTGCCATTGTGTGGGGCTGAAATGGCAGGTTCATATGAATCGCAGCGTCTTCGGCAAGTAGGGGGCGCGACCAGCAGTCGTACATCGCCATTTTTGCGAACCAGTCGAAGTGGATTAGCTCGTCGTCGGTGAGGCCAGAGGTGTGGGTGCGGAAGCGGAAGTAGTCGGTACGGGTCATGGGCATTAGCAGGAGACATCTTTGCCGTCGGCTCCGAAGGCGGCGAGGCGCACGGTATTGTCGGTTTTTACGGCGCTGCTGGGGAGATAGTGGTACTGGAGCGCCCAGCGGGTTTCGTCGGTCTGGTTGATCGGGGTGCCGTGGGGGAGCTTGCCATCGAAGAGTAAGAGATCGCCCGCCTGCATCGGGACGGCAGTGCGCACAAACCCCTCCGCCTCCGTGTCGCAGAGCTGCCAGTCGCGGCGCATGAAGTGGGTGCGGGGGCCGCCTTGGTGGCCGCCTGCCAGAACAAACATGCAGCCGTTCTCCGGGCGCACGTCTTCCAGCGCGATCCAGACGCCTACAATCTTGGTGGTCAGCGGAAAGTTGAAGTAGGCATGGTCCTGGTGCCAGGGCTTCTCGCGCAGTTCGGGCAGGTGCGCAACTTCGGCCAGCGGCGGGTGCTCTTGCGTGAAGTCCATGAACTTGCGGACATAGCGTGCCCGTTCTTCAGCAGCAAGCGCGGGCTGGCCCGCACCATCTTGACCCAGTGAGAACTGCGATACAGGAGCGCCGCCGTGCTGCACGTCTACGCGGCGCAGGTACTCAGGGAGCGAGCCCTCGTAGGCCAGGGAGCCGCAGCGCGGGTCGTCGGCTAGGGTCATGAGGCGCAGCTCTTCTCGTGTCGCCCGCACTTGCTTATCCGAGAGCGCCCCACGAACGACCAGATAGCCGTCGGCTTCGTAGCGTGCCTGGGCGTCAGCATCAAAGCCCTCCCAGCCACAGATAGAATTTTGTGCAAGTGCATCCACGCAGTACAGCTCCGGCGCGTGGGAAGCAATCTCAGGTTCATAGATCACTTTCATGGATTTATGCTACCACAGCACGCAATGACGACAACCCTGATACCCCGGCTTCAAGGTCAGAGGCCAGAGCGACGCGCTGGGCTGGCTCACTTCGGGATTTTAGGGGTTTAGGCATAAAAGTTGCCAACCAGACAAAGTTACTATGCGACTTACCAGATTCTTACTACCTCTTTTACTGCTACTCTTTGTTGTTAACTCCCTGACGCACACCCGGCAATTTCCCTACGATGCTATGAACTACGTGGATGTCGCGTGGCACGTGACGCAGGGCGATGGCCTAGTGCAGACCACAGTGGGAGTATTTCAGCCACGACTCGCGACGCTTCCCAGCACTGGCCCTGTACCTTTTGTGGCTCAAGCGCCTCTTTTTCCTCTGCTGGTCGCGGTGCTTCATGCACTAGGAGCCTCTTTCCAAGATGCGGCGCTACTTCTCTCCGCACTAGGCTATCTGCTCACACTCGGGCTGGGCACGCTACTCGCGCGCCGCTTCTACGGAGATGGTGGTGCACAGCTTGTTCTCGCCGCCTTGCTGGTCTATGCGCCCTTGGCACAGGCGGGGCGTACCGCTCTCACGGAGGCACTGGCACTGGCAGTGCTCCTGGGAAGTATTGTGCTCGTGACCGCCCCAGGAAAACACCTTCGTGCGCCGGTGTTGGCGGCGGCGGGCCTGCTGGCGGGTCTCGCCTTTGCAACCCGCTACGCCCTCGTGGGGTGGATTCCCCTCGGGCTGCTCTGGATCCTCTGGCGGGGTCAAGGACGGGCTCTCTCGGGGGCAGTCGCCTATGGACTCGGGGCAGCGTTGCCCGTCGCGCCAATCCTCATCCGTAACTTAGCTCTCACGGGGGAGCTGATTCCCCGACCTCTCCCCTCCGACCAGGGCTGGCAACAAAACATCACGGACGCCATCCAGGCGCTGCTCGGCAACTTCTTCCTGGCGGAGCGTCAACAAGTGGCCCAGGGCCTCGTGAGCCTTGTCTTTCTCGGAATCGTGTTCCTATGGAAGCGGCACTCGCTGCGCCTGCGAAACGTCCCCCATCGGCCTGATGTACTCCTGATACTCTGGGCGCTGATCTACACAAGTGGGCTGATCCTCCAACGCACGCGGGTTCACTTCGATCCGCTAGACTCCCGGCTACTGCTCCCGGCAGGCGTGCCTCTCCTCCTGCTCCTGGGTAACCTAGCTGGAAACCCTCGGGCCGTCCGAACGGTGCTGGCACTGGGGCTTCTGCTGGCTCTAGGCAGGGAGGTCAAGATTCTCAGCACGCCGCTTGAGGCACCAGCCATCGTGCGTTCCCCCCGCCTCGCTTGGCTGGCGAAGAACACAGCCAACGCGGATCGCATTCTGGGCGATGATGCAATGGACATTCCCTTTTTCCTGGGACGGCCCCACGTGTTCTCTTTTTCCGCCTACCCTTACAACGAACCAGTGGACACGGATTTTCTCCAGCAAATAGCGCCCGTCTATGTCGTGGTCCGCCCCTCAGAGGGCGACAAGAAAGATGCTCGCTACGGCCCGATTCTCGCCGGGCTAAAGCAAGGTGTGCTTCCTCCAGGGCTACATATCACGGAGCAGGCCGTTCTCCACGATGCCCGAATCTACCGAGTCGAGGCGGAGATTTTTACGATACCATAGCGCTTATGAACCTGACAGAGACGCAGCGACAGACACTAAACAACGACGGTTTTGTAGTTCTCGAACGTGTCTTCACGCCCGGCGTGTTGGAGCACGTCACGGCGCGGATCGAGACATTTCAGAAGCGGCATGAGGAGACACTGGCCCAAAAAGGCGGCACGGAGGGAATCTCGCGTGCCAACGAGATCACGTTCACGGCGTATCTCGCCGAGCACGACCCGGAGCTACTCGCCTTCTGCCGCCGCCCGGAAATCGCTGCGCTGGGAGTCGCGCTGCTTGGCCCCGACGTGGATCTCTACTGGAACCAGGCGGTCTTCAAGATGCCCGAGGGCGCACAGCAGTTCCCGTGGCACCAGGACGACGGCTACACGCCGGTGAGCCCCTCGCCGTATCTCACCCTCTGGATCGCGCTGAATGAGGCCACAGTGAACAACGGCTGTGTCTGGGTGCGGCCCGGCTCACACAAAAACGGTCTGGTGGAGCATCTGGCTACACCGATTGGACTCGCGTGCCATAGCCTCGACGACCCTGACCAGGGCATTCCCGTGCCGGTGCCCGCGGGCTCGATTGTGGTATTCTGGTCGCTCACCATGCACAAGAGCGGTGTCAATGTCTCCCAGGGCTGCCGCAAGGCCTATATTGTCCAGCTTGCCAAAGCCGGGCTGGTCAGCTTACGCACCGGCGAGCCCGTACCCAACTTACTGCCCATCGCCCGTGAGGGTAGGAGCTTGTAAAAAATGATCACGTACGGCGGACGATTCCGCGTGTCACTGGAAACCTATCACGGAGTTCCCACGGGGTGGAGCAAGGCCGAGCTAATCGCAACCCATCGCGCTCTTGGTGGCTTGTTTGACATTGCAGCGCCGGAAGCCACAGAACCCGGTGCGCCGTGTTGGCTTCCAGATCGCAAGAACTGGCTACAGTACCGTGCGACACTCTACAAAATTGCCGAAGGCGTGCGCGCAAAAGACCCTGCCTGCATTGAGCTTGCGGTGCGCTACATTGAGCTTCGCTACATCGGCTCGTATTCTGGCTACATTCGTACTCATCTGGCTCGTGGGCTTAAACACGCACTCTTGTCCGTCGAACAAAAAGAGCGTCTTGATCAAGTCTTCCTCTCCATGGTCAAACGTCGCGACTACACCTGCGAATTTAGGGAGTACGTAAAAATTTGGCATCGCATCGCTTCGCCAGAAGCCATAGAGTTCATCAGATCACTGTCCGCTCAACACTCACCAAATAATCAAAGACCTTGGCTACAAAAATTTGCCCGTGTAGACTAACGCCAAAATAAATTCAATCCCCCCGCAACCAAGTGGTTGGCGCTTGCGTCTAGTAAGTGTTGTAAAAACATATACGGAGGTTCGGATCATGCTTGGATTTTTCAAGGGGCAACCCAACGACTATGTGCTGCGCTACTCAGGCGGGCATCTCGCCGACGAGGGGCAGGGGCTGACGTTCTGGTATCTGGCAGCGACAACGACCATTGTGACGGTGCCAACAGGGAGCTGCGACGTGCCTTTTGTTTTCAATGAGCAGACCGGTAGCTTCCAGGACGTGACGGTGCAAGGACAGTACACCTACCGCATCACGGCTCCACGCAAGACCGCCGCACTTCTGGACTTCTCGATTCATCCCCTGCGCCGGGAGTTTCGCAGCGACGATCCCCAGCGGCTGGCGCAGCGGATCACCAATCTCTTGCAGACCGAGGCGCGGCGGGCGATCCTGCGGCGCTCTCTGGAAGCGGCGCTTCAGGAGAGTGAGGCGATTGCCTGCGAGGTGCAGAGCCGACTTCAAGAGAGTGCACTTCTGGAGCCACTGGGAGTGGAGCTGCTCACGCTCTCGCTCTTGGCGATCCGCCCCACGCCCGAGGTGGCCCGTGCGCTGGAGGCAAGCTACCGGGAGAGCCTGCTCCGCGCCGCCGATGAGGCGATCTATGCCCGCCGCGCTGCCGCCGTCGAGGAGGAGCGCAAGATCAAGGAAAACGAACTGGCGACAGACATCTTGCTGGAGCGCCAGCGCCAGCAGTACATTGCGCTCCAGGGAGAGAATCTTGAAAAAGAGGCCCTTTCAAAGGCCCATGCACTTCAGTTGGAGCTAGGAAGCTACCAGAGCCTCGATCCCCGCTTGCTACTGGCTCTCTCCATGCGCGAGCTGGCCCAGAACGCGGGCAACATTGGAAACCTCACGATCACCAGCGAGCTGTTCGCATCGCTGATGGAGGCCAAAAATGCCTGACAAGCTGGTGATTGTCACGCGCAAGACGCCGCTGGAGGAGCTAATCCAGCGGCTCGGCACCCGCTCGCAGGCGAAGTTCTACCTGGAGCAAGAAGCGGCGCGGGGTGGCAGCGGCTTTGCACGCTACGAGCGTGAGGACGCGGCCTATGCCCGCTCCCGCGAGCTGCTCCGCCGGGCACTTCCGGGCAAAGTGCGAACACACTGGATCGAGCGCGATTTTTTGCCGACCTTCACCTTTGGGCCGCAGGATCTGATCGTGACGCTCGGGGCCGATGGCCTGGTAGTGAATGTCGCCAAGTACGCAAGCGGCCTACCGATTCTTGCCTTCCTGCCTGAAGGGGTCGCCTCAGAGTCGCAGCTCGCGCCCCATCCCGTCAGGCAGGCGGCGGCTCTCCTCGCACGGGTGATGGCAGGCGGTCTTGTGTCGCGCTCTATCACCATGGCTCGTGCCACTCTCGCAGATGGTCGCCAGCTCCACGCGGTAAACGAGCTTTTTATCGGGGCACGCACCCACGTCTCGGCACGCTACCAGCTCCGGGTGGACGAGCGAGCGGAGTTTCAGTCGTCGTCGGGCGTGCTGGTCTCCACGGGAGCGGGCTCCACCGGCTGGCTCCGTGCGCTCTGTGCAGGCGCAGCAGGAATCTCCGGCGAGCCCCACGCCTGTCAGTTCCTCGCGGAGTCGGAAAAGCTTGTCTATGCCGTCCGCGAGCCGTGGCCCAGCAAGACAACCGGAGCCAGCCTCGTCTATGGCGAGCTAGTATCGGGCCAGGTGCTGGAGCTGGTCTCCCAGATGCCCACCGGTGGCGTGATCTTCTCGGATGGGGTCGAGAGCGATTTTTTGCCCTTCGAGAGTGGTGCCGTCGCCCGCATCACGGTAGCCGATCAGAAAGTTCAGCTTTTGGCGGGGTAAGAGGATTTTCGTACAACTAAAGGCAATACAGCCAGCATGACCCCGCTCTGGCACCCCGATCCCGAGACCCGCAAGCCCGACAGCCATGTTGCCTTTCGTGCGACCTTTGAGCTAACGCAAGACGCCGAGATCGAGGTGCGCCTTCTCGGTGCCTCGTGGTTTGTCGCAAAACTGGACGATGTTTTTCTTGCCGAGGGGCCAGCACGCTTTACGCTTCCCTTCCCGCAGTACCAGCCGCACCGTGCTCGGCTCAAACCGGGGACACACACGCTGACCGCCCAGGTCCACCACTTCGGGGTGGGCACGCGCCTCTTAGAGAACCCACCGCCGTTTCTCTGGGCAGCGGTTGTGGTGACTGGGGAGCGCGAGCTGGCGCTGAGCTGGAAGTGCGCCCGGCTCACGGGCTACAGTCGCACGGGGCGGCGGATCAACAACCAGCTTGGCTGGAGCGAGTGGTGCGACACGCGTGCAGAGCCCGTCTGGGTTGCTCCTGTCGAGGCAAGTATTCCCCTCGGCACGATTCTGCCCCTCTCCACCGCTCCCGCCCGCGCCAATGCCCTGCCGGTGAAGGCCATCGCGCAGGGGACGCTCACCGAGACGTTTGGCTACGAAAACGACAACCCGCAAGCCCGATTTTTCCTACGTGAACTCAAGCCGAGCCTGCCACCTCAAGGGGTTTGGCGGCGCTACGATCTGGGGCGCGTTCGGCTGGCTCGTCCTCGTTTTGTGCTGGATCTGCCTGCTGGATCCATCGTCGAGTTTGCCCAGTCCGAGGCACTCACGCACAACCGGGTCGCGCCGTGGATCACGCTCTCGGCCAGCGACTCGTGCAACTTAGACCATTTTGTGGCCCGTGGCGGCCCTCAGGAGTTTGCGCCGCTGAACCCCAAGGGCGGGCGTTATCTGGAGGTGCATGTTCTCGCGCCACCGGAGAAAGTGCGCTTTGTCAAAGAGGAAGCCCTTGAGCGGACGTACTTTGGTGAGCAGATTGGTGCACTGGCAACGGGCGATACGCTGCTGGATAAAATCTGGAAAGTGGGCGTCGAGACACTGCGGGCCTGCTCCGAGGATGCGATCTTAGACAACCCGACTCGCGAGCGCGGGCAGTGGGCAGGCGACGTGGTCTCGGTAGGATTGGACATTGCGGGTGTGGCCTTCGACGATCTACGTGTTTTCGCCCGTGGCTTGGTCCAGTGTGCCCAGAGTGCCCGCGCCGATGGGCTGGTCTCGGGGATGGCGCCGGGCAAAGATATCTACCTCTCCACCTACGCTGCGCAGTGGGTCTCGGCCTGCGTGCGTTATGTCGAGCGCACCGGCGACAAGGCGCTTCTGGAGCAGCTTTTTATGGCGGCGGAGCGCAATATCGCCGCATTTGAAGCCCAGCGCGGCCCGGAGGGTGTGAGTAGCGGGCTGGCGTGGGCGTTTGTGGACTGGGGCTACGTGGCAAACCCCGGGCCGTCGGACATGGGCCTGAACTTGCACTATCTGGCGGCGCTGGAAGACATGCAGCGCTGGTGCGGCTTGCTGGGTAAACCAGACCGGGCAATGCACTACCAAGCTCTTGCCCGCGCTGTTTGGGCGACGATCCAGCGCTACTTCGAGCGGGAGCCGTCGTGGGAGAAGCGCGGCTTTCACCGCATCGCGCTGGCACTTCGGAGTGGCTTCTTTACGGGTGGCGACGAAAAAACAGCCATCGCAGCGCTAAAGTCTCACATCAGACGCTGTTTTCCCAACGACCCGAGCGCCCCACGCCTCTCGGATCCGTCGGCGGCCAACTCGCGCCTGATCACACCGTATTTTGCTCACTTCGCGTTTCCGGCCCTCATCGAGCGTGGCGAGCTGGCCTTCGTGCTGGAGCAATATAAAACTTGCTGGGGCTGGGCTTTAACTATTGAGGACGGCACGTGGCTAGAGGTGTTTGATCCGCGCTGGAGTCACTGTCATCAGTGGGCGGGCTGCCCTACCTGGCAGCTCAGCCAGGCACTTCTGGGGCTCAAACCACGCTTCGATCTAGGAAAGAATCACTTCGAGTGGGCCGTCCAGACCGGCGGGCTACGGCGTGTGACCGGAACGTTGCCAGTGCTCGGGGGGCGGGCGCGAATCACCCGCGAGGGACAGCGCTATCAGCTCCAAACGGATGCCCCCCTCACACTCCACGAGGGCGCGACGGAAATTCGTATCGAGCGCATGTGGCAGCCTCAGATTTCCTCTACTTTAGCGGACGGCTCTCGGTGACGATACCCACTTTGCGAGTGACAATCACTTTGCCATCGGAGAACGTCACCCTGCGTGGTTGGGCGGTGGCGCTGTAGACAAAGTAGGTTCGCTGGTTGCCTTTCTTAAACACGCCGTAGAGTGGGGTGTCGGCGGAGATGCTGGTGTCTACTTGCCCGGCTTTACTCAGAAAGTGCATCCAATAATAGAAATTCGCCCGGGAGTTTCCGGACTCGATCTCCTGGGTCTCGAAGTTGCAGTTTGCCAGCGCCCCGGGGGCATCAGCGAGGGCCTGGTACATCAGGATCACGTCACCCCAGCCGCCCCAGTTCTTGCCCGTGCGCGGTGGCAGGCTCTGGTCGCGCTTGGCATCTTTTTTGTCGTGAGCAATGCGCTCGGTAGCGAGGCTGGCGAGGTTCTCGGAGATATAGGCCGGGTGCGTCCCTAAGTACAGCGAACCGCTCTGGAGGGGCAGCAGATTGATGCCGTGCATGTGGATCGGGTCGCCGGAGAACCAGGTGGCAAAGACGGCCTTTGCGCCCCAGACCATCGAGGCCAGCGAGCGCGTAAACGCCTTCGGGTAGAGCTTGTTCACATCAAACCAGTAGTTGTCAATTGCGTCTTTTTCGGTCACGTAGAGATAGATGCCCGTGTCGCGGAGCTTTTTATCGCCCGTGAGCTCTCCCCAGAGGATCATCCCCGTCCATGCGTTCATCGCCTCCGACGACGACTCATTGTTATTGCCATCGGCGAAGTCGCCCTTTCCGTCGGCCCAGGTGTGGCCCTCGTAGATATCGAAGTTACGCAGAAACGGGAACAGCGGGTCGCTGCGCTCCGGGTTGGCACAGTCGCGGATCAGTAAGTTCACCATGGCGCCCCACTGCGCTTGGCTTGCCCACTCTGGCTCCTGGCGCGCCAGCTCGGCGGCGGCGCGGATGAAGTAGCCGTAGTGAAAGTGATGGTCGTTGAGGGCTTCGTCGCTACCGTAGGAGGCCGGGTAGCCGATCAGTGTCCCCCACGGCTTGTTGTAGTAGAACAGCCCCTTTGTCTTAGCGTCTTTTGCCGTGAAGTAGTCTTCGAGAAGCGCCTGCAGTCGCGCCCGAAGCGCCGTGTTGGCGGCAGTGTTGCCCGTCGCCTCCGCGAGCGCGGCGAGGGTCGCCAGCTTACCCAGCGCCTTTCCCGTCCAGTACGTATCGGCCAGCTCTGGCTTGTAGGTGGCGGCATCGGTGTCTATGAACTTCTTGAGGGTCGCTTTCTCATAGCCACCAAAGTCGGGCAGGAGCGGCAGGACACCCTGGAACGGGGTGACCGTGGTGAACCCCTCCCCGGCGGCAACTTTTAAGGTTCCACGAGTGCACTGGTAGGTGTAGTCCGTGAGCTTTGTGGCGCTCCGCTGGTACTGGTGCGGATAGAGCCCAAAGAGCGTCCCCAGCGTCGCGCCCTCATAAGCTTTTACCGTGAAGGCATACTTCGTCGTTACTCTACTCGTCTTCTCGTCGTAGCTCCAGACAACTTTTGAGTCCGTCACGTGGTTATACGCGTACTT
Source organism: Armatimonas sp. (assembly GCF_043757465.1). Taxonomy (GTDB): domain Bacteria; phylum Armatimonadota; class Armatimonadia; order Armatimonadales; family Armatimonadaceae; genus Armatimonas. The sequence continues at coordinate 45,782 of NZ_JAYVPL010000053.1, forward strand.
AGCAAAGAACGCCAGTGTCTCTTGTTTATTATCAGGCAGTAGCGCCACGGAAAAATATGACTTGCCTTTGCAAGTAAGCTTACTCGTGCCGGTACCTTCCCACGTGCAGCCCGCCGCGCCGAAGAGTCCGTAGCTACGCCCCCCAAGTGTCACCCCAAGCACGGGGCTCTTCGCATCGCCGGAGAACACCGTTGGTGCGCTGGCGAATGTGAATGTCGGGTCACCGTCTGTAATGGTGCCGTAGACAAACGGTGAGCCGTGCCCAAACGTCAGGAAGAGCTTATTGCCAAAGGCAGCCGTGACGAACCAGTCGCTCCAGCTCTCGGCACGCGCATCGGGGAAAGTAAGCTGCGCGGAGTGCCCAATCACCAGGTCATCGGGGGCCTGCATCACCGCCGTGAAGATTCCCTCGGGGTTGGCGGTGTAGCCGACACCAGGGTAATAAATCCGCAAGCCTTTCTCGTGCGCCTGAACGCCCAGTGGGTGCGGGAACATCTGATTCGAGAACTTCGAGAAGACCAGCGAGCTCCACCAGTCATTGGTGGGAATGGGCTTCTTCACTGCCTCCGTCACAAACGGCAGTGTCCCTGGCTCCTTCGCCCCCGTAGGAAGCTTTGTCGTGTAGCTTCCCGCCCCGACAGAGACGATGTCGGGCGATTCATTCTGTGCACAAGCAATCGGGGAAGTCAGCATTAGCACACTCAGCGTGGCAAAGAGAAAAACCATACAGAAGTTTACCACTTGGGGCTGGAATCGCATTTGCATCATGCAGTATGCATTTCCCTGCAAGACAAAAGAACTCCGGCTGCACTGAGGAGCAGGCAAGCACTGAGGAGCAGGCAAGCACTGAGGAGAAGTCCATTAATCAGTAGGATCGCGGAGGGCTTGGGCAACATGGCTTGATAGTACCTAAATTTAGTACGGCGGAAAGAGCCGACGGAAGCCATGAGCGAGGACAATGGGCAGGAGTAGGGCGTGTGTAAGCAGCCAGAAGCTGGCGTCGGGGCGCTGGGGGGTTCCTGAATGGGCGACTTGGGCGAGCTGCGTGGCGAGTTTTGCAAGGCGCTTCTCGCTCCACCAAGGCTCGATCAGCCCAGCAAGCCAGTCGGTGGGGATGCCCTCATGCCCTACCCGTGCCCCGATCAGTCCGCCCACAATCGCTGCCACTGTGTCGGTGTCTCCGCCCAGCGCGACGCTCTCAATCACGGCGGCGCGGAGGTTATCGGGGTGACGAGCAGTGAGTGCGAGCGCGGCGGCGACAGTGTGAACGATGTAGCCTGAGACGGGTCCCTGAGGGAGTTCTGTCGCTGCTGGAAGTGTGATGGCAGCTTTGGCAATAGCCAGCGCCCCGTCTTCTGCTTTCGGGTCCGTGTGCGTGAGGCGAGTGGAGGCGCGGACAAGCGTACGGAGCCGGGTGTCATCGGTGTCGGCGGCGCAGAACAGCCCGATAATCGGGGAGCGCATCGCCGGACCGTTGCCTGCGGAGAAGACCCCGGAGTGCTCAGGGGGAATGCCAACAAGAAGCCTGAGGGAGGCTTGCGCGGTGGCCTTGCCTATTCCTGGTGGCAGACTCAGAAACCAGCACTTGAGCCGACCAGCTAGCTCTCTCCCAAACTGTGTCGGGTCGCCGCCAGAGGCAACGAGGGCTTGGGCCGTCATGATCGCGTGCGCCGTGTCATCGCTGACAAAGCCATGTCCAAAGAAAAGTCGGTGGTTGGTGAGCTCGCCAAAGAGCCGTTGGCGACGCTCAGGACGCAGCCCCTCGGAGGGGAGTCCGATGGCATCGCCCACTGCCATGCCGAGAAGACAGCCCAGGAAGTTGTTTTTATCCATACAACACCAACGAAAAATACGGGGCTTCGGTTACGCTTTGGCACGGGGCTTGCTCTAGGAAGAATCCTATAATGATTTCGCCGCTCTCAGGTCTGCTTGTTCGTCCACTCACCCCCTCTGATGCATCGTTCTTGCCGGAAGCTCTGTACCGGGCTCTCTATACCACTGCAAAAGAGGCACCCCTCTCACGCGATGTTCTCCTGCTGCCGGAGCTTGCCCGCTACATTGATGGCTGGGGGCAGCGCTTTGGTGACCAGGGGATGCTCGCTCTTAAAGACCAGGGCTACTTTCTGGGGGCAGCTTGGCTGCGCCTTTTTTCTCATGAAACACCGGGCTATGGCTATGTGGATGATCTCACGCCCGAGCTCTGCGTCTCTGTTCTGCCGGAGTGGCGCGGCTGCGGGATTGGTACCCGGCTCCTTGTCGCGGCTTTGGAACAGGCCCAGCGGCAGTTCCCCGCCGTGAGCCTGAGTGTCACTCCGGGCAACCCTTCCCAGCGCCTTTATGAGCGTCTTGGCTTTGAGGTAGTGCACGCCACTCCGCACGAAATCACTATGCGCCTCGCCTTTTAGTTTTCCCGTTGACTCGTGTTCATCGTGGCAATGCGCGCCACGCAAGCTCGGTCGTCGTTGTTGTGGATAAAGGGTTCGATATCCCAAAGATCTGCCGTGACACGCATTTCCTTGCCTAAACCCAGCCCGTAGTGCAGGCACGCCTCCAGGCTCTGGAGGGTCGGTGGTACGTAATGCCCTTGCGCGGCAAGGGCTTCCAGCGCCCCGTTGCCCGCACGGGTGGGCAAGAGCGCTGCAAAGGTCGCACCGCACGCAGATGCCGTGTCCAGTGAGCGACAGCCCCACTCCACCCCTTCGTCTTCGCTCAAAAACGGTGGGCGCACCAGAAGAAACACCCGGAGTGCGATTTTATTCTCCGCCAGAAACCCCGCCGCCCGGCGAAAATCCTCTACACTCATGTGCTTATTGAGCTTCTCCAGCGCTTGTTCGTGCACGGTCTCCAGCCCTATCGCCACTTCTAGGGTTGCGGGCGCGATGGCATCCCGAAAGGCGAGAACATGCTCGGCGTGCTTTCCACCCAGAAACGCCGTGTGGCTCTCGACAATCACGCGATCAAACTCAGAGTTTCGGATGTGCGCGGCAATTTCGGAGTAATCGTCGCGCGGCACCTGACCGGGATCGAAGAAGCTCCCCGCATTGTAAAGCTTGAGGGCACGCCGCTTAGATTCCCCCGTTCCACAGGGGCTAGGGGACAGGCTCGCGGCCACTTGCGCTGCAATTGCGCCAGGCTGTGTTGGTGTGTCCAGTGTGTCTTGCCAGAGGTCGCACATCAGGCAGCGAAAGGCGCACTCGCGGTTGGTGAGCAGCAGCGTGTGGCAGAGCCAGGGTGTGCCATCGGGGCCGGGCTCCGCTTCGAGAAAGTTGCCGTAGGGGAGCGTGGGAGCGTGGGGCGTTTTTGGGCCACGGTGCTTCAGAATCCAGCGGGTGCGCTCGGTGGATTTCTTGGGATAGAGAGTTAGCGGTGTCACGGCATCATTTTATCGCGGTAGAATGGGACAGTTTATCGCGGTAGAATGGGACAGTTTTTATCCGAAAGGACACTTCATGCCCCGTTCTGTTGTTACTGGAGGTGCAGGTTTTCTGCCCTCGCACCTGTGTGATCGCTTGCTGGCCGCAGGCCACGAGGTCGTTGCGCTCGATAACTTTATTACCGGCTCGCCGGACAATCTCGCCCACTTGACGGACAACCCAAAGTTCACTTTTATGGAACAAGATGTCTGTCAGCCCTATGAAATTGAGGGCGCGGTGGACTTTGTTTTTCACATGGCCTCGCCCGCCTCGCCCGTGGACTTTACCACCAAGGCCATCGAGATCATGATGGTTAATAGTGAGGGAACACACCAGTCGCTCAAGCTCGCCCTGGCAAAGAGGGCGGTTTTTCTCATGGCCTCGACCAGTGAGGTCTACGGCGATCCGCTGGTACATCCCCAGCCTGAGGAGTACTGGGGTAACGTGAATCCCATCGGTATCCGGAGTGTCTACGATGAGTCCAAGCGCTTCTCAGAGGCGTTGATCATGGCCTACCGGCGCTTTAAGGGCGTGGATACCAAGATTTTCCGTATTTTTAATACCTACGGCCCCCGTATGCGCCTAGACGATGGCCGGGTCGTCCCTAACTTTATCGGGCAAGCTCTGCGCGGCGATAATATCACGGTCTATGGCACCGGCACCCAGACCCGCAGCTTCTGCTACGTCGCCGACCTCGTGGACGGTATCTACAGGCTCTCGCAGACTCCCTCAGAAATTTCGGGCCCCATCAATCTGGGTAACCCCACGGAGCGCACGATGCTGGAGTTCGCCCAGGAGATCAAGCGCCTCACGGAGTCCGACAGTGAGATCGTCTACGAGGCCCTCAAGACCGCCGATGATCCTAAGCAGCGCCGCCCAGACAGCACCAAGGCCCGAGAGATTCTCGGCTGGGAGCCTAAAGTCAGCCTGGAGGACGGTCTACGAGCCACCATTGAGTATTTCAAGGGCAAGGTGTAGAGTTTACGCAGAAGATTCCCCGATTCCCCTTGACAGTGGGATAGCGCTTGTGTTATCCTGCGAACAGTTTTTCTGTCTCTCAGAATATAGGGACAAGATACGAGGACAAACCTATGGCAATCCGACGGCTCGGTGTGGCAGCGCTCGGCGTTCCCACAGCTCTTTCGCTTTTGATGGTTATGCAGAGCGGCGCTCTCGCACAATCTTCCGTGACCCGTGGCTCCGCAGCAGATCTGCGTGTTCTGACTCCTCTCAAGGGTGAGATCATCGGGGCAGGCTCCTTCAAGCTGGACTTTTCCTTCAAGAGTCTCTCCGCTTCCCCGATCACTCGGGTGGAGCTCCATGTGGATGGTGTGCAGTGGGCGGGCCGCAACCTGGATGTCCCGAGTCTGGGCAATGTGCTTACTTTTGAGGTAGATGGCTCAACCCTTGCCGAAGGCCCCCATACCTTCCAGGTAAAGGTAATCAACAAGAGTGGTGCGATCTCCACCACTGACCTTCAGGTCGTGGCGCAGAGCAAGAACAGTACCCTGGGTGGTGAGAATGCGACTCCCGCTAGTGTGAGCGCTGCCGGTGCCCCGCAGATGACCTTCCGCGCACTGCCCTCTAGCCGTTTGATGGGCACTGTTGAAATAAAGATGGATGTTAAAGCGCCCAACAACCAGAACCCCTATGTCTCGTTCTACGTAGACAAGCAGTTCAAGGTGCTCAAGAACTACCCGCCTTACTCCTTCCTCTTCGACACCACCACGGTTAGCAATGGCAAGCATATTATTGAAGCCACTGGCTACCTGGAGTCCTCGAACGCCGCTACCACCACACGCAAGGAAGTGTTCGTAGACAATCCGGGGGGTAATACTGAGCGTGCGACGGATATCAAGGACCTAAGCAACAAGTCCGGCGAGCCCTCGCAACCCCAGCTCTCTGCCGTGCCGGGTGCCTTGGCGGCGAGTGTACGTGCCGCATCTGGTGTGAAGCCGATCCAGCTCATGCTGCCCGGTATCAGTGGAGCCCGCTCCGTGGAGCCCCGTGTGGCTCGGACGAGTGTACCATCTACTGCTGTGGCGACGAAGACCCTTGCTGCAATCGAGACTCGAACTGCTCAGCCTCTCGCCAAGGGGCTGCACGCTCCGATGCCAGTGGCAACGGGGATCTCCGTGGGGCGGCCCATGCCTTCTGCGCCGGGAGCCGCTACGCGCGCTGCGGGTTTCGCTACCGCCCAGGCCGTGCGAAGCGCCGATCTGATGGTGCCACGCCGTAGCGTGAAGCCCACACCGCGCACGGCACAGGGCATCAAACCGATTCTCTCCAGTGCAATGACCAATGACTTTAGTAAGAAGCTGATGGTGGCCTTCGATGGCAGTGCAATCAACTTCGATGTGGAGCCCCGTGTTGAGGCAGGTATCCCACTCGCTCCGTTCCGCCAGATTTTCGAGCATACCGGTGGACAGGTCATGTGGGCCTCCGATGCCAAGACCGTGCGCGCTCTGAACGCCGACCGCGAGGTGATCATCAAGGTGGGCTCCCCGAGCGCCACCGTGAACGGCCAGAGTGTCAGCATGGAGCGCACCTCGTTCATTGACCGGGGACGTACCATTGTGCCGCTGAGCTTTGTGGGCAAGGCACTCGACGTAGACGTGGACTTCGATCCCACTACCGGCAAGCTGACCATCACCAGTAAAAAGTAAACTCTCTCTCCTACCCCGGCGCTTCGTCTCGTTGCGCCGGGGTTTTGTTTTTTGTAAGGGCTTTGTCATGAAATTACTGATCCTGGGGGGGACGCTCTTTCTGGGGCGGCATCTGGTAGAGGCTGCGTTGGCGTCTGGCCATACGGTGACAATCTTTCACCGAGGGAAAACCAACCCAGGGCTCTTTCCCGGCGTGACTGAGCTTCTGGGGGATCGCACTAAGGACGACGATCTCGCACAGCTTGAGGGGCTGCGTTTCGATGCCGTTGTTGATACTTGTGGCTATTTCCCCCGCATTGTGCATAAGAGTGCACAAGCGCTCACAGGGAAAGCGAAGTGCTACTGCTTTATCTCCACAGTGTCTGTCTATGCAAACTGGCCGGAGTCGTCTCCTGACGAGGAGTCGCTATTAGGAACACTGGATGACCCCAGGACGGAAGAGCTTACGGGCGAAACCTACGGCCCCCTTAAAGTGCTTTGTGAGCAAGCGGCGCAAGCGGCTTTCCCGGAGCGTGCGCTGATTATCCGCCCCGGCCTGATTGTTGGCCCGTATGACCCGTCGGATCGCTTTACTTACTGGCCGCACCGTGTGGCGCAAGGAGGAGAGATTCTCGCTCCGGGTAGCCCGGAGCTGCCGATTCAGTGGATCGACGCGCGCGATCTGGCCGAGTGGACACTGCGTCTGTTGGAAGCGGGGCGCACGGGAATCTACAACGCGGATGGTCCTCCGATGGGCTTGGGACAGCTCCTAGCGACCTGTGTGCTGGCGAGCGGCACACAGCCTACCATTACCTACGCCGAGGAAGCCTTTCTTCAGGCGCAGGAAGTCAAGCCCTGGCTGGAGCTTCCGCTGTGGATCCCAGGGCTTCTAGGCCGCGCCGACGGCGCGACCCGGACTCAGCGCGCCAACCTCGCGGGACTGACCTACCGAACCGTGCTTGAAACTGTCCGCGACACGCTGGTCTGGGATGCGCAGCGCCCGCAGGAGAACGCCTGGAAGAACACCCTCACGCCCGAAAAAGAGGCCGCCGTGCTAGCCGCATGGAAAAGTCGCGCCGAGGGATAGCACCGCCGGTTGGAGCGGGGGGTTAAAAGTCGAACTGTGCGACGTTGTCTTTGGTGAAAATCGTGGGAGGGCCGACGGTGATCTTGTTCAAGTCCTCGACCGCCCGCTCGCCCATTGCGCCCACTTTGACTTTCTGACCCTTCTCCGCTTTCAGCTCGCCTTTTGCCAGAGCGAGGCAGACATACGCCGTGACCGTTCCCATGTCCACGGGGCTCCAGAGCATGATCTCGGGCGTGACGCCTCCCTCGATAAAGCTTCGCATCTGTTTAGGGAGACCGAGCCCAAAGACCCGCGCGCCTCCGTTCTTGGCATTGGCCCCGCCCGGATAGACACCACGCTGCTGCGCGACCTTCGCCGCCGCCGAGACACCCACCGTGGTCGGCGCGATCACGCCCTTGAGGTTCGGGAACTTGGTGAGCAGGCCCTCCATCTCGGTGGCGCTCTTCTCGGGCTTATCGTCGCCAAAGACCGTCGCGACCAGTGGCATCTTGGCGTACTTCGGGTCTTTCCACGCCGCGTTCATCTGCTCCACCCAGAGCTTCTGGTTGGGTGAGTCGCTGGTGGCCGAGAGGATCGCGACCTCGCCGGTGTAGTTGATCCCCTTGCCAAGCTGCTCTAAAATAGCCCCGCCGAACTTGGAAAAGTCGGTCGCAAAGACCCCGATATCACGGTGACTCTCGTTGCCCGTGATGTCGGCGTCCACGGTAACCACTTTGACACCCTTGGCTCGAATCTCATCGAGCGTATTGTTCAGCGCATCCACGGAGTTTGCCGCCAGACAGATCACATTCGCCCCCGCCTGCACTTCATCCTTGATGTACTGAATCTGGTTGGTCGCCTCCGCTTGCGCCGGGCCGGTCATCTTGTACTCCGCGCCCTCGGCCTCACAGACAGCCTTCATGCCCTTGTCAATCGCGTCAAAGTACGGATTGCCGACGTTCTTAGGAATAAAGACCACCTTGATCTTCTTCGTCCCACCGCCTGCCGTGTCCGTCGTCTTGGCTTCTTCAGGCTTACAGCCCGTCATCAGCGCCAGTGCCGCCAGCGGCACAAAAGAGAGTAGTGTTCTTCTGTTCATAGCAGCTTATTCGTGATGTTTCGTTATAGTTCCTGCCGAAGGTCCCTCTGGATTTTCGAGCAAGGCATTGGGACGAACCATAAATAAGAGAATCCCCAAGATGTTTTCAATACGATCTAAGTAGTAGTAGCCGTCTTCCATGACGACACTCTGCCCGGAGAGCTGTAGAAAGCTCCAGGCATCGCCCGTAGTGACGGCTCCGTAGATTACAGTGCGCGGTGTTCCTGCACGTTCGTTGAAAATCTTGGCTGCGACCATCTCGGCGATGCACTGGCCGTAGCCGCTAACAATGGCTTCGTTCTTGGCTTCCACAACAGCGAGTACGGGCGCTTCTAAATAGAGCGACTCAGGCGAGGCGGAGACCAGATAGTCACAGAACCCGGCGAGGCGCTGGGCGGCATCAACGATAAAACTGGCTCCCGAGAACACGCTGATCTGGTAGTGTGCCTGCCGCCGCGCTTCCATCAGAATCGGCATGATGAGTAGCTCCGAGCGTGCTTTCTCAGTGTTCAGGCGCAGGGCATACTCCGCCGACTCTTCCAGGTGCGCTGTAAGAATGCTAGAGGGCGACACGGGGGCGGCGGCGGCAAAAAGCCCAGCTTGATCCTGGCGTGTGAGGCCAAACGAGCGCAGGGCATCGGGGAGGGTAAAGTCGCTGTAGGCCATGGTTGTATTGTACCGCTTGACGGATAGCCGCGAGAGATTGTAGGATGCGCACACGATGAACCGTTTTGTAGGAGTTTTGCTACTAGCACTGGCGGGCTGTTCGGTGTCTCCAAGCCCCTCGGCGACGCCGTCGCCGTCGGTGCCTCGTCGGGTGAGTGCGGAGCTTCTGCCCACGGGCGATATGCCGGTCGAGGCGAGTGCAACCGTGCAGGCACTTCAGGCGGCACAGGAGGCGGGGCAGAGTGCGAAAGCCTTGAGTTTAGCGTTGGCACTGGAGCCAGCGGCGGCTCGCTCGTCGGATCTCAGTGATTTTCTAGGGGGTTTTTATCTTCAGCAAGGCGCACCGGACCGGGCGCTCCCCTTGGTACGACAGGCGGTCGCGCTTGCCCCGAAGTCGGCGGCGGCGCTACTGCATCTGGGCCAGTTGGAGCAGGAGCTGGGCTACTCGAAGCCCGCCGGGGAGCACCTGCGCGCCGCGCGGGAGCTGGCACCGGATGTGGTATCGGTTCACCTGGCACTGGCACGTTTTTTAGAGCGTGAGCTTCACCTGCCAGAGGGTGAGGCCGAGCGGCGCGAGGCCGTGGCTCTCGATCCACAGAACCCTGGCGTGCTGGGAGAACTCGCGAGCAATCTCATCAAGCAGCAGCGCTACGACGAAGCCAAGAAGGTGCTGAGCGAGGCGGATCGCTTTGCCCCGGATGCGCCTCCAGGGCTGCTCCAGCGGGTGGAGATCGCCTGGGAGGAAGCCCGGCGGGGCGGCGGAAAGCCCGAGGAGCGGTACGCCGAGATGGAGAAGTGGCTCACGCTGTGCCTCAAAGTGGCCCCTGGCTACCCCGCCGCGCTCTATGGCCTGGGAAACTTAAAAGCCGCCCGTGGCGACGATGCAGGCGCACAGATCGCACTTGAGGAAGCGCTTGCCCGTGCCCCCGAGCTGGAGGGGCTTAAGATTCAGCTCGGGCAGGTACTCGTGCGGCGCGGGCAGCGCGAGCGGGGTCTGAAGCTGATCCAGGAGCACCGCCGCGCCCAGGAGCGCCGGGAGACACGGGATCGCCTGGTGAGCCGTGTGGCGATGCAGCCCCAGAGTAGCGCACGGCGTCAGGAACTTATCCGCTGGTGCCTCGCCCATGGGGAGGCCGCCCGTGCCCGCCTGGAACAGGCCGAGCTGGCGCGTCAGGCTCCCTCGCGAACCGGCAAGTAGCGGTTCAGTCCGGGGGCAGCGAGGGTCTGGACTGTCCCTGACGGCCAGCGAATCACCACTTTCTCCACACTTGTTGCCGCTCCCAGACCGATATGCACGCGCGGATCGGAGCTGGAGAGATACGAGCCATCGGCGTGGCAGTGCCGCACGAGGGTCTTGCCGCCCGGAAGGGTGACGGTCACGGTAGCGACGTAGCCGTCACGATTGCTCTTAGTTCCTTCCAACACCAGCCCCAGCCAGTGCCCGCGCCTTGCCTGTGTGGTCTCATTATGCAGCAGCAGTGGTGCCCCGCTGGAGTCTATGAGCAACAGATCCACCGCCCCGTCGTTATCAAAATCTCCCGTCGCCAGTCCCCGCCCGAGAATAGGCTTTGCGAACGCCGGGCCGCCCGCGCGGCTGACGTCGGCAAAACGTCCGTTCTGGTTCCGAAAGAGCTGGCTGGGCTGCCTGTAGGTGGTGCTGGCATCGAGTTTCTGGACATTGTCTTGGACATGGCCATTGGTGAAAGCAAGATCCAGCCAGCCGTCGTTGTCAAAGTCCAGGAAGCGGCAACCAAAAGCGACATAGGGCTCTGTCGCCGCCCCGATCCCTGCCGCGAAGCCGACATCTTTGAAATTTTTTCCGCCCTCGCTATGGTAGAGAGAGTTAGGCTCGTGGCGAAACGTGGTCACGACCAGATCCGGCCAGCCGTCGTTGTCGTAGTCGCCCCAGTCAAGGCCCATGCCCGCGTGGAGCTTAGTGTCGCTATCGTAGGCAACTCCGAGGGCATCGGCCTGATTGGTGAAGCCGTTTCCGTTTGCTGTGGGAATCAGCAGATCGCCCGGTGCTTCGTCGTTGGCGAAGGCGATCCCCAGCCGTCCCGAGCCACTGAAATCACAGGCCGCCACTCCCAGCCCTCGGCCCCGGGTCTGGGCCTTGACTCCGCTGCTCACGGAGGCATCGGTAAAACGGCCCGTACCTAGATTCTGAAAAAACGCGGCGGGCAGGGGCTCGTACTCACGTGGCCCACAGGCCGCTAGCACACTCGCGCCGTGGGCATCGCGGGTGTCGCAGAGAAGGCGCGCCCCACGCTCCGGCGAGAAGTCCACGTAGTTGGCGACAAAGAGATCGAGCTTTCCTGAGCCAGGAGCGGTCTCCACCCAGGTCGCCGCCGTCCCCCACGGCTGCGGCTTGATACCGGCTGCGGCACTGATCTCCCGGAAACGGCCCCGCTCGTTATGCAGCAACGCCCCGCCCGCGAAGGCAGTTAAGTAGATATCGGGATAGCCGTCGTGGTCAAAGTCGCCCACGGCGCACCCCAAGAACGCCCCGGTGAGCTTGGGAAACTCGGCTGGTGTGAACTTGCCCTTGCCATCGCCCCAGAAGAGGGCACAAGGGCTCCCGACCAGCAGAATGTCCAGGTTGCCATCGTGGTTGAAGTCTAAAAAGGCACAGCCATTGCCAATGGTCTCCTTAAGGTTCAGCGGGGTTTTCAGAGGTAGTGTCCAGTGGTAGTGCAGCCCTGCCGCCTCGGTGATATCCCGGAAATAGGGTGCCTGTGCCGGGGAAGCCGCTTGTTTGGTGCAGCCAGCTAGAACCAAAAGAAGCGCCGCGCCGGGAAGTCCTGGTTTCATGCGTGCATTTTACCTAGGAAATGTGGGACTGGGAAGGTTTGAAACCAGGAGGAATGTCCCGCGCGAGAAAGAAGCTAGCCGTCCTAAAATAGCGGTATGGAAAATATCGTTGCAACCATCATGATCTACGGAAGCCTGGGAAGCACTTTACTCCTCACGCTCTCCTGGCTCTGTGCGGCAGGTTTTTGCCGTCAGGATAGCGAATAAGAAAGCAATACAGTATCAAAGGATAAGGGCATGACCGATCAAACACTGACACAGTTTTTTCAACAAACCGTTGCGGCGCAGGGAAGCGCGGTGGCGATGCGCTACCGGGAAGACCGCGAGTGGCATAGTATTTCCTACACGGAGCTCGCGGCAAGAGTGGAGACGACGGCGGCGGGGCTCAAGAGCCTCGGCATTGTGCACGGTGACCGGGTGGCGATCTACGCCGAGAACCAGCCGTCATGGGTGGTTGCCGATCTCGCTTGCCATGCGCTGGGCGCGATCAATACGTCCATCTATCCCACACTGCCCCCGCCCCAAGTGGCTTTTATTGTTAATGATAGCAGTGCCAAGGTTTTGATTGCGGGCAATGCGAAGCTGCTCGCCAATGCGCGCACCGCGCAGGCCGAGTGCCCGAGCCTCACGCAGCTCATCGTGATGGGCGAGGCTGAGGCGGATGCGCTCTCGTTTACGCAGCTTCAGGAGCGTGGCCAGCAAAATCCCTTCGGCCCTGGCGCGTATGAGGCAGCATGGAAAGGCATCAAGCCCGATGATATTGCATCTCTGATCTACACATCCGGCACCACCGGCGATCCCAAGGGCGCGATGCTCACCCATAAGAACTTCACGAGCAATGCCATCAATGCGCTAGCGCTCTTCTCCAAAGGGGGGGTGACCGTCACGACCGACGACACCTTCCTTTCGTTCTTGCCGCTTGCCCACTCGTTTGAGCGCATGGGCTGCTACCTTGCCCTTGGTGCGGGTTCGGCAACAGCGTACTCCGAGGGGGTGAAGACCCTTCAAGAGGAGATGAAGACTCTCCAGCCAACCATCATGCTCTGCGTGCCACGGCTCTGGGAGATGATGCAGGATCGCGTCGTGGACAAGGCCGCCAAGGCGGGCGAGCTGCGCCATGCCATCTTTGAGAGATCTCTCGAAGCCGCCAAAGAGTGCATTCGTGAGGAGCAGGCGGGCAGGCATCCCGGAATGAGCCTGACGATTCAGCGGGCCACCGGCGAGAAGCTAGTCTTCTCTAAGATTCGTGAGGAGTTCGGTGGTAAGTTCCGGCTTCTTGTCTCGGGTGGGGCGGCGCTCAACCCGGAGACGGCACTCTTCTGGCGGGCGCTGGGCATGAACCTTGTGGAGGGCTACGGCCTCACCGAGACATCGCCCGTCATCTCTATCAACCCAGGGCACGCTGCGCGCATTGGGACCGTCGGGCAAGTTATCAACGAGGGCGAGGTCAAGATCGCTTCCGATGGTGAGATCTGCTACCGTGGCCCCAACGTGATGAAGGGCTACTGGAACAACGAGCAGGCCACGCGAGACATGATTGACGACGAAGGCTGGCTTCACACCGGCGATATCGGCGAGCTAAGCCAAGACGGCTATCTGAAAATTACGGACCGCAAGAAAGATATTATTGTTTTAGCCAATGGCAAGAATGTCTCGCCCGTGCCCATTGAGACAAAAATGAAAAACTCGCCCTTTATCACCGAAGTGGTGCTCATTGGCGATAAGCAAAACTCCATCACGGCACTGGTCGTCCCTAATATTGAGAAGCTACGCGAGGCGGGTTTCACCGAGGCCGACGATAAAAAGAAAATAAAATCTGAGATTGACGCGAACTCGGCCGCACTGGCGGACTTCGAGAAGATCAAGAAGTTCACGCTCATCAACGCCGTTTTCTCCATTGACACCGGCGAGCTGACGCCCACACTCAAAGTGAAGCGCAAAGTGATCCTGCAAAAATGGGCCAAAGAAGTCTCTGAATTGCGTGGCGATGAGTAAGCCCACGTTTCAGGACAAGCCGTTCTGGTATCTGGGGACCGGCGCGTACTGGTTTGTGACCAGCCTGAAGTGGTTTGTGCTGTTTCTGCTCCAGCCGCTTCAGGTGGCGGAAGTCGTGCCGGGCGGGGAGAAAAACGGCGCGTGGGGGATGATTGTCGCCATCGGAGCCTTCGAGGCGATGATCGGCCCAGCGCTGATGGGCTGGCTCTCGGATCGCACCCAGACACGCTTTGGCCGTCGTCGCCCGTTTTTGGCGATTGGTGCCGCGCTCACCAGTGTCGCCTTGCTACTACTCGGGCAGGCAAACTCACTGGTGATGATGGCGATTGCCTATCTGTTCTTGCAGATCTCCGACGATGTGGCGACCGGCCCCTACGCCGCCCTGATCTACGACCAGGTGCCGGAAAATCACCGGGGCAAGGCCAGTGGTATCATGAGCATGCTCCAGCTAATCGCCCAGATCGTCGCGGTCGGTATCGGGCTGGGGCTGGGCAAGATCGCGCTGATCTATGTCGCGGTGGCGGTCATCAATGTTATCTGCGCCCTGATCACGCTCGCCATCTGGCACGAGCCCGCTGCGGAGGCTCCCCTCGCTGCCATAGTGCTTCCCAAGCTCTCTATAAAGTCCTGGATTGAGCCGTTTCGCTCGCCGGACTTCCGCTGGGTCTGGCTGGCGCGGTTTTTAGTGGCCTTTGGTTTTTACTTAATTCTGCTCTATGTCAGTAACTATCTCTCGGATCGGGTTCACTCGCTCACACTCTTTGGGTTTGACTTAAAGACGCCCAAGAATGGGGCGCTGGCGGCGGCACTGGGAATCTCGCTTTCCGGGGCGATTGGCTCAGGGATTGCGGCAAGGCTAACGGACTCCCTAGGACGTAAGAAAATTATTGGGCTGGCGGGTTGGGTGATGGCCGCCGCGCTGATTCCCTTCGCGCTGATCCCCAACTTCACGGTGATCTTTTGTGTCGCGCTGGTCTTCGGCTCAGCCTACGGCATCTATCTTTCCGCCTCACTCGCCCTAGCCGCCGATGTGTTACCGGACCCGGAGGCCGCCGCCAAAGATATGGGTATCTGGCAGGCGAGTGTCTCGACGCCGCAGGTTCTCACGGGCGCTGTGGGGCTTTTGGTGGACGCGGGCAACAGACTCTCAGGCGGCATGGGCTACACCCTCGCTTTTTTGATCTCTTCCGCAGCCTTTCTCACCGGCTGCCTGCTCGTCACCCGTGTCAAAGGCAGCAGCTAAGCCGCGTCGCGGTACTGAATAAACTGCTCGGCGTGGTAGCCATCGTGGCCTAGCGCCATGACGGAGAGATCGCTGAGGTTGATCATTCCAATCTCGTCGCGGTTGCCTTGCCTATCCCAGTCCGTGGGCTGGAGGGCTTCGAAAAACGCAAGCAGTGCAGCGCGGCTCTGGATCAGACGCTCCAGCGACTCGGCGACGGGCATCGCGGCGTAGTTGCGCTCCATCGCGAGCTGGCCTTCGTCGTAGCCGGGTAGCAGTGGGATCTCTTCGTCACGAATGCGCTCGCCGCGCACCCGGAAAATCTCGTCCCAGTCCGCCATGTGCGCAATGGCCTCGCGGATTGTGAAGCGCTCCGGGTCGGGGCGACGGTCGGCTTCCTCTTCGGTAATGCCGTCTAAAAGTTTGGCGTAGACCTGCGGGGTTGCGCGCAGGCCACTTAAAATATAGCGCTGAATGTAGGGGTTCATAGGTTGTTTCCTCGAATGAGTGTATCAAGTAGCTCCGTGATTCGTCCACGGATCGTCTCTCCAAGCTGATCACCGTCCTCAAAGTCGTTGCTCGTCGCATAGACAAAGCGTGGGACGATCCAGCAGCGAAAATCGAGCATCAGGCTATTGGCAAAACCCAGCACGCTCATGTAGCTGCGCTGCCCACCGGCCTGGCAGAGAAACCCCACGGTCTTACCTTCCAGCGCCCCGCCGTGATCCTCCATCACCTGCTTGGCGGCAGCGTTCACATCGAAGTTATAGACAGGCACGGCGAAGATCACATGCGTTGCCTGGCGCAGCGGCGCGGCCAGCTCCGGGGTGTCCCTTAGGTCTAGAAGCGTGTGTGCAATGTTGCGCTCTTCTAGCAATTTAGCCGCGTGGCGGGCGAGTAGCTGAGACTTGGAGCTTGCGTCTAGGCTCGTGGCCACAATAGTCACATGAGTGGTTCCCATAGTTAAACGACCGAGGGGACTGTCTGCTTTAGCTGACAGGGGAATCGGCAACCGCACGGCACAGGTGCGCTGCGCACCATGCCGCATAGAAAAATATTGTTCAAATTTTTGTCTCTTTGCTTTCCGGGTCTCAAGTTTTAATGGTAGTATCTTCCCGTCACGATCCTTCGTCAGGTAGTTTAGTGACGTAAAGTTTCCTCTATTTTAGGAGCCTGAGTAAGCTCTCATGATGCGAGTGTTAGTTACGTTACGGATGTAGGCTATTCTGCGCTGGGCGGACGAACCTTTGTAACTAGCCGCAGCGGACACGTTGAGTCTTTTTGCAACCAATTTGTTTACGGCTTGGACGGAGCCTTTGGGAGCTAACGTAAGGGATTGCCCTATGCGTTTCCCAAGAAGCCTGATGCTTGGCATTGTTGTCTTTTGTGATTGTGTCCTAGACATAATTTCAGAAGCTCTCTGCTTTAGCGGAGGGAGTCGTCACGTCTACGATACAGCGAGTGCCTGAATCCGTTCCCGGTGCGCCTCTACGAGTGCGGCTTGTTCGGGCCAGAAAAGTGCGGGGAGGGGCTGGGAAAAATCAAACCAGCGGGTGATGTAGCCTCGGCCCACTTCGGTGGGCTGCGGGTCGGTCTCGTCGGTGGTGTAGAGGAAAAAGTGCGTGGTTGTCCAGCGGGTCTTATCAAAACTCAGGCGCTCGCGGACACCTAGCTTCTCGATGAGCTGTAGCTTGGAGAATCCAGCTTCTTCCTCAATCTCCCGCCGCGCCGCCGTCTCAATCTCCTCGCCTTTGTCCACGCCGCCTTTGGGCAGAATATAGGCGCTTTGCTTGGTGTCCTCGCCCGTGGTCAGGGCAATCCAGAGGGTGCCGTTCTCGTCTTTGCGCACAATGATCCCGCCCGCCGCCAAACGATCTCGAACGCCGCTCTCGGGGCGCGTGTACCAACTCTCATCAATCATAGGGATATTATACGGTGCAAAATTTCATTGAAGCATTTGGTTTTGGCAAGCGTCAAAGAGAGTAGCGGAGGGCGCATAAGCACGCCAAATTTTTGACGCGCCTGCCGCAAGAGCTATGAAAAATGCGTTTAGCCGTCGCCGTGCCCTGCAAGTTCTCGGTGCGGGTCTTCTTGCCAACCTCGGAGCCGCCTGGGCGCAGCCGCCCGGATTCCAGCCGCCGATCCGGCCTGTGCCGCGCCCCCTGCCACCGCGTCCCACGCCCTCCATCACCGTTTCCTCGGTCACTCTCAACGCCGATATTAAAGACGGGATCGCGACGGTCGAGGTCTCGCATGTCTTCAAGAATAGTGGTTCCGTGCAGGGCGAGGCGGACTTTGTCTTCCCCATTCCCAGTAGCACTACCGTCCGTGACTTTGCCATGTACGATGGCGAGCATAAATTCGAGGCGCGGGTTCTCAACAAAGAGGAGGCCACGCGGGTTTATGAGGAGATCGTGCGGCAGCGGCGCGATCCGGCGCTGCTAAGCTATGTTGGCCAGGGGCTGCTGCGGGCGCGTGTGTTCCCCATTCCTGCCAACGGCGAGCGGCGCGTGACGCTGAAAGTCGTCTCGGTTCTCCCGCGTGAGGGCGATGCGAAGAAGTTTGTCTGGGCGCTGGCGGGGCCGCATCTGCCGGGAGGAATGCAACCCGCCTTTGTGAGCGTCCGCGTGGTTGCCAGTAACGCTGGGAGCCTCTACTCCCCGACCCATGATGTCACGATCAAGCGCCTTGACGACGGCACGGGGCGCGTCTCTGCCGAGTGGTCGTCCACCAAAAACGAGGCGGCGCTGGCGGAGCACCCGGAGCTAGCACTCTACGTAGGGGCAAAAGACACCAGCGCGGTCGCTCTCTCGCTGCTCAGCTACAACGCGGCGCTGCCTCAGGTGGCGAGTATCGGGGGAGGCTTGCACCAGAGTGGCTATTTCCTGGTGATCGCCAGCCCGAATATTCCGAAGACGGCGCTCAAAGACCTGCCGCCGCGCCGCGTGGTGCTTGTGATGGACCGCTCCGGCTCGATGCAGGGCAAGAAGATCGAGCAGGCTCGTAGTGCGCTAAAATTCGCCGTGGGCAAGCTGCGCCCGCAAGACAGCTTCAATATTCTCACGTTCTCCGACGCCGTGACGAAGTTCTCGCCGGAGCCTGTTCTGGCAACGTCGGATAACCTCAAGCGCGCTGCTGCCTTTGTGGATGAGATTATCGCCGATGGGGGCACTAATATCAACGACGCGCTCACCGATGGCCTCAAGCAGTTTCCTGAAAAAAGTAGCGGTAACCGCTTGCTTTTCTTTACCGATGGCCTACCGACCGTGGGAGTGCGCGATCACGCCACCATTCTCAGCAATGCCGTGAGCGCGGCGCAGAAGCGTACCCGGTGCTTTGTCTTCGGGGTGGGCTACGATGTGGATGTCCCGTTTCTGGACCGAGTCGGCAGCAAGCTCAGCGGTGATGCGGACTACGTGCGCCCCGACGAAGACATTGAGCTCAAGACGAGCCAGTTTGTGGCCAAGACCAGCACCGCCGTTCTGGAGAACCTGAAGCTAAAAGTCACCGGCGCGGGCGCGGGCGAGATCTACCCCAAACCCGCAGAGCTTCCCGATCTCTTCGAGGGTGGGCAGCTTGTTTTGGTCGGGCGCTACGGGGTCGGCTCTGGCATGTCCGTGACGCTCACGGGGGATGTTCTGGGTAAGCCGCAGACGTTTGCCTTGGACGCCAAGCTCGCGCCCGTCTCTACGGAGGCCAGCTTCCTGCCGCGCCTCTGGGCCAGCCGCAAGATTGGGTATTTACTGGACGAGATCCGCGATGAGAAAGACCCGGCGCGGCGCAAAGAGATCGAGGAGCAGATCATTGGGCTTTCCAAGGAGTTTGGCGTGCTCACGCCCTACACCGCAATGTTCGTCCCCGAGCCCGGCACGACAGACTTTGGTGGCTTACTTCCCTCTGGTACCACTGAGCTTTTCAAACAGCAATCGAAGTCGGTCACGACGGGCGAGAGCGCGGTGAATCTCAGCCAGAGCGCACGCGGCGGACGGGCTCAGAATCAGGCGGGAAACCTCGCTGCGATCACCTCCCAGAGCGGCGCGGATAAGAAGCTGGCGGAGTCACAGGCACGGCAGATCCAGTACAGTGGCAGCCGGGCATTCTACCAGCGTGGCGCGAACTGGGAAGATGGCACCTACGATCCGAAGAAGCAGACCGAGCTAGTGAAGATCAAGCTCTACTCCGATGCCTACTTCGCGCTCGTGCGGCGCAGCGGTAGCTGGGCCAAGTGGGCCGCCGTCGGGGAGAATGTGGTGGTGGTTGCCAATGCCAAGCAAGCGATTCAGTTTGGCGACGAGGGCAAAGAGAAGCTCACTGAGAAAGAGCTTATCGAGCTTGTGGGCAAGTAGCTAGCCCACGAGCTCGGGGAGGGGTTCGCGGCCCGCGAAGAGGTAGTTCGGGCGGCCGGTCATATCCGGGATAGGCGTATTCACAATGTCTATCCCGAGGTTGTGGTAGAGCGTCACCATGACATCTTTGTAGTCCACGGGCCGCTCGTCGGGCTCCTCGCCAAACTTATTGGTTGAGCCGATCACCTGCCCGGTCTCCATGCCGCCACCCGCGAGCAGTGCACACGAGACACGGGGCCAGTGGTCCCGGCCACCGTCTTTGTTGATCTTGGGTGAGCGTCCAAAATCCCCCCAGACCACCACCGAGACATCTTTATCCAGACCGCGCTGGTGCAGATCCTCGATGAGCGCGGAGATTCCCTGGTCAATTACGGGTAAATGAGCCTTCATGTTGGTGAAGTTGCCCCCATGCCAGTCCCAGAAACCGTACGAAACGCTCACCAGCCGCGCTCCGGCCTCCACCAAGCGCCGGGCGGCCAGAAACTGCTCGTTGAGCATCGGCGACGCATCGCCTTGCGGTTTATCAATGCCTTTGCCGTAGCGCTCCCGAATCTTGGGGGTCTCGCGGCTCACATCCAGCGCTTGCACTAGCTTACTCGATGTCAGAATATCGAAAGCACGGGCGCTCATGGTGTCTATCTCGGGGAGGGTGTCCACGCGTCGTCGGTAACGATCCAGGCTCGCTAATAATTGCTTGCGGTGGCTGAGCCGATCCAGCGAGACATCCGTCAGAGTCATGTCCGCCAGCATCGGGCCATTGGGATTCAGCGCACCGTACCCCGGCCCCAAAAAACCCGGTCCAGGATCGTTGTAGG
This sequence comes from Armatimonas sp., assembly GCF_043757465.1. Taxonomy (GTDB): domain Bacteria; phylum Armatimonadota; class Armatimonadia; order Armatimonadales; family Armatimonadaceae; genus Armatimonas. The sequence goes on from NZ_JAYVPL010000053.1 coordinate 65,860, forward strand.
GCGGGTGCTGCGTGCGTGCCGCGAGATTCACATACGCGGGGACGGTCTTATCCACCGGGCCTTCCAGCCGCGTCAGCACCGAGCCCATAGTCGGCGCTTTGTTCTGGTTGAACTCCGCGTTGGTGTAGCCCGAGAGACAGAGATTCGACGAGTGCTCGTCACGCGCCCCAACTAACGAGCGGATGATCGCCACTTTGTCCATCATCGTGGCCAGGCGCGGCAGGTGCTCACAGATCTCAATCCCAGAAACATTGGTCTTGATGGGCTTGAACTCACCACGAATATCCGATGGCGCGTCCATTTTTAAGTCAAACGTGTCCTGGTGCCCCGGCCCACCCGGCAAGTAGATTAAGATAACCGCCTTGTGCGAGTTGCGTATACCCGCCTGCGCCTCGGCGGCCAGAAGCTGTGGCAGAGCCAGCCCGCCCAGCGCCCCGACGGTTAAGAACTGCCGTCGTGAGAGGCCATCGCAGAACTTGCCGCCCGCGCCTCGAATCGTCAGCATAGTTAGATCAGCTCCGCAATCGGCTCACGGCCTGCAAAGAGGAAGTTCGGTCGCCCCGTTACATCGGGGACGGGCGTATTGACAATATCAATCCCCAGCCGATTATAGAGTGTCACAAAGACATCTTTCATATCAATGGGCCGCTCATCCGGCTCCTCGCCGAACTTATTGGTGCTTCCAATGACTTGTCCCATCTTCATGCCCCCACCCGCGAGCAGCGCGAAGTTGGCACGGGGCCAGTGATCCCGGCCCGCATCTTTGTTGATCTTAGGCGTGCGCCCAAACTCACCCCACACAATCACCGAGACGTCGTCCTGCATTCCCCGGTCGTGAATATCTTGAACCAGCGAGCTCACGGCGGCATCGAGCATCGGCAGGTAGGTCTTGAGCTGGGCGAAGTTCGCGCCATGATGGTCCCAGCGCCCGTAGCCAATCGAGACGCAGCGCACGCCTGCCTCGACAAGCCGTCGGGCGGCCAAAAACTGGTCGTTGAGCATCGGCAGGCCATCGTCCACGGGTTCCAGTCGCCCAATCCCGTAGCGCTCACGGGTCTTCTTGTCCTCGCGAGTCACATCGAGTGCTTGTACTAGCTTGCTTGATGTGAGAATATCAAAGGCGCGTGCGTTGAGTGCGTCTATCTCGGGGAGCGTGTCCACACGTCGGCGGTAGCGATCCAGGCTCGCCAGAAGCTGCTTACGGTGGCTAAGGCGATCCAGTGAGACATCGGTGAGCGTCATGTCTTTCATGAGGTCCCCCGACGGCCGCATTGCCGCGTGCGCCATTCCTAGAAAACCTGTGTCACCCGGATCGGCCCACTCCATGTGACCGGCCTTGCCCTGCAAGCCTACAAACGGCGGGACGGTTTTCTCGGTCGGGCCTTCCAGTCGCGAGAGCACCGAGCCCAGACACGGCGCTTTGTTCTGATTGGTCTCCGCCACCGAGTACCCGCTCATGCAGATATGCGAGTCGTGCTCATCGCGCATGCCAGTGAGCGAGCGGATAATCGCGAACTTGTCCATCATGCCTGCGATTTTGGGCATGTGTTCACAGATCTCAATCCCAGAGACGTTGGTTTTTATCGGCTTGAACTCACCGCGAATATCCGACGGCGCATCGGGCTTCATGTCGAACATGTCGTGCTGTGCTGGGCCACCCGGCAAGAAGACCATAATAATAGCCTTCTGGTTCTTGCGAATGCCCGCGTGCGCCTCCGCCGCCAGAATCTGCGGTAGGCTCAGCCCACCCAATGCTAGGCCCCCGATGGTCAGAAAATCCCGCCGCGAGATGCCATCGCAGAACGCTCCGCTTTTATTGCCCCGTATCGTCAGCATGCCCTTGCTTCCCTCATCAAACCGACAGTGGTGAAACTAATCACCTATTATAGGCAATTTGATACGGGATTGCCACTGAAAAATCGCCGTGCTTTAGCAAACACCAGCCCTCGGGCGACAGCGTGATACTATGCGATTATCCTTTTGTATGGGAGTGTAACCACACCATGTCTTCTGTTTCTTCCGTTTCTCCCGCCGATGAGCTCTCCGCTCCGGCTGACTTTCTTTCCCGCATGCGCCACACGACCTCGCACGTGCTTGCGCAGGCCATGCGTGAGCTGATGCCAGACGCCAAGATGGGCATTGGTCCTGTCATTGAGAATGGCTTCTACTACGACTTCGACTTGCCCCGCCCGCTCACCGAGAGCGATCTGTCCACGCTTGAAGCGCGGATGAAGGCGATTGTCAAAGAGAACTTGCCTCTTGCGAAGTTTGTCGAGCCGCGCGATGTGGCTCGCAAGCGCTGTGAGGAGTCCGGCCAGCTCTATAAAGTGCGCCTGATTGATGACCTGCCCGACGAGGCGGAGATTAGTTTTTACCAGCAGGGCGATTTCATTGACCTGTGTAAAGGCCCGCACATTGAGAGCACGGGGCGAATCGGCGCGTTTAAGCTGATGAGTATCGCCGGGGCCTACTGGCGCGGCAAGTCCGAGAACGAGCAGCTCACTCGGGTTTACGGCATCGCCTTTCAGAAGCAGAGCCACCTCGACGAGTATCTCAACAAGCTCGATGAGGCGAGAAAGCGCGACCACCGCGTGATTGGCAAGGCCCTCAAGCTCTTCCACATTGACGATCAAGTGGGGCAGGGTATGGTGCTCTGGACTCCGGCAGGCGCGGCGATTCGTCAGGAACTACAGACCTTTATCGGCCACGAGCTGCGTAAGCAGGGCTACCACCAGGTCTTCACGCCGCATATCGGGAAGCTGGAGCTCTATAAAACCAGCGGCCACTTCCCCTACTATGCCGACTCGCAGTACCCACCCGTGGTGGACCGTGAGTTTCTGAAGGGCCTGAGCGACGAGGGCTCCACCTGCGGCGATCTCTCCAACAAGCTGGCATCCGGCGATGTGGAGGGCTATCTGCTGAAGCCGATGAACTGCCCGCATCATATTAAAATCTACGCGTCGGAGCGCCGCTCCTACCGGGATCTGCCGCTACGCCTGGCGGAGTTTGGAACCGTCTACCGCTGGGAGCAGTCCGGTGAGCTCAATGGCATGACCCGCGTGCGCTCGTTCACCCAGGACGATGCCCATCTTTTCGTGACCGAGGATCAGGTTCCCGCAGAAGTCCAAGGCTGCCTCTCACTGGTGCGCACGATCTTCGACACGCTCGGGATGAAAGATTTCCGGGTGCGCGTCGGCCTGCGCGACCCGGACAGCGCCAAGTATGTCGGCGACCCGGCCAACTGGGATAAGGCGGAGAAAGCCTGCCGGGATGCGGTGGCCTCTCTGGGCGTTCCATTTAGCGAGGAGCCGGGCGAGGCGGCGTTCTATGGCCCGAAGATTGACTTCGTGGTCAAAGACGTCATTGGCCGCGAGTGGCAGCTCGGCACCGTGCAGGTGGACTACAACCTCCCGATCCGCTTCGAGCTGGAGTACATCGGCTCGGACAGCCAGCCACACCGACCCGTGATGATCCACCGCGCGCCGTTTGGCAGCATGGAACGCTTCGTCGGTGTGCTCATCGAGCACTTCGCAGGCGCGTTCCCGACCTGGCTTTCTCCTGAGCAAGTGCGCTTCTTGCCCATCGCGGATCGGCACATCCCGTACTGCGAGGAGATCAAGACCCGGCTCGTCGAGGCCGGTGTTCGGGCCACCGTGGACGCTCGCTCGGAGAAAACCGGCAAGAAAGTCGCGGAGGCGCAGGTCGAGAAAGTCGCCTACATGATTATCGTCGGCGACCGCGACATCGAGGCCGGAAACGTCGCCGTCCGCCACCGCGACAAGGGCGACCTTGGCCCACGCCCCGTCGAACAATTCATCACCGACCTGCTGGAGGAAATTGCGGAACGGCGATTGGCACCCGTAAGCAAATAATAGCAGTTAGTTTAATATTTTTCGCCCCACTCATTAAACAAGTGGGGCGATTTACTCTTGGAGAAAAATATGTCTGAAAAATTGGATTTTTTTAATAGCGTTCGGGAAATCATTGAAGGTTCTGAGGTATGTGATAAAGATAGGGGAAATCCGTGGCTGCGGATTCCCTCTATTAATGGCTATAAAGTAAGTCTAGGCTTTTATGTAACAACAACTGATCGCCTATATTTAGAAATTAAGATACCTAAGGCTGAAAAATTAGTTTTTGATTTCTTAAGTCAATTTATTGAATCTACATCAAATGAATTTAACATTAACATACTTGGTGTTTCAAATCGATCAGGAAACCAATCTTCTTGGATATTTTGCATTGAGTGTGACAAAGAAGGTTATGATCTCCAGGAAATGTGGGTGAGAGATAATTACAAAATATTTATTGAAGCAATGAAATGGCTTTTTTCGAAACTTCCGCAAACTTGATTTCTGATTTATCCCAGTAGCCCCGAGAGTTGAAGGACCTGCTCCGACCAGGTCGCAGCTTGGTTGGCGAGGCGCTGGCGGTCTTTGGGGTTGTGCCAGCGGTCGGGGAGCTGGTACTGCCACAGGGCGATCTCGATCTGAAGGTGGGCCAAATAACCCGCCGTCTCGATCTCCGTTTCGTGTGCCGTCCACTCGATGAAGTGCTTGCTCTCGTCCAGAAGCCCGGCCACGACGCTTTGATTGGCTTCGTGGGGCGCAGTGGACTTGATGCGTGACAGATCGGAGGCGAGGCCACCTAATCGAACGGGGATGGCATCGCGCAAGTAGCGCTCTTGAATCTGGCTCCAGTCTTTCATGGGGCAAACCTTTCTCGGACAATTTTCTCGATCCGCTCACGCAAGCCAGGGTCTTGCACTTCCAGAGCGCGGTTTCCTTGACGGGGACGGATATTGATAAGCGAGTCGAATGTCACTTGTTGCGAATCGGGAAACCAACCCGCGCCCCAGATATTTTCCTGGAAGCTGCCCTCATCCAGAAGAGCGGCTTCACAGTCTGCGTGCATCGCGCCGCCACCAGCCAGAAGCTCTCGTTCCACATCCACAGCCAGCTTGATATAGTCGCCGAGCGCTTCTTGCATCTGGGAGACTTGATCTACGGTGGTACGCTCACGAATCAGGTGAATCACAGCGGCAATTATACCGCGAACGGACTCAGGCCACAGCGAACTCGGAGGCGGCGCGGCGCTGGGGGGAGCGGAAGCCTAAGACGATTTGCTCTGGCGGGATGCCCAGGCGCAGAAGCTGTTCGGCGACGGGGCGGTCGGTGTTGTCTGCTTGCACCCCGATCTTGCCGTCGCGAATCTCTAAATCCGCCAGCAGGCCATGAATAGCGTACGGGTACATTCCCCGGAGCTTGCTCCGTGACCGCATGGAACGTGTGGGCATCTCTCAGGATGCCCACTTCTTCTAGGGTTTCGGCTCTCAGGCCGAAGTCTTCCGAGACATACCCCGGAGCTTGCTCCGGTCGGATTGTGAT
>NZ_JAYVPL010000054.1:0-26896 GCF_043757465.1 Armatimonas sp.
AGTGTCTAAGCTGTGGCCTGGAACTCAATGCAGACTGCAATGCAGCTCTGAATATTGCGTTCAAGGCACGGGGCAATGTAACTTGCCCTATGGACGGAGCGATACCGGAGAGCCTCTGTATCTCCGCGCCGGTATCGCTACTGTCAAAGCTCCCCGCTTTAGCGGGGGGATAAGTTACTCCGATGTTCCTTTTTATTGTCTGACAGTTTAGTATGGCCCGGACTTCAAAGGGTTGCAAACTTGTGAAAAAAAATGGACTTTCTTAGGGATAGTCTTGCTATTTTGGGGGGAAAGACCTACAATGTGTGTTGCGGTTTTTGTGTCCGCGTTTTTCTAAACCCATGCCGCATACTGAAAATGAGCCGGTCTATGTGATCAGTGTCGCCGCGAGGCTGGCAAGTCTACCTTGCTGGGTCTTGCGCGTGCTCGATCAGGAGGGAATTGTTGTTCCCTGCCGCACAGACTCAAACAGACGGCTTTACTCGGATGCAGATATTCGTACCCTGGCGCATGTGCGCCACCTGACGGAAGAGCGCCAAGTCAATATCGCTGGTGTCAAAGTGATCTTGGAGCTCGAACAGGCACACGCAGAAAGTAAGCAACAACATGATCTACCCCTCCCCCGACAAGATTGATAAGCAGGTTGAAAGTAAGTACGCTCTGGTGATTCTTGCCGCCAAGCGCGCCAAGCAGATCAAAGAGGGGAGCCGTCCGCGCCTGCCCACCGACTCCACCAATCCACTCACTATTGCCCTGGAAGAGATTGCCGAGGGGAAGGTACAGTTCAAGTTCGACGAGCAGTCCCTGGCGGGCCGTGAGGCGATCGCGGATCAGGAAGCGGTTGTGGGCGCACGCGATATCGAGGTGGATATGGATCCGCTGGCGCTGCCCGACGATGAGCTGGCACGTGCCGCCGCCGCCTTGGGAGCCGAGCTCGATGACTCACAGTTTGGTGATGACGAAGAGGGCAGCGACATGCTGGTAGATGAAGAGCCCGAAGAGGAAGACCCGCTGATCATGCCCGATGACGACTCCGAAGGGACGGACATCTAGGCTCGGAGAGTAACGGTACACACAACGATGGGCCGTATTGTCGGGATTGACCTTGGCACCACGAACTCTGTGGTGGCGATTCTGGAGGCGGGTAAGCCAGCCGTGATAACCCTCGCGGAAGGCTCCCGTCTCTGTCCGTCGGTGGTCGGCTTCACCCGCGAGGGAGAGCGCTTGGTGGGACAGATCGCGAAGCGCCAGGCAGTCACAAATCCGGGCAATACCTTTGCTTCCATGAAGCGCTACATGGGCTCAGATCACCGGGTCTACGTGGAAGATCGGGCTTACTCCGTCCCGGAAATCAGTGCCATGGTGCTGCTGAAGCTCAAACAAGATGCGGAAGCCTACTTAGGCGAGCCCATTGACCGTGCTGTGATAACGGTTCCTGCCTACTTCAATGACGGGCAGCGCCAGGCTACCAAGGACGCCGGGCAGATCGCTGGGCTCGAGGTGCTGCGCATTGTCAATGAACCCACCGCCGCCGCCCTGGCCTATGGCCTGGATCAGGACGAGCCACAGACTATTTTAGTTTGGGATCTGGGAGGGGGCACCTTTGATGTTTCGATTCTAGAGATCGCCGAGGGAGTTTTCAATGTTAAGGCTACCTGCGGAGATACCCGGCTAGGGGGCGACGACTGGGACGAAGCAATTCTGACGTGGTTGGCCGATGGGTTCCAGCAAAAGCACGGAATAGACCTGCGCCTGGATCGGGTTGCCCACCAGCGTCTGAAGGAAGCGGTAGAGAAAGCCAAGGTTGAGCTCTCGGCAATGCTCAACACGACCATCAGCCTGCCCTTTATTGCTCAGAAGGGCAATGAGCCGCTTAACCTGGAGCAGACTCTCTACCGTACCCAGTTTGAGCAACTGACGGAGGCGCTCCGCGACCGGATGCGCGATCCCACCTACCAGGCGCTCAATGACGCTTGCCTTGCTCCAAACCAGCTCGATAAGATCGTCTTGGTCGGTGGTGCCACCCGGATGCCCGCCATTCAAGACATGGTACGCGAGATCTTTCATCGCGATCCTTTTAAGGGCATTAACCCCGATGAAGCCGTGGCCGCCGGAGCCGCGATTCAGGCCGGGATGCTGGCGGGAGAGCTCACGCGCCTGATGCTGCTGGATGTCACACCGCTCTCGCTCGGGATCGAGACTCTCGGGGGAGTAATGACCCGCCTGATTGTGCGAAATACGACGCTTCCTACCAGCCAGACCGAGACCTTTACCACCGCATCCGAGGGCCAGAGTGCCGTCGAGATCCATGTGCTTCAAGGAGAGCGCGAGATGGCGGCGGACAATAAAAGCCTGGGTAAGTTTTTGCTGACCGGCATTCGGCCCGCTCCCCGTGGCGTTCCCAAGATCAAGGTACTCTTCGATATTGATGCCAATGGAATCCTTCATGCCTCGGCAAAAGACCAGACGACAGGTTGCGTGCAGCAGATCGTCGTGACGGCGGCATCGGGGCTCTCCTCCGAGGAAGTGGAGCAGATGGTCACTGAGGCCGCTGCCTATGCCAAGAGTGATCAGCTGCGGCGTGTGCTGGAAGAGGCTCGTAACCTGGCCGACACGACTCTCTACCATGCCCAAAAGCAGCTCCCGAATGCCGAAGCCGTTCCTGTGAACGCAAGACCTCTGTGGGAGTCTGCCCTGCATGCAATAGATGCTCTGCAAGTGGTATTGCTTGGGGAAGATGCGCAGGCACTGATGGTGCGCACGCAGCTTCTCAACGATGCGATGTATGCCCTCGCGGGGGCGCTTAACGTGACCGATAACGTAACAGATACGGAGCCGATAGTTCCCGTTCTGCCCATTCAAATAGAAATAAGTTCCCCGACAGGAGATACCGATACCGATGCCGACTGAGAGCAAGCGTGACTACTATGAGGTGCTGAGTGTAGAGCGCAGTGCCAATGTTGATGAAATTAAGAAAGCCTACCGCCAGCTTGCCCGAAAATGGCACCCCGATGTGAACCAGGGGGATGGGAGCGCCGAGGAAAAGTTCAAGGAAGTGGCAGAGGCCTATGAGGTTCTCTCCGATGCCCAGAAACGGGGGGCCTACGACCGCTTCGGTCATGCAGCGAGCTCGGGCGGTGGCCCCGGTGGTGGCTTTGGCGGTTTCGATGGCTTCGGTGGCGGGAGCGGCGGGGGGCTTGATGATATCCTCAATGTCTTTTTTGGGGGCGGTGGCGGGGGGCGAAGGCCGGGCCCACAGCGCGGTGATGACCTGCGCTACGACATTGAAATTACCCTGGAAGAGGCGCTCAAGGGCAGTGAGAAAACCATCACGATCCCACGGACGGAGAACTGTGATATCTGTGGTGGCAATGGTGCGGCTCCGGGCACCAAGCCTGATACTTGTGTGCAGTGTGGAGGTGTCGGCACGACGCGCCAGGTGCAGCAGACAATTCTTGGCACCGTTCAGACCAGTGTGACCTGTCCGCGGTGTTCCGGACGCGGGCAGGTGGTCAAGAGCCCGTGTGGCGGCTGTGCGGGGCGGGGGAAAGTTCGTAAGACCCGCGAACTCAAAGTGCCGGTCCCTTCGGGCGTGGACGATGGCATGCAGATGCCGGTCCGTGGCGAGGGCGAGGCGGGCACCCTCAATGGCCCTCCCGGCGATCTCTATGTCTTCTTCTCGGTAAGAGAGCATGAGCACTTCGAGCGCGACGGAATTGACCTGTATATTTCCCAGCCCCTCACTTTTGTGCAGGCAACACTGGGCGATACGATCTCCGTCACTACGCTGGCGGGCGAAGTCGTGACGCTGAACATCCCCGAGGGCACGCAGAACGGGACACGTTTTAAGCTACGTGGGCACGGAATGCCTAATATTCGTCAGCGCAGTCAGAAAGGGGATCTCACGGTGGTGATCGCCGTCCAGGTTCCCACAAAGCTCTCCGACGATCAGAAGAAGGCCTTACGTAGCTTTGCCGAGCTACGCGGCGAGGTTCCTGGCCAGACACCGGATCACCATGAAAGTGGCAAGGGCCTCTGGGAGCGCATCAAGCACGCCGTCAAAGGCGATTAATTCGCTGGGTAAGGGGGTTTCGCCACCGCATTACACAGAATCCGGGTCAATGCCAAGCTCGCGGAGCTTGGCAGCGAGGAGGAGTGGGCTGACGAAGCCGTCCATCTGCTCAATCTGTCGTAGGTTGTCGTTTTCTCGTAGCCAGCCAAAGATTTCGTTGCGATCCGGGTCGTGGAGGTAATATTCCTGCACACTGTGATGCTGGTAGAAGGCGTGTTTATTAATCATCTCAACCAGCGTATTTCCGGGTGAGAGAATCTCAAAAACGACTTGTGGTGCGATACTGTCTTCTTCCCACTGCTTGTAGCTACCACGGTCACCTTTTGGTCGTCCGAAAGCAACGAAAACATCGGGTGCTTGACGGATTTTGGGCTGACCTTGAATGGGGTACCAGAGCAAATCCCCTGCTATAAAGACATCACCACGCTCCGCAAAAAACACTCGGTTTACCGTCGCTATCAGGGTAGTGGATTTTGGGTGTCGTCAGTGTGGTCATGGATTTTCTCAAGTTTCAAAGACGCCGGTCTTGCCGAACATCGAGTCGAGGTCATCGCGGGAGATTTGGATTTCTCGGGGCTTGGCCCCATCGAGTGCGCCGACAATGCCGCGTTGCTCCATCAAGTCCACCAATCGAGCCGCGCGGGTGTAGCCGATCTTAAACCGGCGCTGGAGCATGGACGTACTGGCACTCCCGCCGCTCACCACTAAGCGGACGGCGCTCTCAAAGAGATCATCGTCGTTCTCGCCATCGCCCGAGTCATCATCGCCGGTGGCTAGAGAGAGGGTGGAGGGCAGCACATCGAAGCTGGGCGTGCCTTGGGCCTTGAGGTAGTTCACGAGGGCTTCCGTGTCGTGCTCACTGACATAGCAGCCCTGGATACGGTAGGGCTTGCCTGCATCAATGGGCATGAAGAGCATGTCACCACGCCCAATGAGCCTGTCCGCACCCGTCTGGTCCAGGATCGTTCGGGAGTCCACGGCGGAGTTCATGGCGAAGGCGATACGGCTGGAGATATTGGCCTTGATCGTGCCCGTGATCACATTGACCGAGGGCCGCTGCGTCGCGATTACCAGGTGGATCCCGGTGGCGCGGGCAAGCTGGGCGATGCGGCAGATGCTCGTCTCAATTTCGGGGCCGCTGGTCATCATCAGATCCGCCAGCTCATCCACGATAATCACCCAGTAGGGAATGCGCTCTACCTCTTCAACTTTTGCATTGAAACCCTCGATATTGCGCGTCCCAAGCTTCGCAAATTTATCGTAGCGAGTCTCCATCTCGCGTAGGGCTTGCTTAAACAGCGACGGTGCCTGCTTGACATTGGTGATGACCGGTGAGGCGAGGTGTGGAATGCCCTCGTAGAGCGAGAGCTCCACTTTTTTGGGGTCTATCATCAGCAGCTTCAGCTCGCGTGGGGAGTTGCGGTACAGCAGCGACGTGATCAGGGCGTTGAGGCCGACGGATTTCCCGGAGCCGGTGGAGCCTGCGATCAGCAAGTGAGGCATCTTTGCCAGATCGGCCACTTTAACTGCGCCCGTCACATCGCGGCCCAGCACAAACGTGAGCTTACCCGGTGCGTTGAGAAACTCGGGGGATTCGAGACACTCTCGGATGCTCACGGCGCGCGGCTTCGCATTGGGCACCTCAAGCCCGATAGCGCTCTTGCCCGGAATGGGCGCTTCGACGCGCACATCAATGGCAGCCAGTGCCATGGCAATATTATCCGCAAGGGAGACGATCTTACTGACTTTAATGCCTCGCTCCAGCGCGATCTCGTAGCGGGTGATGGTCGGGCCATACGCCACATCGGCGACATCGGCTCCAATCCCAAAGTCTTCGAGTGTCTGCAAGATAATCTGACGGCGCTCCTCGCTCTCTCCATCGGCCACATTGGCGGGGGCGGGCGGCGAGGGGGCCATCAGGCCGGTGCTGGGCAGAACGAAAGCGAACTTGGTTTTGGAAGCTGTCGGCGAGGGACGCCCGGCGATGGAGGGGACGGCGAGGGGGGGGACAACGGGTGCGGTTTGCTCGTCGTCGTCCACAATTCCCCCGTCGGACAGGGGCTGGGGGGCTTTCTCCTTACGAAAAGAGAAGAGCGTTGGTTGTGGGCCTTTTGCGGGCGCTTCCCGAGTGGCTTCGTCTACATCGAGGTCATCGTCGAGCAGCTCCGGCGTGGTGCGCTTGAAGACACTGGGCGGCGGCTTCACCAGAGGCTTGCGCTCCACGGGGAGATCTTTCTTCCGGGCCTTGTCCACGGCTTCTTTGGCCTGCGCCGTGGCCGCGTCTTTGCCCCTGCCTGTCCACTCGGCGATAAAGCGCTCAATCGGCCCTAGCAGAGAGGGCAGCGGCACATCCACCAGATAGAGAATCCCGATTCCGGTGAGCGCGAGTAGGATCACGTGCGCCCCGAACATGCCCACCAGCATGCGCAAGAGCCACGAGACTCCTCCGCCGATGTAGCCGCCGCCGTTGACCAGGTTGTCGGTCACGAAGTGATAGGCAAGCTTCATCCCCCCGACATGCCCCAGGTGCCACCAGGCGATAAAGATCAAGTAGAGCGCCGCAAGTGCGCCCATGTTATCTATCGAGCGGCTCTTGCCAATGGCGAGCATTCCTCCCAGCGCCAGTAGGACAAAGGGAAAGACCCAGGCTCCGATCCCCGAGAGTAAGTAAAACCCGTGGACAACCGTGCGCCCCAGAAAGTTATCTCCGGAGTTAGTTCCCGCTCCCAACAGAGTTGCGAGCAAGATCAGTCCTAGGGCGCAGAGCGCGATTCCCCAGGTGTCGTAGGCGAAGCGTGTGTTCGTCCGCGTCCGGCGTGGCGCGGTATTTCGCGGCGGCCTGGGTTTGCGCGGTGTGTTCGAGCCACGCGGTGTGGTCTGAGTCGTAGCCATCTGCTGGGTATTTTACCAGCAATGGCTAAGAAAGGCTTTCTATAGTGCCAGAACCTGACATGGTTATTGCTAGCTGTCTTTTCACGTGATAGACTGCGAAGGTTTCGTAAGTGTCTGGCGCGGCAGTAGTCGCGCCTTTTTAACGCCACACTCTGGTCAAATCTCGGTCCCAAAAGGGCGGATCAGAGGAGGGGAAACCGAGAAGGAACTAGAGAACCTATGGCCACTATTGCCATGAAAGACCTGCTCGAAGCAGGCGTCCACTTCGGTCACCAGACCCGTCGCTGGAACCCCAAGATGAAGCGCTACATCTACGGTAGCCGCAACGGGATCTATATCATTGACCTGCACCAGAGCCTGAAGCTCTTTGATGATGCCCAGAAGTTTATCCAGGACATTGTCTCCGATGGCGGAACCATTCTGTTCGTCGGCACCAAGAAGCAAGCCTCCGATGCTGTGCAGGAAGCGGCTGTGCGCTCCCGCCAATACTTCGTGAATCAGCGCTGGCTGGGTGGGATGCTCACCAACTTCACCACGATTCAGAAGCGAATTGCACGTCTGCGCCAGCTTAAGGAGATGACCGACGACGGCACGCTCCTGCGCCTCACGAAGAAAGAGGCCGCACTGCTGACGGAAGAGTACGAGAAGCTTGAGCGCTACTTAGGCGGTATCAAGGACATGCCCCGCATTCCTTCTTGCCTCTTTATTGTGGACCTGAAAAAAGAGCATATCGCGGTTCAGGAAGCCAAGGCGCTCGGTATCCCGATTGTTGCGATTGTGGATACGAACTGCGACCCGGACGATGTGGACTACATCATTCCCGGCAACGACGATGCCATTCGCGCCATCAAGCTCATTACCAATAAGATCGCCGAGGCGATTGTGGAAGTGAAGCAAGAGGAGTGGGACGAGGTTCCCACGGGGGATCTGGCCGCCGCCTTTGGAGTGGATGCCGCAACGGCAGACCGTGTCCGGCAGCTCGCAGAAGACGAGAAGGGGGCTGGCTTCGACTACGACAACGAAGGTAAGCCCGTTATCGCCGATGCGGATGATCTTTTTGCCGATGCTCTGGCGAGTGAAACAAAGGCTGAAGTGACAGAAGTCGCAGAAGTGACAGAAGTCGCAGAAGTGACAGAAGTGAGCACCGAAGTTGCTGAAGTGAGCACCGACGTTGCTGAGGTGAGCACTGAAGTGCCTGAAGTGAGCACTGAAGTGCCTGTCACTGAAGTCGCTGAGGCTGTAAAGGCCGACGCGGAGTAGTCTTTAACAATCTACCCCCTCCTGGGCGATAGAGTTTTCCGCGAGGGTAGGGCACAAACCCTACCCTTTGCTCTGTTCAACCGAAAGGAACCACGAAAGAAAATGGCTGCAATTACAGCGGGCATGGTGGCGCAGCTCCGCGAGCGCACCGGCCTTGGAATGATGGAGTGTAAGAGGGCGCTGAGCGAGACCGATGGCGACCTTGAGGCGGCTGTCGAGCTGCTACGCAAAAAGGGCGTCAAGGACAAGGGCGATCGTGTGGCTGGCGAAGGTCTGGTCATGGCGTACATCAGCGACGGTGGCACCGACGGTGCTCTGGTCGAGCTGAACTCCGAGACCGATTTTGTTGCACGCAACGATGATTTTAAGGCACTCGCCCGACTACTGGCTGAGAAGAGCGCAGTGGGCAAGGGGAGCACCCCCGACGATGTTCTGGGCGATCCCGGTCTGAAGGGCTTTTTCGACGAGACGGTGCGCACCATCGGCGAGAAGATTGTCTTTGGACGCCTCACGCGCTTCAATGCTGCGCCGGGCAACACCCTGGTGAGCTATGTGCACAATCCGGGGGGACCCTCTACCGACGGTGGCAAGATCGGCGTGCTGATCGAGCTCTCGGGCGCAGACGTTGCCGAGCTGGGACGTGAAGTGGCGATGCATATCAGCTTCTCCAAGCCCCGTTTCCTGATGGCGACGGATGTGGATGCTGTGACCGTCGCGAAAGAGAAGGCGATCCTCACCGAGCAGACCCAGGCCGATCCGAAGATGGCGGGCAAGCCCGCACAGGTGATCGAGGGCGCTGTTCAGGGCCGTCTCAATAAGTTTCTTGGCGAGATCGTTTTGCTCAACCAGCCCTACATCCGCGATGATAAGAAGACGGTCGGTCAGCTTGTGAAAGAGACCGCCGGTGCCTCCATCGTTCGCTTCGCCTGTTTCCAGGTCGGGGAGAACGTCAAGAAGGCCGAAGGGTAAGCGTAACCGATGGAATCCCGCCCTCACTACAATCGAGTTCTGCTCAAGCTCTCTGGCGAAGCCTTCGCCGGTGATCAGGGCTATGGTATCGAGCCGGAGACGATTCGAAAAATCGCCTTGGAGCTGGCTGAGATCCAGGCCGGTGGTACCCAGATCGCCATTGTGGTGGGAGGCGGGAATATCCTGCGGGGCTCCGTGGGGGAGAAGCAGGGGATGGACAGGGCCCAGGCCGACTACATGGGGATGCTCGCCACGGTGATCAATGCCATGGCCCTGCAAGATGCCCTGGAGAAGTGCTCCGTGGACACCCGCGTTCAGACCGCAATTCCGATTCCCCAGGTCGCGGAGCCGTTCATTCGCCGCCGTGCAATCCGGCACTTAGAGAAAGGCCGGGTGGTCATTCTCGCGGGGGGGACAGGCAATCCGTACTTCACCACCGATACGGCATCCGCGCTGCGTGCCGTTGAGATTGAGGCTGAGGTGGTGCTCATGGCTAAAAATGGCACCGATGCAGTCTACGACAAAGATCCCCGCACACACACCGATGCCAAGCCCTACAAGAGCCTGACGTTTGAGGAAGCACTGGATAAAAAGCTGCGCGTGATGGATCTGACGGCATTTACGCACTGTATGGAACATAACTTGCCGATCATTGTCTTCGATATGAATGTTGCCGGTAATATTCAGCGTGCGGTGCTCGGAGAGCCAATCGGGACGCTGGTCGAGAGGAGTCAATCGTGAGTGTTTCTACCATCTTAAAAGACACCGAAGTTCGTATGGGCAAGACGTTGGAGTCCACTGCTGCGGACTACGCCACTCTGAGAACAGGGCGCGCCAACCCGGCAATGCTGGATGGCCTGAAGATAGACTACTACGGCACGCCAATGAATGTCCGAGACTTGGCTAATATTAGCTCGCCCGAGCCGCGTGTGCTCCTGATCGAGCCCTGGGATAAGGCTGCAATGCCGCTGATCGAAAAAGCCATCACCAATAGCTCGCTGGGCCTGAATCCCAACAGCGACGGTGTCCGGATTCGCTTAAACATCCCCGCGCTTACCACCGAGCGTCGCAAGGAATTTGTCAAGCAGCTCGCCGGAAAGGCCGAAGCGGGTCGTGTCGCGCTGCGTAACATCCGCCGTGATGCCAACGAGCACCTTAAAAAAGACGACGAAGTGACTGAGGATGAGGCCAAGCGCGCCGAAAAAGATGTCCAGAAGTTTCTTGATAAGTACGTCGCCGAGCTTGAAGCGATGACCAAGACCAAAGAGTCCGAACTGCTAGATAACTAAAAGACCGCTGATTTCAGTGGGCGGTCTTTTCGGGGTGGATAAAAGTATAATCACCGTATGGGTACTCTTTTACCGCAGGCGTGGGACATTGGCCCCATGCTCCTCCCGCACATCTCCTGGGGGGAGAAACTGTTTAGACCGCTGGTGGTCTATGGATTCCTTCTGGTTGCGTTTCGCTTCTCGGGCAAGCGCGAGCTGGGACAGGCAACTCTTTTTGATTTTCTGATCTTGCTTCTTATCTCCAATGTCGTGCAGAACGCGATGATTGGTGAGGACAACTCGATTGGTGGCTCGTTTGCGGGCGTGGCGGTGCTATTGACTCTCTCGTGGGCTCTCAATAAAATCACGGCCCGTTCCCCCCGGCTCCGAAAGCTGCTCGAAGGCTCCCCGACGCTCTTGGTGCACAATGGACTGGTGATCGAGAAAGCGATGCGCAAAGAGAGTGTTGCCATCAACGATCTACTCACTGCCTTTCGCGAGCAGGGGATCGCATCGGTCTCCGAAGTACGTTTTGCGGTTTTAGAGCTCGATGGCAAGATCAGCATTATCCGCACCGATGCCCCGACTCCCATCAGCCACGAAGATTGCGTGATCGAAGAAATTCGGCTGCAAGCGCCACAATAGTAAGGTATGCGTCTTGCTTTTGCGATACCCTGGCGCGATCTGGGGAGCTGGCTCTTTGAGCACTTGCCACCTGAGCACACCGGAGAGCTGCTCTTTGCCTCCCCGGAGCCGAACGCCGATCAGTCGCCGCGTGCCAGCAAGCTTCCCCCGTACCTGGCGGAGTTTTTCTGTTTGACGGGGCGCGGCTACAAGCTGGCTTCCTACGACACGATCTTCACCTGGGAGCTGCGTTGCGCCCTCGCGACCTTGCTACTGCGGCGGCTCCAGCGCACCAAAACGCCCGTTGTCGTGGTCGGGCCGATCTTAAAGGGCGGGGTTCTCAAGGCGCTCCCTCTGATCCGCCCGCTGCTCGCCGATGCCGTCAAGATTGTCTGTTTCTCGTCGGCAGAGCGTGACGAATACGCGGTACTCCTGAAGCTCCCGGCGGAGCGTTTTGTCTTTTTGCCGACACCGTGGGCTGCGCCTCGCGATGTGCCTGAGCCAACCGATGGTGGCTTTGCTCTGGCACTGGGCCAGTCGAACCGTGACTATGCGACGCTCTTTCGCGCCGTCGAGGGGCTGACGATTCCGGTGACCGTGGTTGCTGCCGATGACACACCGTTTGGAGGAATCACGCCGCCGCCCAATGTGACGGTGCGCTTTAATACGGATCACGCCACTACCAACGCACTGATCGCATCGGCAACCCTGCATCTGATCCCACTCCATCCCACCGGGTTTTCGTCGGGGCAGACCGTACTCCTGCGCGCCATGGCTGCCAAGAAAGCCTGCATTGTGAGCCGCATTCCGGGTGTCGCCGACTACATTGAAGAGAATCAGACTACCGTGCTGGTGCCCCCGCACGATGAAGTCGCTCTTCGTGACGCACTGTCTCGGCTCTGGGGAGATACGCAAGAGCGGGAGCGGCTCGGGGAAAACGCGGCCCGTACTGCCCAGGAGCGTTTTGGGTTCGCGGGATTTGTCAAACACCTGCTAGAATTGATTCCATGAGCCCCGCTGCGTTTTTTACGGACTACGCCAACAAACACGAGCGCCTGCTGGTGGGCCTGATGAGTGGAACCAGTGTAGATGGCGTAGACGCCGCGCTCGTTCGAGTCTCCGGCAGTGGGCGCACGACGAGAGCAGAGCTTCTGAAATCTATCGAGCACCCGATCCCGGACGAGTTGCGGCAGCGTGTGCTCTCACTGAGTCACGGCGCAGGCAACGCCGAGGAAGTTTCAAGAGTGTCCGTCGCACTTGCCGAGCTATTTGCCGAAGCGGTCGAGGCGCTGGGGGCGGGAACCGTAGACGCCATCGCCAGCCACGGCCAAACAATTTCGCACATGCCCGGTACACGTGCCACGCTCCAAATAGGAAATTCGCCAACCCTCGCACAGCGCCTGAACTGCCCCGTTGTCTCGGACTTTCGGAGTGCGGATGTGGCGGTCGGGGGCCAGGGGGCACCGCTTGTGCCCTACGCCGACTGGTGCTTGCTCACGCATCCCACAAAAGCGCGCGCTATTCAGAACATCGGCGGGATCGGTAACGTCACTTATCTCCCACCGGATGCTGAATCGGAGCAAGTGCTTGGCTTTGACACGGGGCCGGGCAACATGCTCATTGACCGCGCCGCACAGTGGACCAGTCGAGGACGTCTGCGCTGTGACCTCGACGGCAAGCTCGCTCTCTCCACTGACGAGCCGGACTACAACATGCTGGAGTGGCTTTTAGAGCACTCGTTTCTAGCATGGAAGCCCCCTAAATCCGCCGGGCGTGAAGACTTTGGGGAGACATTTTTCCAGGAGATTCTTACCCGGGCTATGTCACGGCATGATCGGGTCATATGGGGAAAACATAACTTAGTCACGACCTTGACTTGGTTTACCGTTCTCTCGATTCAGGATGCCTACGCACGCTATTTACCACAAATGCCTGATGAGGTGATTGTCGGGGGCGGTGGAGCGCGTAACCCCGCACTGATGCAGTTTTTGCGCAGCAAACTCGACCCCATACCGGTGCTGACTCATACGGACGTGGGAATGAACGACGACGCGAAAGAGGCGCTGGCATTTTGTGTGCTCGCCAATGAGACACTTCTCGGAAATCCAGCGAACTTACCAAGTGTCACAGGCGCGACGCGACCTGTGACACTCGGCTCCGTGACATTGCCATAAGCAAAGCCCTAGGAGACACTTCTTAGAAACGGCGGCCCACAGCCAAGGCGACAGCACTAGGGTCATTACCATTGACTTTGTTAATGAGATGGTACGTAACTTCACCATAGTAACCATTATTGAGTTCGTAACCCCCAAAGAGCTTCCCCCCCACTTTGCTGTTAGCCCTGCCAATCTTGACATCGTAGGAACCCACTCCCCCCCCCATAAAATAGCGCCCGTTGGTAAGAGGAGCTCGGCTCAGGTAGCGGGCTGAGACACCGAAGGCGGTGACGGAGTTATTCGTGCCGCTATGCCGATTTTGGGCAAAGTCAAAGTACACCCCATAGATCATCGGTTTCTCTGAAGTTGACTTACCTGCATCGTAGGACAAGCTGATCATAGGCAGTGTCGCTCCCATAATCTGTTTCGTAGAGGTTGCCATAGGATTATAAGTACCAATGGCAATCCTAAAAGGCTTTTCCGCCGGCAGGATAACATCCTGTGCATGAGTGATGGAGGCTGTCATCCCCAACGTTAATACTATCGTGATAATTGTGTTTATTTTCATTTTAAATCTCTTTTCTGACCTGCATATTGATCTGTATCTCTACAAGGTCAAAGCAAACATAGTTTTCATTATGCATATTGCAGCACTCAGGTTCCTTAATATTACTACGATAGGAAAATAAGTTTTTTAAAGAACTCACAAAAAGGCACCTTCCCTCTAAGGATTCCTCGAGGGAAGGTGCAGGAGAGAGCAATAATGCTTAGAGATACTGTTGTTGCTCACGGATAATGGCGTTGATCTCCTCAGAAGGAAGTTGCTCAGGGTCAATATGAACCTCTGCCCCAACGCCTGTGATGTTATCATCGTTGTCAACCGTATCCACGACAGCCACTGCCAGGCCACTGGCTATGGCTCCAACGGCCAGCCCGACCAGAGCGCCAACCGCCATTCCCGGAGGGCCAAGGGCAGCACCGGCGGCAGCTCCGACTGCGGCTCCCCCCGCTGCCCCTATTACACTGCCCTTGACGGCATCATTTTCGGGGTTATCATCAATGCCATGCTGAATACCGTCCAGATGTTCTCGCATCAGACGCTTTCGGGGAGCCATCGTTAGCTCCTCCTCGCTGATTGATACGGTCACGGGTTGGCAATCACTCGGTTCGAGAACTTGTTCAGGACTCGTCATTCATCGCCTCCTTGATCTTGACGACAGTGTGGTGGGTCTTCTCACGGACTGTATCTGCCGCATAATGAGCTTTCTCCCGAACCGCCTCCGCGACATCGTGGAGAAGCTCTTTGGTGCGCTCGGTTAAAGACTCCACCTCTTCCTTTGTCTCACCCGCTGCTTGCTGGATCTTACCATCGGTCTGGTTGATAATGCCACGTGCCTGAAGTTCTGGACTGTCTATTGCAGCCCCAAGCTTCTGCTGTGCCTTACCAACAAGCTCATTCGTCTTGCCTTCGATCTTGTCTGTCGTGCCTGCCCCTGCGGCATGATCAATGGCGTCCGCAATCTTATCTTGTATTGTTTCTTTCATGATTTTCCTTATATTCCCAGAGAATACGCAGTCTTGCTACGTTTTAGAGGGAGGATCTGCTGATCTTAGCATAGGCAACGTCTCAGCAAAACGATCCTTCCAAATTTGTGCTTGTTTATTCGGTGTAGTCCCATTATAGGTAGAATCCTGTGGCATAACAGTGATTAATAGACGGTTTTTAACATATATAGCAGGTTCTGAAGATGTCATTTTAACCCAGATATCACGTCTTGAGAGCGTTGAATCCGCAAGAACCCATGCCAGGCGAGCATAAATAATATCTGCACGCACTCTAACATCTGCTTCAGTCTGTCCACGGATCGTGATCAGCTCGGTACCACCAATTGCCAGTGTTTGCTGAAAGGAAGGCGGTAGTTGTGCGTGAGCCAGTAGGCAATGGGAAAGCGCTACTCCCACTAAAACATAAGATGCTATTTGGTTTCTCATTCTGCCATCTCATATGCAGCTAAAACGATTGTGGTTCCCTCGAATTATTTTTGGAACCAGGACGGATTTTGGCAATATTTTGGCAATAGGTAAGGGTCATACAAGGCGTCTCTGTGTAACCGTCGCCGACGGCCAGAGGGGAATGTAGCAACGACCTCTGGGTCTTGCTCCTTTTTTGTTTGGTATAACAGATGAGATTTCCTCTCTTCTAGAGATCAAGGAATTCAGAAAGAGCGCGTGCAAAAGTGCAAGAGAGTACGAAACTGAGAACCCTTCTCGTAGAAGATGAAGGGATAACAATTCTTCTACTGCGGCGAGCGCTGACTGCCGCTGGCTATGAGGTGGCGGCGGCGGTATCCGATGGGGAACAGGCAGTGGTGGCTGCTCGCGAGCTAAAGCCCGATTTTATAATGATGGACATCAACATGCCACGCATGAGTGGAATCGAGGCAGCTCGGCTGATCACGGCAGAACGTCAGGTGCCCATAATCATGCTGACAGCCTATAGCGCTGAAGCGATTGTCCAGGAGGCAATAGAGGCAGGTGCCTGTGCCTATTTGGTTAAACCAATCGTAGCCGAGCAAATTGCTCCTGCCGTGCGAACGGCATTGGCACGCTTCCAAGTGATGGAGGAAGCACTTCGGGACAATATTGACTTGCGAGACACTCTGGAGACACGAAAGCTAGTAGAGCGGGCCAAAGGGATTTTAATCCAGCGCTTACAGCTCTCCGAAGCGGAGGCATTTCAAAAGCTTCAAAAGACAGCACGGGATAAATCTCAGAAGCTAAAGCAAGTTGCTCTGGAAATTATTCGTGCGGATGATCTTCTGTCCTCATTATGAAATTTAAAATTCGAAATTTTTCTAAAAGCAGTCAAATTACTCTTGACAGAAAAGAAAAAACTGGTGATAATAGAGCCGTGTGCACTGAGATCAGATAAGCCTGGTCAAAGTTAGCCGCTTCTTTAAAATTTTGCTTGGCCATGACTGTCAAGCAAACATTGAGGTCAGGATTGCCTCGCTTTGAGATATTTTTTATCTCGGCGAAGCAGTTCTGACTTTTTTGTTTGTGCCACGGAGAAAAAAGATGCAAGCAACTCTGACATTTTCGGCTCCTCTGGCCTCGCGCCGCCCTTTGACTTCTTCCACTCAATCCCTGGAGCGCTCCTCGGTACAGGAGCTCCTGAACCGTAGCCAGACGGGCGATTTAGATGCCCGCCACGCACTGGTAGGGCGCTACCGCTCGGTGATCCATGCAACGGTTAGCCGGATGTCCTCAAATCGCCAGGATGCCGAGGATCTGGACACGGAGATCTACCTACATGTTTTTAAAGTCATCAACTCCTGTAAGAATATCCAGACACTTCCCGCCTGGATCAAGCGCGTCGCCATTAACGAAGTCTACCAAGCCTGGCGTCGCAAGAGCCGCCAGCCGCTTCAAACATCGCTGGATGTCGTCCTGGAATCGTGCGGAGATAGTGTCCTGCGCGGCGATGAGAGTGAGAACCCAGCGACAATTCTCGTGGATCGGACAGAAAAAGCGGAGCGGAGTGAGCGCTTGAAGAAGGCACTGAGTTCTCTCCCCACCCACCAACGTGTCCTGTGCGAACTGTACTACGAGCAGCAGCGCTCCTTTGAGGAAATCTCGCAGGAGACGGGAATCGCGATGGGCACGATTAAATCCAGACTCTTCCGGGCGCGTGAGTCTATGCTACGAAAAATGGGCGACCTGGCCGTCGCGTAGTGTGGCCTGGCACGCAGGCAAAGCGAAAGCCTTTAGAGTGCACAGGGGAAACGCAGGCGCACCCGCGCACCCGTCGCCGTGTTCTCATAGCTAAGAGTGCCCCCGAGATCGAAAGTGCCAATACTCTCGATAAGTTCCAGTCCAGTATTGGCCGATTTTTGTAGGTCGAAGCTCGGAGGGAAGCCGAGGCCGTCGTTACAGACATCTAGAACCAGGGACACGTTGTCTTGCTTCAGCGAAATGGCGATCGCCCCCTCACCATGCTTGATTGCATTGGAGACGAGTTCATTGACGACGAGAGAGAGGGAAGTGACCTGCTTGACCGTCAGCTCGACATCCTCCGCATCCAAGGTCAGTGTGCGTGGTGCGAGGATGCTTGCCATCGCGGGAATCAGACGCTCCAAGGCCAGACGTGCAGAGAGACGATCCAGAGAGGCTCCTGGTGTGTTTGTCTGATAGGTAAACACATCGTGCAGTGTTGCCAGGCCACGGATATGGCTCGCGAGGCGCTCCAATGACTGAGGCGAGCCCGGAACCTTGTCGGCACGCATAGCATCCACGAGGCCGTTGAGTATCTGTAGGTTATTCTTGATGCGATGCTGGCTCTCCCAGATAGCCCCCTGGAGCCTCTTGTTCAGATCCTCAATTTCCTGGTGACGCTCCACCAGGGCTGCCTGGGCCGTGATCCGCTCCCGGCGCTCCTGGACTTCCCGCAGGGCACGCTCGACAAGAGGCGCAAGGCGCTCCAGGTGGTGCTTGAGGATGAAGTCCGTCATCCCGATCCTGAGACACTCGACGGCACGGCTCTCCCCGAGCGCACCCGATAGTAATATAAACGGGACGTTCGGATTGCGCTCCTGCAAGAGTTGAAACGCTTGGATACCATCGAAGCCTCGCAGACGGAAATCGGAGATGACAAGATCGGGTGGCTTCTCGTTAATTGCCTGCAAGTAGTCTCTTTGATTCATGGCTAACACGACATTGCACTGAATGGCTGAGGCATCAAGGCAAGCCCGAACAAGCTCCGCATCATTGGGATTGTCTTCTAAATGCAATAATTGGTAGGTCATCATACGTCAAGCTCAGAGTCGTGCGGCGGCTCGTTGATCTTTGTCCAGAAATTGCTGATTGACTGTAGTGCTTGCGCATATTTGGCAAAATTAATCGGTTTGACCACGTAGGCATTCGCTCCAAGTGCGTAACTCGTTTTTAGATCCGAGTCTTCTGCTGATCCTGTGAACATAATGATAGGGATATTTTTGAGTATAGGATCCGATTTTACACGTTTAAGTACTTCCAATCCATCAATTTTAGGTAATTTGATATCAAGTATGATCAAAACTGGGTTACCTGGGTCACGGTTTTGATATGATCCAGAGATATAGAGGTAATCTAGTGCGCTTTGACCATCTTTAGCGACGATAATCGTATCTATATAGATCTCTCCTGAGAATGTTTCTAGAGCCAGTTCAAGATCATTGGGATTGTCTTCTACAAATAGAACTTTTTTCAAATGATTCCCATTCCTTATGTTAAAAGCAAAATAGGTGGAGCTTGATTGACCTGTGTCCAGAACCTACCGATCATTTTCAGGGCCGTGGCGTAATCGCTAAAATCAACGGGCTTGACCACGTAGGCATTCACCCCAAGTCCGTAGCTGGTGTGCAGATCGGACTCCTCGCCGGAGCCCGTGAACATCACCACGGGAATGTGCTTGAGCACGGGATCGGCTTTCACGCGCCGCAGCACTTCCAGGCCGTCCACACGGGGCAGCTTGAGGTCTAGCATAATTAAGATCGGGTTTCCCGGTTCGCGAGCCGTATGTGGGCCGGACCTGTAGAGGAAGTCAAGCGCGTACTGACCGTCTTTGGCGACGATAATATCCTCGGCATAGGTCTCCGCCGCGAGTGCTCCCAGAGCGAGCTCGATGTCATTGGGGTTGTCTTCGACGAGTAAAATTGGTTTCATTGGGGGTTTTCCAGACACGACAACGGAAGAGAAAAATAGAATGTCGCACCGTGGCCAGGCTCACTTTGCGCCCAAGTGCGGCCTCCGTGCCGAACGATAATCCGGCGCACTGTCACCAGCCCGATTCCCGTTCCCTCAAAATCCTCAGTCTCGTGCAGGCGCTGAAAGACACCAAAAAGCTTCTCAGCATGCGACATGTCAAAGCCAACCCCGTTATCTCGGACGTAAAACTCCAGCTCGGCTACGGTCTTGCGGTAGCCGACATCAATACGGGAAATCTCTTGTTTACTGGAGTACTTTACTGCATTGTCTAGTAAGTTTCGCCAGACCTGATTGGCAAGCACCGGGTCTCCCCAGATATTGGGCAGCGGCATGACCTCCCAGC
The DNA here is from genome assembly GCF_043757465.1 of Armatimonas sp. Classification (GTDB taxonomy): domain Bacteria; phylum Armatimonadota; class Armatimonadia; order Armatimonadales; family Armatimonadaceae; genus Armatimonas. Next base: position 19,330 of record NZ_JAYVPL010000054.1, read on the forward strand.
GGATTTTGTGCGCGGGATATTCGCCGTTGATCTCCTCACAGATCCGATCCACAATTTCTTGCATCGGGATCAGGCTATGGCGCAGCTCGGCGCGGCTCATGCGCGAGAACGTCAGCAGATCATCAATGAGTCGCCCCGCGCGCAGCCCCGCCTCTTTAATCAGATTGAGATACCGCTGCCCCGATTCGTCTAGGCGCCCCGCAGACTTCTGCTCCAGCAGATCGGCGAAGCCAACCATGTGGCGCAGGGGAGCCCGCAGGTCATGAGAGACGGTGTAGGAGAACGCCTCCAGCTCGTTGTTGGCCATCTGAAGGTGCTCGTTGGCCTGCTGAAGGCTCTCCGTCCGGTCCCCGACGCGCACCTCAAGCTCCGTGTTCGCCAGGCGCATCACTGACTCGCCCCGGAACCTCTCGCGTAGCATGAGATAGGCGAGAATAAAGGTCGCCACTAAGGCGGCACAGGCGATGCCCGCCGCTCCGAAGATCGTGAGGCGGGTCTGGCGCTCAAAGGATTTCGCCTCGGTGTGGCGTATCAGCGAGAGGCGACTCTCTTCTCGCTCCATATCACTGAGGCAGGAAAGAAGCGCTGTGGTGTAGTTTTTCGAGGAGAGAGCCCGCATCGTGAAAGCCCGCGACTTATCCGCCTTCCAGAGCTCGCCCAGCTTCTGTTTACGACGCACGGCCTCCGCCACAACGCGCACCTCGTCCTCGACGATCACGCGCAGCTTTTTGATGTTTCCCAGTTGCAGCGCATTATCTCTCACCAGCGTACTGAGGTTATCAATGTCGGCTTTCATCGCCTTCTGAGCAACTTCCATAGTCTGGATATTAGAGACATCGTCCAGCAGCACATAGCCCCGGCCAGCGGAGATCGATTTCTCAAACTGAATCTGCGTGTCGCGCAGCTTGACACGCACTTCCCAGCTATGAGCAATCAGCTCCTGCGCCTCAGTCAAACCTTGCGTCGAGCGGTTGGCCAAATAAGCATCCCCGATTAGCAGTGCGAGAAAAAGGCTGAAAACGATTCCCATACGCCAGCTATAGTATTTCATTTGTGTTTGCATCTTATCCCAATCTCATAGGTAAAAAAGGGGAACCTGGTTCCTTATCCGGCATATGACTTCCATTGAAGACTTACGAAATACTGAAAAAAAGGATTTAAGAAGATGAAAAAAATTCCCACACTCGCTTTAGCCATTGCCAGCCTGATGTTAGCAACAACAGGTGTGAGTTTTGCACAGACAAAAAGTCAAAAAGATAAAAATGACATGCGGAGCCTTGGGATAGGCCTAGGCGCTCTTGCAATCCATAAAACGCTCAAAGGAGATACAAAGACGGGGCTCGCCCTAGGAGCAGGTGCAGCCTATGCTGCAAAGAAATACGAAGACCAGCGAAAATCACAGAAAACATCGCGAAATTATCGTTATAGTCAGGGTAAAAAAATTGGCTACTGGGTCATGCGTGGACAAAAGCGTCTTTATTATGTTCGCTATCACAACAGATAACAATTTATAAAAAATAAGAACGTTAAAGAGAATTAAAAGAAATTAAAATGAAACAAAAAAACTTATTAGTAGCCGGATTGCTCTTACTTTTAGTAGGAACTGCACATGCCGAGAGGGTCGTGGGCTTAGGCGGCGAGACACTTTTCGTGCTGAAAGCTGATCGTGACCTCGATAAAACGGATCAGGAGCGCTCCGATGATGTCTATGACCGTCTTCGCAACATCCTCAATAATCCGCGTCTGAAAGCCTCGGATATCCAGGTCAAGGCGCTAGGCGACTACGGTTTCAAAATTGTCGCGAATGGTGAGCTCATTGTCCCCGTCGGAGCACAGGAAGCCAAAGCACATAGCTCGACACCACGGGCGCTTGCGGAGGAATGGGCAGTGCACCTTCGACAGGTCATGCCAAAGCTGAGAGCTCGCCCTGATCTTTTCAAACAAAATCACAGCTATGTGAATAAGAAAAGTAAGAAAGCAAGATAATGCATAAAAATATAACGATTTTGGGCATGAGTCTAGCCGCTTTGGGGATAATTGTACTTGCTCCGAAGGCAGAAGCACAGCTCGAAAATGTTTTGAAGGGTGCAGGGATTGTCTTTGTTGTGGATCGCTTCGGGGGAGAAATCAATAAAGCGATCAATAAGCTGACAGGCGATCCAAGCGGTGAGGCAGGCAATAAGACCAAAGTCGTTCCGATTCTTTCTGTGGGGCAGGGAATCAATGCGGGTGCAGCGCAGGTATCGGGGCCACGACGCGCTGTGGATAGTGTCCGGGCAGTCGCTCAGCTTGAGGGTAACGTGCGTCTTGGTGCATCTCTGCGGATTAAGGGGCTAATTCCCATCTCCACTCGTGATGTGAAGAATAGCTCCAAGCTGGCCCGTGTCTATGGTGTGGGAATCACCGGCCTGATCGATACCAAACTCTAGAAAAGAGAGCGAGAGGAAAACAGAGATGAGTGTCAGACTGGTGCAAATTATCAACCAAACAAAATCCGAGGGGGCGTTTACAAATCTGGAGACATCTGCAGATGATGTCATCATTAACGCCAATGGATCTACCAATACACCCGGACAACGGGGAGAAGGTTGCAATATTCCCGACTGTGGTGCGGGAAAGTGGTGGGACAGTCATCGCATGACATTGACACTAGAGAATACTGTTCTCAGCTTGTGGAAAGAAGGCCATACTGTCTATTATCGCTCAGATCAAACAGTCTATCCCGGTTTAGGTTGTGGTAATTTTCTTTGGCAAGACAATGGATTGCCTGCCACTCTTATTATTTCTCCTGACAGTCTTCCTATTATGAAAAATCCGTGATCACCGTGATCAAACGTTAAACCTCAAAACTTAAGGAAAACATACCCTGATGATTTTCAACCTACTCACCAAGGGCAAGGCAACTCTATGAAACGACAATTAGCTATTTTAGTTCTCGCACTAACAGGGCTCACGGCACTGACAGGGATCACGGGTTGTACGACCGTGCAACCCTCTGACCCGCCCGCTCCAACTCACACCACTGTCGTTGTGCCGGGACCGCCTGCACCTTCTCGCGTCATCGTCGTACCCGGCCCCGCGGGTGCGCCCGGAAAGCCGGGCGCTCCGGGAGCCCCGGGCTCACCCGGACAGCCTGGACAGCCTGGACAGACGGGTGCACCTGGCACACCTGAAAAAACTGGCTCGACCGGGGGAGGGCAATAGAGTGGATTATCTAATTTTTTGGATCATTGTGGGGATAGTGGCGGGTGTACTCGCCAAAATGGTTGTTCCTGGTGAAGGCCCCGGCGGCATTCTCGGCGATCTGCTCGTGGGTGTCCTTGGTGCTTTTCTGGGGGGCTGGTTATTTAAGACCTTACTTGGCCATAGCTACAGCGGGTGGGGCGGCAGCACCGCCGTCGCCTTTGTGGGAGCCGTTGTTTTGTTGATCATCCTACGAGCGGTCTCTCGTGGGCGAAGAACATGAGTACAAAATAGTGCCTAGTAGATTTACTAGCTGGTGAGTCTACAAATAAGGCAGGTAAAATAACGGTGTATGCCACAGATGTCCTGGATTGCCGCCGCTGCGCTCTCCCCGATTCTTCCCGATGTCCTCTTCCAGAAAGGGGAGTTTGTTCGGGCGCGGGCGGGCTATCAGGCACGACGGCTCTATGAGGGCGAGATTAGGTCGCTGTTACGGCTGGATCGCTGGCAGGAAGCCATTGTGGCGGGGGAGAGTGTTTCCGTTCCTACTCCTGAGCAGGAAGGGCTTCTCGCCCTGGCTTACCTGCGTGCGGGGCAGCCACAGCGTGCCCGCGAGAGCGCTGATTGGGCCTGGAAGCGCGATCCTCAGGCATACTGGCCGCTGGTCGCACGGGGGACTCTTGCACTTCGCTGGGACGCTGACCCTGTCGCTGCCGGAGGCTCCCTACGACAGGCGACTGCACTTCGCCCCGAGCTCGCGGAAGGCTGGCTGGCTCTGCTCTCAGCACCCCTTGACTCCCTGGAGGCTGCACGTTCTGCGGCAACCCTCGCCCGACTGGAACCGCGTGGCTATCCTTTCGATTTCTGGAGCAAGCCACTGCGCGAGAGTGCCTTAAATGCCCTGCGCTTCACCAATGCGTTTCCCGACGGGCAGGTTTTCCGTCCGGTCGGTGCTCGCTTGCCTGTGCAGACACTGCGCCTCAAGCGTGACCCTCGGGGAATGCTCTACTTCGATGCCGAAGTGGATGGGCAGCGCATGCGGCTGCTCTACGATACGGGAGGTGGACGACACTTCTTGCTAACCTCTGCCGCCGTGGCACGGCTGCGGCCCTTGTTTGTTGCGAGCACGGTGGTGACGGGACTCCAGGGGCAAACCGGGGGAGGGCTTCACCGTGCGGAGCGGCTGCGCTTGGATACCCTGGAGCTGCGTGCCGTGCCGGTGGAATCTGCTCCCGCAAATCTAGGGGGCTTCGATGGGCTCGTGGGCTGGCGCGTCTTTGGAGAGCGAATACAGCGGCTGGACCTGCGTCAAAACACGCTCACATTGCTGGAGCGGCCTTCTGTGCAGGAAAGCGGGGCTCTGCAGCTGCCGCTTCATCTCGTCCTGGATCAGCCTGTGATCGGGGTGCGGTGCCGTCGGCACGATCATGCGACGGAGGTTCCGCTCTGGGCGATCCTGGATACGGGAGCGACCGAGGACTTTTTCTCGCTCCGGGCAGGCGCACAACTAACTTCTCACTTCCGTCGTGGTACGCTTCAAGCATCCATTGGGATTGGCCAGTCTCATGAACGCATCGAGACACGCTCCTTGGCGGTTGGATTTGACCTGCTCTCCCAGGCAAGTCAGCCACTCACAAGCTACTCTGAGGCCACTGCCGCATCGTTTCTAGACACGGTGCACAACCCGGCAAGTGGCTTTGAGCACGGGCTTCTGCTTGGGATGGACTTTATCAGTCGGTTCACGGTAATTGAGCTTGATCCCGTAGGGCGGCAGGTTAGACTTGTCCCGCAGTGAGATTGAGCACCTTCAGATCCTCCCAAAAACCATCGCTAATCGGTTCCTGAAGCGCATCGAGATTCTCTCGTAGCTCCGCTTTGTTTTTTGCTCCCGTGAGCGTGCAGTGGATCAGCGGCTGGCGCAGACAGCTCTGCAAAACCACTGCCTTCTGGTTGAGCTTCTTACTCTGGCACCAGTCGTAGAAAATTGTTGCGGCTCTTGCATCGCGCTCGATCAGGTGTGGCGTGTGGAGCGTGCGTGGATCAACACCGGTGAGCAGGCCATGGCCCATGGGGGAGCCATTGAGCACGCCAATGTTATGCTCAGCGGCAGTCTCTAAAAGTCCTTCGGTCAGCGCGGTAGTGCGTGTGACATGATAGTCGTTGTAGGTGAGGATCACGTCGAATCGCCCGCTCTTTATGGCTTGCTTGTGAAAGTGATGGTGCCGCTGTCCCAGCCCGATATTTTTGACCACGCCCTGCTCACGAAGCCACTCCAGAGCGTCGAGCGCCCCGCGCTTGGCAAAGACCGGCTCGATCTTTTCTGGGTCGTGCACCAGTAGGATATCGAAATAATCGGCCCCGAGCAGCTTGAGTGAGTTCTCCACCGTATGCAGTGTGCCGTCCCAGGAGTAGTCTTGCTTATAGTCCGGGTGCGTCCCCGTCTTGGTGGAGAGAAAGTAGCTCGCGCGGTCCACCCCCCGCAGCGCGATCCCCAGCCGCCGCTCGCTCTCACCGTAGAGCGGCGACGTGTCAATAAAATTAATCCCACTGTTCAGCGCCAGCTCGACGGTATCCACGGTGTCTCGGTCGGCTACGGTGTTCTGGTAAATCCCACCAATGCCCGCGCCGCCCAGCCCGATTGCGGAGACCTCTAAACCCGTGCGACCCAGTACACACTTTTCCAAAATCACTTCTTTATCACTTTCTTAATGGCAATTTTGGGGGTGAGGTTCTGTTTTTTAGCGTGGCTCTTGTGGATCTTCTTGACCACGTCCATACCGCGCACTACTTTTCCAAATGCTGCAAAGCCTTGCCCATCCGGGTTGCGCTTGCCACCAAAATCCAGCTCCGGTTGATCTCCCACGCAGATGAAAATCGCCTCGGTCGCTGAGTCTGGAGTGTCGCGTGCCATCGAGAGAACGCCGTCTTTGTGCTTGATACCCGTTTTATGGGTGCGCTCCAAAGCTATTGGGGGAAAGGCCTTGAAGCCCTCCCGCGCACCGCCCTGAATCACCTCGATCTTGATTGTCTTATCCGGCTGGTTATCCGGCTCCGTGGTGACGGTGCGGTAGAACGTCCCGCCGTCGTAGGCCTTCGCCGCGACATAGCGCAGGAAGTTCTTCACCGTGATCGGGGCGTGTTTTGCATCCAACAGCACCTCGATCTCGCCTAGCTCCGTCACAAAGACAGCCTTCATCTTAGTTTCCGTGCTTCTCACTGGCGTAGTGCTCCGCTAGCAGATCCTCGCCAAAGTCCCCGTCAAAGTCCCGCCAGACACTGTGGACATGATTCGCATTGTTCTGAGTGTTGTCGTACTCCACTAAGAACGTCGGGCCTTGAATACGGTAGTAGTGCCGCTTGCCAACCTCGATCTCACCGGCCCAGCCAAAGATAATCTTGTTCTTATCCGCTTTATTCAGCTTTGCGGTGCGTGCGCTTGCCAGATCAGATGCCATGTTGCCAGTGTGCACAGCGATCAGCTTCTCCAGTAGCTTTTTTTGTTCTTTGGTAAGTTCTTTGTAGGGGATTCCCTTGGCCTCTAGCGCGGTGATTTTCTTTTTATCGCCCGTGAGAATATCATTGGGAGCTGCCGTGTCGTAGATCGCCATCTTCCTCTGCTCAGGAGTGAGCGCCGTCAGAAGCGCCCGCGCCGCCTCTTCTTCGTCTTTGAGAGCACGCGTGCCCTTCATTCCCCCGTCATCCACACGAATCTCTGCCGGGTTGGTGCCGTAGAAGTTGGGGCTTGCCGCCACTTTACCGCCCACCAGGGTGACATTGAGCGCGAAGTGATGCCCTTCAAAGCGCCAGCCCCATGGCTTGCTCGCTGCGAAAGGGGGCGTCCCAAAGAACGAGACAAAGTAGCGCTCTGTATCGCGCACGGGGCCGGTGCCCTTCTCGATGGCCTTCAGCACGTTCTCCATCGCCATGATCGTCGTGGCTTTGGTGTAGCCCTTCTGCGAGAGCCCCGTTTTGAGCAGTGCCATTGCGGCGGCTTTCTGCTTCGCATCCATTTCCTTGAGCTGCACGCCTTTACGATCATCACGCGGAACAAAGTGCCAGTTGGTGCGCTCGGCATCGGCAAAGGCAAATAACGCCTTGGATTTCTGCTCAGGCGTGAGCAACAAGAGAAGTCCATTGGCGGACTTTGCCATGTTCTGAGTGGCTTTTTCCTGGCTCTTAGACTGCGCCTCGGTCAGGGTGAAAACCAGCGCAATCGCAGGCAGGATCAAGAGAGGGAGATACGATTTCATGCGGGCATTGTACCTGCATTTCCCCGTTTGCGGGGGCTAGTGCCGCACTTCGTTAGCTTACATGGATGGGTATACTTTGCGGTGAAGGAGGCATCCATGCCCGCTAAAAAGTATATCATCGCTCTCACTCCCGA
>NZ_JAYVPL010000055.1:0-70742 GCF_043757465.1 Armatimonas sp.
TATACTCCCAGCCAAGAATGAACCGAGAGGAATTTGACAGACTTACCCGAGAAGATCCCGATGCCATCTGGAAGATCATCGCGGATCTCGCGGCACAAGTCGCCCTCCTTCAAGAAAAACTTGGGGTCAAGCCACATACTCCTTCCTCGGCTCAAGGATTCATTAAGCCAAAGAGCCAAAGGCCAAAAACAGAGCGCAGAACAGGGGGACAGCCAGGGCATAAAGGCCACACCCTCGAAAAAAATGAGGCACCAGACCAAACAGAGCAATATAAACCAGGACAATGCCCAAACTGTGGACTTGACCTCAAAGATGTAGCAGGTGAAATCGTTGAGGTACGTCAAGTCGTGGACTTGCCCGCAGTTATCCGATTCTTTACGACAGAGCACCAGGTGCAAGAAGTCTGCTGTCCCGGATGCCAGTGCCCTGTCAAAGCAGACTTTCCTGAAGGAGTTAATGCTCCCGTTCAATATGGTCCCAACACCCAGACGACTTGTACCCTGCTCAAAGTGGATCAAGCTATCTCCCTGGAGAGAATTGTTTCTTTCTTCACGGATTGGTTTGGACATTCGCCTAGCGAAGGCACTATCCAAAACTGGATTCACCGAGCAGCAACGGAGTTGGAGCCTATCGAAGAGCAGATAAAGGCAGGCATTATCCAGGCTGACTGTGCCGGTTTTGATGAAACGATGGTTCGTTCTTGTAAGAAGAATACCTGGATTCATGTTGCCCGAACCGATAAGCTAACTTACTTTGCTGCACCGGGTGGTCGCGGAAAAGTCACGATAGACTCCATCGGAATCCTTCCGCAGTTTCGGGGTGTTGCTCTTCACGATAGTTTCGGGGTGTTGCTCTTCACGATGCCTTGAGCGCCTACTTTGGTTTCAAAGAATGTAATCATGGTCTTTGCAATGCGCACCTTGTTCGTGAGGGAGATGGCCTTAAAGACCGCTTTGATCCTAGAGGCGTTTGGAGTGAACCAATAATTAATTGGCTACTTGAAGTCAAAAAGCAACGCGACTCTGGGGTGTTATCTAGCGAGGCAAAATTACTTGCCGGTCTTCGCGCTGTCGTAGGGCGTGGTTATGCGGCTCTTGGTTTTGCTCCTCCCGGCGAGGGAGTAAAGCTCTCCCCCTGCACCAAGGAGTTTCTCTCTCGGATTCGTTGGCTCGACCGCCTTTGGTTTTATGCTCCTTATGTGGTTCGTTTTGGCTGGGATTCGATAACTCTCTTTGATAACAACGGCTCAGAGCGTGACATCCGTCCTGTGAAACTGTTCTCCAAAGTCTTCGGATGTTGGCGCTCTGCCTCAGGCTTAGCCTCGTTCTGTCGTCTTCGTGGCTATCTTTCAACGCTTCGCAAACAGGGTATTTCTCCTCGTGAAGGCTTACTCTCGGTCTTCCGTGGAAACCCCATTGTTCCGGCTACAACTTGACCTGAGCAGTTACTGGAAATGAAAATCATGGAAAGAAAACTGACGAGTGTGCAGCGGGTGCTTGCGCTCCACCCTATCGAGAACGCGGATGCGATTGAGCGGGCGCAGATCAATGGCTGGCAGTGCGTGGTCAAGAAAGGTGAGTTCGTCGTTGGAGCGCTTGGGGTCTTTTTTGAGATCGATGCCATCCCACCGGAGCTGCCACAGCTCGCGTTTCTTTGGACATCGCGCAACGCCGACGGCCCGCAGCCACGTCCCGAGAGTTTCCGCATCAAGACCATGCGCCTGCGCGGTGCTCTTTCACAGGGTCTGCTCATGCCGCTGGCGCAGTTTGCGCTTCCTGCGAATCTCACCGAGGGGGATGACCTCACGGCGATGCTTGGCGTCGGCAAGTGGGAACCGCCGGTTCCCTCGGGTATGGGCGACTGGCGTGCACCGTTCCCGCCGCTGGTGCGCAAGACCGACGAGATGCGCCTCCAGAGCGTCCCCGATGTGCTGGGCGAGCTACGCGGCCTGCCGTATGTCATCACGCTCAAGTGCGACGGAACCAGCGCGACGTACTGCATTGATCCGCGCACCGACGAGTTCCATGCCTGTGGCCGTAACCAGAGCATCACCGAGGGCGCGAACCACTACTGGAATATCGCCAAGAAGTACGAGATTGAGGCCGCACTCCGTAGGTTTCCCAACTTCGCGGTGCAGGGTGAGATCTGCGGCCCCGGTATCCAGAAAAACCGTCTGGGACTCAAGTCAATGGAGTTCTTCGCCTTCAATGTCTACGACCAGCAGCAGGGCAAGTACCTCAGCCACGACGACGCCAGTGCATTTCTGGAGTCGGCCAACCTCTCTGCCGTACCAGTTATCGAGGAGGGCGAGAGCTTCGCACACACTCAGGAGTCACTGCTCGCCCTCGCCGAGGGCAAGTATGTGGGCACGAGCAACGAGCGCGAGGGAATCGTCATCCGCCCCCGCGTCGAGCGCAACAGCCTGCTGCTTGCCGGACGGCTCTCGTTCAAGGCGATCTCAAACCGCTTCCTGTTAAAAGAGGGCGAGTAGCACCGCAGCCTCCCCCCTCCAATAGGGGAGGCGATATAATGCCCCTTACGCGCCTCTAACCGGGGCATGAGGAGGTTTGATTCGTGGCATTTGCAAGCTGGCAGCGGACGATAGACTGTGGCGCACTGCGCGCCGAGCATGTGGGACAGGAAGTGGTGGTCAATGGCTGGGCCAATAGTGTCCGTGACCACGGCGGGGTTGTCTTCATGGACTTGCGGGACCGCACCGGTCTCGTGCAGATTGTCGCCGATCCCACGCGCAGTGTCACTGGCCCTGAGGCCCACGCCATCGCGGAGAAAGTCCACAACGAGTACTGTCTGTCCGTCCGTGGCCGGGTCGCCGCGCGGCCCGAGGGGCTTGCGAACCCCAATCTTGAGACGGGTGGAGTGGAGATCGAGGCGATTGAGATCACGGTCTTTAACGCCGCGCGAACACTCCCCTTCCAGCTCGACGACAAGAATATCAACGAGGAAGCGCGCCTCAAGTACCGCTACTTGGATCTGCGCCGCCCCGAGATGTATAAGAAAATGGCGCTTCGTCATGAGATCGTCCGAGCCGTGCGCGAGTATTTCTACAAGAACAACTTTTTAGAGATCGAGACGCCGATTCTGACGAAATCCTCGCCGGAGGGTGCGCGAGATTATCTAGTACCGTATCGTCTTCAGGCAGGGAAGTTCTACGCCCTACCGCAAGCACCACAGCAGTTCAAGCAGCTCCTGATGGTGGGTGGGATGGAGCGCTACTTCCAGATCGCCAAGTGCTTCCGCGATGAAGGCCAGCGCGCCGACCGTCAGCCCGAGTTCACGCAGATTGATCTTGAGATGGCCTTTGCCACCCAAGACGATGTGCTTGGGATGGTCGAGGGCCTGATGATCGAGGTCGTCGAGAAATTCACGGCGCAGACCGGCAAGACGATTCTCTCCAAGCCGTTCCCACGCATCTCCTTCGACGACGCCATGCGCCGCTTTGGCACCGATAAGCCCGATATTCGCTTCGGACTTGAGCTGATTGACTGCGCCCCACACCTCACTGAGACACAGTTTGTGGTCTTCCAGCAGACCCTAGCCAACGGTGGTCAGGTGAAAGCTGTGCGCTACCCTGGTGGCGCGAGCATCCCTCGCCGCGAGATGGACGAGCTGGGCAACCTCAGCCGCGACTGGGGTGCAAAAGGCATGGCGTATTTCTTGGTGGACGAAGAGGGCAAGGCAACTCGTGGCCCCGTCGCTAAGTTTTTAAGTGAAACCGAAAAAGAAGCGCTGGTCACCTCTGCGGAAGCGCAGCCGGGCGACTTGGTGGGCTTTATCGCCGACCAGCCCGAAACCGTAGCGAAAGTGCTGGATCGCCTGCGCCGCTTTATCGGCGGTAAGCTGGGGCTGATTGACAAGAACAAGCTGGCCTACTGCTGGATCGTGGACTTCCCGGTCTTCGAGAAAGACGAGGAGACGGGCAAGCTCACTTTCGCCCACAACCCGTTTGCGATGCCCCAAGCCGACGATTTAGACAAGTTTGAATCAGACCCCTTAGCCATGCGAGCGCAGTGCTACGACATGGTCTGCAACGGCACCGAGTGCGCGTCGGGTGCGGTACGTATCCATGTCCCCGAGATTCAGGTAAAGGTCTTCGAGAAGATGGGCCTGACTCCCGAGCAGATCAAGAGCCGCTTCGGGCACATGCTCGATGCCTTCGCACTCGGCGCACCGCCCCACGCGGGAATGGCACCGGGCCTGGATCGCCTGGTGATGCTCCTGTGCGACGAAGAGAACATCCGCGAGGTCATCGCCTTCCCCAAGATGGGCGGTGGCTACGACCCGATGATGGACGCGCCGTCGGAAGTCGAGCCCGAGCAGCTTAAAGAGCTGGGAATCGCTGTCGTAGAAAAGGAGAAACAAGAGTGACCCTGACACAACGCCCCCTCACCGACGATGACATTCAGCGCCTCCCCCGTGAGCTCGGGAAGTGGGAGGTAATCAATGGAAAACCCACTCTTATGCCGACTTTCTTTGAGCACGACTTCATCTCGTCGCTCCTTCTCGCACGTCTGCTACCCATCGCCCTGCCCCTTGGTTTTGTCACCAACGGGCAGGCAGGGTTTCGGATGCAGAACCGCAACCTCCGCGCTCCCGACATCACCTTCACCACCCGCGCCCGGCGAGGCACTGTTTTCCCCAAGCCCGGTTTTGGTCAAGCGGCCCCCGATCTCTGCATCGAGATCATCTCGCCCTCGGAGACCAAGACTGACATGGACGACCGACTCGCGGAGTATTTTGCCTCAGGTGCCCAGCAAGTCTGGCATGTCTTCCCTGAGACTGAGCGCATCCTGGTCTACACCTCGGTGAGTACAAGCACCGCCTACGAAACCGCAGATGAGTTTAGCGGAGTCCCCTTACTGCCGAGCTTAAAATTCCGCGTCGGTGAGATATTCGAAACCGATTAACTACCTCATGAAAAAGGTGTCTCAGTGACTTCGTCCCCCTTCGCTTGCCGGAGGGGGAAACGGCGCTGTCGCCGAGGGGGCGGCTATTTTCAGGCAAGCCACGAATGCGCCACGACAAACTTCTCGGCGAGCTCGGGGCGCACCATTTTGATGAACGAGAGGTAGCCCTGGCAGTAGGCTTGGGCGCTTCGGCCCAGGCGCTCGCTGACTTTCTCGAAGCCGTCGGTGTCGCAGTGGTGAAGAATCGCGCGGAACTTTCGCATATCGTCTCGGGAGAGGCGCACGCCTTGCTCGCCATTGACCACGAGGCCAGTGATGATCTGGCGATCCGACGTACGGAGCACCTGGGTCTTTTTCTCATTGACAATGAGCTTCTCATCGGCGACGATCTGCCGGACGAGCGTGAGCAATAAGCCAACGGGGGCGCTTTCTTCGGCGTGCGAGAACGTGAGATCGTCGGCGTAGCGCGTGTAGACAAACCCGAGCTTTTGGGCCGCGCCAAGTAGCCGTGCATCGAGCTTTCGCACCAGCAGATTCGAGAGCGCAGGGCTGGTGAGTGCGCCTTGAGGAACGCCACGTGGCCCCACGGCGACGAACTTACGCTCGCCGTCGAACTCCACCACAACGCGCGGGCAGTCGGTGCAGAGGAGCGCGAGAATTGTTGCGATGCCCTCGCTCTGCCCGATGCCGACGAAGTAGTTTTTCACCCGCTTCACGCCCAGCGACGGAAAGAAGTCCTGCAAGTCCAGCTTCACGACGACGGCTTTCCCCGTGTGCGGCTCCGCATTCTTCACCACCGACGCGCCGGGAGAGAACGCGGTCGCGGCGGAGTGCGGGGTCTGTTTTGCTAAAATCTCACCGGCCACCCAGCGCTGCGCCTGCCGAAGCTTGGTCTTGGGTGAGGCCAGCACGCGCCGTCCACCACGTTTTTTGGGAATCGTAAAGAGCGAGTAGTGCCCCGTCTTCGAGGCGGGCCGCTGGTAGCAGAGCCACGCGAGCTCCCGTTCACTCAGGCCGATGGCTTTGGAAAACGCCTCAAGTTCCCCGTCGGCAAACGACAAGCCCGCCGAGACGCCCCGCCCCAGATGCGGCAACGCTGTGCGTCGCCAGAGCGCGTCCTGCTCCGTTTTTTTGACTCGTGCCGCCTCACGCTCGACTTTCTTGACCACCCGCGCCGAACGCACCCGCTCGATCCGCTTGCGCCGAATCTCCGCCAAGAGCGCCGGAACATCGCCACTCTCACGAATCTTTTTTTCGACCCCATCCAGCTCGCGCCGAACCCCGACCAATTCTTCGTAGAGAGGCCGCAACTTCCGCTCCGCCTCCGCCGACTGTTCCGCGACCTCTGGCGACGGCGGCCAAAACCCAAGCCGCACCATCTCCTCGCGGATAAAGGCATCCTTGCCGATCTCTTTCAAACGCTGTCGCTCTGCCGCTGTCATGCGATGCTCCCTCCCAAGAGTGCGAGAAACTCGTCTTCGGTCATGACGGGGATTTTTAGTTCTTGCGCTTTGGTGAGTTTGCTGCCCGCTTTGTCGCCTGCGACCAAGTAATGCGTGTTCTTGCTGACACTCCCCGAGGCTTTCCCGCCGCGCTGGACGACGATCCCCTCGGCTTGCTCGCGGGTGAACTTGGTGAGTGCCCCGGTGAAAACAAACGTCTTGTCGGTGAAGTCGAAGGTATCGGCGCTGCTTGTGTCGGCTTTCTTGGCGGCCTTGGCTCCCAGAAGCTGCTGCGACGCCAGCCCGACGGCGGCGAGGATATGGGCGCAGGGGCCTTTTCTCAGCTTCTCGCGCTTGAAAAACGAGCACGTGCAGCTTGCGAAGCGCACGCGGCCATCGCTATCGAGATCTAGCGTGACGGCGAACTTTGCCTCGCGCCGCGTCTCACCACCACGCACCCAGGCGCGGAACCGGAAGGTCGTGTCGTCGGTGCGGGCGGTGAGGGTGGAGAAGGCTTCGTCTTCGTCGGTGTCCCTGAGGAAACTCACGCCGCCGGTCTGGACGATGCGCGCGGCGAGCTTGCTGCGGTGATCCTCTTCGCTCACAGGCACGGGGAATGGGAGGAGCTGTCGCCAGCGGTAGCAGGAGTCGGCAAGATCGTACATCGCCATGCCCGTGGCGCAGAGGCGCTGGAGCGCCGCCGTCGCCGTTTCCGTCGAGAGGTCGGTAATGTCCGAGGGCACCAGCTTAAGACGCTTTTCCAGTTCCTGCGACGCTTTGGCGATGTCACCGTCGCTGGCCTGCCCCGTGGCGGCGAGCACATCGAAGCGGGCCGCACTCGACCAGTCGTTTTTCGTCCAGCCCGAGACCCCGATATCAAACCGATGCCCGTCGAGCGTGATGCTCCAGTACGACGGCATCCCCGTCCCGAGAAACCGCGCCGTCACCGAGTCGGCGTGGGGAAGTAAGTCAGCAAAGGCCAGCAAGCGCCGCCGCCCCCAGAGCCGGATTTCCTGGGCACTGTCGCCCGTGAACTTGTGAACACGCTCGCGAATCACCGTCCCCCACGGCTCGATGGTGATCGTCGGGCACTCGCCGGGTGTCAGTGCAAACCGGAGCGAGCGCGGGCCGGTCTTCTCACGGGCACTCTGCAAAGCGGCCAGCACCTCAGAGATCGTCTCCGGCGAGAACTGCACCTCAATGGCGGGATAGACGGCGGCGGACTGGACTTGCAAGAACCCGCGTACCCAGGTCGGCGGGAGATCAATCTTCTTCTCCACGCGCTCCCCCGCTCCCGTGGCAATACTCACGCCCTCCGCGGCCACCGAGAGAAACGCGGGCCGGTAGGAGCGAATGCGGCGCATCTCATCGGCCAGCGCACTGGAGTAGTCCACGTTGGTTGTCCCGTAGCGCACGTCGCCCAGTACATCGAGCTTTTCCCACGGCACGGTCACGCGCCCATACGACGACTCATCCAGGCTGAAGACCTCAAACACGACGCAGTCTTTATGCACGGAAACCACGGGATCGAGCACCCACCAGGCATCCATGTCGTGCTTGCGGAGCCAGTTAAAATACTCCCCGCGCTTACCATAGAACTCCACGCTGTGAATGCCCCCTTCCAGAGGCCGAATCTCCGAATAAAGAGTCTTCAAGCGTCCCTTGAGGCGCTCCTGGCGCTCTTTCAACCCTGGTAGCGCCCGCATTTTCGCGCCCATCGTGGCATCCAGCTCCTCCAGATAGCGCTCCTCGACCCATTTCTGATACGACGAGTGGTCTTTTTGCTTGCTCCGCAGATCCGACGACACGACATTGTAGAGGGCGAGCATCACCCGAGCATAGCTGCGACTGTCCAGAATCTGTGCGGAGATCTGCACGCCGGGCCGCGATGCCTCCGCCGTGAGGGCCATCCGTAGCGCCCCGGAGTCATCAATTCCCGCCTGCGATGGCCGTGCGTAGTTTTGTGTTACTTCCATAATCCTACCCCCTACCCCCCCCGGCGGGGGGACAATGAGGAATATTCCTTTAATCTCCCCCACCCGGCGGGGGGTGGGGGGCTGGCTTAAACTGTCAGCCCTTCCACACTCTCGCCTGCCAGCGCCCGCTTGGTGAGCTGCACCAGCGCCCACTCGGCATCGCGTACACATCCCGAGCCTCGGGCGAGGGCAAGTAACGTTGCGATATCAATCTGCGCTTCCGGTGCGGCGTTTTCCTGGCGTACTTTGACTTTTTCTTTGGCCCGGCGCGATTTGTGGCGAGCACGGAGTACGATCCGGTCAAAACCAGGCGCGGAAATCTCCCCTGCCACCTCGGCGGCGAAGGCTTGTATGTCCGGCTCGTCGTGCTCAAACAGAGCGAGTGCGAGTCTTTCGCCCGTGAGCGTCTTTGCCGTTACGAATTCTCTCCCATAGCGACGCACCGAAAACACCGGGCTATCACAGAGCGCCAGCGCACGGTACTCCAGATCCTCGACCGCACTTGCTTCAAACCAGCGCTTGCCGACGGCCACACTTCCGGGAATCTCGCACTCCAGCAGGCGCAGGGCAAAGGTGAGGCGCAGTGTACGCCGCTCAACGATCTCCAGCGCGGGCGTTCGCACATCGGCAAGCACGTGGGTGGCAGCCAAGAGCAAGAGCCCTTCATCGGATTCCAGCTTGGGCCAGTGGCGCACCAGCCAGCGCCCGAGTAACGGCCCCAGCGCGGACTCACGAATGTCCAAGAGATGCGCTGCATCCTCACAGGTCAGCAGACACTCGGTGATCGCGGAGTCGGATAAGACACGAGCTTCCAGATTGCCCGTCGTGTCGTTTTGCAGAGCGGCAGGCAAGGCACTCCAGAGCTCGACAATCCCCAAGCCCTCGCGCAAGTTGCGCACCCAGCCATCGCGAATCCGGCCCCAGACACTGTCTTCCGCTGCTGCGATAAGGCGCAGCGTGGCACCCACCGGGAGCGTCTGGGTGAGCGCTGTAAACGCCTGGGCATCGAGCAGACCCACTAAAAACGGGCGCTCGGTAAGAAGCTGGATCAGCTCGTCAGTAGAAAAACCAGCCCGTCCCAAAGTCGCCAGAGCAAAGGGGGAACTCATGGCGGTGTGCTGTGCGCTATTGAAAGAGTGGGTCGCTAATAAGTCCTCCCAGAGGCTCCGCAAGGCGTCCTTAGGGGTCGCCGACGATGCCAAGACCCGCCAGAATGCTTCGCGAATCAGCGCATTTCCGTGCTCCATAAGCTCGTAGGACTCGCCCAAGCTCTTTCCCGCCGCTCCCCGTTCCAGTGCGACGATCAGCGCCTCACGGTCACTCTCATGGACACACGGCACCAGCTCCAGCCACTCTTCCAGCGTGCCTTCGTCCACGGATAGTGCTGCGCCCAGCGCCAGCTCCCGTAGTGCTTGCTTGCCCGTCGCCAGTAGTCCGGGCACCAGTCGAATAATCGCGGTCCCACCGACGGACTCAGGGAAGTGCTCCGCCACCAGCCCCGCAATTGCTCCAAAGCGCCGGAGTTTTGTTGGATCACTGGCTCGTAGAACGCACTCGACAAAAGTTGCTTTCCACTGCGCGTCGGCGTTTGCGTGGCGCACAATAGCGGGCAAGAGCTTCGTTCGCTGACGGGCAACCGCGCGAGTAAACCCTAGCGCAGCAAGCTCGGGCGTGAGGCGCGTTGCCGCAACCAGCTCCCGCACGCCGTAGGCAGTGAGCAAGAGCGAGGGCATCGCGACGCCACTTCCGTTCGCAGTGGGCACCTCGGCTCTTGTCGCCCGCAAGGCTTTGAGCGCCAGCTCCCGCGCCTGCCATAGGCACTTGTCACGAAGATAGAGCTTGGCCGCAAGTTCGGGATGGGCCTTCCAAGCCGCCGCCCCACGAGCTTCAAGGCGACGAATCGAGAGACCAAGTGTCTGTTTTTCGACAAACGCCCCCCGCCCATGGCTACGCTGCTCAAAGCGCTTCCCGGTGGCAAAGAGCAAGTCGTAGGCCACCCAGTGCTGGGTGGGATCGAGTGGCTCGGTGAGGGCGCACAGAGTTCGATACGCCAGCTCTCCAAAGCGCTTCGGGTCGGTCAGCGCTAACCCACGCAGATGGCGACGGGCGCGGCGCTTCATGTAGCCCAGCGTTTTTGGAGAGGGCGGTGTGCCGTAGGGCGTCGGGCGCTCGGGGTAGGCGAGATTATACAGAGCCAGTCCCTGCCAGGCATAGGTAAAGAGCCAGTCGCCACCCACAGTAAGCCCCTGGACTTGCACGCTCCGTGGAGCTGGTAGTAGCTTTAGAGCGGCTTCCCGTCCGTCTACCAGATGTGTCTCATGCTGGTTTGCCACCGTCACCAGCCCCTGGTGCACCAGTATCGTTGCCCCATGATTACCGTATTGATTCCGCAGATCCAGCTCAATATGCCCTGTCTGCCGTGGAGACGTTGGCTCGCTTAGCTCTATCCGATACAGGAACTGAGTCCGGTTGTCGGATTGGGTCAGAACAAAGGCGGACTTGCCTTCCAGAGCCACAACCTTAGCCTTGCTCAATGGCAGCTCACCAATGACAGTCAATTTCTTCGGGTCGCGAGTATCGAGGACTTTGATGCCCCCCGGAGTCGGCAGGCGGTTCCAGGCAAAGCCCGCTCCCTCGCCAAGTATCACCGCAAAGCCCTCGCCGAGAGCCACTTGCTTGGCCCCACGCAAATCTAATGCAGTGCCAGAGCCGTGAATATCGCGCAAGTCAAACACACGGAGCGCATCTTTGACAATCACATAGAGGTAGGGAAACTGCGCCGCAATGTGCAGACTATTTAGATTCAGTGTCGCGAGAAGTTTCAGCGCGTCTTTTTCGGGTTCGTAGACCTGAAGCGCTCCTGCATAGGCAAGTACAACTAATGGGCCGCACCAGAGCACCTGGCGAAGCTCACGCTGCGTACTATCTAGTTTGACGATCCCGACTTTCTTGGGCTTGAGCTTATCGAGCACCGAAAAGTCTAGCAGCGAGAGATACGGATTGTTGTAACTACGATCCAACGCGATGGCAAGCCTATCGCCTTGCGCCGCAATCCCTCGAATCTGCTGAACCCGCCCGATGTCCACACGCGGCTGCTCAATACGCTGGCTCAGCGGCGTGTTATCAAGTCGGGCGATCAGCGCTCCCAGAAGCTCAGGATCGGCATCGGGGTCCGCTTCGAGCGTTTTGTAGAGAGACTTCAGCTCCCGCCAAGCACCAAAAACGATGGGGGTTTCTTGGATAAAGCGAAGCGATGACGTCTCAGTTTCGGGCATGGTGATCTTCCACACAGCATTCTGTGTTTGGGTGGAGGGCAGAATCGCTACTATCTCTCAGGGACCGGCGACGATCACTGTAGGCGCAGACGCCACTAGTAGTGGTCTACGGGGCGTGGCCGCAGGCTCCTCAGCGCGAACGGTAGACCACTACTAGTGGCGTCTGCGCTGAGTCGCATCAGCGACCGGTGATGTAAAGCGAGCTTTACGGCCACCACGACGAAACATCGTGGCTCAAACCCGAGGGTTTGAAAGGCTAACGATTTTAGTTCCACCCTCCACACCAAACACTACGGGAAGTATGCCCGACCCGGAACACGAATGTCAATTTTTTTCTCAGAAAAATACGGCAGCGGGAAGCTTGCTATCGTCCACGGCCTTGGTGATTCCTAGCTGCGAGGCAATACTTGTCAGCCAGATGTGCTGGTCGCCAAAGCTCTGGTGGGGCTGTGGGTTCCACTTGTGTGTATTGACCCCGTAGCCTAGCGGGCTGACCAAGTCGTTCTCGATAATATCCAGCTCTTGATTGGTTGCCTTGGGGTTGGTTCCCCCGGAGCCATCGTGGGTCATGAGCCAGAACGACGAGTGCCAGCCCGCACCAGGAGAAGTCTTGAAGCGCGCCGGTGTAGTGCTTATCGCCCGCATCCTCTTTCTTGAGCTCCAGCCACAGAAAGCCGTCTTTGACCGTGACATTCTCGGGTTTCTGGGTGCTCCAGTGCTTGCTGTCGGTGCGGTAGCCCTCTCCCGACCAGCGCTGCTCCCCGACAATCAGGATGCCGCTCAGGTAGAGGCCATTTATCGCAAACGGTGTCTTGTCTGCCATGGTCTTGCTGACAGCACTCTTGTCGGGGGCCTTGGCCAGCAGCTCGAGCTGGACATCGTGGTCGGTGTCCGTAAGCGTCTCCGGGAAGAACCAGGGCTTGAGAAAGAAGCGCCCCGGCTGCGAGTAGGCATCAAAGAGCGTCCCCTCGACGCTTTTCCCGTCCACCGTCACGCGAAAGATTCCGTTCTCCGGCCCCTTGAGCCCCACCAGCCCGAGCTGTGTCCCTTTAAACCGAAAGGCGATCCGTGCGCCCGGCTGAGTGGCAGTCCAGGTCGGAGGCACTAGCCCACCTTTCTGGGTCGTGAGGTGCGGGTCGGTGTCCGAAACGCGGCTCCAGTGGGAGCTTAGCGTGAGCGAATCCAGCGTGAGAAGCCTTGCCCGCTGCCAGTGGCCCGGGCTGAGCGGAGCAGGGAGCGCATGTGCCCCCTTTGTCCCTGTGGCAAAAAAGCCCGGCAGTGCCCCCGCGAGGCGCTCGGCGTAGAGCTGGTGCCCGGCTGCACCGGGGTGAACCTTGTCTTTGGTAAAGCCCGCGCTGTCACGGGGCGAGGTGAAGACCAGGGTTCCTGCCGCCACGCGCCGCGCCACTTCGACCCCAAAGTTCAGCGAGGGAATGCCGTAGTGCGCCGCCACACGCTCCATTGAGACGGCGGAGCTCTGGTAGCGCCCGGCTTTTAGCTCGGGGAGCATGTTCTCGCTCACGGTGTAGACAAAACAGATGTCGGTGGTGGGACGGGCGGCCCAGGTCTGCCGCACAATCCCCTCCAGCTGCGCCTCGACTTTAGCAGAGCCAACCCCGTCGTTGACGGCAAACTCGACAAACAAGAGATCGGGTTTCTTGGAGAGCACATCCCGCTCCAGCCGCGCCGCCCCGAAGTTCGAGCCCGTGCCCGAGACGGCGGCGAAGATCTCGGTGACCGCTGACTTCGGGAACTGCTTTTTCAGGTTCTCCCGCGTGTGGACGCGCCAGCCCTCCGCTGCCGTGATGCTCCCGCCCAGAAAGGCAACCCGTAGCGGCTGGCCCGCAGCGCCCTTGGCAGCGACATTGGGCAGGCCCCCGCGTGGGTAAAACTCTGCAAGCGGGGCAGACACTGCGGGTGTTTGGTGAGGCGGAGACAGAGGAGGGAAAAATATCATGGTTCTCTCTGGAGTGTGATGAGCTCGGTTTTCTGGAGTGTGCCGCGTGGCACTCATGCCGAGCAGCTCTTTCTGGAACTGGGGCCGAATCTGCATTCCCGGGATCTTGAGCGTGGCAATGCCCTTTGGGGCGAGCTTCACACGGGGATTGATCGGATGACCGGGAAGGAGCCCACCGTTGAAGCTCAGGACGACCGTCACCGGCTCCGACGATTGGTTTGTCAGTGCCAGATAGAGCGTCTTGCCATCGCCGCTTCGGGCGGCGATGTAGTTCACGTGGGGGATGCTCACTCCGACGAGCCCACGGGGCATCCAGAGCCAGACATCTTTATCCCCCTCCCAGACTCCCGGGCGGTCGCCGTAGATGCGGCTCTTGAGGTAGGCGTAGCCCTCGGCGTAGCGTGCGGGGAACCGAATCGCGCCGTGGCTGCGGGTCTCTACCTCAGAGATTAAGTAGTCCAGCACCAGCGCGATATGCGGCCAGCCGTGATTGAAGTGAAACGAGTTGTAGCTCAGCTCCGAAAACGCATGAAGCGGGTAGTCCGGCTTCTCGTAGACCGTCGTGCGAGCCGTGTTCATGTGGTAGCCGGGGAAGCTGGCGTAGCGCCCGATTATGGCGGCGCGTGCCAGGTCGTGCAGGAACGTGTCGCCCGTGCGCGCAGCGATTCGCAGTAGCCACGGGGCGAAGCAGGTCAGGAAGATCCCCCGGTGCCCGACACTCGTCCCGGATGCCTCCGCCGTCAGCCCAATCTCAGAGAGCCGCCACGCAGGGACAGTCTCCTCGGGCACGGGCATCGGTCCCTTGGTGCGCTTGGCAAGATAGCTATAGACCGGCGCTTTCCCGCCTTTATTCACCGTGATGCTCTCTTGGGGAATCGCGGGGCAGAGCCAGATAAACTGCGTGAAGCGCAGCGCCGCTTCGTGGGCCGCGTCCTGGTAGCGCGTCTCGCTGGTCGCTTCGTAGAGATTCCAGAGCGCAAAAAAGTCAGGGACAAAGCTATTCCAAAAAAACGTGCCCGGTGCAAACGCACTCTGCCGCGTCTGCACCTGCGACTTCAGGTAGGCATCGGCCTTCGTGCGTGCGGCATCGAGCCAGCGCTTCTCTCCCGTTGCATAGAGCGCCGCCAGCTCTGAGAGTGGGGCGCACGGACCGAGCAGCCGCCATGACGGGTTCTGGATCTTGATGTCCGGCGAGGTCGAGAAGAGGAATTTTTCTCGGGAGAGCAGGTACTCGATCAGCGGGTAGGCCCGCTCTTTATAGATCCCTGGGTCGTCGAGCACCAGCGCGGCGGAGAGCGGGTGGAGCGCGGAGACATTCTTCACGGTGCCGGGCGCATCGGTCTCGTAGGAGAAGCCCTTGAGCTCTTTATTGAACTGGCTGTACTCGCTCAGCCCGTAGGTCACCATGTTCTCCAGGGTCTGGTTGAGCGAGTGGGTCGTGCTCTGCCGGTAGTCGCGAAAGCCGTAGAGCCCTCGCGCCAGGCTCTGGTAGGTTGCCAGCAGCGACTGCGGCTGCGTGATCAGGCGGAGCGAGAATGTAAACCCCTCACTCGGCTTGCGCTTCGAGCCCGTGCCACCGAGCATCGGCGCAAAGAGCATCGGGCGTGCCTTGCCGTCGCTGTCGCGGAGTGCCACCCCGAAGCGGGAGTTCTCAAAAGTCGGGAGGGGCTGAAACGGCAGCTCGGCAGGCTCGGCGATCAGGCCGTAGGTCTGGTTCTCCACCATCACCAGCGTGGTCGGGAGTGGGCAGTGAAAGGCGGGCGTGAGAAACGAGGCGCTGGGGAAGCGCTTCTCCTGCCAGATCAGCGGCTGCCAGCTCTCCTGAGTGTGTGCGGATTCCGTGGCGGCGGCTCCGAGATAGCCCACGGAGTAGAATCCCGCTCGCTTGGGTGTGAAAGTGAAGCGCAGGCGCGGGCTCTCGCGCCCCGGCAAGAGGGTCACCTCTGCCGTAAGCGTAAAGTCGGCGTGCTCGGCAAAGTGCCAGTGGACAGTCCGGCCCACCACCTCGCTCCGCACGGCCATGAGTGTAACCGAGGCGGCGGCGTGGAAGAGATCGCCGGTTCGGTTGCCCCCACTGCCCTGGAGTGTCGTGGGGTTCAGACCATCGCCCGCCGTGACCGTGGTGTCCGTCGGCGCGGCTTTCAGCGAGCCGTCTGCCGTTTTCGAGGCGGTGAGCCACGTCGGGACGCTGTAGTTGATGCCCTGCGGCAGCGCGGCGCGGCGCAGGGCGAGCTTCGGGTCGCTGTCTCGCAGGAGCACTAAAAATTGCGGCGCAAAGCGGGTTGGAGCGCCTCCGGTGTTTGCCGAAACCGACAGCGTACCGTCCGACTGAACCATCAGTGTGTAGGCCGCGTTCTTCAGCACGACAGGCACTAGATGTAGTAGTCCGGGTCACGAAAGATCGCTCGTGCGGGAACGGGCAGGAGGGTAAGCGTCATGCTGCCCCTCCTCTTGCCTTTCCTTCGGTTGCTTCCAGCCCATTTTCCGGGGGCGCAAGATCCTCAGCCGAGAGCTGGGCCACGCGAGCAGAAAATGAGATTCCCTGCGGGAACGGCGTCTCTTTGGCAACAAACGCATTGGGAGAGAGCGGCTCGAAGGCAAAAACACGAGCGGATTCGGCTCCCCAGGTGCTCTCGGGAACCAAGCGAATACTGGTCGCACGAACACCGGGAAGACCAATGCGGAGAAGGCGCTGGTAGTTCTGGGTTGTTTGGTGTACGGTATTCCATGCCCCCGTGGCGCTCTCCCGAATGTCTAAACGAAAGCCTTGCAGCAACGACGCAGGCACGGCGTGCGCGCGGGTCTTCTGAGGATAGACATGCGCCATACGCTTCTCGTTGCTCAGGTCAGAGTCCAGGGTCAGGCGCACGCCCCCCAGGTGGACGGCTTCGTTCCAGTGGTACTCCAGAGCGCCGCCCAGTGCTCCCGTCCAAGCGTGCTCACTCTCGGGACGATCCCGATCCCTGCCGTCGCGCACCTTCTCCGCATCATGTCCTTCGGTAGAGCAGAGCATCGCTTTTTGCGCCAGCTCGCTGAGGGGGCGTGTGAAGCCGGGAAGGAAACAGTCGTCATCGAGGAGCGTATTTTGCAGTAAATGCACGTCCAGATTGGCCGGAGCGCAGCGGTTTTTCACGCACAGCGCCGCCGCCGTCCCTGCCGCCTGCCCGATCACAGCGCACGTTCCCATGACACGCGTAGATGAAAGTGCGGCGTGGGTGACGGAGATATTGCGCCCCGCAAAGAGCAGGTTGGGGACATTGCGCGAGTAGAGGCTCCGAAACGGAATCCCGTAGGGCGAGGGCGCGGCGTGAAAGATCGTCGGCTGACCGGGGTAGTAGATTCCCGCCGGGTGATGGTCGTCCATGCTCCAGCCCCCGTAGGCCACCGTGTCCGTGAAGTTTCCCCCTGCCCGCACATCGTTCTGGGTGAGGATATGCGCCCCTTCGTAGCGGCGGCTCTCGCGCTTTCCGGGTAGTGAGCCCACCCACTCCAGCGCCCAGTTTTCGGCCTGCGCTCTCTCGGGGGCGTAGTTCTTAATATAATCCCAGACCCCATAGGCGATCTTCATCAGCTCATCGCGAATCTCCTCGGCATCTTTGATCGTGTCGCAGAGCCCCCCGACCTCGATCCACCAGAAGTTATGGGCATTGACCCCGCGCATCCGGTTGGGCAGGTCTTCGGGCTTGGTGAACTTGTAGGCCCACGACGGTGGCGTGTAGGGCTGCGACTCCTCCGTGCGGCGGATCTGGATCAGCAGACTATTGCCCATCGTCTTAGCATCCGCGTTCGCTGGCTCGATGTCCTCGTCGAACTCGGCGCGGGCTTCACGACCACTTCGCCAGGCTGCGGGGGTCAGCGCCGCGAGAACACTATCGCCGGAGCAGTCAACAAACTGGGTGGCGTGAATCGTGTGGCGTGTCTGGCTGGTGGTCTGGTAGGCCTCGATGCTCGCGATGCGCTCGCCGCTCATTTGGGCGCAGGTGCAGGCGCAGCTGAGCAGCGGCGTCAGGTTGGGCTCGAAGCGCACGGCGGCAAAAAGCACACTGTCCCAGACCGAGTAGTTGCGCGTGGCGTTTCGGTAGAGGTTCTCCAGCTGGATCTCCTCCAGAATCCCGGTCTCTTTATTGTTCTTACCATGCGCTCCACAGATCCACATCCGCACCTCGCTGGAGGCATTCCCCCCCAGCACCGCGCGGTCGTGAACCAGCACTGTCTTTGCGCCATTTCGGGCAGAGGCAATCGCGGCGCACATCCCCGCCATCCCTCCGCCGATCACACAGACATCGAACTCATGCGTTGCTTCGTACATTATTTTTCTTTATTCTTCCGTTGCCAGAACCCCATGGCCATAGCGCAGGGTTCCCGTGGCGTTTGTCGTGGTTTGAAAGAGCGTCTGCTCTGGATTGACCGCGTTGAGGAGTACGGTCGCCGTGCCCACCGTCACGGTAGCCGTCGGGGCAAAGACGGGCGCTTGGAGCATCACCACTTTCCCTTTGCGCGTGAGCCGTGTGGCCTCGCGGCAGGTGTAGGCCAGCCCCACATTGAAGGCCGAGTTGAACGCCGTCCAGCCCTCCGGGTGCCGAAACGCGCCGTCGGGGTTGTTGGGATAGTGCTCAGACGCCGCCGTGGAGGAGAGCGTCCCCCGTACCAGCTCCAGCCGGGCGCAGGTGTCATCGGAAAATTTCTTGGGCCAGCCACGCTCAACCCCATAGAAGTCTTTGGGGCCACGAAATGCTGCATGCGCACCGAGGGGATTTCGACCAAAGAGCGCATCGAAGTGAGCGGTGGCGATTACCCTTAGCCGCTCCGCTTGCTTCGTATCCCTTATGCATCTTGCCACCGAGAGGGCACACGCCGGAAAGCCCGCCACATTGCCCGGCTCGTTCCAGCCCGCACCACCGTGTGAGCCCGCCGTGAAGCGTGGCAGGGTCCAGTTGGCCTCGTCGTACTTGCGAAAGTCGTAGGCATTCTCGGAGCGGGCGATCATCATGTCGGCCCACTTCGTCAGCCACGGTCGAATCTGTGCTTCGGCGTGCGGCAAGAGGGTCGTCAGCCCTGTGAGGAGCATGTGCTCACTCATGCGCTGGCCTTTTGTCACTCTAGGGTCGGCGGGGTCGAGCTTCTCACAGACCCACGTTGCCTGGGCAATAGCCGTGTCCAAGAAGCGCTTCTCTTTCGTCGCTTCGTAGAGCAAGACATTGGGCAAGATCGAGTGTCCGGGGCACTCGCGGCCTTTGTAGTCCCCCACTTCGGTTTGGATTCCAAAGCTCCAGTGTTTGAGCACGAAGGCTTTGGCACGCTCATAAACACTCACCGGGAGCCAGCGGGAGAGCTGCGGCCAGGCGTAGAGGAAAAACGCAAGCTGCTCGACCGTCTGTGGATGGATTCGCCGCCCTTTAGGGTCGCCCGACGGATCAGCGCTCTCGGGTTTGACCAGGAGCCAGCCGACTCCCCAGTGAATGAGCTTGATAATATCAGGGGCATTGGGCTTGGGTGGCTCGATCTCACGGAAGTAGGCTTGTGCGGCGTCCAAGGCTCCTAGATCACCGTTGGCTTTTACTTGCTTGAAGCTGGCGGGCAGTGGCTTCCACTCCACCTCGCGCTTTGCCTGCTCAAAAAACGAAGGGTTGGCGAGGTAGAGCATCACGAGTGAGGGCATCTCGTAGCTGTAGTAAGTACCATCACGCCAGGCCGAGCCACCGTACGCCGAGGGGTGCGTCCCAACTAGCGAGCGGCAGTCCACGAAGAAGCGCAGTGCAGGGTCCAGCGAGGCGCGTAGGGTCACCAAGGGCGCGATCGCAAACGGATCGGAGACCAGCCCTGCGGCTTCAATGCGCGCCTCGCCGCACGTTTTGAGAGCGGTAAAGTCGCCGATACCACGGCGAATACTCCCCGTGAACACGACTTTCTCGCCTTGCTTAACCGCAAACGGGGTGCCGTCGGGGAGGGTGGGTGCGGTGAAACGCTTGGATGCGTCGGGGTCGTAGCCCGTCTGGTTGACGAAGAGCGGGACGGGCCGAGAGCGAGGCGTCTCCCCCGGCAGCACGAGGCTGGGGTAGCTTGCCGCGGGTGCAAAAACACGCACCTCGACAAGGCGTACGGTGCCTACATCCGCGAAGACCAGCTGGAGTGAGTCTGTCATCACGGTTTTTTCAAATAGCAGCTCGACCACAGCCTTCGCATTGTCCGTGACGCTCGCCAGCGTGCGCCCGGCACCGTCGCGCACACTCAGGCTCTGAAACGCACTGCCCCACGCGCCGTCGTTGAGCCAGCCTGTCCCTAGCTGAAGGCAGGAGATGGTCTGCAGTGTCGGCCAGCTCAGGGTCAGTGTGTGCGGCCCCGTGCTCCCACTCACCCAGCGGCTCTCGTTGGTCAGCTTGCCATCCGTTAGGTTCGTCGGCGCATAGCTCGGATTGAGCACAGACGAGGCTTTGAAAGTCGCGGTCGTAGCAAGGTTGTTCTGCCTAATCATTTCGTTTAAAAACTCGGACGTAGTCAATTGAGGCTTGCGCGGTGCCCCCGTCTTGAAGAAACTTGTTCTGAAGGACATTGCCCGTCACCCAGTCGTTGACACCAAAACAACTCCCGGAGAAGATGATGTAGTGCGGCACTTGTGGGATCAGCGTGGGCTTGTCTATCGTGCGGACCAGCTTGCCATCGTAGTAGAACTTGAGCGCCGTTGGAGACCACTCAAAGCCAATGGTGTGGTACTCCTGCGTGTGCAAGCCCGGCGCTTTCACCATGGCTCCATTTGACTTGTGCGCGGGCTTTGCATAGCCATCCCAGTGTAGCCCCGTGGAGTACGTGTCCCCGGCTTTGTTGCCCTCGATAATATCAATCTCCGCCCCATCGTTGGCGGTGCCATCGGTGACGCCTTTGGGAGAGGTCAGCCCTTCCTGATCGGGCATCATCCAGAACGCTGTCTGGTAGCCATCGGGCTTAACTAAGTGCATTCGTGCCTCCAGATAGCCATAGGTCGTCGAAAAGTGCCCCTTGGAGTTGAACCGCCCGGCGAAGTAGGTACTGTCCTCGGTCTTGGACTTTCGGTAGTAGATACAGGCACTGCCCGCTTTTACCTCGACCTGTGCAGGGTCGGCTTTGACAGTGATATCGGGGCGCTTGCGGCTTGTGGTCTCGACAGTCCACTTGACGGGATCGATCGCCGTGCCATTGAACTCATCGGAGAAAATCAGGCTCCAGCGGTCTTTGCTATCTACGGGCGACGACGCGGGCCTTGCCTGCGGGGGAGTCTGTGGGTCAATGGGTGTCGAGACGGTCTGTAGCAGACAGAGGAATAAAAAAGGTTGCATAGTTTTTCTATCTTTTCTTAAGAGCAAGGCTCAGGAGGGCGAAGGCGCAGAGATGGAGTCCAGAAAGCGCAAAAAATGTCGGACGGTAGCCAAAAGCACCGACGGTGTTTCCAACCAGAGAGTTCATCAAAAGCCCTCCCAGCGTGCTTCCCGCAGCCACTAGCCCAAAGACAGTGGCGAGCTTCTCTTTGGGCACTAGATCCGTGACGAGTGTGCTTCCGTTGATCATCCAGGCCATGTGTGCCAGTGTGACGGTCATCGCAAAGGCCAGCGCCCCATTCACCGTCGGGGAGAGTACGATCAGCGCCGTGAGCGGCGTCAAGCAGGCGCAAAGAAGCATCACTCGAAGCCGTCCTGCGACAGTGGGCATCCCACGCTTGATGAGCACTCCCGAGAGCCAGCCGCCGCCAATCGCGCCAAAGTCCGCGGCGAGAAAGACGACCCAGGTAATGCTCACTTGCTGTTGTGTCAATCCGCGCTCCGCCACTAGGTACTTAGCAAACCACGACTGAATGAAGTACCAAAGTGGGTCGGTGAGGAGGCGTGCTAGAAGCAGGCCAACCACAACTTGCCCCCTACCCCCACCACCCTCACTTCGTGGGGTACCCGGGCGGGGGGACAATTCGGATCTGGATTCCTCTTTCCCAGTGAGGGACGAACGCCCGGGAGAGGGGGCAGGGGGAGAGGTAATCGGGGCTGGGGAGAGGTTACTCCGGTATATCAGCAGCCAGGGAACCAGCCAGAGAAGGCCCGCCGCGCCGGTGGCAAAAAACGCGTTCTGCCAGTGGCCAGTTGAGGCCAGCCAGAGAATTAGCGGCGGCGCGATAGTCGCTCCAATCGTCGCCCCGAGGGTGTAGAGACCAATCGCAAGGCCCCGCTCTTTGGCGGCAAACCACTCGGAGACCAGCTTGGGAGCCGTCGTCCAGTTTCCTGCCTCGCCCAAGCCTAAGAGAAAACGAAACGCACTCAGCGATACCAGCGAGCGCGAGAGCCCCGTGAGCATGTTGGCCACAGACCAGAACGAGATATAGAGTGCGAGCGCCTTTCGTGGCCCCAGCTTGTCGGTGAGCCGCCCGGAGACTAAGTACGAGATCGTGTAGGCCACTAGGAAGAAGTTATTGACCATCGCGTACTGCGGGTCGGTCATTCCTAGATCTTTTTGGATGGTCGGAGCCAGAATCGCCAGGGTCTGCCGGTCCACGTAGTTGAGCACCGAGGCCAGAAAGAGCAGTCCAACTAAGGCCCAGCGCAAGCTCATGGGTTCGCCTCAGGCGGCGCAACAAGCCGGTTGAAGCCTAGCTTGTCGGTGCCGCGAAGCTGGATATTAGCGTGGCCCGGAAAGAGCGGCGCAATGTCGTGGGTAACTTTGACAAAGGGAACCGTGATGCGTAGGGTCATCCCCATCCGCCGCTTCTGTGAGATATTCTTATTGGACTGGTGCAAGGTTCGCTCGTTAAAGAGAAAGAACTGCCCCGGAGCCAGCTCCATCGGGATCGCTTTGGTGGCATCTACTTGCGCCGGGTCAGCTTCTTCGCCAAACGCCATGCCATCGCGGCTCGGGACATGATGAATGAGCTTCTTGTGCGAGCCTGGAATGAGATTGACGCAGGAGTTCTCGATAGTCACGGGGTCAATGGCAAGCCACGCGGAGAGGTTCACCACAGGCTCCAGCGGCCAGTAGTTAAAATCCTGGTGCCAGGGAATCTCGCTCCCGCCGGGCTCTTTGTTAAAGAAATAAGTCGCCCAGAGCACCAAGTCCGGGCCGAAGAGGCTCTCGGCACGGTCTAAGATTGCAGGATGTACGCAGAGATCGTAGAGAAAGCGCTGATCGAGATGGCGGCACTGGAGGCGGCTTTTGGGGTTAGGGCCATCGGTGGTGAGCACTTCGGACTCAATCCGGGTGCGAATAACAGCCATCTCATCGGGGGGGTAGAGGGTAAAAGGGCCGAGGTAGCCCAGCTCATGGAACTGAGCGACCTCCGCAGAGTTCAGGCTAAAAGGCACGGGTATAGTTTTTATTGTAATCCACCGTGATAGGATCGTCAGGGATAAATCCGTAGTCACTGGAGCGCATGGACTTGGCTTTTCGGTGCTTGGCATGGCCGTCGCAGAACAGCACGTTGCCGCCCTCCATGTGAACCGTCGTGTAGTTCTCCAGAGTACCGATCCCACGAGGAAAGTGCCACCAGGAGTAGGTTCCTGCGGCAGCACTGACCACACGGGGCCGCATGAAGGCGAAGTTGCGCTTGTTGAATAGCTCCTGGGTGTAGACGATGTCCGCGGGGTTGGGAATGACCGCGATGGTCGCTCCAATTACCGCAGCATTGCCCAGATAGCTTGTGCAGCTATCGGGGATGGTTGACGCGCTACATGCCTGTGTTCCCGTGACATCGGGCACCGACGGGCAGTAATAGATCCCTTTGTTTTTAGTGTAAGGAGTCAGGCATCCCAGAAAATTAGGGGTCGTCGCTACCACCGCCGGGGAGTTGAAGTTCGCCACTCCATCGTTATAGGGAGGATTGGTCTCGTCGTAGTCCTGGGTGTACATCATCAGAGCCAGCCCCACTTGTTTGAGGTTAGAGAGACACGCCGTTGCGCGGGCTTTTTCACGGGCCTGGGCAAAGACGGGGAAAAGAATCGCGGCAAGAATCGCGATAATCGCGATAACCACTAAAAGTTCGATGAGGGTAAAGGCTCGGTTGCGACTTCGCATAAATAAAGCTCCTTAAACAGAGTGCGGTGAGAAAAGCATCTTGACTGTCCCACTCTAACTATTTTAGAGGCTTTCCATCAGGGTTGGTTTATCCGCCGCAGACGATTTATTATCCAGTTCGCTCCCTCCCAACGTGCGCCACTTCGACGGTGGGAGCTGGAAGCGCTCGGTGAAGACGCGGCTAAAGGTGTAGATGCTCTCAAAGCCAATCGCCTCCCCCACTGCCGCAATGGTCATGTGGGTGCTACGGAGCAAGCGACAGGCACGCTCTAGTCGCCGCTCCATGAGGTAGGCCTGGGGGGAGACACCAATAAACCGGTGAAAGCTCCGCCGGAGGTGTGCGGGACTGACGGAAAACTGCGTGCAGAGCTGGACGGGAGTGATGGTCGGGTCTTTCTGAATAGCCCAGAGTGCCGGAACCAGCCACTCGGGAGCTCCGGTGACCCGCAAGGGACGCTCTTGCTCGTGTACGCTCAGCGCACGCCAGCAAAGACCAAACACTGCACGGGCGAGCCCATCGCCAATCAACATCGCCTGCTCGTCACGCGGCAAGCTGGTTGGTAAGTACCCAAGCCCATTATCCGGCCACTGTTGCGCTGCCTGCTGCATCCACAGACAGAGAAGCCCACGTGTCGTGGGGTCGGGGTGCCATTGAATCGAAGGATGAAGCAGAGGCAGGATATCCAGGCGACCAAAGAGTTGTGCCTCTAGCCCAATGGACCACCAGACAACACCTGTATCTGTGAGCAACCGTTCACGATCCACATTGCGGGGCAAGAGAAGAGCATCCCCAGCTTCTAAGACCCATCGCTTGCCATTTAAGACGGCCTGAAGCTGTCCCTTCTCCACAAACCAGACAGCACCAAACTCTTGGACTGTGGATGCGGTTTGCGTTCCAGGTTTCCAATCATGCCCATTTGCCCAGACTAAGCTTATGGTGACATTATTGAGTAGCTCTTGTCCTAACATCGTTGTTTTCCTGCCCCCTGTCCCCCGCCCGGCGGGGGAGATTATGCCGGTAGAACCTGATAGGCAATTCCTGTCAGGACACCCATGATCACCCAGAAAACGGCGCTGAGCGCATCGCCAAGAATCAGCCCGAGGAAAAACGGGAGAGCAAGGCTGTAGGCTCCCATTCCCCCCAGGCGCAGAAGTAGCGTCTTCGCCAGCCAGCCCAGCAGCACTGAGAACCAGGCCATGTGCAGCCCGTAGACCGGCGCGGTGAGAAACCCAATCGGGTGTAGGCCCATCCCGAAGCGCACCCGGCAGAAAAGTAGCCCCGCCACAACAACAAAGCCGCCCAGCACGTGCCAGAGGTTGCTCACCGAGGGGCGCAAGGGCGACGAGGCCGCGCTGGCGGCAAGCTGGAGCGGAATCTGCGGCCCCGTCCGAAAGGTCCACGACTCAAACGCCGCCGTCCCTCCGGAGAGATAGGGCAGGCGAATCAGCGCGAAGCCCGCCACGAATACGGCCACGGCTAGAGTAAGTCCCGCGATCCCGAAGAACTTGCGCGGCGACAATCCCGTCTCCGAGGCCACCCGTGCGCCGCCTAAAAGCCCTGGTAGAAGCAGCTCGCGGGTGTTGTAGACAAAGCCGTACTCAGCCCGATAAAGCGTGTAGAGAGTGGGAGGCGCGACCGCGTTCATCCCCAGAAGCGGCCCCAGCACATCGAATGTCGTGAAGGGCATCGCCATAAAGAGCACCCCCGCCTGACAAGTTGCCCACGAGACCGTGATCAGCGCCAGGAAGATCATGAGTAGCGATGCCAGAATCAGCGCGGGAGGAATCCCCGCCGCCCACTCCCAGAGCACGATGCCCGTCAGTGCGCCATAGAACGCCCGCCGCAGGAGAGTGTCAGTTTCCAGTGTGGTGCGCAGGTGCTGCCGTGCCCCCCAGAGAATCCAACCTACCAGCGCAAGCGCTCCCCCAAACGCCTGGAGCGAGTAAAACAGCCGGAAGCTAAAGCCGCTCAGCGAGGCGGGCTGATCCCAGTTCTGGTAGCCCGCGATAAGGCACTGTAGCTTGAAGAGCACAAAAAACAGCCAGAGCGAGAGCCCCACTTCGCCCGAGAGCAGGAAACCAATCCCCACCGCCAGCGGAAAGAGCGAGAGCTGAAGGGGCCCAATCTGGTTGAAAGGCGGCTCGGTGAAAAAGTCCATTGCATGGATTGTCGTGGTCAGCTCCGGGAGGGAGGGGTAGAGCTTATGGAATCCATTGAGGCCATGAAGCACCAGCGCCAGCCCTGCTCCCATCCAGAGCGCTGGGCTCCGCAAGAGGTGCGACTTTGGCTCCGTGAGCAAGAGCGGGAGCTGAACAAGGGGGAAGGCGAAGCGCTCGCTCTCGATCCATTGCTTGCGCAAGAGCGCGGCCACACAGAATGTCAGCACAAAAAAGCAGAGAGCAAAGGCGCCCCAAGCCAGCAGCGGCAGAAACCAGGCGCTCCAAGGAACGTGCTCCAAGCCGCGTGGGTAGCCATTGAAGAACGCCTTCGCCGCCTCGGTATCAGGCATCTTGAGCCACTCGGGCATCGTCCCCCAGACCTTGCGCTCCCAGTCGTTGGTCGAGGTTGAAAAGTAAGCGGGAGCGGGGATATTGGGGATAAACGTCCGCATCATCCCCGAGCCTGGAATCCCACTGGCGAGCAGGGCCATGCTCCAAAGCGTTAGCTTTTCGGTGCGAGTGAGCCAGCGGATGGGCAAGGGCAGGAGCAGGAGCAAGAATGCCAAGGCCAACACGGGAAACTGGTTGCCCCCCACCGGGGATGCGAGGAGCTTGAAGTTGTTGTAGGGCGTGAAGAGGCAAAGCCCCACCACCAACAAGAGTCCCAGCCCAATCACCCGCTTGCGCATTGCCCTCATTGTGCCTGAATTTTGGACGATTCGTTTATCCGCCACAGCGGAATCGTTATCCGATTCACTCTCAATTTTGCCCGAACCTTCCCTTGTGATACCCTCAAGGCATAAAAATACTTCGCGCTTTTTATAAGAATCGGATAGCCTGAACCGTTATACAGGCGATGAACACAAAACAACTTTTAGAGAAATACTTTGGCTTTTCCGAGTTCCGACCCGGCCAAGAACAAGTGGTGGAGACGCTTCTTGCGGGGCGCTCGGCGCTCGCGGTCTTTCCTACAGGGGGTGGCAAGTCGCTGTGCTACCAGCTCCCCGCACTGTGCTTTGACGGCGTCACGATTGTCGTCTCCCCCCTCATCGCTCTGATGAAAGATCAAATTGATTTCCTGACCGCGCGGGGCATTCCGGCGGCTCGGCTAGACTCCTCGCTGGGCCTCGACGAAGTACGGAGCATCGGGGATGGACTGGCAAGCGGGACACTGAAGCTGCTCTATGTCTCGCCGGAGCGTTTTAATAATGAGCGCTTTTTGGGACAGCTCCAGCGCACCAAGATTTCCCTCTTTGCTATTGACGAAGCGCACTGCATCTCGGAGTGGGGGCATAACTTCCGCCCCGACTACCTAAAGCTCGCCGAGGCCGCAAGGCGCTACGGAGCCGAGCGCGTGCTGGCGCTGACGGCCACCGCGACTCCGCAAGTGGTCAAAGACATTCATGAGGCGTTTGGCATCACGCCCGATGATGGTATTGTCACGGGCTTCTACCGCCCCAACTTGGAGCTGGTGATAAGCCCCGTCACGGCCACAGAGCGCGATGGTGTGCTCTTGCGAGTCCTTAAGCAGCGCCCCCCGGGGCCATCCATTGTGTATGTCACGCTCCAGAAAACCGCCGAGCGCCTGGCCGCACTCGTGGGCGGGAGTGGACTTCCCGCCGAAGCCTATCACGCAGGGATGGAGAGTGAAGAGCGCAGCGCGGTTCAAGAGCGCTGGATGGCATCGGATCGGGGGATCGTAGTGGCGACCATCGCATTTGGAATGGGGATTGACAAGAGCAATGTGCGCTATGTCTATCACTACAACCTCCCTAAGTCGCTGGAGAGCTACAGCCAGGAGATCGGGCGTGCGGGCCGCGACGGCGCAAACTCGGTGTGCCACATTCTAGCGTGCCTGGACGATGTTCCGACCCTAGAGAACTTTGTCTACGGCGATACGCCCACAAGAACCGCGCTTTTTTCGCTCCTCACAGATCTGCTCTCACATGGCCCCGAGTTCGATGTCGCGCTCTACGATCTCAGTACCCGTCACGACATTCGTCAGCTTGTCCTCAAGACGATTCTGACCTACTTAGAACTCAACGGGGTTCTCCGACAGGGCACGCCGTTCTACGCCGCCTACGAGTTCCGCCCCCTTCCCAATCAGAACGCGGTCAGCATCGCCGCTGCTTTTCCCGAAGCGCACCGCAAGCTCATCACCGATGTTTTTCTCACCGCAAAACACGGACGGCTCTGGTACAAACTCAACCCAGAAGAGGCCTCAGAATCCCTCACCGTGGAGCGCGGTCGCATTGTTCGCGTCCTGGAAGTGCTGGAAGAGCGCAGCCATATCGAGCTGCGCACCGCCGATGTGCGCCAGCGCTTCTTCCGGCTCAACCCCACCGACGATACCGAAGCCCTCACCGACGAGCTAGATGCCCGCTTTGTGCTACGCGAGAAAAACGAGCTGGTGCGGCTCTCTAAAGTTGTGAAACTCATCGGGCTGGGAAGCTGCCAGACCAACGCCCTCACGGCGTATTTTGGCGAGCGCCGTGCCACACCCTGTGGTCACTGCTCGTTCTGCCTCACCGGTGAGGCCCAGCGCCTCCTGGAGCCGATACCGCCCCGGCAAATCTCAGCAGCACTCGCAACCGACGTCCAATCCCTGCGCACCACCTATCCTGAAGCCCTCGGTGAAGACAGGCAGCTAGCCCGTTTTCTGTGTGGCATCACCAGCCCCGCCGTCTCAAAGGCACGTTTAGGCCGCCATAAGTGCTTCGGTATCCTGGAAGACCATCCTTTTGGCACCGTCCTGGAGTGGCTAGAAAGCGGCTAGGGTATACTGACCGCGTTATGTCCCAGCTTTTAGAGATTCTCCGACACTTCCCTGAATGGCTCGATAAGATCATTGCCCAGTACGGGACACTTACCTATGCGATTCTTTTTGCCATTGTCTTTGTAGAAACCGGTGTGGTGATTTTCCCGTTTCTCCCCGGTGACTCGCTACTTTTTGCTGTGGGAGCAGTTGCAGCCCGGCCAGCATCGCCGCTGAACATTGCCTTGCTCTACCCTCTTTTTCTTGTAGCGGCGTTTTTAGGGGATAACTGCAACTACTGGCTAGGCAAGAAATTTGGGCGAAGTCTCTTCAATAATCCAAACTCAAAGCTCTTCAAGAAAGAAAACCTCTACAAAACAGAGGCGTTTTTTGCAAAATATGGCCCGAAGGCCATTATTCTGGCGCGATTTGTGCCGATTGTCCGCACCTTCATGCCGTTTGTGGCCGGAATGGGAGCGATGACCTACGGGCGTTTCTTGCTCTTCTCCGTGACGGGCGCTGTGCTCTGGGTCGGACTGTGCGTGACGGCGGGTTATTTCTTTGGCAATATTTCCTTCGTCAAGAAAAACTTTGAGCTGGTGCTGATCGGAATTATTCTCATCTCCGTGCTCCCAATGGTTTTTGAGTTTTTACAGCATCGGAAACAAGCGGCCCTGGCGAAGGCACAGGAGCGCCGCTAAGCGCATTCCAGCGGCGAACTGCTCCGGCAGAGTCGCCGGTTGCGAGAATCTTGCCGTCGGGGGAGATCGCGACACGTAGTAGCCAGCCCTCACTAGCTTTCCAGTGCTCCAAGACACGGTCGCTGTCGGCCTCAATAAC
The DNA here is from genome assembly GCF_043757465.1 of Armatimonas sp. Lineage (GTDB taxonomy): Bacteria > Armatimonadota > Armatimonadia > Armatimonadales > Armatimonadaceae > Armatimonas. The sequence continues at coordinate 29,354 of NZ_JAYVPL010000055.1, forward strand.
GCGGACGATGCCCTCTTCGCCGCCCGTGTAGAGCCGTGTGCTGTCGGGCGAGAAGGCAACACTGAGTACACTGCCCTCAAAGCCTCGGATAATTCGAATCAGCCGACCGATCCCAGGTTGCCAGAGGCGGACGGTTTTATCCGCACTTGCCGTGACGCAGCGCGGCGAGCGGGGCTGAAGCGCGAGCGCATAAATGCGATCCGTGTGCAGGCTCAGTGTGCGCTTGAGTTTGCCCGTCGCAGCATCAAAGACACGCAGCGAGCCGTCGCTGCAGGCGGTGAAAACATCGGCTCCGTCGGTGGAGAAGGCGACATCCAACACAAGCCCGGCGTGGCCTTCGAGCTTCTGCGCTCCACAGTATGCCGTGCCATCGTGGCTGGCCGTGGGGAGTGTCTTGCCATCCGAGGAAAAGGCGAGGCCGACGATCAGGTCCGTGTGGAGCTTGCGTGTCTCGCGGAGCTTTCCCGAGGGCCAGTCCAGCAGGCAGACCACGCCACTCTCTCCGGGCACTCCGCCGCCCACGGCGAGCTTTGTTCCCTCCGGTGTAAATGCCAGCGCATGCACCTGTGCAAGAGGAACCGGGAACGCTGTCACCCCGGCGGTGAGCTCGCCGTAACCGCCCCAGATCAGTGTCTTGCCATCCGGGGCAAAGCACAAGGCAGCAATCGGGGCTCTCATACGAGCTCTTTGAGCATGATACCGTCGTTGATGAGCCGTAGAGGGCGACCATCGGGATGGTGGTACTCCGTTGCGGGATCTATCCCGAGGAGCGTGAGAATACTGGCCGAGAGATCCTCGGGACGAACCGGGCGCTCGGTAGGCGACTCGCCGCTAGCATCGGTCTTTCCAATCACCTGCCCGCCGCGCACACCGCCGCCTGCCAGACAAGCAAACCCAGCACGGGGCCAGTGATCCCGCCCGCCCAGTGCATTGAGCTTCGGGGTTCGGCCAAACTCCCCCATCAGGACAACCAGAGTGTTTTCGAGCAGGCCGCGCTCCGAAAGATCCGTGAGCAGCGCGGCGTAGGCCCGGTCTAGTGCGGGAAGCTTCCCGCTGCCTGGAAAAAGCGCGTCGGGGAGAGTCTTGGCGATATTCTGGTGTGTGTCCCAGCCACTGTCCACCACGGTAATAAAACGCGCCCCCGCCTCCACCAGTCGCCGCGCCGTCAGGCAGGCAGTGCCGAGCTTACTTCGTCCGTAGCGCTCGTGCAAGCTTGCGGGCTCACGCGCAAGATCAAACGCGGCTTTGGCCTCCGGTGCGGCCAGAAGACGGTACGCTTGCTCGTAGGCGGCATCGCGACTCTGGGTGGCTGCGTTTGCCTCCACAGTCTGGGAGAAGCGATCCAGTTGCTCTAAAATCGCCCGTCGCTCACCCAGACGCTCCAGTGTCAGGCCCTCAGGCAGCGCCAGATCTCGGGCTTGAGCAGGATCTCTCCCCACAGCGAACGGACCAAATGCCCCTGAAAGATACCCGGGGCCCAGTGCGGAAGTTGCTTCGGGGAGCACTACATAGGGTGGCAGCGCGGCACGATTCCCCCTCTCTTTCGCGACAATGCTCCCGAGGCTCGGATAGGCGAGCGCGGGGTTGGGCCGGTGGCCCGTGAGAAGAAAATGGCTACCCGTGTCGTGGTTGCCCAGCTCGTGGGTGAGTGAGCGGATCAGCGCGACTTTATCGAGCACTTGCGCCGTGCGGGGCAGGTGCTCCGAGAGTGCAATCCCTGGAATGCGGGTAGAGATCGTCGAAAACGGCCCCCGCACCTCGCTGGGTGCATCGGGCTTAGGATCGAACGTGTCCAGGTGCGATGGGCCACCGTCCAGCCAGATCAGAATACAAGACTTCCCCCCCAGCCCCCGTCCAACGGAGGAGGCGGCACTAGCCCGCAGAGCATCCCCAAGCGTCAACCCAAGCGCACTGAGCGCCCCGACGGTTAAGAACTCGCGACGATTGACTCCATCACAGCGCAGGGTTGGTTTAGTGTGCATACGCAAACTCCCGTGTGTTGACCAGTGCCCAGAGCAAGTCCTCTGTGGCTCTCAGACGATTCTTCTTCAGTAGTGCTTCGGCGTAGGCACGCTCCGAAGCAACCGGGAAGCGAGAGAGCACCCGCAGATACAGCTCCTCCACAAGTGCCGCATCGGTCGTCTGCGCGACAAGGAGCCTCTGCGCCCCCTCCTTCACCAGCTTCTCCAGGGGTGCCCCCGCAAGCAAGTGCAGCGCCACCGAAAGACCACCCACCTCAGACATCGGTGTGCAGTCCGATTCTCTGCGGCAGCGCCCGAGAATCTCCAGCGTCTCCGAAGGCACATCGGGCTCTGACAGCGCGATGGCGCGTCCAGAAAACCCGAGTGAGGCCCCCGTCGCCGATGCCAGCGCATCCGCAAGCACCTGCGCCCGAAGCGGCTTAAGTAGGGCTCGCGAGAAAAGCTTCTCGTCCGTTCCTCGGCTACTCTGCTGGTAGGCCTCTGAGAGAGCAAGCTGTCGCAGAGTCACCCGCAGATCAAAGCCCGAGCGCGTGAGCTGAGTGGCGACAGCGGCGAGAACTTTCGGATGAATCGCGGGATTTGAGGGACGCAGGTCGTCTAGCGGCTCGACGAGCCCCCGCCCGAAGACCGCACTCCAAAGTCGGTTGGCGAGCAGCGCGGCAAAGCGCGGCGAGGCCGTTGCCCATGCCGCCAGCTCCGTGCGGCTTGCCAGCGCCTCATCGGTGCCTAGCGCCCGCGCAGTCATCGGTTTGCCAGTCTTGGGATGCGGCACCTGACCCGCACGTCCAAAGGCTGCTGCGAAAGCATGGTAGTCGGTGCGGGTCCAGCGGTCGTAGGGGTGATTGTGGCAGCGGGCACACTCCACACGGGTTCCCAGCCAGGTCTTCGCAAAGAACTCCGAGAGATCACGGGGATCACTGGTCGTGCGCCAGAAGCTCTCCTGCTGCGTGAGAAGCTCGCTCACGAGCGTGTTCAGCGGCTTGTTCTTTGCGACACTCTCACGAAGCCAGGAATGGTAGCGCGGCGCCGCATCGGAACCAAAACGCTTGCTTGAAATGCGCAGCAGATCCGCAAGCTTAAGTGTCCAGAGATCCACAAACTCCGCACGAGCGAGAAGTGTGTCTATAAGCTTGTCACGGTCGGGCTTCGCCAGAAACGCCCGCACTTCTGTACTCGTCGGCAGTGTCCCAATGAGATCAAGATGGGCACGACGCAGAAAAACGACATCGGTGCAGCGGGGAGCGGGGCTGAGATTGAGGCGTGCCAGCTCCGAAAAGAGCGCAGCATCCATGGGATTCCCCGAAATGCGAATTTCGGGAGCCTTCCCGGGAAAGGGAGCACCCAACCGCGCCGCACTCACTTGCCCTCGGTAGCGCACCATAACGGCTGCAATCCCGCTGGCACGAATACTCACCACGCCCGCGCTATCCACTTGCACCACGGCTTCATCAAGTGTGTCATAGAGCGCGAGGGGCGTGACATTCTCCGTGGAGCCATCGGCGTAGGTGGCACGCACCCGAAGGGGAACCCGCGCCCCAATCGTTCGAATCGCCTCGCCGGGTGTGACACTCAGCTGGGTCACGGCTCGCCCTCCCCCCTTGCTTTGCGGGGCCCCTGCCGCAAGCCAGCTCTCGACTACCTGGTAGCCTGCGCTCCCTGGCTCCAGCCGTACGCCGCCGCCATGCCCGAGCCCCCCCATCGTTTTTTTGAGCAGTAGGCTCGCACCAGGTTTATCGAGCCGCACACGGCGTCCCCCAAACTCACGCACCAGCACATCGTAGTCGCTCGCTGCATCATCGCCGAGAAGGCTAAGCTTAAGCCCCCCACGCCCAATCGCCGCCCCGTGGCACACTCCCTGGTTGCATCCCGCCTTGGTTAGGTAGGGCAGCACCTGCGACGAAAAATCTGGCACCCCAACACGTGGCGGTGCAAAAAGCACCGTGAGTGCGAGCAGGGCCAGGGCTTTCATTTTTTCAGGGAGTCCACAAATTTCTGGCCCGCTGCCTGGGCGTAACTGGTGCCGTACTTGAGATGGAGCACACGAATCCAGCCGTCGTAGGCTTGCTTTTCCAGCTCCGGCTTGCCCTTTATATAGGCTCCCACTTCTTTTAACACTTCATCTACACGGGTGTCCGAGTTGGTAGGCTGGATAAACCCACGCAACAGTCCCATAAGCTGCGCGTCGGTCGGGGCGGCTCCGGGTAGTGGCCCCGCGAGCGGCGCAGGCTGGCCTTTGAGGTCGGCAAGCTCTTTTTTAAGCGCCGTCACTTCCGCTTGCAGCGCGGCAACAGCATCACGCAGGCCTTTCTCGGTGGTGAGGTCGAAGGCAGGGGTTGGAACAGAGCCAGGACGCGGAGCCATTTCGCGGACACGCCCCCCGGAGCCACCACGTGCAGCCATCCACTTTGCATCCAGCTCCGCAACACTGGGAGGATTTTTGTCGCCAATCGCCTCCGCAATGGCTTTCATAATTTTCGGCGCATCCGCAATTCCGGGCTGAACGAGCGCGAAGCTTGCGGTGGTCTTACCCCCTTTCCCTACCAGTACCGTCAGCAAACACTTCTTATTGAGCCCGTAGCTGCCCGGCCCCTCCAGGCCATCAGGTGAGAGAGTGGGCGCACTTCCCAGCTTTAATGACTGCTGCACGAGCGGAATACGCTTTTCCCCTTCCAGTCGATCCCCATAAAGAACAATATGATATAGCTTTAGCAGCTCCTTGCGCTCGGAGCCGTACTGATCCACCACCCGAACCAGAGGCAAAATAGAACGCTCAACTCCATGCCAGAACACTAGAACCGTGGGCTGGTCACCGGGGATGAGTGTTTCCTCTAGTGGCATCGGTGTCCCGACCACTTTCAGAACCTTGAAGGCGGAAAGCTTCTCACCGGGCTGCGGGCCGGAGTAGACGGTGTCTTGTACCCACCACGGCGCAGTGGCGATTATTGCGGTAATCATGGCCTATTGTAACGCATTTGAGTGCTACAATGTCAGCATGGAAACAGCCCCTAATCTGGAGAACCGAATCACCGTTCCCCGTGTTTTGAGCGACGAGCAAGTTGCATTTTTTGTGGAGAATGGCTATCTAGTTCTGGAGAGTCTAGTGACTCCCGACGAGATTGAAGAGCTGCGGCGTGACACGGTGCAGCTAGCACGCGGCGGCTATCCGTGCGAGAACCTTCAGCCGCTACCCGCTGATCTCACCGACGACGAAGCACTGCGACGAATTCTCTGTATTCACCAGCCGCATTTTGTCAGCCCGGTGATCCAGAAGTATGTCAAGCACGCGAATATCTGCGGTGCGCTCAGTCAAATTACTGCCGCACATCTGCCGTTCTGGGATGGCTCAGTGAAGTGCATGCAGTCCATGCTCTTTGTGAAACCTCCCACATTTCAGGGGCAGGCATGGCATCAGGATGAGATCTACATCCCGACACGAGATCGCTCACTAATTGGGGCATGGATCGCGCTCGATGACGCCACAATCGAGAATGGGTGCCTCTGGGTGATCCCCGGCTCCCATCAGCAAGGCTATCTCTATCCCCAGCGCGATCACAGTGACACCGAGGAGCACGACTTCGGACAGCAGAGCTACGGCTTCGACGAGAGCTGTGCCGTTCCCGTGGAGGTTCCCGTTGGTAGTGTCGTGTTTTTCAATGGCTACTTACTCCATAAATCGCACAAGAACCGCAGCGAGATCTACCGGCGCGTTCTGGTGAGTCACTACATGAACGCCTGGAGCCACTTACCGTGGAGCCTGGCAGCGGGTGAGTCCGTCGCCAAAGCGGATCGGCGTAGCGTGATTCCCGTGGCCGGAGTGGATCCCTACACCTGGAAAGGCTACGACAACCCGCCACAAAATGTCTGGCTGCGCACCTGTAAGGCGACGGAGGAGCAAAAAGAGGTCCCCCTTGCAAATCCGTGACTTTCGTATTCACTCCCTCGCCATCTCTGATCCGCCTCTGCGCTCGTCGTTTGGCTTGCATGCTCCCCTTGCGCTCCGAACCGTCATTGAGCTGGAGAGCGCCGATGGCATTATCGGAATCGCGGAGACCCACGGTGGCGACGGCCCGACACAGGCACTGGAGAGCCTACGCACAAGAGTTATCGGTCAGGACGCGACACGGCTTTTCGTCTCACTTTCGGATCTTCAGGGCCAGAGCGCCTACCGAATGGCGCTTTCAGCGCTTGAAGTAGCGAGCCTGGACCTGATCGGCAAGACAGTCGGGCTCCCCGTGCACGCGCTCCTCGGGGGTAAAGTGCGCGATAAAGTGCCGTTCTCTGCCTACGCCTTCTACAAACACGCCTGGGGCGAGTCGAAGTACGGCGAGGCGCTGACACCTGAGGGATTAGTCACTCAGGTGCAGCAGCTCATCACCGACTATGGCTTTGGTTCCATCAAGCTCAAGGCGGGCGTCCTAGAGCCCGATGCCGAAATAGAAACGATCAAGTTGCTCCGCCAGACACTTGGCCCGGAGGTTCCCCTACGTATTGACCCCAACTGCGTCTGGAGTGTGGAAACTTCCGTTAGAGCGGGTAAGGCTTTGCGCGACGAGCTCAGCGACGGGGGTTATCTGGAAGACCCGGCGCAGGGAATCGCCGGGATGGCGGCGGTGCGAGCGGGCCTGCTCGATCAAGGTATCCAAACGCCACTGGCAAGCAACATGGCCGTCACCTCATTCGCCACTCTAGCGGAAGCGCATCAACACGATGCTTGCCAAATCGTGCTGGGCGATCATCACTACTGGGGCGGCCTGCGTGCCGTCGCCGAGCTAGGACGGGTGTGTGAGACTCTGGGAATAGGGCTCTCCATGCACTCCAACAGCCATCTCGGAGTCTCGCTGATGGCCATGGTACATGTCGCCGCCGCCACGCACCACCTCACCTACGCCTGCGACACGCACTACCCTTGGCAAAAGATCATCGCCGAGGGCCGCATCCCGATTACTGGGGGCAATGTCAGTGTCCCCGATCTGCCCGGCTTGGGTGTCACCCTCAACTACGACCAATTGGAGAAGCTCAAAGAGCGCTATAAAAACAGCACCTACCGTGTTCGCGACGATGTGGCGGAGATGAGAAAACAGGTCTCCCCGAACTGGGAACGTCGCCACTGGTAGAAAGAGTCTGATAAAATCGAAGCCCAGGATGAAAAAACTGAAAATATTCGTTCATCGTGCTTCTGAGTGCCTGACAGATCACCTGTCACATGGGGAAGGACTTATCTGCTTCAGCCTTCTAAATGGTCTTGCCTCACGTGGACACCAGATTTTTGCCTTCACCAATCATGCGGATATCCGTCAAAAATCAGAGAATCTTACGGTATTTTCCTCATCACAAAAGGTCAGGATTAACTCCCTGGCTCCTTTTGAGTTGGACTTAAAGGCAGAGAAATGGCGGGATACTCTTCGTAAAGAGCATACATTTGATATTGAGTGGAGAATGTCCCCCTTTGATGCCGGTTGCCCTTTTTTCCGCCCGCTTTCCAGCTCTCAATCCGTCGTCGGCCCCATCTACTATGCTTGGCCAAATTCCGAAATGTCTCGTTCACGCATCGGTATTTTCAGCCCATCCCCTTTGTTACATCATTTTGGGCAGAAAAATTGGGATACTTCCCTACGAAACGCCGCACTGGCAATCTGCACAACTGAGCAACATTCGGCGCACATTCAGACAAAAAATGGTTGCCGTAAGATGTTATCGCTCCCTCTTATCGTCCATGCTCCTCCCCTGTCAGCACCATCAACTTTGCAGAAAACAAAAATGCGGCTGGTATTTGTGGGGCGTCTGGAAGGCCAAAAGAACCCTCAGCTGTTCTTAGAAATTTTAGCCACTCTCACCCAAGCGGGACTCTCGGTAGAAGGGATTATCATAGGAGAGGGTCCACTGCGCACAGAACTTGAGGCGCAGTCGGCAGCGCTAGGCTTGACCGAGAAGTTAACCTTCACAGGAAGAATCCCAAATACTATGGTCTACGAAACGGTGGCTTCGTGTGACTGGCTGATCTCAACCGCAGTGGGCGAACCCTACGGAAGAAATATTGCGGAGGCAATGTCTATGGGGGTGCCTACGATCTGCCATGCCTCTGGCGGGGCGAAGGATTTTCTTAGAGACAAAGTAGATGGATTGCTCGTTGAGGAAGCCTCGGCTAAGCTCTATGCCGAAAAACTACTGGCTTGTCTGGATCGCGCCGTACTCGCACAGAACGCACGCCACCGTGCCCTGACGGAGTGGAGTGAGGAAGCCGTTCTCGACAAGCTGGAAACTGCACTTTATGCGCTGGTGGAGAAGCCATGAAAATCGCCTGCTTTACGCAGTTCGCCTATGGCAAGAAACTAGGTGGCTCGAAGGTTCTGGTCGAGCTCAGGGAGGAGCTGAACCGACAAGGGCATGAAACCCAGGTTCTGACTCCCTTTGATTTTTTAGGTGAGACGGCGAATCACAAAACGCATGCGCTCGCCTATGCCCAGGAGATCCAGAAGTTTACTCACGATGAGAAAGCCAACTTCGATGTCTTTGATGTGGACTGTGCCTACCTGCAATTTGCCCGCCGTGATTACGCCACGAAACCGCTTTTGGTCTCGCGTTCTGTTCTCCTAACACTCTGGCTAGAGAGTGAGATCAAGATCCCAGAGCGCACGACGCTACGCTCACTCGCGGGAAAATTACTCAAGGGCCGCCAACGTCGGCAGGAATTGCAAGGACTTTTTGCCGCGATGCGCAATAGCTTTCGCGAGGCAGACCTGGTCAATCTTGCCAATACACGAGATAAAGAGCTTCTGGTGCGCGACGGTATTTCACCAGAGAAAATCCTTGTACAACCCTACGGAATTGATGCAAGCCGCCGTGCGCTCTTTGACGCACAGCCCATCCTGCCAGAGAATAGCTTTAGAGTTGCTTTTGTGGGCACTTACGACGAGCGCAAAGGCCGCTGTGAGTTCCCTCGGTTTGTCCGCGCCCTCGCGAAGAGCTTCCCACAAGTACGCGTTGTCCTACTGGGAACCTACAAAACGGAACTAGAGGTCAAGGCGGATTTCCCCCGCGACCTCGTCCACCATATTGAGGTACTCCCAGCCTTTGAACCCGAGCAGCTTCCCGCACTGCTCGCGGCCTGTACGGTAGGGATCTTCCCATCGCACCTGGAAGCCTTTGGCTTCGGGGTTCTAGAGATGCTGGCTGCGGGCCTCCCCGTCATCGCCTACAACTCGCCCGGACCTCCCGAGATGCTACCGCTCGAGTGGCTTGTTCCTCGGGGGGATTGGCAAGCAATGGCTGCCCGTGTTGTCGAGTTACTTACCCAGGAAGTCCCCGAGATGATGCGTCATAAGCAGCGGGCAAGGGAGCTATCCAGGCGCTTTAGCTGGCAGAACATCGCCCAGCAGACCGCACATTTCTATGAAGAAGCCCTTCAGCGGCGCTAGCAAGAAAAGGCCCCTCCTTTCCCAAATTGGGAGGAGGGGCTGGCGATGGATGGTCTGCCTATGCAAACGCGGTGGATGGTCTGCCTATGCAAACAGCGAGAGGCGGCTGCGCCAGCGGGCGTCGGTGAAGCCATCGTTGACGGGCTCACGGCGCAGCTCCAGCACGAGCTCCTGACCACCACGGGCCGGATAGAGGGTGGCCCGGGTGATCGTCCCTCCATCGGGGAGGTTTTGTGAGTCCAGCTTCACGACGGGCTGTTCATGGCCAGTGCCGGTGCGTACACTGATGCCAGCGCCATTGTGTACCACCACTTCCAGAGAGGGCTCGTGGGTGCTGCCCACAACCATCCGCATCCGAGTCGCATCAGGAGCGTCGGTGGAGACTGCCTCCAGAGCGATCCGAGGCTGATCTACCCCGCCCGTAGACGAGGGCGTGATGGCACGCATTCCCCGCATCGCATTCATGGCCATAGCCAGCTCAAGAGAGATAGGCGGGTAGCCCACCGCAGGAGCATTACTTGTCGCAGCGCGCATGGTCATCTCGCCGGGACCTGTCTGGAACATATCTATTTGCATATCAAGTGCCGCCCGGTTCGCCAGTGGGGCTAGGGACGTCGCAGCTGGAGTTGGAGGAGCCGTGATAACTGGCGCAAAGGTCTGTGCAGACGGGAATGCGGGAGCAGCAATGGGCTCGGGTGCAACAAAAACGGGTGCAGTCACCACAGCGACGGGTGGTGCAGGAGCCACCACGACCGGAGCGGCGGGCCAAGAAGGTGCGGGTGTGGGTGCATAACTCGCAGGAGCAACTGGGACGACGGCAATCGGCTCCACCACAACGGGCTGCACAACGGCAACCACGACCGGAGCGGGTTCAGGAGTGGGTAGTACCACTGGGGTCTCTACCGCCATAATAGGCACAGGGAAGGCCGGGATCACCGGCGCGGACTCGGCTTCACTCTCGTCGTTAAACACAGGTTCCTCCACTTCAGCAGCCAGAATCTCGGTAGCAGGTATCTCCTCTAAGACGGGAACCTCCGCTAACTCTTGAGATCCGTCTAATTCTTGAGCTTCTTCATACTCACTATTGCTCTCAACAAGAGTCAAAAGGGGTTTTTCGAGAGTGCTCTCCTGGGGCTCGTCTTGATTGGTATCAACACTCAGAAAGGGAATACCGATTGGAATCCCTGCTCCGCCCCCCACAAGCTCTCCCATAGGGAAGGTTATACCGGCAGGTGCATCCTCATGCGAGGATGTCTCAAACTGAGTTGGAGCCTCGAACATCGGGGGCAAAGGCATCGCAAAAGCAGTGGGCTCCGGAGCTTCCGCTACTTCTGGGGCCGCCGCACCATCGCGCCGACGCCAGCCCTGGAGAACCGCTTCAAGGTCCTCGACGCCGAAGCCACTTGCAGGCACGACGCTGTTGTCATCATCTTTTTTCAGTGCAGTCGCTACATTCATGGATATTCCATCCGCTTCGTTTTCAGATGCCGCAGAGTCGTCATTTGGCGCTGTGAACGGCATAACTTTGATAGGCTCTCCCAACGCAATAGGAGAAAGCACACCCTGGATTTCGGCATCTTCTTCAAGCTTCTGGAGGGTAATTTCTGGAAGCGCTACCGACATACTCTGTGGATAGTCACCCGATGTCATAAAGACCCCCCCTAAAACAGTAACCTGGTTGCGCTCCAGAATACCGAGTGCCTTACGTGCAGCGCCCACTTCCGTCTCCCCCAGGCCAACCGTAAAGAGCACCCCATCAACGTGGGTCAGGACATAGCGCCCCGGCTCGTCGCTCCGAACATGTGGGGTGTCGAAGATCACCAGATCCGCCAGGCGAGGAGCGATGGAGCGAATAAAGCGCTCTAAACGAGGAGAGCTAAATAGTTCCGCAGCGTTGTGCTGCTCCACATCGCCGATGGGCAAGAGGCGTACACCAGGCACGCTTGTGTCGAGGAGTACTTCCGAAGGGGAACTCACTGCGCCAGCGAGAAGATCCACCAGGCCAGGAGTAGATATCGCAAAATCTCCCCCAAAAATCCGATGGAGCTGGGGATTTCGCACTTCGGTATCCACAAGTAAGACACTGCGGCCCGCTCGTGCCGCAGCAATCGCAAGGTTCGCTGCCACAGCGGTGCGTCCCTCACGCTGTCGGGTTGATGTCACCGCAAGTGTCGTGCGCTGCGCCTCACCCGGTGCCACTCGCAGCAGGGTCTCCTGCAACAAATGGGTGTAGGCCGCCGCTAGCATCGCCGCTCCCTTTGTGGGGGGAGGCAGCTCCGCGAGCAGAGTTAGTCCAAGCTCCTTTTTTACTTTTTCAGCGCTCTCTAAACGCCGAGCGCGTATCCCTGGTATTCGCATCATTCCACAATCTCTGACTGGTATTATTGGCAGTAGTTCCGCAAAACTAGAACCGATGATTTTAGGCTACAATGCAAGGGCATGACAGTGACACTAGACTATGGCCGCAACGGACTGGTCGCCGAGCTTGCGGATCGCTTGGTGCACCATGTTCTGAGCCTTGCCCCTGCTCCCCCACTGAGTGCCCCAGCCCTAGCCATTCACACCGCTCTACTTGAGGCTGAGCTCCCCCGACTCGCTGAGGGGAAGCGGACGGCGTGTATCGTGATCTGTGATATCACGCGCCCCGTTCCCAATCAGCTTATCCTGACGGAGGTGCTTGCCTTACTCTCCCTTCCCCCCGCAAATATTTGCATTCTGATCGCCACGGGCACCCACCGCGCCAGTACGGAGGCAGAGAGACGGGAGATGCTTGGGGAGGTAATCCTCGCCAGTGGTGTCCACGTTCTAGACCACGACTGCGACGATCCTGAGACCAACCGTTTTATCGGCATGAGCCCGGGCAACCTGCCGATCTATCTGGATACGCGCTGGCTCGATGCCGAACTGAAACTCACGGTCGGGCTGATCGAGCCACACTTTATGGCGGGCTACTCCGGCGGGCGTAAGCTCGTGATGCCCGGTGTCGCGGGCCGAGAGACGATTCAGGCCTGGCACTCCCCGCAGTTTTTAGAGCACGACAACGCCCGCAACGGGGTGCTCGATGCGAACCCGGTGCACGAGGAAAATACGGCGATTGCCGCCTTCGCCCCCGCCGATCTGATCTGCGATGTCACTTTAGATGAGCAGCGGCGGGTCACGGGAATTTTTTGTGGCCACTGGATTCATGCATGGCGCCGTGGCACGGAGTTCGTCGCCATGCAAGCACGCCCCTTGATCCCGGAGCTAGTGGATGCCTGTGTCACAAGCGGCGGCGGCTATCCGCTCGATGCGACTTTCTATCAAGTGGTGAAGGGCATTGTCGGAGCCTACCCTATCGTCAAGCCCGGTGGCACTGTAATTATCGCCGCGCAGATGCAGGAGGGAGTCGGGAGCCCCCACTTCAAGGAGACTCTCGAAGCCCACGCGGACCTCGACGCGCTCGTTGCTCAGATGAGCACCCCTCACTGGACACCGCTGCCCGACCAGTGGCAGGTAGAGATGCTGGCCCGCGCCTGCCGCCACCATAAAGTTATCGTCGTCACGGAACCAACCCGCGCCGCTGAGCTGCGCCGCTGCCATGTGGACGCCGTCGGGAGTATGCAAGAAGCGCTAGCGCGTCTCTCTGAAACTGCCACAATCGCCGTTATCCCCAAAGGCCCCTATGTCATCCCTGCGGTAAAATCACATGAGATGGAAATTGTAACAAGGCGAGACCTATTCCCAGCTTGACGCAGAAGCGAATCGTGGTCAAGCTGGGAACCTCTACCCTAACAGGCGGAGGAACACAGCTCTCACGACGGGCGATGCTAGGCATTGCAGCCCAGACAGCGGAGCTTCTGGAGGAGGGCCACCAGGTCACGCTCGTCTCCTCCGGGGCGATGGCGGCGGGTCGCGAGGCACTTGGTTTTACAAAACTCCCCCCGCACCTCGCGGGCAAGCAGATGCTAGCCGCAATCGGACAGCCCCGACTCATGCAGCTCTGGGCGGAGCTCTTTGGCATCTACGAGCGGACGGTGGGCCAGGTGCTTCTCACACGCGGCGATCTGTCGCGCCGCAGTGGCTACCTCAACGCTCGTGACGCGCTCGATGCCCTGCTCGCCGCCGGTGTCGTGCCCGTTATCAACGAGAATGATACGGTCGCCACGGACGAGATCCGGGTCGGGGATAACGACAATCTCTCAGCTCTAGTGGCTAATCTCCTCGATGCGGACCTACTGGTGATCCTCTCGGACATCTCCGGGCTCTACACGTCCGACCCGCGCAGTGCACCTGATGCCCGGCTTCTCTCCGTGGTTGAGCGCCTTGATGAGAGCCACTTTGCGATGGCGGGCGGGAGTGGCACCACGCTGGGAACCGGGGGAATGTTTACCAAACTCCAGGCGGCGCAGCTTGCGGGCCAGAGCGGTACCACCACGATTATCGCCCCCGGCAGCGATGCCACGATCCTACAGCGCCTAGTGGCGGGCGAACCTCTAGGAACCACAATCCTGCCGTCGGCGACCCGACGGGAGAGCCGCGAGCGCTGGCTCCTGGCGGAGCGCCCTCAGGGCACGCTCACGGTGGACACGGGCGCGGTGCGGCGGCTCAAGCAGGGGGGTGCAAGCCTCCTCCCCGTGGGCATCACGCGGCTTGAGGGCACCTTCGAGCGCGGCGACGCGGTTCAGGTCCTCGGGCCGGGCGGCACCCCAATTGCGATCGGTCTGAGCGCCTACAGCAGGGACGAACTCGCGCACCTGATGGGGTTCTCGTCGCGCCAGATCCTGCACCGCCTGGGCTATACCTGTGGCGATGAGGCCGTGCACCGCGATAATCTGGTACTGCTATGACCGTTGACTTGAACGCCCTCGGAGTGGCGGCAAAGGCCGCGTCCCGTGCTCTTGCCCAGAAGACCACCGTCGAGAAAAACGCACTCCTGCTCGCCCTGGCCGATGCGGTAGATGCCAACGCGGAAGCCATTCTCGCCGCCAACGCCTCGGACCTGGAGGCGGCAAAAGCAAGCGGCACGTCCGACGCGCTTTTAGACCGCCTGATGCTCTCCGAGGCGCGGCTGACCGCGATCACCAACGATGTCCGCGCCGTCGCCACGCTCCCTGATCCCGTCGGCGATAGTTTTAACGAAAAAGTGCTCCCAAGTGGCCTGAAACTCCATCAGCGGCGCGTTCCGCTGGGCGTGCTGGGCGTGATCTACGAAGCGCGGCCCAATGTGACAGTAGATATTGCGAGCCTGGCGCTCAAGACCGGCAATGCCGTGATACTGCGCGGCGGCTCGGAGACCCTGCGAACCAACAGGGCACTGGTTGCCGCTATGCAGAGCGTGCTGCCCGCACACGCCGTCCAGCTTATCGCCAGCCCAGATCGCACCCTAGTAAGCGAGCTTTTGCAACTGCACCAGTACGTGGACATGATTATTCCGCGCGGCGGCGCGGGACTCCACGACTTCTGCCGCAAGAATAGCACGATTCCCGTGATTATCGGCGGTATCGGTGTCTGCCATTTATTCGTGGATGAGAGCGCGAACCAGGAGAAAGCCCTCCTCGTGATCGTCAATGCCAAGTGCCGCCGCCCCAGTGTCTGCAACTCACTGGACACGCTTCTGGTTCACGAGGCCATTGCCGCAGAGTTCTTGCCTAAAGTTCATGCCGCGTTGGAGCCGCTCGGGGTGCGCTTTGTGGACGACGAGTTCGATACCGAGTGGATGAGCCTGACACTGGGAATAAAAGTAGTCTCTGGCCTCGACGAGGCCATCGCCCATATCCAAACGCACTCATCACAGCACACCGACGGCATCCTCACGCAGAACGACGGTAACGCAGCCCAATTTATCGCGGAGATAGACTCCGCCGCCGTCTTTGTGAACTGCTCAACGGGCTTCAACGACGGCGGGCAGTTCGGCCTCGGGGCGGAAGTCGCTATCTCCACCCAGAAGCTCCACGCACGCGGCCCGATGGGCCTGGAAGCCCTCACCACCTACAAGTGGGTCGGCAGCGGCGACTATCTGCTCCGAAAGTGATAAAATCGGAGCGTTATGTCCCTAACCTCCATCTCCCCGCTCGATGGGCGCTACGCCGCCCAGACCCGCCCCCTCGCCGATTTCGTCTCCGAGTTCGCGCTGATCAAGTACCGTGTGACGGTCGAGATTCGCTGGCTGATTCAGCTCTCCAAAGAGCCTGAGATTACCGATGTCCGGGCATTCACGACGGCAGAAATTGCCTTGCTGGAGAATCTCATCCAAAGCTTCTCCGTGGATGATGCGACTCTGGTAAAAGATATCGAGCGCACTACCAACCACGATGTAAAAGCCGTGGAGTACTTCCTCAAGGAGCGCCTGCAAGGCAGCAGTCTGGCCGATGTTCTGGAGTGGGTGCATTTTGCGTGTACATCGGAGGATATCAATAATCTTTCCCATGCCCTGATGCTCAAGAATGGCCTGGAGCAGGTGCTGCTTCCCAAGATCCACGAGCTGATCGAGACCATCGCCGATTTTGCACGCCCCTACGCCGCGACCCCCCTGCTCTCACGTACCCACGGCCAGCCCGCGTCGCCGAGCACGCTGGGCAAAGAACTGGCCGTCTTTGTGCACCGCTGGCGGCGTCAGGAAAAGCAGCTCGCAGCGCAGGAGTACCTCGGCAAGCTCAACGGGGCGGTGGGCTGCTTCAACGCCCATCTCTGCGCCTACCCAAGCGCCGACTGGCCCGCGCTGGCTCAACGTTTTGTGGAGAGCCTCGGCCTGGTCTACAACCCCCTCACCACACAGATCGAGTCGCACGACTACATGGCCGAGCTGTTTCATACGCTCACGCGCTTCAATACTATATTGCTGGACTTTGACCGGGATGTCTGGACCTATATCGCCCTGGGTGTCTTTCTGCAAAAGGCTGTCAAGGGGGAAGTGGGCTCGTCTACGATGCCCCATAAAGTCAATCCGATTGATTTTGAGAACTCCGAGGCCAATGTGGGAATCGCCAATGCGCTCTTTGAGCACCTAGCCAGCAAGCTCGCCGTCTCCCGGCTCCAGCGCGATCTCTCCGACTCGTCGGCGATTCGCAGCATGGGCACGGGGCTGGCGCACACACTAATCGCGATCACGGCGACACTGCGCGGCCTGCGCAAGCTCTCCGTGGACGAGGCGCGTCTTGCTGCCGACCTGAATGCCAACTGGGAAGTGCTGGCCGAGCCCATCCAGACCGTCATGCGAAAAGCAGGGCTACCCAATCCCTACGAGCGTCTCAAAGAGCTCACCCGGGGCGCAAGGATCACTCCAGAGGGCCTCGCCGCGTTTGTGGAGAGCCTGGAGCTCCCCGACGCGGACAAAAAACGCCTGGCCGCACTCACCCCCGGCACCTACATTGGGGTGGCGGAAAAACTTGCAAAGGAAACTCTAGGATGATCTACGAAGGAGCGAAGCTGCTCCAAATTGCCATGCCGATGGGTGGGATCGGGGCGGGCACGGTCTGCCTGAACGGCCACGGCGGCCTACAGGACTTCTCGATCCGCCATAAGCCGACGATCACCGCCCTCCCTGACGGCCACGGCTACTACGACGGTGCATTTGCCCTGCTGCATATCAAGGGCGAAAAACCTATCACGCGCCTCGTCGAGGGGCCGCTTCCGCCTGAGAAACTCTACGACCAGGGCCTCCAGGCGCAGGGCTATAGAAAAGGTGGCCACGAAGGCATGCCGCGCTTTGCGGAGTGCTCTTTCGAGAGCCGTTACCCGTTTGGCACCGTCAAGCTCTCAGACCCAAAAATTCCCGTCACTGTCGAGCTCACCGGCTGGAGTCCACTAGTTCCGGGTGATGAAAAAGCCTCGGGGATTCCGGCAGTCCTTCTCGAATACCGCCTGACCAATACCAGCGACAAGCCTATTTCGGCAGAACTCTCTTTTCACTGGGCACACCCCGTGCAGGGCAAGAGTGGCGAAAAAGGCACGCGGAACCGGCTCCTCAAAAACGGCCAAGGTGCCTACTTCACCAACACGGATGATCCCGCAAGCGAGACTTTTGGAAGTGCTGCGCTGATGATATTGGATAAGCCTGTTTGTTGTAAAGCGATGTGGCTTCGTGGCGGCTGGTTCGACTCGCTCTCGGCGCTCTGGCGAGAAGTGGAGTCAGGACAGTTCAAACAGAACGATGGTAGCGCCAGCGAGCGCGGCTTGGAGGGACGCAATGGTGGCTCTATCCTGGTGGACCTGGAGCTGGCACCAGGCGAGATAGGAGCTTTCTCGGTTGCTCTTGTCTGGCACTTCCCCAATGTCGGGTGGGGCATGGGAGGCACTGAAAAACAATGGAAGCCGTGGTACGCAACGCAGTGGAGCGATGCTGAAACAGTTGCGCAGTACCTTGCGGAACATGAGCATACACTCTCGCGGCGAACGCTAAATTTTGCCGATGCACTCCATAGCTCCACACTTCCCCCCACGGTTATAGATGCCATTGCATCGAATCTCGCCATTCTAAAATCACCGACAGTGCTGCGGCAGGCGAGCGGCAATCTCTGGGGCTGGGAGGGCTGTTTCACCCAGAGCGGCTGTTGCCACGGCACCTGCACCCATGTCTGGAACTACGCTCAGGCGCTGCCGCATCTTTTTCCGGCGCTGGAGCGGACACTTCGGGAGCAAGAATACCTGCGTTCGATGGACGGACGGGGGCATGTCAACTTCCGCGCCGCTCTCCCCGATGCCCCCACAAGCCACGACTACCACGCCGCATCGGATGGCCAGCTCGGCGGCATTCTCAAGCTCTGGCGCGAGTGGCAGATCTCCGGCGACACGGAGTGGCTGGCACGGCTCTATCCCCTCGCCAAGTGTAGCCTCGACTTCTGCATAGCGGCCTGGGACCCGCAGCGGCGTGGGGTATTAACCGAGCCGCACCACAACACCTACGATATTGAGTTCTGGGGCGCGGAGGGGATGTGCACCAGCATCTACCTTGGAGCCCTCAGCGCCCTGGCCGAGCTCGCCAACGCACTCCAAAAGCCCGACGACGCCAGTGGCTACCAGGCGCTGGCTCAGAGCGGCGCGGCGTTTCTGGACGCCGAACTCTTCAACGGCGAGTTTTACCCACAAACTGTCCAGTGGGAGGGCCTGCGCGACACGAGTTTCTCCGAGAGCCTGACACCGTTTGAGGACGGCGACGAGTGGGGCGATCTCTTAAAGCGCGAGGGGCCGAAGTACCAATACGGCACCGGCTGCCTCTCGGATGGTGTGATCGGCGCGTGGATGGCGAGCCTCTACGGCGTCGAGACGCCGCTCCGCAAAGAAAATATCGCCTCGCACCTCAAGGCGGTTTTCGCGCACAACTTCAAGCCCGATCTTTTTGAGCACGCTTGCCTCCAGCGCCCCAGCTACGCGCTGGGCCACGAGGCGGGGTTGCTGCTCTGCACCTGGCCCCACGGCGGAAAGCCCACGCTTCCCTTTGTCTACTCCGATGAGGTCTGGACGGGCATTGAGTACCAAGTGGCGTCCCACTGCATTCTGGAAGGCCTGGCTGAGGAAGGCTTGCAAATCGTCGAAGCCGTCCGCAGCCGCTACGAAGGGCATGTCCGCAACCCCTTCAACGAGTACGAGTGCGGCAGCTATTACGCACGCGCCATGGCGAGCTACGCTTTGCTCCAAGCCTGCACGGGCTTTCGCTACTCCGCCGTCACCAAGACCCTGGAATTCGGCCCACGTATTCCCGTCGAAGGCGTATTCAAGAGCTTCTTCGCCGCCGCCACAGGCTTTGGCACCATCACACTCAACAAGAGCACGCTTACAGTAACAATGGCCGAAGGCGAACTAGAAATAAACCAGACGCTCCTCTACCATAAACAAATCGGCTCCGGCACCGCGCGCATCGGACAGCCTCTTATCTTCCCCGTCCGCGAGGACGACCAGCGCTAGCCCTCAGCGAGAGTAACTTGTTGCCTCGAACCAAAATCCAAGGAAATCAAATGCCAAGAAGAATTGTCACCGAGGACGGATCGCGCTTCTGGATTACGCAGTACGAGCTGCCGATTCTGGAAGCCAACGAAGTGCAAATCAAAGTGCAGCTCGCCGCGCCCAAGCATGGCACGGAGGCGCAGTTGATCCTGGGCAATGCTTTTAGCACCAAGCAATGGAACCCGGAGATGCGGCTCTTTCTGCCACGCCCGGAAACACAAGAAACGCCGTCTGCTACTCCCCTTACTCCGCGCGGGATCGGCAATATGATTGTCGGCGAAGTGATAGAAACCGGCTCCGACGTGACGCGTTTTACAGTTGGAGACCGTGTTTTCGGCTACGGCCAGGTGCGTGAGCTGCTGAATATCCCCGAGGACAAGCTCTATCCACTGGGCGCACTCACGGAGTCTGACGCGGTCTGCTGTGACCCGGCGCATGTCGCCTTTGTAGCGGTGCGCGATGGCAATATTCGAGTGGGTGATGATGTGGCGGTCTTTGGGCTGGGAGCGATCGGGCTACTCGCGGTGCAGATCGCCAGGGCAGGAGGGGCGCGTCGTGTCTTTGCGATAGATCCTCTCGCGCTCCGTCGGGAGCACGCCTTGGCCCACGGTGCTACCGAGGTTTTCGATCCCCTCACTTGCGACGCGGCGCTTCAGATCAAGCTCGGCACGGAGAAGCTCGGCGTGGACGTTTCTATCGAGACATCGGGCAACGGCAAGGCGCTCAACGATGCGATTCGCTGTGTGCGGCAGTGCGGCATAGTGGTTCATGTGCCGTGGGGTCCCAAAGACGCCAGCGCGCTAAAACTAGGCGAGGAGTTTCACCACAACCGTCCGACCATTGTCGGAAGCCAAGCCTGGGTCGGCTGGGGCAATGCGGATCGCTCCCACCCGCTCTGGGATCACGAGCGCGCCTACGCAGCCACGATCCAGCTTTTTAGAGATCGCAAGCTCACCGGCGAGGGAATTGTCACCCCGATTGTTGCCTTCGAAGATGCCCCAGAGATTCTGCCGACGATCTTCACCGCCCCTGAAAAATCCATCAAGATCGGCGTTCGTCTCTAAAAAATGGGCGGCGGGTTTCTGCGAGAGGAACACCCCGCCGCCAGTGATCTCACGCTCTCCTCAGTGAAGACGTCGTTATTTTCCGCCGAACAGTCAGAGTATCTCACGAAGACTGTTACCAGAGGCGTTACCAATGAGGCAGGATTTTCGTTACTCGTGTTGAATTGTTACGACGCATGGATCTGACACTGCGACTCTTTGGCAGTATGGAGCTACTCTACCAAGATGCCCCCCTCCCCCCTGGGCCACGCCGCCACACAGGGGAGCGTCTTTTGGGGCTCCTGGCGTTGCGTGGGCCTCAGCCACGTGCACGACTGGCAGCGACACTCTGGCCAGAAGGGGCAGAAGAGAGAAGCCAGTTTTATCTGCGCCGCACGTTGATGGAGCTACGGCAACGTCTGGGTGAGGCAGCCTCGACGCTCGCGGAATCCTCTGAGAGTCCTCGGAGCCTGAGTCTAAGGCTTCCTCCCGCGAGCTGCGATCTCTGGCGCTTTGAGCAGGCTCTCAAAGCGGGGGATGATCTCACGGCGGTGAGCCTCTACCGAGGCCCCCTCCTCGATGGCTGGGACGACGACTGGGTTCTTACCGCCCGTACCCAGTACCAGCAGCAGTTTCTTGGCGCACTAGAACGGCTTGCAATGCGGGCACAGACCTCGCAAGAAGCGATTGCCCAGCTCCAGCGACTTGTCGCACTGGATCCCACCCGCGAGTCCGCCTGGCGTGCTCTGATGCAAGCACTGGCAGACCAAGGAGACCCCGCCGCTCTGGTACAAGCCTACCGTGAGCTGCGCGTCTGGCTACGCCGCGAGGTACGTCTGGAACCCTCACCCGAAACTCTGGCCTGCTACCAGCGGCTGCGCTCGGAGGCAAGGCGCAAGAGTGTGCCTGCCGTTGCCCCAACACTGGGCACCCTGCCCTACCGCTTACCTCTGTCTCCGACCCCGCTTGTCGGACGGGAGACAGCACTCTCAGAAATCCACACCCGTCTGGAAGCAACCCGTCTCCTCACTCTAGTGGGGATGGGGGGTGTGGGTAAGACCCGCCTTGCACTGGCAACCCTAGAGGCTCGCCAGCTCGATCCCAAGTTTACCGATGGCGTTGCTTGGATCGAGCTAGCGGGCCTCAGCGATCCTGCGCTTCTTTGCACCCGTGTGGCAAGTAGCCTGGGCATCCCAGAAACAACCGAGCTGACACAGGCCATCGGCCAGCGCCACATGCTCCTCGGGCTGGACAACTGTGAACACCTCCTCGATGCCGTCGCAAACCTGGTAGACACGCTCCTGAGCACCTGCCCCAACCTCGTTCTGCTTACCACCAGTCGCGAGCCGCTCGGCTTGGCAAGTGAGGCCCTCTGGCGTGTCCCCACTCTCTCCAGCACCGCAGCACTTCAGCTCTTTGAGGCCCGTGCTCAAAAAGTGGCCACGACCTGGACCCTCACCGAGAATAACACTTCCCTGGTGCACCAGCTCTGTACTCGACTGGATGATCTGCCTTTGGCAATCGAGCTGGCCGCCGCACGCATCGCGACCCTCCCCCTTGAGGAGCTTGTCCGGCGCGTGGATGCTCGCTTCGATCTGCTTACGGGAGGAAATCGCTCCGCCCTTCGTCGGCAGCAGACTCTCCGTGCAACCATGGACTGGAGCTGGGCACTCCTGACTTCTGAGGAACAAGAGGCACTGCGCCAGCTTGCCATCTTCCCCAGTCCGTTCTCACTAGAAATCAGCGAGGCGGCATGCCCCGATAGCCTGATCTTGCTTCCCTCTCTCGTCGAAAAATCACTGATTGCCTTTACCCAGGAGATGGGGCAGTACCGCCTTCTCGAAACGGTACGTGAGTATGTCATGGAGCAGGGCCTAGGCGAATCGGGTCGCACCGCACGCCAGGGCTACCTGCGCTATGCCTGCCAAAAAGTGGAGAAGGGAGCAAAGAACCACTCATTGCCCTCAGAGCGTCGGCTCTGGTACGATACCCTAGAAGCGACCTATGATAATCTCCGGCTGGCCCTGGAAAATGCCCTGGAAACCTCGCTCTCACAAGCCCTCCACCTCGCCGCGAATCTCTGGCCGTTCTGGTGGGAACGGGGCTACTGGCATGAAGGCCTTCGCACTCTGCAAGCCGTTTTAGAGACCAACGCGGACAAGAAACTCGAGCTATGGGTTCGTGCGCAGCTGGGAGCAGGGGTACTCTCCTACGAAACAGGCAAATACACCGAGGCACATCAGTATCTAACGGAAGCGCATAAACTCGCTCGGCTTACCAACGATCCCTGGACAGAGGGGGAAGCCCTACGAATACAGGGGCTGGTGCGCTGGAATGAGGGACACCCCGAGGAGGCACGCACCCTCTATCACCAAAGCCAGACGTGCTTCCAGCAGAGTGGGAATGTAGCTGGCCAAGCGGGTGTTCTAGCCAGCCTAGGGCACCTGACCTGGAACCTAGGGAATCTTGAGCAGTCAATGGAGTACAACCTCCAGAGCCGTAGTCTGTACCAATCTTTGGGGGATGAAGTCGGACTAGCGGAGACAAGCGCCCAGCTCGGCCTGATCGCTCGCAGCCAGAGTGACTACAAACGCGCACGGACTTTTTTCGAAGAGGCACTGACGCTTCGGCGAAAACTCGGGCTCCGCAGCGGGATCGTCACCGTACTGCACCACCTGGGTGTTCTGGCCTACCTGGAGCACCGCTACGACGATGCACAGACGCGTCTTCACGAGAGCGTCTCTCTCTGGCGTGTGCTCGGCGACCCGGGCTGGCTCGCGCTCTCTCTCTACTATCTCGGGTTGGTTCAGCGCGCACAACGCACTTGGTCTGAGGCGATTATCTCACTCACCGAGGCCCTGCTCCTACGGCGGCATCAGGGAGCGAAGCGCTCTATCGCAGGGCTCCAGTATGCACTAGGCACGATCTGGCTCGAACAAGGACGCTACGAAGACGCCCACCTAGCACTCCAAGAAAGTACCCAGCTGCGTCATGAGATTGGGTTACCAGTCTTCTGTGGAGAAGCGCTGGATGCCCTGGCCTGCCTACACGCACGCCAAGGCGATTTTATCCGCGCAACTGCGCATCTTGCCTGCGCCGCAGCCCTCCGCAAAGGCCACGAAGAAGTCGAAGAAGAACACCCCTACCGCGACGAAGCCATGACTAAAACGTCAGAGACTCTCTCTGCCGAAGAGTGGCAGCGCCTCTGGCAGAAAAACACGTCACTCTCACCTCTTAGCCTCTGATGTTTCCTCACTATCAAACCATGCTGCCGTGCGACGGAGACCTTCATCGAGATCAAACTGTGGCCCATAGCCTAGAGTTTTAAGCCGCTCAATGGCAACCTCCCAGCGCTGAGCATCCCCTACCCAGGAGGAGCCCGTGTAGGACAGAGTTGTCTGACCCGCAAGCCCACGCACCGCGATGAGCTGCTGTGTCTTCGCGTGTAGACTTAATTGTGCCCTTGGAGGGAACCAGTGGGCCGTTTCGTCGAGGGGAGTCTGAGATGTCGAAGTGGAGGGGGAATTATGTGGCACTTGGGTTACAGTGGGATCGCTGTGCCAACATGGCAGAAATTACTTCGAGAATCGGAGCGCCCAATGCCTCCCTCTACGACACTGACTATCAGCACCGTTTTCATAGCAAAATTAGTCCAAACGCACGGGCATTCAGTTTTGTCACAGTGACCACCAAAACACCAGATGCCGGAAATCTTGTCGAGGGGCGGTTGCCGCCTCGGCCTGCCCGGAACGGTTTTGTAGAAGATAACTGAATGGCCGTAGTCCAAACGTGAATTTAGAGGAGGTTTATCAGAGGAAGCGGATTCACTCCAAGCGTGGCTATCTTCCTCCCGCCGTCTTCGAGGAGCGCTGGCTTGCGGCGCGAACTTCAGAGGTGCTTTTAAGTGGTGGTGACCAGACGCTTAGTGCGTCGTCGCTGCCCTTGCCTATGGCGAAAATCGCCTTGCCGATCCAGGGTAAAAATGTTAGAATCTCGTAGTCCAAAAACTGTCCAGACAAACGTCAGGATTACATTACAAAATTCACGTCAGGTCTCGTTTAATTCACGATGAAAATCCTTTTAATAACTCAGAACTACCTCCCATGTATCGGCGGTATTGAGATGCAAACCCGTCAAACAGCACAGGAGTACTGTAAAAGAGGTCATGATACTAGCATTGCAGCAATGAACTTCGCGGCTTATCGCGGCCATCCACGCCTGAGTATACTTCACTCCTCTCTCATGGCGCCAAAATTTTCCGATAGCAAAGATGGAGATATTCAAATCCACTCTCTTTCTCCGAAAAATACCGTTGAAAAGCTGAAATTATTACCATTAGCTCTCCGTATACTCCCAACACCAACACCAAAAATCTATTATTCACTTCATAAATTTTGTTTTCCGGCCTATAAATCTCTTGTAGGGCCTCGTCTTGCCAAACTGATGGAATGTGTAGATGTTGTCCATAGCCTCGCGGCGGACTACATTGCCTGGACAGCAGAGCAAGAAGCCAGAAAGAGGCACATTCCCTTTGTTTGTACTCCTTTTGTCCACCCTAATCAGTGGGGAGATGACCCAGAAAACGTTAGTTTTTATAAAAAGTGTGATGCTGTTATTGGACTTCTTACCACGGATACTGGGTATCTGGAAACTCTGGGGGTCTCCCCACAAAAACTCCATGTCATCAGCAACGCGCCTGATCTGCCCGAAACCGTAGATGGGCCTGGTTTCCGTGAACGCCATCAGTTTGGCAACCTCCCTATCGTGCTTTACGTCGGGCGAATGATGCCCCAAAAAGGGGCCAAGGCCATCGTGGAGGCAGCCCCGAAGATATGGGAGAAAGTTCCAGACGCACAGATTGTCTTCATTGGGCCGGGTAGCCCTGATGAACTTGCTATTTTTGAGGGTGCTGATAAAAGACTCCACTATCTAGGTAAGGTTAGTGCTCAAGAAAAAGGGGATGCCCTTGCTGCCTGTGACATATTCTGTATGCCCTCTCTCAGTGAGATCCTGCCCACGGTCTATCTAGAGGCATGGTGCCTCGGAAAACCTGTTATCGGCGGAATGGCGCACGGCCTCCCAGAACTTGTCGAGGGTAATAACGGCGGCCTCTGCGTCGAACAAACATCAGATGCGGTCGCAAATGCTCTGTTACTCCTCCTCGAAAACCAAACACTGCGGGAAAAATTTGGAGAGGGAGGAAGAGCTGCTGTAGAGGCCAGACATTCCAACGCAGTAGTCGTAGATAAGCTTCTGAATCTCTATTCGTCTCTCATAAAATCTAATCAATCGAAAAAGGCTTAAGTGCGGAAGCAGTATGAAAATTCTAGTCACGGGTGGAGCGGGTTTCATTGGAAGTGCGGTCGTTCAAAAATTTCAGAGCGAAGACCATGATGTTGCAATCATAGATGATCTTTCCTTTGGAAATCGAGAGTTTGTCACCGTTACCCAAGATAACTTCTATGAGTGTGATATTCTTGACAGCCAGAGAGTCGATGAGGTATTTCATCACTACCATCCCGAGGTTGTTATTCACCTTGCAGCGGTTCACTTCATTCCGTGGTGTAATAAACACCCTTACGAGTCCAGCCAGATCAATATAACAGGAACTATAAATATTCTCAGAGCGTGTGATATCCATCAGGTCAAAAAAGTAATTTTTGCTTCCACTGCTGCAGTTTATCCCATCAATGAGGAAGCAACCAATGAGTTCTTCCCAGTGGGGCCTATGGATATCTATGGACTCAGTAAACTTGTTGGAGAACATCTTTGCAATGAGTTTCATCTCAGGACTAGCACTCCCGTTGTAATCTGTCGGTTCTTCAATGCCTTTGGCCCCAATGAGACCAATCCACACCTGATACCTGAGATTCAAAAACAAGTAAACTCGGGTCTCCGAAAAATAAAGCTTGGTAATACCGAACCCAAAAGAGATTTCATTCATACTTCTGACATTTCCAATGCCATCTTCATGCTTGTGCTCACTCACTTATCTGGTATTGAAACTTATAATATTGGCCAAGGCGTGGAGTACTCTGTGGTTGATATTGTAGAATCGTTTTCACGAGTTATAGGTGAACCTATTGAGATTGAAACTGATCCAGAGCGGGTTCGCAAAGTGGAGCGCATGCACCTTCTAGCAGATACTACCAAGCTACGAAGCCTAGGCTGGAAACCGTTGATTGATATCGATAGTGGAATTAAGACTCTCGTGACGCTTTGAGAACTGTACTGTTAAAACCGGGGCAAACATGGCTCTCCCGCTCTTTTAGTGAAGACGGATCAGCCTTCTATTTCTCCTAGAGCGTGTTATAAACTCCATTGTGGTGTCCCGAGCAATTTCCGCAACATAAGGCAGGCAAACACCACAAAATGCAAACCTACGACGGTCGAAGCAAAGCGTTCATAATCGCGAACCTAAGTACAGGATAAAAACTTGCGAGATAAGCAGGATATTTACGTTTTAGTCTTCCTTCGATACCTGCAATAATGCCTCAACCAACGACGAATGCCTCCACCCCAGAAGTGAAAAGCCTTTAGAAAATGCCGCTCTTTCCAAAGGCTAGCAGCTTGAGAAAATCCTTGATAGGCAACAATCATCGTCTGATAATTAAATAATGCCTCATCCAAACGTGATTGCTGTTCAGGAGAGAATCCCTTTAATCCCGTCCATTTCTCTATAAGTCTAGCCCTTTGCCCTTCTAAATAATTGAATCTTTCTTCATCGGGATTATCTGCCGTATTCTGGCTGGAATGACGGCGATATGATACAAGTTTATCAGGCAAGTAATGTATTTCCGACCGGATAGCCATATGAAGAAAAACATCAGAGTCTTCGTACGGCTGACCAAAATTTTCATCAAACCCTGGAGTTTGTTCGTAAATATCACGGCGAAAGATCGAAATGCTAGGAATAATCCCTGCGTTTCCTAATATCGCTTCAACTGTTGTCTTTACGTCAGTACAAGGCATCTCATAAACGTTACCATTTACCACTTCCAAGCGAGGAAGTCCCGAAATATATTCATATTGCGTTGGGGTGAATACTCCATCATCTCCAATAACATGATGCCCTGTATGCACCATTCCGACCTCTGGATGAGCATCAAGATAACGAGTAACTACTTGAAAAAGCTGTGGATCGACAACATCATCTGCGTCTAGAAAATAAACATAGTCAGATGGATTTTTCAAATATTTAAAGCCAGTATTCCGCGCTTTAGCTACTCCACCATTTGATTGAGACACAACCTGAATGCGTAAATCTCGTGCCGCATAAGCTTCAGCCAAAGATTTCGACCCATCCGTGCTTCCATCGTCTACGATTACATATTCCCAATCTGTGAATTCTTGACGCAATACACTTTCAATCAATGCCCCTAGAAAACGCTCCGCATTATAGCAAGGCGTCACGATACTTATCTTCGGCATAGAAAAAAGCCCCAGATTATTTCGATAAAAAAAACAACATTTAAATCTACTTTCATTTTTTCACTAACCCCTTATAATCATATTTCCGACTCACATTACGATTAGTATTAAAATAATTTCGATATCCTTTATTATGATAATAATAAAATTCAGATTCAGAAATCCCTTCTCGAGTATTCACCCTCCATCCTTGCCGTATAGATCTTAATTTCATCCGTAAATACTCAAATAATATTTTTTTTCCTGCATAGTCTTTATGAAACCAATTATAGTCAATATATGCTTGAGTCATCCCAGCATTATAAGCACGCTTCAACCAAGACTTATGCAGCAACCTATCAACTTGAAAATGATGTTCGACTACAGCACTTTCACAAAACTGAATTCGAAAGCCAGCTTCGATTAATTGGAGTGAAAGTAAAGTATCATCACCAAACCCCAATTTACCTGGCCCAGTATCGACATCAAAACCAGGAATAATATCTAATATGATCCTCTTAAATGCCATATTTGCACCGATCATATATTTAGGATTATATTTATCTATCCAAACCGTCTCAGCAAGGCATGCACGATGAAGATTTGTCATCCATGCACGCTCCAAACAGGATGCAATAATAATTTCGCCTACACAAGCATCAGTCGTATTCTCTCTAATTGAAAAAGTCAACTCCTGCAACCAATCACTTTCAAAACGAACATCATCATCAGTAAAAACGAGAATATCCCCTTTAGATGCTGCTATGCCTATATTAAGGGCACCACATTTACCAGGCACAGGTTCGTAAATATATTTATAGATAAAATTAGAAAACCCCCAGTCTCTTGCCTTATGTGTATTGTCTGTACTCCCATTATCAACAATAACTAATTCCACAAAATCAAATAAACTGGTATCAACATCCCGCAACGATTCTGCCGTTACAACCAAATCATCATAACGATTCTGCGTTACAATTACAATTGACGCACTATTCACCACCGCACCCACTTAATTCTAATAAAAACATCATCATTTTATCCCATCACATAACTCCCTGATTGAACTTATGTTTTTAATTCCTCTCACAAAATATACATTTCGCACCTAATTTTGATTTTCAATTAAGCCAAAGGAAAAATCAGCAAAGATAAACCCGTCAGCATAGGCATCCTCTGAAGCAACAAATTCATAAGGGAATCCATAAATTTCAAATTCACAACATAAATCAAAATAGTCAACAAAACCATAAGCCTCATGACATATAAAAGCATCCACGACAAACCTACCTGGCTTTAATCTTAAAGACTGAACCTTTATTATATCTATGATACGATCCTGACTTCCATATCTGGCATCAACAAAACGTGAATCAATATTAACAATATCAATACCTTCAGCATTTTTTATCCGCATCGAAATATAAATATCACCGATATCTTCATAATTTTCAGCCGTAAATTTAAATTGCATCTCCTCACCCGAGGAATAGACATTTTTGGAAGGGGCGAACTCAATAAAACGCCACTGACCTGTACCTTTACGGATTTCATTATCTGATCCTTGCCTAAGTCGAGAAAAACCAACCATCTCAATATAAGTATTAATGATCTCGTCAGTTTTACCGTGTTTGACTAATTCTCCTTTATCTAGAAGTATAGAATCACTACAAAATTTGGAGACGACAGAAAGATTATGGGTAACAAGTAAAACTGTCCTGCCTCCCTGGGCAACCTCCTGCATTTTACCTAGAGATTTCTTTTGAAAATTCACATCACCCACGGCTAGAACTTCATCAACAATGAGAATATCAGAGTTTAAATGGGCCGCAACAGCAAATGCTAATCGTACATACATTCCTGAGGAATAGCGTTTCACCGGAGTGTCCAGAAATTTTTCCGTACCGGAGAAGTCTACGATTGCATCAAAAGCCGTCGTAATTTCGTGGCGGGTCATACCCAAAATTGACCCGTTAAGGTAGATATTTTCACGCCCCGTTAACTCGGGGTGAAAACCCGTCCCGACTTCGAGCAAACTTCCAACACGACCTCGAAGGTGGATCTCCCCCTCGGTTGGCTCTGTAATTCGGGAGAGAAGTTTTAGTAAAGTGGACTTCCCCGCTCCATTGCGTCCTACGATTCCTAAAACGTCACCGCGCTTGACATCGAAGCTCAGGTCGCGCAGCGCCCAGAACTCCTCTTTTTCGATCTGCTCAATAGGATTGCGCAATTTGTGTAGGAGAGCCTCACGAAAGCTCATGCTCGCGCCCTGGTGAGAAATCACATAGGACTTTGAGACGTTTTTGACACGAATCGCTAGGTCATCGGCATCAGATGACATCAGCGAACCTCCGCTCTAGCTTTCGAAAGACCACCATCCCCAACAGAAACGCGACAAGAGCAAAAGCCACATTGTAGCCCACAAGCCCCCAGCTATAAACAGGTTCACCTAATAGTGACCAGCGCATGGCATCAATCAGCCCAGACATCGGGTTAATCAGGAAAAACGGCTGGAGTGATGGTCCAACTTTTACCATTGCATTAACCAGTGGATAGCCCACGGGGGAAGCAAATGTTCCCATAGATAATAAAACGGGCAGAGCATACTGCACATCTCGGTAGCTGACGGACACTGCTCCCGCCATCATCCCAAGCCCGAGTGCGAGGATCTGAATCACCAACAACCAGAGTGGAAAAGTCAGGATGGCCAGGGTGATGGGCACTTGGAAGATCACCAACCCAATGAGAACGGCAGTAAGTGCTATGGCAAAATCCAGTAATGTTCCATAGATTGTGGAGAGCGGTAAGATGATGCGGGGGAAGAAGACCTTAGAGATCATCTGTGCGTTCTGCACCAAGCTCATACTGGATTTTGAAAATGTCCCGCTAAAGCTACTCCACGTGGCAAACCCGACAAGAGCAAACAAAAAGTAGGGAATCTTGCTCTGCAACTCAATTCCCGCCACTTTGTTAAAGAGAATGGTGAAGATCACCCCACCGACCAGTGGCTGAAAAATCACCCAGATAATGCCCAGTGCTGCCTGGCGGTAGCGAAGCCGAATATCACGGAGGGCCAGGTTATTGAGGAGGTCACGAAATCGCCAGAGCTCTGCCGGGTCAAAGGCAACGAGGCTCTGTTTAGGGCGGATGATGTGCCAAGTAGGATCAGACAAGTGCGATGGATTACTCATAATGAAGCGGGCTAAGCGTGCAGGCCGGAGTATTTTACCACATGGCACATCATTTCGAATTGATTACTAGAGAATTGCCACTTCCCCCCCAGCCTCGCTAGACTTATAGATCGCATCCATAATCTGGGTGACCATCAGCGCCTGTTCACCTGTCGCGGCTCCGACGGACTCAATGGTGAGATCCTCGCGGATAGCTTTAACAAACATCTCGATCTCTTTGCCGTGGGTGCTCGCGACACTTGGCAGCCAGCCAGTCGTGGTGTCGGTGAGAGTGCCGAACTCTTCACGGTAGAGTGTGTACTTGCCCGCGTTGGCGTCGAAGAATGCCCCGGCTCCGGTTCCGAAGAGCTGGGTGTCGAAGTGCTCCTGGTCAATATTGGCCAAAAACGATGCGAGCAGAGTCATCGTGCGCCCATCCTCAAATCGCACGTAGGCGCTGGCAAAGTCCTCGACCGTGTAGGCATTGGTGTCCCACTGCCCCCACTCGCCGACCAAGCCCGGGGTCTTGCCCATCTTGCAGACAGCGCTGCCAACCGTGGCGACGGGCTTGGGATGGCCCATCAGCCAGAGGGTCATGTCGGTGATGTGGACGCCGATATCAATCAGCGGCCCGCCTCCGTTTAGCTCCTTGTTGATGAAGACGCCCTTGGCGGGCACGCGGCGGCGGCGAATCGCACGCGCGGCGGCGTGGTAGATATCGCCAAACTGACCGTTCTCAATGGCGCGCTTGAGGCTCTGTGCACCCGGCGAGTAGCGCATGTTAAAGCCAATCTGAAGCTTCTTACCCGTCGCTTTCTGGGCGGCGATCATTGCTTTACACTCCTTCGCGTTCATCGCCATCGGCTTCTCGCAGAGCACGTGCTTACCGGCACGCAGCGCATCAATAGTAATGGGAGCGTGGGCGTAGTTACCCGTACACACCGACACAGCGTCTATATCGTCGCGCTCTAAAAGCTTTTTGTGATCGTCGTAGGTCTCCGCAATCCCGTACTGCCCGCTCGCATCGTTGCAGCGCTCCGGCAGAATGTCCGCCACCGCCACCACGTCGCACCACTCCGGGAGCTTCCGGTAGCCACTGGTCAGATGCGCTCCACGTGCGATCCCCCCAAAACCGATAATCCCAATCGCAATCTTGCCGTCTTTGGTCATGACAATCCTCCGGCACTCTCTTCGGTATTAATGCATAGATTTCCTGCCCGGGATCGTCGCGGCTCGCAGATCATAGCAGAGCAAGCGCCGCTGTGAGCCGTCTACTCCGACTTCGTTCTGACAGAGAGTGAGCAGTCCACGGCTTAGCGCGGGCGTCCCCCAGGACTCCCGCGCCACAAAGAGGCTGGTGCGGCTTAGCTCTTTGTAGCCTTTGGGATTCAAGTCCAGCCAGGCAAGCTGCCCGTACTCCCCGAGCATTAAACAGCGTCCGTCCACCAGAATCAGCGACGCCAGCGCGGGCGCGAGCCGGAGTGTCTTACCGCTTACGCTCACTTCCCACTCGGGCTCCTCGCGCCAGAGTTCCTTGCCGGTCTTGAGTTCCACGCACACCAGTGGCGCGTTTTGCGGCCCGTGGCCATCAATGCCGTAGAGATAGCCGTTTTTATGGATCGCCGTCATGAAGTGCGTCCCGAAGCGCTTGTTGGCCCAGAGCTGTGTGAGAGTGCCATCAGGCTTGATGTCTAAAAGCGTCCCCCCCATGCCGTAGCACTCGGAGATAAAAACCTGATTGCCGATCACCAAGGGAGCCGACGCGTTCACGGACTCGTAGCGCCGCGAGCGCCAGGGAAAGGTGGCCTCCACTTTGCCCGTGAGAGCATCGAGTGCCAGCAGTCCACCTTCTGTTGGTCGGCTGTCGCCGCCCAGAAAGGCAAAGAGGCGTCGCTTGCCGTGTACAGTCGCAGGCACAGGCGAGGCGTAGCCCGCTGTCCAGCCCTTACCTGCCGCCCAGACTTGCTTTCCCGTGGCTTTATCAAAGGCGACAACACTCGGCCCGGAGTCTTTCCCGACCACCACAATGAGTAAGTTGCCCTCTAGAAGCGGCGTCGCCCCGACTCCGAAGTAGTTCTGCGGCACCTTGTAGTCGGCGGCAATATCGCGCTTCCAAACCACCTGCCCCGTCGCGAGCGACAGACACGTCAGCTTTCCCGCAACGCCGTAGATGTAGACATTCTTCCCAT
The DNA here is from genome assembly GCF_043757465.1 of Armatimonas sp. Taxonomy (GTDB): domain Bacteria; phylum Armatimonadota; class Armatimonadia; order Armatimonadales; family Armatimonadaceae; genus Armatimonas. Next base: position 62,481 of record NZ_JAYVPL010000055.1, read on the forward strand.
CGCTGATCGGCTGACAGCGCGGCCCCGCGTTAAAACCGTAGCGGTCACTGTAGACACTCACGTACGCAAATTTCCAGAGCCGCTTGCCCGTCTCCGCTGCGACGCACTCGACAACCTCTTGCTCTCCCAGCCGGTGAAAGACAATCGCCTTCCCTGCCACCACACACGGCGACGCGTACCCCTCGCCTTTTATCCGCTCCCAAACCAGCTTGGGAGTCTCCCAGAGCGGCGTTTCTGTGGAGAGCGCATTGTGGCTTGGCCCCAGAAAATCCCGCCAGTCGTGGGTGATTGCGTTTGTAGCCAGCGGCTTTGGCGGAACATGAAAAGTAAGACCAACTTCTTTGGCTTGATGCATGGAGAGATTATACTTTGATATACTGGAAACCAGGCAAACAAGATGAAAACAGCGGCGACTATCGGGGGGACAGCGATCTGCTAGCGGTACGTCGGCGGCCTCGCACACGCCTGGAAGGAGGTCACTCACAACGGATGGCTCTGAGCAATAAATGAGCAGTTTTTGGTCTGGTAAGTGGCTCCGTTGCTCCGTATGCTGTAGCGGCTATGAGACTCTCTACGAATCCCCTGATTGGACGGCGGCGTGAGCTTGCGCTCTTTACGGAGGCGCTCCGGGCCAGCGAGCTCCCCTTTAGCCTCCTCAATGTTTACGGCCCTGGCGGGGTAGGAAAGACCACGCTCCTTCAGGCGTTTCTTGCCCACTGTACGCGTGAAGAGATTCCCGCGCACTTTCTCAATGTCCGCCTCATCGAGCCCACGGTGGGGTCATTTTCGCAGGCACTTCCCTCGCCGATCATCGCCACGCGCCGTGTTCTGATTCTTGACACGATTGAGGCGCTCTCCCCGGAACTCGACACCTGGCTGCGGGAGAACTACCTGCCCCAGCTCTCGCTGGAGACTCTGGTGGTGCTCTCCGGGCGCTCTCCGCTCTCCGCACTCTGGCGGCATGATATGGGCTGGAGCGCACTCCTGATGAGCCTGCCGCTGCGCAATTTGAGCCATGAGGAAGCACGCGCGTACTTGGAACAGCGTGGACTCACCCCCTTCTGGCACGAGAGCGCCTTGGCCTTCACACATGGACATCCGCTGGCTCTCGTGCTCGTGGCCGATCTCTACCACCAGCGAGCGGGGAGCCTTCCCCAGGATCTGAGCGAGCACCCGGAGGTCGCCCCCAATGTCATCCAAGCGCTTCTGGATAACCTCATGCAGCCGGAGCTCGGGGTTCATGCCCGTGCGGCCTTAGAAATCTGCGCCCTGCTCTGGGCTGCGACGGAGGTCAACCTTGCCCAGATTCTCCAGGATGATACTGCCGACACTGCTCGGCTCTTTACCTGGCTAAGGAGCCTCTCGTTTATCGAGGCAGGGCCAAGGGGGCTGGTGCTCCATGAGATTGCGCGGGAGTGCCTCATTGCGGATCTTCGCTGGCGCAACCCCGAGCGCTATGAGCTCCTAGCGGGCCGGGCCCGAACCTACTACATTGAGCGTATCTGGCACGCCTCCGACGACGAGCAGCCGTTGCTCTTGCTGGACTATGTCTTTCTGAGCCACGGGAGCCAGGTCGTCCGGGCGATCTTTGCCCACAACGATCCGCAGAAGGCCCTGGCAGGGGCCACAGGACTGCACGGCCCGCAGGACAGACAAGCACTCCGAGCCATGCTGGAACACCACGAAGGCCCCGAGTCAGCGCACTGGCTGGACTACTGGCTGGATGTCACACCGGAGGGTGCTCTGCTACTTAGGGCTCCGTCGCCCGAGGCAGAGACACTCTCAGGACTCCTCTATGGCATCTCTCTGGAGCGGCTCTCGGAGGCGCAGCGCACCGAGGATCCGGCGATTGCGGCGGCTTGGCAGTATCTGGAAGCCCATGCCCCACTTCGCCCTGGCGAGCGGGCGACCTACTTTCGCTTCTGGATGGTTCAGGAGACCTACCAGCAGGTCTCCCCGCTCCAGCTCCAGCTCTTTATCGAGAAAGTCCGCCTCTACCGTGCGACAAAAAACCTGTCGTTCTCGTTCTTCCCGGTGGCTGACCCAGGGGCTTGGGGAGGTGCCCTACTCTATGCGGGCCTGCAGCGCCTTGAGGAGGCCGACTTCACCGTTGGTGGCAAGACCTACGCCGTCTTCGGCCACGACTGGCGTCTTGTTTCCCCAACCCGCTGGCTAACCCGTCTGGCCGAGAGTGAGCAGCAACTGATTGGCAACTCGTCCTTGCAGCGCCAGGACATCCCCCTGCCCCTGATTGCCCTGAGTGAGGAGAGCTTCCAAGCCGCCGTGCTCCTCGCATTGCGGGTCTTTCCTCAGCGCGATGCACTGGCAACCAACCCACTGGCACAGTCACGGCTGGTACTCCCTCGGGTAAACCAGAGCGCCTCCCCTCAGGAACGTGGTCAGGTTCTTCAGGCGCGGATTCAAGAAGCCGTCGCCACGCTCCAGGCAACCCCACGGCGAAGTCAGCTTGCTCTTGTGCTAGAGCAAACCTACCTCCACCCCTTGGGCTCTCAGGAGAAAGTGGCCGAGGAGCTCGGGCTTCCCTCTAGTACCTACCGTCGCTATCTTCGTGCGGCGATTGTTGAGCTGACCCAGCTTCTCTGGCAGGATGAGACCCGTATCTTTGCCTGAAAAAGTGAGCAAAAAGTGAGCAGTCCTTGATAGTGCTTTGGTCTGGTGTAAGTCCTCGACTCCCTCTATGCTAAGAGCAGACTCGTAGTCCTACGAGCCTACTCCAAGGAGGAACTCTTCATGGTCTCACAACTGCGGCAGCGTGCTCTGGCTCCGCATCTCACTCTCGCAACACTGGCGGCTCTTGCGCTGATCCCCACACAGGCAGCACAGGCACAGGTAACAGTCACGGGCTCCCAAACGGGTGCTTTTATCTACTCTTTTTCCGTCTTTAACGGGACACCCATCCCACTGGCGGTGCTCTCACTTGACATTCCCGTCAATACGATGCTCACCAACCTCACGGCCCCAACGGGCTTTTTTATCGCCTACGATCCCAATCCAGCGCTGGATGGCTCCGCTCCGGGGCGAGTGGACTTTCTTGAAGATGCGGACCCGATGACGACGGCGACCTTTGATGCCTTCACTACCATCGCGGGCTTTAGCTTTGAGAGCACGAGTACCTTCGCTCCCTCGACCTATGTTGCTCTGGATCTCAATGGGCTCTCGTACACCCCCAATACCGTCGGTGTCGTCTTTCCTGGCACCACCACTCTCAACGCCGCCCCGGAGCCGGGCACACTGAGCTTGTTTGTGCTCGCCGGGCTCCCGGCCTTGGCTCTTCTGCAGCGCCGCAACCGTCGCCGCGCTGCAATTCTCTCCCCGAAAGGAACCATTTAATTATGTCCCGATTCTCAAAATGGCAGCGTCCGCTTGCCACGTTTCTCACAGGTGCTCTGACACTTGGGGTTGGCCTTGTTGCCCCTTCAAGCGTCCGTGCCTCCAGTCACAGCGATGCCCCGCTCAGTAAGCTCGACCCGCAGACCAACCTGACCGATGTCTACACCTTTATCCGCACGCGTCCCAGTGGTGAGCGGGTTCTGGTCTGTGAGGTCAGTGTCCGCCCCTTCTCCGAACCCGGCGATGGCGTTCTCTACGACGCATTTGCCTCGGATGCTCGCTACAGTATCCATATCACCAACCCCGTGACAGGTGCAGAGTTGCAGCGCTACGACTTCCAGTTCTCCCCTGTGAGCAGCGCGGGGGGAGCCTACAAGAACCTCGACACGATCCTGCGCTACGGGCGTGGAACCGCAGTCGGGGCGATCCAGGATGTCGGGGATGCGCGCCAGAACTTTACCCAGACCTACTCAATCACGCGCGTGGTGGGTAGCACCTCGACCAAGCTCAATAGCACGCCCCTGATGGTTCCCCCCTACAACACCGGGCTGGCGACCCCCTTCTACAACGATGCCAATGGTCGGGCGGTCTCCGGCGCAACAAGTCGTGCCGCACTGGATAAATACACCTTCCAGACCACCTATGATCTCCCCGCCGTGGGAAGCGGCACGGGCGGAGGAAACACCGTTTTTTGCGGTGCACGCGAGGATGGGTTCTATGCCGACACACCGGGCATCTTTGACCTGCTCAACTCACGCATCCTGGATAACAATGGGACACTTGCCGATGGACTGGGTCAAGATGGTAAAGGCGTCGATGGGTTCAAGGGCTTTAATGTCCTGCACTACTCCATCGTCATTCCCCTAACCGACCTTCCCTCGTTCTCTTACACCGCTGCCTTCTCTGCGGGAATGGCCAACGGCGTCGGGGTCTATGCCTCGGTGAGCCGCCCCCGAATCACGCTCCTCTCCTCGACGGGCGATCCGACCCCCTCCGGGCCGTTTGTGCAGGTTAACCGCCTGGGCAATCCGCTCTTCAACGAGGTGCTTGTGGCGATGCGCGACAAGGACCGCTACAACCGCACCGCCCCCACAGGCGATGCCACGTTCGACACGTACGCCCTCAACCCTGAGGTTGCCGTGCTGATAAATACCGTCTATGGCACCAGCTTCGCAACCAGTGGCCGTGTGGATCTCAAGGCGGTCTACATACCCGATGTGATTCGCGTCGATACCACGACGGAGCGGGCGCGTGTCGCGGGCGCGGCTGGCTTTAACCGACTGGGCTTTATCGGGGGTGACACTCTCACTAAGTCCAATGGACAGACAATTCCCGGTGGCTGGCCCAATGGTCGGCGGCTGGGCGATGATGTGGTCGATATCGCGCTCACCGCAGTCGCCAGTGGCCCCAGCTACAGCACGGTGACGGTGGTCGGTGACAATATCGCCGCCAACGACCAGGTGTACAACCAGACCTTCCCCTACGCTGCAACCCCGCACTCGGGTCTGCGTAATAGCAAGGACTCTGGACCTAACGTCGGCCTGTAGACCTCCCTCTCCCGGAGCCTGTGCTCACGCTCCGGGAGCTTTTCCCTCGTGAGATTTTAGATACCCATGAACAAGTCTTCGCTCGCTCCCAAAAATCACCCTCAACGGCTCCTGGCGGCTCTCGTCGCCACCAGTGGTGTCGCAACCTTGCTGGGCTGGGGCCTCAAGGCCCGAAGCAGTGCCCCCCCGCTGCCCCTACCCCCCACCGCGCTCCTCGCCACTCTCCCCGAGCTCCCCAAAAACGCTCCCAATGCCACGCAGCGCGAGCTTCAGAAGTGGAAACGGAAGGCACAAGAGTCGCCGGATAACCCCACTCACTGGCTCAATCTCGGCGACACCCTGATGCAGCGTGCGCGCGAGACCGCCGAGCACCAGTACTACGACTGGGCCGAGCGAGCCTACCGGCAGACACTAACGCTGGCTCCGCAAAAGAGCGATGCCATGACCGGCCTTGCCTGGGTCGCCGGGGGCAAGCACCAGTTCCCCCAGAGTATCGCCTGGGCACAAAAAGCCATCGCCCTCAACCCACAGGACAGCAGCGCCGACGGTCTGATCGGCGATGCTCAGACCGAGCTTGGAGAGTACAAAGCCGCACTTGTCAGCTACCAGAAGATGCTCGATATTCGCCCCGATCTCTCGTCGTATAGCCGGGGAGCGCAGCTTCTCTACCTGTTGGGCGACACGCGCAAAGGCATGTGGCTCATGACCAAGGCCATCAAAGCGGGTGGGGAGCACGCCGAGAACACGGCCTGGTGCCAGGCCAAGCTAGCGGAGATGCTCCAGGGCGAGGGAGCCATTCTTCCCGCCGAGAACCTACTCAGTGAAGCCCAAAAAACCTTCCCCGAGAGCCCACCGATCTTGAACGGCTTGGCAAAGGTCAAGGCCGCACGCAAGCTCTACCCAGAGGCCATCACGCTCTACGAGAAAGCACTTGCCCTTGCCCCGCAGCCGACAGGTCTGGCTGCTCTAGGCGATCTCTACCTCGCCACCAACCAGCCGCAGAAAGCTGAGCAGACGTTTATACTTGTCGAAAAGCTCTATGAGACGCACCAGAAGCAGGGCAATACCGACACACTCTCGCTAGCACGGTTCTGGGCGGACCACGACCGCCAGCTTCCCCGTGCCCTAGAGATTGCTCAGGCGCACCAGGACACTAAGAACGCCGCCCAGCTAGATACCATCGCCTGGTGCTTCTACAAAAACGGTAAGCTGACTGAGGCAAAGGCGGTGATTGACCGGGCAGTCCACGCAACCGACCCCACTCCCACCGTCCTCTTTCATGCGGGGATGATCTATGCAAAGAGCGGTAAGAACTCTCAAGCACAGCGCTACCTTCAGCAGGCGCTCAGCCGCAATCCCTACTTCAGTGTTCTTGAGGCACGCACCGCCGAGGAGACGCTAACCACACTGGGGAGCAAGCCTACCAGATGAGACACGCTCCGCTTCCCTATCTGCTCATGGCGCTCTGGTGCACGCTCTTTGGGACAGTGCGGGCGCAGGCCCATGACATTCCTCGAACCCAGGTTGAGCTCAGGCTCGCTCCAGCCGGGGCGGAAGCGATAGTGACGTTCGCGGTGACAGGCTTCACACTCGATTACCCGGCATTGCAGCTCGACGGCACAATTTTTGAGAGCGCCTTGGCAACCGCGCAGCCGCAGCTTGAAAAGATCATCGCCGAGCGTCTTGTTGTCACTGCGGATGGTCAGGCGCTCTCCCCCGTCCAAGAGAAACCAGGCGTGTTTCTCCCGGAGCGCAAGGCCATTCGCCTCCGGCTCCACTACCGCTGGGCCGCAACACCAACACAGCTCGTGCTGGAGACGGGCAAGCTCTTTCCCATCGACCCACAGCACACGGTCTTCGTAAGCCTCTACGATGCACCGACGGCTACGCTCCTGTCCGAGAGCCTCTGCACCCACGCTGAGCCGACAGTCACCTACAACGCGGGAAGCTCCCAGAACCTGCTCAGCGTTATTCGGCAGTTTATCGGAGAGGGAGTCCACCATATCTTTATTGGCCCCGATCATATTCTTTTTGTCGTGGGGCTCTTACTGCTCGGGGGAAACCTCAGAGCGCTCCTGAAGATCGTCACTGCCTTCACCCTGGCACATAGCCTGACTCTGGTGCTGGCGACGGTCCACCTGCTCAGCCCCTCACCCGCCCTCATCGAGCCCACTATCGCGCTAAGCATTATCTTTGTGGGAATCCACGGCCTCCTCCAGCTCGCCCGCTTCCCCGTGGAGAAGGCACCAGGCGACCAGCGCATTGCACTCGCGTTTGTTTTCGGACTGATCCATGGGTTCGGCTTTGCCAATGTGCTCCAGGAGCTGGCGCTTCCTCGCGCTGCACTGGGCTGGTCTCTCTTCTCCTTCAATGTTGGTGTGGAGCTAGGGCAAGCGTGCATCGTCCTGACCGTGGCACCGCTCTTGGCAATGATCACACGGCGCGATAAAGCCTTGGCGCGGCGGATTGTGCAAACAGGCCTGTGGGTGGTGGTGCTGGCGGGTGCCTACTGGCTCGGCGAGCGCCTCTAGCCTCTGTGACCCCCCTAACCCCCGCCCGGCGGGGGGACAATGCAGAAAGCGGAATCCACGGCGTTCCCGGCTCCTTCGGCTCACGTCCGTCATAGAGCACATCCCAGAGCGTGTGCCCTCGCGAGTAGCTTTTCAGCTTGCGGCCAGGCCAGGGATGAAAAGTGGCATTGTACGTCTGCTCAAAGCCCACCATCAGCCCGCTCTTTGTCTCATCGGAGAGCAGAATCTGCCCCGCATCGGCTGGCCCCTCCACCCGCGAGCAGTAGTTCAGCGCATTGGCGAGATACTGGGGGCGCTCCGGGTCGTCTGGGTGCAGGTTCTGATCTTCCGGGGCTGTATTGAGGCCCATTCGCACCGTCAATGGCGGGCCGCTCTCGCCCACCCGGATCGGATCATCCCGAAACGAGCGTTGGAGTGCCAGGGCGCAGGCTACCGCGTCCGTCGGATGCTCGAACACCGCCACCACGCCGTCGCCCTTGTCCTGAAAGAAGCGGCCTGTATGGACATGAATCACCGAACGCAAGCGCTCATGGTGCGGCCCGCGTAGCTGCGCATCGTAGACCAGATCGCCGTAGGTCTGTGCCCGCACGGTCGAGTCCTTAATATCGGTGAAAAGAAACGTCACCCGGCCCTTCGGCCATTTCGGAAGTGTCTCCGCCATCTCTGCTAGCCCCTCCAGAGTCCCAACATCAGTACCACAACACTTAGCCCCATCGCCACCATCAGCCAGAACACCCAGGGGAACCGCATTTGTTTTTTTGAAGACCGAATTTCCCAGTTTTCAGGCGTTTGCCCAAGTTTGCTATGAATGCTGAAAATGCCTTTCCCATCTA
>NZ_JAYVPL010000056.1:0-26327 GCF_043757465.1 Armatimonas sp.
GAAGTCTTTGTTTGTTGAGTTTTTAAATAGTTCGACGTTTTTGTTTGAAAAAGTGAAGTGGTATACAGGGTGTTTACAAATCAATTAGGAATGCTATAGTGGAGGGCTACCCCTATTTGGCGGCGGCTAAAGTGTCCAGAAAAACGCCCGGATTACAGAGTTCCCCTGGACAGAGTCCGATAAGGTCGCCTCACGTATTGCCCGGAAGATTCGCCGGAGCCTGCGTAGGTTCCCGTGTGGGTTTCTGGAGGATGTGGCAGCCCACTTCCGTGTTCGGATTCGTTGGGACGACTCGGGCAGTGATGCGAGTATGTACATTGCGCCGCTTTCTGAGGGGGACTGGGCGGAGATTATGCTCTCGACCAGCCTATCTGTTGGCCAGCGCTGGCGTGCCTTTATCCACGAGCTTGCCCACCACCTGATGCATACCTGGGTTGCCCCTCTGATGTACTCCAGTGAGTGTGTGGTGCTCTTAGGGAATCCCGACTGTGCGCCCTTGCGGCATGCCATCGCGCGGCGTGTGGAAGTGCTGGTCATTGGCTCGAAGCTCGTCACTCCTTGAAAGGGGGCAGTGGCGAAGCCCCCACCCAATTCAACTATTTCCCCTGTGCTACGATAACGAGCGCCTCGACCGCCGCGAGGGTGGTATCGGTCTCCTCCGTCGGGAGGGATCGCCGGAGGAACCAGCATAGCGGCTTTCTGACGAAGAGTTTCCAGAGCTGCTCGTCTTTCATGGCCTAGCTCCGTTCCTGGCTTCTTGAACGCTGATTCCCTCAATCTGGAAATGGCACGGATCCCAGCCAACTTCAACTTTCGCTTCAAAGTCTCGGCTTGCTATCGCCGAGCGGATCGTGTCGCGGTCTTCCTGTGCGAGCCCCCAGTCAATGCCCGTGATACAGCCATGCGCTTTGGCACTTGCCGCCAGCATAAGCAGAAAGCGTGTGCTCTCTTTGTTGGGCTGGTCGTCGTCGAGGATGTCCACGGCCAAGGAGTCCGGTCTCCCGTCCTCCGTGGTCGCGTTGTGCATTCCCCAGCCAACCTTCGTGAAGCCATCTGCTAGGAGCTGTTTCTGCCGCGTGGGGCTTCTCCATGCTTCCTGGATACGTGGCCGCCAGCCGTGCCCTTCCAGATCGGTAAGAATGGCTTTTACCTTGCTCCGAAAGATGGGATTGCACTCCTTCAGTTTCTGGGCGTTTCTCTCCGTCCGCTGTTCGTCCGTCATAGCTTCACCTCTGACTCTGGTACAGGCTGTACTTTTACGGCGATGATGAGCACGTCCCCGATCTGGATGCTGGAAACCTCTTCTAGAGCATGGCCAGAAGGGATGGTTAGAGTTGGCACGCCTGGCGCTGGTGGAGGAGCTGCCGTGCTGATCTCTGGATTCGGCTCCGGTGTGTTGTCGCTCTCGACGACGACGTAGCCGGTTGGAACTGCATCCATTGTCGCCGGTGGTGTAGCCTCGCTCTCTACGACCATATAGGCGGGTAGTTTCGCGGCGTCCTCACTTGGTGGGGCAACCAGACTGGGCTTGGCATCGCTTTCCATAACCAGATAGTCCGTAGGAATCGCTGCTTCGCTGGAAGGCTGGATCACCTCGCTCTCGACCATAGCGTAGCCGCTGGCTTTCCTGTCCCCCGAAGGTGCCAGAATGGCTGATACTGCTGGTGGGGGAGCTGGGCTTTCCGGTGGCACAGTAATGATAAGTGGCTTGCTCTGGATAACGGGCGCTATAGTTTCAGCAGGCGATGGAACAGGTGACTCGGGCGGGATCTGGTTGAGCGGGCCATTCGTGGAAGCCACTACAGGCACTGGAGCCGCTGTGGGGGCTGGAGTTGGCGCGACAACTGGCGGCCCGAGGAGTGGTGTCTCAATGGGTTTGGGAACTGGAGCTGGTTTTACTGCCGCCTTAGGCTTGGGCCGCGAGATGAGCTTGGGCTTTACAGTCGTTGCTTTCACTGCGGCGGGTTTCGTGGGCGTGGAACTCGTCGCTGGAGGTGGGGGAGTAACTGGCTTCGTTGTTGTTTTCTTGGGGGCTTTGGTGATGAGTGGTTTCATGGTGTGGATCTCCTTGTCTCTTTGTGCTGGTTTGGGTCAGTAGCTCTTTCGCCACTGCCAAGGTGGGATGGGTGCTGGCATGGCCCAGAGGCCGCGCTTGGCGGCTCTAGCGGTGTCCTCGGCGAGGCGTAGGTCTCGGCTGTCAGGAGCGTACTGGGGCGACCACCAAGCCAGCCCAGTTTCGATCTGCCTGCGCTCAATGCTTGGGTAGGCCGAGGTGCTGAGCTGTGCGACGAGCCGCCCGTACTTATCTTTCTCGATAGGTTGAATAGTGAGGTTCTGTCCAACCAGAAGCGTTCCTAGTGCTGCTCTTGCGAGTGGGCCGCTTGGCTGGTTCATCTCGGGGGCATCCGCGCCAAAGAGCCGAATGGTGATCGTTTTGAGGCCATCGCAGCTCGCGTGAAGCGTGTCACCGTCCACTACCTCGATCACGCGGCAGATATCGAGCGCGGGAAGCGTGTCGGGCAAACTCTTGCTTCCCGTTGGCCAGGCCGTTGCAAGGCCGCTGCCAATGGCGACGATCCCGGCACCTGTTCCGAGAATGGCTGCTCGCTTTTTACGGCTGGCTTGGGTGGTCTTCGTCGTCGTTGGCACTTGCTTTCTCCTTTCGCTTGCGGCGGCGATCTCGAATCCGCCTGAGTGCCCTGCGCCTGGCGCTACGGAACTTGGGCTGAGCACGTAGCCACCAAGTGAGGGCAACGACGAGGCCGATAAGTGCGTTTATCAGGCGGTTCTCGGCCTCGTCGGTTATCACGGCGAGAGTGTGAATCATGGGCGTAACCTCTCTCTTACTCCCCTTGCCTTTAGGTGAGGGGCAGGGGGAGAGGTACTTACGCTGTGACGATCACGAGTGAGCTCTGCGGCGCTCCCTGGAAGCCGGAGTCACTCACCGGGATGATCTTCACCCCGACTTTCACGCCACCTGCCGGAACACCGAACTTGCTCTCGTAGGCATCGCCTAGATCGGCGTTGAGCAGGTCACCTGTGTCTGTCGTGGTGATGAGCCGGAAGCTGGCGTCGGGGATGACACTGCGGCCCGCCGACATCGGCTCCGTGGCGAAGATGAGAAGCTTGGAAGCAAGTGCCGTGGCAGCAGCCCCCAGTTTGAACTCTAGCTCACCCGCTACGGTGACATTGAGAGTAGGAATAAAGTCCGCAACGGGAAACGTTGGCTCAATAGCCAGGGGCGCATCGTCCAACTCTGCGAGGGAAAACTCTCCCCGTGTAGCATTGAGCGCGATGTAGAGGCGATGGCCCGTGGGGTTGTAGAGGTCCCCGTATTTCCCGGTCTTGGTAATCTGTCCGGCGAGGCCGTTCCATCCGACGCGCTGCTCCTCGGTCAGGGTTGCCCAACGTGCGGCAAAGATACTGAAGCGGTCGCGGACGTTCATCTGGCGCTCGGAGTTGGGTTGCTCAGGAACGGTGTTTTTGCGGAGGTAAAGGCCCGAGGGGTTACGGGCGAAGACGTTGTCGCCGAACTTGCCGGACACGTCGTCGAGGAGGCTGTTAAGTTTTGCTTTCATGGGGGGTGGTTCTCCTGTTACTGTTTTGATCTGTATTTTATTTTGATCTGTCAGGCAGGAACCACAAAGACGAAGGCAGCGAACCTTGCTCGTGGTTCGCTGCCATAGGTTGGATGCTATCACACGGATGTTTGCCTGTCAAGACGATTTGTGAGTGCGTCACATGGGCATCAGAAACGGTAAAATGGTCGCATGGATTCGGAACGTATCCCCTGGTCGCAGGCCGAAGTTGAGTTGACGGTCGCGGACTACTTCACGATGCTTGACTGTGAACTGCGCGGTCAGAAATACTCGAAAGCGGAGCGTCGGCGCGAGTTACTCAAGTTGCTGAATAAGCGGCCCAATGGCGCAGTCGAATTCAAGCACCAGAACATCAGCGCGGTTCTGCTGGAGTTAGGTCTGCCGTACATTGATGGATATAAGCCACGGCGGAACTATCAGGAGTTGTTGAAGTCGGTCGTTTTAGAATGGATTTCGTTGCCTGCTCGGGTGAATCGATTTACTGATGCCGCTGACGATCCCGTGACGATGCCGGAGCTACCAGACAATGTAGACAACGTCCTTGTTCCGATACCGAAAGCCCTCCCGAAGCCTGTTTCCGAGAAACCAGATATGCCGAGAGTCGGGCGGCGGATTGACTATGCTCGTCGTGAGGCATCGAACCGATCTTTAGGACGGCAGGGTGAAGAGTTTGTTTTGAGTTGGGAAACGGAGCGGCTTCGTCGTCACGGACGCGACGACCTTGCCCGAAAAGTCGAGTGGGTTTCGGAAGTTCAGGGGGACGGTCTTGGATTTGACATTGCGTCTTTCGATGTTCAGACAGATCAGCCTATCGCCATCGAAGTTAAGACCACACGTGGCGGCCAGTACAATCCGTTCTTTGTTACTCGCAACGAGGCGGAAGTTTCCCAGGAAATGACGGAGAGCTACCGCTTGTATCGGCTGTATCGGTTTGCCATTGAACCTCGGCTTTTCATCGTTCCCGGCCCACTGGATGCCTCCTTGATTTTGGAACCCTACACTTATCGCGCAACTTTTCGCCAGGAATAGCTGGGGAAACCATGCTAAAATACTGCCTGTGCCCGACCCTTTGATTGACCTCTGGAATCCTGGCGAGTTCGTCCGCTTTGGCCGAACTATCGCAACCAGCACCTCGGTCGCCGAAGTCGTGATGGAAGAGGGCACCGCCTATCTGAAGGCTCTGGGCAACCCTGAGGGGCCGCATGCACTGGCACGGGAGTTCGTTGGAACCTGCCTTGCCCGAGCGTTCGAGCTGCCCACGCTGAACTATGGGCTGGCACAGATGGACGCTACTGTAGACGAGATTCCTTTCGGCGATGGAACGCTCGCAAAGTCAGGAACTGCTTGGGTGACAGAGAGCGAGCCGGGGCAGGTGTGGGGCGGAACAGCGGCGGAGCTGGAGCTGCTCGATAACTCGCAGGACATCCCGCGCCTCGTGCTTTTCGACACCTGGATTCGCAACCGTGACCGCCATGCGCCGCCCGAGCTGAGCCGCAAACCGAACTATGGCAATGTCTTCTTCAGCGCCCGCGACTGTGAGCCGGATCAGTACCGCCTTCTCGCGATGGATCACACCCATGTCTTCACTGAGGGAAGCTCACTGACCCGCCGTATCTCTAACATCGGGGAAGTGCGAGACACGAAAATCTACGGGCGCTTTCCACAGTTCGCGCCCTACCTCGATGCTGGGGCGTTGGAGCGAGCGGCGACGGACTTACAGAGCCTTGACCCGAATCTGATAGCGCGAGTGGTCGCCGCGATCCCTGCCGACTGGGAAGTCGAAGCCGACGTGCGCGAAGCCCTTCGTGAGTTTCTGGTACGCCGCGCTGCCTTTGTTACCGAGAATTGGAAGAGCCTGCTATAATGAAAGAACAGCCCATGCCGACCCGAGGATACTACAGCCTGATTCAGTTCTGCCCCGATACCTGCCGCCTTGAAGCGGCCAATATCGGAGTGGTGCTTCTGTGCCCGGACGCAGGCTTCTTCGATTTCAAACTCGCTAGTAACAACGACCGGGTTCGGCGCTTCTTTGGTCTGGAAGGGGTGCAGCTTGGCCGTGTGAGCGATGCTCGTCGCGCCTTGGAATCCCGCTTCCGCACCGAGCAGGAGCGCTTCAAAACCGTCGAAGACCTGGTGCAGTTCAACCGGTCCCTGGGCGGAAACCTGCTCGTCACCGACCCGCGCCCCGTGAAAGTCTACGAACCCGCCGTCGAGCTGGACAATCTCTTCAACACACTTGTAGGCAATCGTGAGGCAGTGACCAGCACACGAACCGGGCTGCGACAGCGCCTGCGTCAGACTCTTGACGCTCGTCCTGCACTTAAGGGCAAGCTACTCTACGATCAGAAGGTTCTTGTTCCCATTACCGGCAGTATCCTTCGTGCGCCTGTCGCCTTCCAGAACGGCACCCTGAACCTCATTGCCCCGCTCCCAATCGGTCGTCGCACTTTCGCACAGGCTCGCGATCTTGCCCTTGATGGCGACCTGCTACGAAAGCACCGTCGAGAGATGGAGAACCCCGCCGAACTCTGGATCGCACTGGGAACCCCGGAGGAAGGGCAAGAGGAAGACCAGCGTCAGCAACGCCTGTCCCTGGAACTCTTCTCAGAGTATGGCTTACCTGTCTACTCCGAAGACCGCCTCGATCTGCTCGCTGAGGCAGTCGAAGCCCGCCTTCACTGACGAAGCATATCGTAGACAATGCGTGCAATCTGCTACGCCCGTAGCGATGGTACTGCGTTTCCTACCTGCTTATACTGCTCCGTGCGTGGCTCCTCAAAGAAGTAATTATCCGGGAACGTCTGAATCCGCGCCGCCTCCCTCACCGTCAAAGCTCGGCACTGAGAAGGATCGAAATGGATGTTGTAGTGACCATCCTTGGCGATATGGCTTGTGATCGTCGTTGCTGGTTCTTCTGCAATCTGAACCCGGAAGCGGTCATCGAAGATTTCATCCGTACCAGCCACATGCTCCTGAATACTGCGATGATCTGGCAGAAGCGTTCTTGGAAAATCCCGCGTCTTCGGAGAGAAGCCATTTACCAGGCCGAAGCATGAGACAAACAGGTAGCGATGAAGGTCGGAGGGCATATGGGAGCGGGCCGTGTGGTTACAGGTCACGGTGAGCCTGGGATCGGTGTACCAGTCGTTCGGGTTGTAGTCAGGCTCGGAGACGATGGGCAGGCGCTCCCCGCCGTTCGTTGGATACGTCCCGGAGCGAGCCACTTCGCGGCAGATCGCCGCCGCGACATCTGCGCCCCGGCGAATCTCTCCTCTGTCTAGCTCGTCCATGAAGGGAGCTTCACCAACGGAAAGCACCTGCTGAATCCACTCCTCCTGAACATCCTTACGCCGCGATAGCTGGCTCCGAATCGCCGGAAGGTCGCCGACCACCCGTTGCACGGGAATCTCGGCAGGTTCGCCGGTCGTCGGGTCAGAGTAGGGCTCAAGCATCCCTGGAATACCTCGGCAAGCGGCGTCTCTACGAACCCCGAGCAAGATCACCCGGTGCCGCGTCTGAGGGATTCCATACTGTTCTGATTGGATCAAATAGTCTGCGGGATCGAGTCGTCTATCTGGATGTGGCGGTGTTACTAGAGAATAAATCTCGTAGTGCGGGGCAGCTCCCTCCCAGCCTCCACTGGGCTCTGACAGGGTTCTACGCGGGTCACGAAGATCGGAGAAGATGCGATCCACGATAGGCTCACCATTCACGGTCGCCGAGAGCATTCCCCGCACATTTTCCATCACAAAGATAGTTGGGCGGAACCGTGCCAGAATTTTCAGATACTCCCGATACAGAGTTTTTCGACGATCATTCTCGAACTTCTCCGGGTTTGATTCACGCAGTCGCGCCCGTCCCGCCGTGGAGTATGCCTGGCATGGCGGCCCTCCGATCAGTATCCACTGTCCAGGACGTGTGCCCAGCGCCTCACGAATCCGCTGGAATATCTGCCGATTGTCCGACTTACCTTTCACTCCTTTATCAGAGGCTCCCAACTCCGCTCGCATCGCCTCCTTTGAAGCAAGAGCCGCCTGAACAGGATACGCCTCAAACAAAGCCTTACGGGTAAGTAAACCTGCCAGGTACTGATAGTATTCTGCCGGAGCCTGCCTGTCGGGAAACTGCCGGAAAAAGCTTCGAAGCTCCAGTGTTTGGTGGGCGTGTTGATCCATCTCCACTGAAAGCGCGATCTTGAAAAGCTTTTCTGTACTACCCGGCTGGCGGAGCGCCGAGAAACCCTCGCCGAGGCCGCCAGGACCCGCAAACAAGTCGATAATGGGAATACTCATCGGGCCAACCTCCGCGCTTCATCACCTGCGGAAAACCCGACCTGCTGAAGACTCACAGGCCATAGTATAGCGTGTTGCACGCCAAAATTGGAAGAGCTTGGCGACAATACTATCAAGATACTACCAACGGCCACTAAACCTCGGTGGTCGTGCGGTAAAATAGAGGCACAATGTCCATGACAATCACCCTTCCCGGAAAGCTCGATGCCAGAGAGCAGCAAGCCGCCCAGCGCCTGGACGACCTCGGTGCGCTCTCCCGTCTGCGCGGCCTCCCCGTGCACGCGCTCATGAACCAACTCGGCATCCGCCCGATCCCCGTCCCGTAGCGCCTCTATGCCCGAGCGCCGTCGTCCCCACATCCCCGCCGCACGTAAACTCGATGCCGTAGAAGCGGCTGATCCCGAGTCCGGCCAGCGTGTGCCGCTCTTCAACCCGCGCAACGACGACTGGCGAGTGCACTTCGCATGGAGCGCCGACAAACTCCGTGTCATCCCGCTGACCGCCACGGGCCGCGCCACCGAAGTTCGCCTTCTGTTGAACCGACCGGGTGCGATCAACATCCGGCGCTCGCTGCTGGCGCTGGGCGAGACCTGTCCGCCCCTCGAAACTCTCCCGGAGTCTGAGTAGCCGCCCACGGTGGGGTGTCCATGGGATTCTGCCGCTGCCACAAAAGCCGCGCTCTGTCTCTGATTTCCGTGTCGGAAGGCCGGGACGTACCCATCGCTCGAAGCGTACTCGCCGCTTCGTTGCACAGTGCCCTCGCTGCCTCATAGTCCACGCCGGGGAGCCAGTCGGGCGGGATCGGTCGCAGTGCCTTCACCACCCGCTGTGGCCGCTCCCCAAGGTCAGAGGGATGGCTTGCAGGTGGCGCGGGCGGAAGCCAGCCACCGCGGAGCGCTGCTCGAACGAAGCCCCCAAGGTTGCGGAGATTCTCGCCTCGTGCTCGTGCGGCTCGTATCGCCTGCTTCACCCGCTCCAAAGACCAAGAGTTCTTGGACACTTCCGTAGCGATACTCACCGCATCCGGCTCTGGAAGCCCGTTCTCTCGCAAGAGAGTGACAGCAGCAGGATCAGCTACGGTCATCGGTTCAGGCTTCGCCGCAGCTTGCTCTGTCTGTTGGTTCTCTTGTGAGACTCTTCTTACAGGAGAGAGGGGCGCATTTGTCGGCGCAGAAGGGGCGCAATTCTGCTCGTGAGAAACACCCAGTTTGGCGAGATCAGGCCCGCGCCGAAGCCCGAGTCGGTGCAAAACGGCGTTAGCGATACGCCGGAGTAGAGCAGGGAACTTCTGGCGATCCAGCACGGCTTCACAAAGCGCCACCCAGCCCGCCTGGAGAACTTCGGTAAGCGTGACCCGAGGCCGAATGCAAATGCGCCGCCCGTGGGCGTACTCGATCTCAATCAGGCCACAGTCGGACAGTACCCCGAGCAAGCGCTTGATGGTGGACTCGACCACACCGAGCTGTCTTGCGAACCAAGCGTTGTGCGCGTGGCAGCCCTCGCAGGAGTCAAGATAGCAGATATCGCGGAAGAGCTGGGCGAGATGCCACTCCCGATCCCGGCGCACGTCGGGGAGTTGGAATTCTGGTAAAGTGTGCGTATTAGCGGCAGGCTGAATCGTTGGCGCGAGAGTAGCCTGCGCGATGGGGGCGGTGTGCTGGTTCACTGGTGCACCACCTTCTTTGGCTTACGGTACTGGGGAACCAAGAGGGGAAGAGTGCATGCGCTTGGGGCAACGAGAGCCCTTTGCAGGAGCGTGGCGCGTAGCGTTGTGAGGTGCGCGATGTGGGATTTCGAAACGTATTCGCACCCATGTAGGGTTGAAATTCCAACCTGTCGAGGGGACGTTCTAATGTTTCTGGTGAACACAGAAGCAAACGGAGCGTCCCCTTGTTCTTTTCTTCCAAACTTACCGAGTCTACGATCAGACCCAGAAACTGAGTCCGCTCCTCCTCGGTCATGTCCGACCAGCCGTCCGTCAGGCCACCCCACAAATCGCAGAGTCCCGCCGTGTCGGGCCGAGTCGGTTGCAGGGCCAGGCGGCGCTCCAGTTCACTCGCTTTTTCTTCGAGCTGCTTCTGGTGCTCCCGCTGGCGCTCTATCTCACTCGTCAGAACATCTATCGCTCCTCCCTTGCCTTCTCGAATCGCACCCACGAACCGGGCTATCTTCTTCTCCGCCTCGCGGATATTGCGCTGAACACGTGCCAGCTCCGCCGCTTCCTCCGTCTGGTTAGGGATCGCTTTCATCGCCTCACGCACCATGCCGGTCATGCGCGTGGGGTGCTTGGCCGCTCGCTCGATTTCGCCAATAACCAGTTCGTGGAGCGTGTTGGCATTGATCCGCTTCACCGGGCAAGCGGCACCGGCGGCACAACCACGCGTGCACTGGTAGTAGCCCACGCGCGTAGAGCTACCGTGGTGGCTTGCCGGAGTCATCCGGCACCCGCAGTGCTCGCAGAAGACCTTCCCACGCAGGTAGTAGGGCAGGGTGTCCTTGCGCTCGGCGATATTCAGGCCAAAGGCACGGGGATCGTCGGCGAGGGTGCGCTTTGCTGTCAGCGCGGCTTGCACGATGTCCCAGAGCTCCGCCGAGACAATCGGCTCGTGCGCCTCGGGGTTGACATTGTCGCCGAAGCGGGCCACGCCCCGATAGCGATCGTTGGAGAGTATGCGCGACACCCGATCTATCGTCCAGGTCATATCCGGCTCCTGCTCTCGCAAGTAGCGCAGGGAGGCTCCCATGTTATGGCTCTCGGCGTAGAGCTCGAAGGCGCGGCGCACGATAGGGGCTTGGCGCTCGTCGGGCACGATGCGCTTGGGCGGTGGCTTGACCTTGCCGCCGGGTAGGGTGATGGGCTGCATCCCCGGCACGGTTTCCGAGCGGTAGCCGTAGGTGGGAACGCCGCCGGTGTGGTAGCCCTGCTTGACCATCTGCCCTTGCTTGGTGCGGGTCCAGTCGGAGACCTGGCGGCAGTACTGCCCGTCGAACATGATGGTCATCTGCTTGTGCATCTGGCCCACCATGTCCGGGGAGAACTTCTCCTTGACCAGCTCGACCTTGACTTTCTCCTCTTTCAGGAGATACTCCGCCACGTGGTAGACCTCCCCGCGAGCGAGGCGGGACATGTAGGTGACGACCACGGCATCGAAGCGCTTCCCCGCCGCGTCGGCGAGCATGCGCTTCCAGTCCTTGCGGGAGAGGTTCGTTCCGGTCTTGCCTTCGTCGGTGTACTCCGCCACCACGGTTCCGCCGAGCTCCGTGACCCGCTCTTGATTGAGCTGGCGCTGAGTATCGATGGTGGTGAAGTCGCCGTAGCTCTGGTCGTCGGTGCTACACCTCAAGTAAATGGCGAAGCGCTGGGGCGCTTTCTTCTTGGGCTTCATAGCAGGTGCTTCTCCCTTCCTTGTCGCCGGTTGGCGGCGCGGAGCAGGAGCGCGGTTGCCTGGCCGAGTCGCCGGATCGCTTCGTCGTGGCCGATGGGAGCGGCGGTGGCGCAGAGGGTGAGTAGGTGTCGCTTTCTGGGCATGTTTTCCTCCGGTTTCTCCAAACGTGTGTTTGGTGTTGGGGATTGTACCCGGTAATTGTATTTCGTGCAACTGAGTTTGTCAGAAAGTCCTTTGTGTGGCATAATGGCTCTTGAGGAACTCGAAACATGTCCCCGCGAACAATTCTTGCTACCCCCGAGGAGCAGGCACAAGGCAAGCGCTTCGCCGACTGGCTGCGCCTGGAGCGGGCCAAACGTAACCTGACCAAGGCGGAGCTGTCCCGGCGCTCCGGGGTATCGACGAGCTACCTCACCCTGATCGAGACGGGAGGAATAAAGACGGATGGGAAGTATCAGCTCCCCGGCGAGGAGATCCTGACGAAGCTGGCCGTGACTCTGGAGCTCGATCCTGAGATTCTTCTTGCCGTCGCGGGCCACGACAAGCCCGAGCTCCAGTACGTGCCCGACATAGACACGCTCCTTGGGCGTATGGAGGGCTTCAACGATTTCGATGGGCCGTCGCGTGAGCTGATCCGTGAGGCCGCGCTGGTCGCCGCGAAGAACATGGCCGAGACCCTGCGCAAGCTCGACAGCCGAAGCATCATCGGGAGCCGCTTCTCGTATGAGGAGATAGAAGACGCCGAGGAAGAGCAGGCTCGCATCGCCGAGACCGCCGAGATTTACGTGACCGACGAGATGGTAACGCCCCGCGAGCCGGAGCCAAAGCGCCGCAGGAGAGTTTATGGCTCGGGCCGCTGAGCGTCGCTTCGGTGATACTCTAACGCTCTGGAACTTCGGCTGGGGCGAGTCGGATAGGATCGCCTGGGAGATTGTCGCGCGCATCCGAGAGGGCGTTTTGTCGTTGGGGAGGGCTTCTCGCTCGCTGGAGCATATTGCCAAGTTCTTCAATGTCAAACTCCGGTGGGATCATGAGAATACAGAGCCTGGCGGCTACTTGCCTCCTCTGAACGATGGCGGTGAGGGAACGATCTTGATTTCGCCCAAGCTCGCTCCGCATCGTAAGTGGCGCGTGTTTGTACACGAGCTGGCCCACCACCTGATGCACGAGTGGGTTGCTGGCGCTTGCTACAGCGCGGTGAAAGTCGTCTTGGCGGGGAACCCTGACTGTGGGCCGCTCCGCCATGCCATCGCCCGCCGTGTGGAGCAGCTCCTCGCCGATTTGTAGAAGTTACTTGCCCTGCGCAGCGACAACCAATGCTTCGACTGCCGCGAGAGTGACATCTGTCTCCTCAGTTGGGAGAAATCGCCGCAGGAACCAGCGGAGTGGCTTTCTGACGAAGAGTTTCCAGAGTTGCTCGTCTTTCATGGCCTCGCTCCGTCCCTGGCTTCCTGCACGCTGATTCCGCCGATCTGGACGTGGCACGGGTCCCAGCCAACTTCTACTTTCGCTTCGAAGTCACGACTCGTTACCGCCGAACGGATGGTGTCGCGATCTTCTTGGGAGAGTCCCCAGCCAATGCCTGTCACGCAGCCATGAGCTTTGGCACTTGCCGTCAGCATGAGTAGGAACTTCGTGCTCTCTTTGTTGGGCTGGTCATCGTCCAGGATATCCACGGCCAAGGAGTCGGGATTCCCATCCTCCGTGACCGCATTGTGCATTCCCCAACGCACTTTGGTGAAGCCGTCGGCGAGGAGCTGTCTTTGCCGTGTGGGGGAGCGCCACGCTTCTTGAATCCGTGGCCGCAAGCCATGCCCTTCGAGGTCTTCCAGAATTGCAGTGGCTTTTCGCCGAAAGATCGGGTTGCACTCGGTGAGCCTCTGGGCGTTCCGTTCCTTGCGTTGCTCCTCGGTCATGACTCCGGCTCCGGCTCTGCTTTGGGCATGACTTTGACGGCGATGATGAGCACGTCGCCGATCTGGATGCTGGAAACCTCTTCGAGGGCATGACTCGCCGGAATCGTGACCGTGGGAACCGACGGGGCGGGCGGTGGTGTGGTGAGGAGTGGCAAGCCCGTCGCTTCGCTCTCTGCTGGTGCGCTATCGCTCTCCATGACAGCGTAGCCGGGTGGAAGCACATCGGCGAGCGGAAGACCTGTACCTCTGCTTTCGGTAACCAAGGCAAGTCCTGTAGTGTTGCTCTCCGCCGGTGCTTCTGTGGTTGGCTCGCTATCGCTCTCTACGACGGTATAGCCAGGCTTCTTTGTATCCGTGACTTCGCTTTCGATGACGGTGTAGCCCCCCGGCACGGCGGCATCATCCACTACTTGGGGCTTGATCTCGCTCTCGACCACGAGGTAGCTCGCAGGCTTCGCCGCATCGCTGGGGGTGCTCGATGCCTGGGTGGCGAGCGGCAAGCCGGTCGCATCGCTTTCTGCGGGGGAAAGGGCTGGCGGCGTGGAGTCGCTTTCGACGACTATGTAACCCGTCGGAACCGCTGCTTCGCTCGAAGGCTGGATTACTTCGCTCTCGACGACGGCGTAACCGCTGGCTTTCTTATCGCCAGAAGAGGGCAGGATGACCGCGTCAGCAGGTGGCACTGGGCTTTCAGGCGGAATCGTGATGATGAGTGGCTTGGTGACCAGAACTGGCTCAATCAGCTCCGTAGGCGGCGGAGCGGGCGACTCGGGCGGGATCTGGTGGAGCGGGCCGTTGGTCGAAGCCGTCGAAGGAACCGGAGCCGTGACGACAACCGGCGGCCCGAGAAGCGGCATCGGGATGGGTTTGGGCGCTGGCTTTGGTACGACCTTTGGCTTTGGCCGCGAGAGGAGCTTGGGTTTTGTAGTCGTTGTCTTTACGGTGGCGGATTTCGTGGGCGTAGTGCTCGCCGCCGATGGTGGGGGCGTAACGGGTTTTGTCGCGGTCTTCTTCGGGGCTTTGGTGATGAGTGGTTTCATGATCTGGATCTCCTTGTCTCTGTGTGCTTGTTGGGGGCTAATGGCTCTTTCGCCACTGCCACGGGGGAATGGGTGCTGGCATGGCCCAGAGGCCGCGCTTGGCGGCTCTGGCGGTATCCTCGGCGAGGCGCAGGTCTCGGCTGTCTGGCGCGTACTGAGGTGACCACCAGGCCAGCCCCGTTTCGATTTGCCTGCGCTCGATGCTTGAATAGCTTGGTGTGCCAATCTGCGCGACGAGCCGCCGATACCTATCCTTCTCGATAGGTTGAATGCTCAGGTTCTGCCCAACGAGTAGAGTACCGAGCGCTGCTCTTGCCATCGGGCCGCTGGGCTGGTTCATCTCCGGGGCGTCGGCTCCGAATAGACGAATGGTGATGGTTTTGAGGCCGTCGCAGCTCGCGTGGAGCGTGTCACCGTCCACCACCTCGATGACCCGGCAGGTGTCGATAGCAGGGAGGGCATCAGGCAAACTCTTGCTTCCCGTGGGCCAGACAGTGGCTAGGCCACTACCAATCACGGCGATTCCTGCGCCAGTTCCCAGAATAGCAGCCCGTTTCTTACGGCTGGCTTGGGCTGTCTTCGTCGTCGTTGGCACTGGCTTTCTCCTTTCGTTTGCGTTTGTCTCTGAGGCGGCGTAGTGCCCGCCTTCGAGCGCTGCGGAACTTTGGCTGTGCTCTGAGCCACCAGGTGAGGGCAACGACGAGACCGATGAACGCGTTTATCAGGCGGTTCTCGGCCTCGTCAGTCAGAACGGCGAGCGTGTGAATGATGGGCATCTTGCCCTCCTGGTTACGCCGTGACGATCACGAGCGAGCTCTGCGGCGTTCCCTGGAAGCCCGAGGCAGAGACGGGGATGATCTTCACTCCGATCTTCACGCCGCTCGCTGGAATCCCGAACTTGGTGTCGTAGAGTGCGCCAATATCCGTGTTAGCCAAGTCGGCGCTAGCTCCCGTTCCAATGAGCCGGAACTCGCTGTTGCTCACGGTGGAGCGCCCCGGAGACATCGGTTCAGTGGCGAAGACGAGTAGCTCGGTTCCGAGAGCATCGATGGTTGCGCCCAGCTTCAGCTCAACAGCAGGAGCCGCCGTGACATTGACGGTCGGAGCAAAACCTACCATTGGAATGGCAGGCTCGACACCAAGCGGGGCATCGTCGAGAGTGGCAAGAGCGAACTCAGCACGGGTCTGGTTCAGGGCGATATAGATCCGATGCCCCGTCGGGTTGTAGAGATCGCCGTACTTCCCGGTCTTGGTGACGAGCGATGCCAGGCCGTTCCATCCGATACGCTGCTCCTCGGTCAGAGTTGCCCAGCGCGAGGCGAAGGTGCTGAAGCGGTCGCGAACGTCCATCTGGCGCTCGCTATTGGGCTGGTCGGGTGCGACGTTCTTCCGAAGGTAGAGGCCGCTGGGGTTGCGGGCGAAGACGTTGTCGCCGAACTTGCCGGAAGCGTCGTCGAGCAGGCTATTGAGTTTGACTTTCATGGTGTGGTTCTCCTGTTGCGTTTTCCGATTCTCTGACCGGAGCTGCTGGGACGAACCACAAAAGCGAAAGCGACGAACCTTGCTCGTGGTTCGTCGCCATGACAACAAGGTTATCACACAAATGTTTGCCTGTCAAGGGACACAGCTATCTCGCTTTACGATGGGGGCTTATGTCACCTCTGCGCGAGGCGCTACGGTCACACCGCCCGATGGTTATCGCTCACGCTTAGAGCCGGACAGGTTCCCCCGGCTACGCCAGGACCCACCGCACCGGCGCGACGACGGACACGAAGCACTTGTCTCTCTTCTGCCACGTGCGCTGCCACCTTCGCGCGACGCGCTACGGTCGCCGCTCCCCAATATTTCGGATCGCTCTCAGGACGGCCACGGTTCCCCCGCAAGCGGGTTCCCACCGTCGCCGTGAAGCAGTGGAAGATGTATTTAGATTTCTCCCCTTCCGTCCCCCAGGGGAAACGTGTAATCAGCCTTTCTCTCACATGCTGTCGGCGGGGCAGGGCTTCTGCGTTTCGGTGGGCTGGGTGCGGCGCGTCGGTCGGCACGAAGCGCGGGTGTAGCTCGGTCAGCTTCGCTCGCCGCCGCCGTCGCAGGAGCGCAAAAGCCAAATCAAATGTAAATAGTACCGAAATAAATATGTTTAAAAATGTTTTAATTGTATTATATTGGGGTATAATATCAGTGGCGGGCACTGCCCGACTAATCGCCCAGAAATGGGAAAGAGCGCGGGGTTCGCCTGGAAAACTGGCCCCGCGCTCTGGAAAGGAAGCCACCAAAATGGCTACCAATTTGGATTGTAACACGCTTCTGTCACACGTTGCTACACAGCGGGAAATGCGCGAAGCTCGCGCCGCACAGGGCTGGTATCTGTACGCACTTGGGGAAGTGCGCTCCGAATCAGTCTGCATCATCGCGCCGGTTGTCGCAGATCCCAAAACTGGGGTGGTTGCTCAGGCGCAGTATGTGGTCTGCCGTGAAACGGGGCGGTGTTCGTGCCCAGATCAGAATCGGCTGGATCGGGTAAATGGCCAAGCCTTTGATCTCGGTTTGCAAATAGATCCCCTTATTTGCAAGCACGCGCTCATGGTTCCCCTCTTGCTAAATCGCGCCGAAGAAGAAGTGGAGCGGGTGCGGCTCTTGGAAGCGGCTAAAGCCGCCGTGGCTGCCCCGCCAGCTCCTCCCGTGCAGCAGGTTCGTATATCGGGTACGGCTCAGTGGTACTTGCAGCGCCGCCGGGTTCGCATCCCTGCGGGAGCTTCTCTGTGAGCGCCCCGGCTTCTCTCGCCGCCCCGGAAGGGGCGGCACCCAGTCCGAGCTTGGGTAAGTTACTCGGGGTGGCGTGTGATCTGTGCGCTACCGAGGATCAGTTGGTACTGGCCGGTACTTTGTGCGCGGATGGTCAGTGGCGTACGTTTCGCGTGTGCTTGGCGTGTCGTGCCGCTTGGGAGATTCGCCCTGGCGGGCTGGAAGTGCTGGTGCATGAAGATCGGGCGGAATATGTGCTTGAGCCTTGCCTGGAACCGTATGTGTCCCGGCCACCTCGTGAAGTGCTCCAGGAGCTAATGCGCTCCAACCCCGGCGTGTGGGCTGTCTCTGTGCTGTGGTGGTCGCCGCCAAGGCTGGAAGTGCTCTTGCTGTCTATCACGGGGCAGAATCGCGTATTTCGCGGTGAGGTAATCAGCGAATAAGTAAGTGGTTAAATTCCCCCTTGCCTTTAGGTGAGGGGGCTAGGGGGAGAGGTGTTATGAAAGAGTGGCTGACAATTGTGGAGGCGGCGGAGCGGCTTAATATCACGCCGTACACGCTGCGTATGTGGATCAAGCGGGGGAAGATCGCGGCTTCAAAGCAGGGAGCGGCGGGACCAGGGCGGCGAGAATGGCGAGTGCGCTCTGTGGACGTTCAGGCGTTTCTCGGCGAGGAGCCTGCTCCTCCTGAGCCTGTCTCTTTGGCTGTGCTTCAAGCTCGGCAGCAGGTGGGGGCGCAGCTCCTTGTAGTCCTCGACTCTGAGCTCTCCGATGGGGAGAAACTGGCGCAGCTTCGCGGGTTCGCACAAGGGCTTTCAGGATAGATAAAATCTTGAAATTAGTTGAGATATAAAGTATAATGAAGCATGGATTTGATGGGGCGTGCTAGTAGTTTGGGGGAGCCGATTATTGACCCGGTTCGGTTTGTACAGGCAACCCGCGATTCGGGGTATCGGAGCCTCGATGCGGCTCTTTCCGAGCTGCTTGATAACAGCCTCCAGGCGGGGGCAACTAAGGTGCGAATCTTCACGCCGGAAGGCGGGCTGGTGGACAGCGATACGGTGGCCGTGCTCGATAACGGCTGTGGGATGGGGCCGAAGCAGCTCCGCATCGCGCTTCAGTTCGGCGGCTCCGAGCGTTTCAATGATCGCTCAGGGCTTGGCAGATATGGAATGGGTTTGCCAAATAGCTCACTCAGCCAGGCGCGGCGGGTGGAGGTCTACTCGTGGCGAGGGAAGACGATCTGGTACAGCTATCTCGATCTCGATGAGGTGCTCACCGCCGAAAGTCCCGTTCTACCTGCGCCACGGCAGCGTAAGAGCCTCCCCAAGGGTTTTGGGCGCTACCAGTGTGGCACGGGTACTCTGGTGATCTGGAAGCGCCTCGATAAGGGAAAACCACTGCGCTGGGGAGCGGCGATAAAGCGGCTCTCTCGACGGCTGGGGCAGGTCTTCCGATATTTTATTTGGGAGGGGCGTGAGGTCTTTCTTGACAATGCGCCGCTGGCCGCTGTGGACCCGCTCTTTCTCTCGACCCAGACCCGCATCCCGTGGGTTCAGGGAAAGCCCTACGGGGAGCCGCTTCTCTACGAGTTCCGGGTTGGCGATGAGGGGAAGACAAGCCGGGTTGAGGTGCGCTTCTCTGAGCTGCCTATTGGTGAGCTGACCAACCTTCCGAACTCCGATAAGCGTACCTATGGCGTGACCGGTGGCGCGGGTATCTCCGTGGTGCGTGGCGGTCGTGAGCTTCGGAGACACTTCGGCGTATAATGGTTTCCAATGGCCCTCCTGTACTACTGGCACCCTGATAACTATCGCCGCGATCTGGATATGGGCGCTGGCTTTCACCTGAACCAGTCGAATCCGCTTCTCCATTCGTTGGAACTCGGAGATAGTCTGTGGGCATTTACCCGAAACAAATCGAAGCGCTATGTTCTCGTCGCCGAGCTGGTTATCAAGGCTAAGACGCAGAACCCGCACAACTTCCGCTACGGTTCCTACCGCGTTTGGGGCGATCTGAAAAAGTCGCGCTACTTTCTCGCGGACGACGATGCGCCGAGGGTTGAGCAGATCATTCGTTCTTTGAGCATTCGGACAGAAGCGAAGAAACTGGGGCAGTCGTTTCAAGGTCATGCTGCTGTTCGTGCGATTTCGGAGGCCGATCATCAAGTGCTCGTTGCGGCGGCTCAAGCCCTACCTTTGGAACCACGCGCAAGGATTCTTCCAGAAGAACGGTTGGAAGCGGCGGTGCTTCTCGGCGACGAGGAAGCGGTTCGTCAGCTCTTGGTCGAGGAACCATCAGGCGTTGCAGAAGCGCGGGCTGCTTACCTCTTTTCACAGGCTCCGACTCGAAACCGCCAGCTTGTTAAGGAACTTCAGAAAACTTACGACGGTAAATGCCAGCTCTGCGGCTGGAATCCAATGGATGAGTACGGCCACTGGCTCTGTCATGGTCATCACATTCACTGGCTCAGTCGCGGCGGTGATGATGACCTACGAAATCTTCTTTTGGTTTGTCCGAACCATCATGGAGCAATTCATGCCTGTGATGCCCATCTGGACTATAAAGATTTCACTTTCAACTTTGGAACGCGAGTCGAGAAGGTAGAACTAAATCTTCATTTGTAGAAAGCACGTTCAGCGGTCGCTGTCACTGGCACTAGATGAGTAGCTCATGGAGCCAGATGTCTCAGAGTGTACCTGGGCAGGCTCCGAAAACCTTGTATGTTACTCGCAGAATACAATACTATCAGAGCCGACATTTCGTGTTTCACCCAGCGACGCAATTTTCCGAAAATCTTGTATACTGTCAGCAAGAGCTAAGGAAATCTGAAGTAATGAGCACCGCAGAGACTGTTTTGGAGCTGGTTCGTGACCGGCGCATGGTTCGCCCGCGTGACCTGGAGGCGGCGGGCATCTCGCCCACGCATCTCCAGCGCCTCTACGAGCAGGGGATGATTGAGCGTTCCAGCCGAGGAGTCTACCTGCCGCTCGATGCCCCGCTCGACCCCCACCAGACTCTGGCCGAGGTTGCCCTACGAGTTCCAAGCGGTATCGTCTGCCTGCTCTCCGCGCTTCAGTTCCACCAGTTCACCACCCAAAGTCCGCATCAGGTCTGGCTGGCGCTCCCGCCGCGCACCCACCGCCCCCAGCTCGATAGCGTCTCGCTGCGGCTCTTCCAGATGTCCGGGCCGCTTCTCACCGAGGGGATCGAAGCTCACGAGCTTGGCGGCGCTTCCGTTCGCATCACCAGCCCAGCCCGCACGGTCGCCGACTGCTTCAAGTTCCGCAACAAGATCGGTCTGGACATCGCTCTCGAAGCCCTCACGGATGGCTGGCGGCGGCGCAAGTTCACGATGGACGAAGTCTGGCGCTACGGAAAGCTCTGCCGCGTCTCCAACATCATGCGCCCTTACCTGGAGACCCTGAGCCTGTGAGCGAGCCGAAGAAACAGGGCGAGCGCAACCCCGGCGCATCGGTGCAGGCGAAGCTCAAGAACCATCGGGCGAGTACCGGCGAAGACATGGCGCTCGTGCTCCTGCGCTACGTCATCGAGCGGTTTCTCTACCGCCTCAGCCTCTCGCCCTACCGGGATCGCTTCGTCCTGCGGGGAGCCGCGCTCTTCTCCGTCTGGGTTCCGGGAGGGCACCGCCCGACGGGCGATCTGGACATGCTGGGAGTGGGCGAGAGCACAGCCGAGACCCTGAAGCAGCAGTTTCTGGAGATCTGCGCGATCCCCGTTGAAGAAGACGGCCTGGTCTTCCTGCCCGAGACCTTTCGCATCGAGGAGCGGAGCGAGGGCCGGGTGTATCAGGGACTGTACATCGAAATCGTCGCCCGGCTCGGCACGGCGCTCCCTCGCCTCGAAGTGGATATCTCGTTCGGCGAGGCAATCACGCCGGGGCCAGAAGAGATCGAGCTGCCCACGCTTCTCGGCCTGCCTCGCCCGAGGCTTCGCGCCTACCCCCGAGAAACTGTCGTCGCCGAGAAAACCGAGGCGCTCGTCAAGCTTGGTATGGGTAACACGCGCCTCAAAGACTTTTTCGACCTCTGGTATCTTTCGAGCGCCTTCAGCTTCGACGGCCCGACCCTTGCCGCCGCTCTGAAAGCCACCTTCACCAGGCGCGACACCCCGTTTCCCGACGGCGGCCTGCCCATCGCCCTCACCGACGAGTTTGCCAGCGATCCTATCAAGCAACGCCAGTGGGCCGCATTCCGCAAAAAGCTCACCGATGACACCACCCCGACCAGCCTGGAGGCGCTCCTAACCCCGCTCCGAATCTTTCTCCAGCCCCTGCTCGCCACCCTCGCAGAAGAGCGCCCCTTCACCGCGCACTGGAACCCAGGCGGCCCTTGGGAGCCATAAGCGCTACTCGACCAGCCCCTCACTACAGACGATTCATAAGCAGCAGCATTTTCTCGTCGGTCAGCATGTCCTGGTCTCCGTGTTGTGCTTACGCTTCCTCACCCTCAGGGCTTGTTTGCTCGCTGGTAGTGGCAGTCTCTGTGGTCTCCTGAATGGCATCCTGGAGCGCGAGAGCATCCGTGACATCACGGTACTGGTCGTAGCGGCTCAGGATCGCGGCGAAGTTCACCGACCACTCCTGCTTCTCCTTGCGGTACCACTCAAACCGATCAGGGTGCGCCTCCGCGTTGAGCTGAGAGAGTCCCAGAGTGAACAGGAACATCTCCCAGCTTGCTCGCAAGAGTCGCCCCGCTTCAGCAGGGTCTTTTGGGGTGTAGCCATAGATACTCGTGTAGAACGGGTGGCTCTTGTTCAGAAAGAGCTGTGTCTGCATTCCGAGCTGCTGAACACGGTAGAACGGCGCTTCTGGGTTGTCTTCAGGGATCGCGAGAAAGAGCCGCTCCTCGGTCTCTTCTTCCAGGCGTCGCTCCTCTTCCTCCAGAGGCCGCCTAGTCTGTGCCGCACGGCGCCGCGCTTCCTCACGGAGGTTTTGTGCACCGCGCTGCTGCTGAAATGGCGTTGTCGGAAGATAGGGTAGGGCATCTGTCAGCGCTCGCTCTGAGGGACGGCTGTGATCGGCGGAGTCTCCTTGATCGCCCTTTGCCTCCAACGCAGCAGCTTCAGTCAGGTAGGCTTTTCGCATCTGGTTGATCGTGCGAAATAATCCGGCTGCTTCCAGTGCGTCCCAAATGCGGTCTGATACTTCTACCTCGTTCATGACAGATAGTTTTAATTCTTCATCCATAGTACCTGGAAAGCTCAGCTCGACTTGCCAGTAGCGGTCGTTATTTTGGAAGGTTGTCTTGGAAGAGCTGTTAACCACGTCAATCTGTCTGCCATTTCGTAGCATAAGAATCCCAGGGAGATCCTTGACTACTTTGAACCTATTATTGTTCTTTCCACGAACTTTTTCCTTGCTCTCAGGCTGACGTAAGAACGAAACGGGAAACCGCGCGATGCGTACTCCAATAACACCTTTAAGACTACCGTTATCGTCACTCACGGGGATGTTGATCGCGGGAAGCGCCTCAGCGCGATCCGAATCCTCATCGTAAAACTTCCAGCCCTCAGTTAAGAACAGCGGGTCAATCGGTTCTACTTTCGTGCCATCTA
Source organism: Armatimonas sp. (assembly GCF_043757465.1). Taxonomy (GTDB): domain Bacteria; phylum Armatimonadota; class Armatimonadia; order Armatimonadales; family Armatimonadaceae; genus Armatimonas. The sequence goes on from NZ_JAYVPL010000056.1 coordinate 22,552, forward strand.
CCCAGAGTGTCATTGCAGACAAGAGGTTGCGGAAGATCACGCCAAGATGCGGAAGGAGATGCCCCTGGAAGCCGTTTCTGGTCTTTTTCTCCAGCCGATCCAGGTTCTCGATGACGATCACGGTACCCTGTTTAAGCTCCCCGAGGTGCTCAAAGATATAGCTATCCACCCATGAGGGGAGGCTTGCCTTCTCAGCACCAGGAACCTGAACACGCCCTTCGGTGGTCGTATACGCGCCCTGGTCGGCCTTTTCAATATCCAGCTCGATACTGTAGAGATCGGCTCCAGCAACTTTTGTATAGACCGTAAAGCGCTTGCCGATGCTAAGCGTGGCAGACGACAGCCCGAAGCCGTACTTGCCGAACCCCTGCCGGTTGCCCCGGCGGTGAGTGCCTCCCCAGGGGATCGCCCCACGAAGTACCTTCGGGCTCATACCGTGCCCGTCGTCAATGACAGCGATGCTTTGGATCTTCTCGCCATGGCACTGGAAGGCGATGTGGACGTTTTTTGCGCTGGCCTGGATCGAGTTGTCAATCAGGTCATCGAGCGCCGTGTCGTTGCCCTTGTAGCCGATGTCGCGGACGCTGTAGAGAAACGACGCTCCCGACGCCAGGCTGAAGTCATTGTCGCTGAGTGTCTGTGCCCACGCTTCCTGTGCCTTCAAGTCTTCATCAGGGTCTGGGATGGGGAGAGTAAGCTGCGCCATCGCTCGGGTCAGGGTCGGCTCACTCTTGAGCTCACGTGCGCTCATCGGCTCAGGGGTAGTTCGTTTGAAGTTCATAGTTGGTTCCTTTAGGTCGGGGTCAGGCAAAAACGTACTCGGAAGCACGCTCGCGGAGAGTGGTGTAGGTGCGCTGGAGGCGCTTGTTTAGGGTCTGCGGGGTAACTTCCAGGCGGTGAGCGATGGAGGTCTGGCGCTCGCCGTCCCAGTAGACGGCGTAGAGTAGCTCCTGCTGAGGAAGCGGCAACGCGTAGAGAATCTCCTGAAATGCCGTCCGCTCGGCGCTCTTGCTGGGGGAAAGCTCTCGGGACTCCGCACGCTGCGCCTCAGGGCTCTCTAGCGACTCGGTGCCCAGATCGCGGAAGCTCTGCTCGTAGCGAACCAAATCGCAGACTGCGTTGCGGACGGCCTTTTTGATGTAGCCAAAGTGTGGCTTCGCAGCGCCACCAGGGCAGCGTCGCATCGCGATAACTGCGGCAAGCCGAGCCTCTTGGCGAGCATCGTCTTGGAGATAGAGTGGGAGCTTGCGGACGGCGTTCTGGATGATGCCTTCACACTGAGCGAGGGTAGTGGTCTCTGCTGAGGAGGTCTGAGCCTGCCGTGGGGTGGCAGGAAGGTATTGGGAAGCACCGAGCTGTGTTTCTACAGCCCGAGCGACACTTGTCGTCATGGGGCATCTTTCCTTGTGTTAATGCAGAAAGAGGCCCATACGGGTCGCGTTCAGCTCCGTCGTCCTTCGCGCCCCCAATTTTGCAGGGACGGTTCGATCAGAACCTCAGTCAGCAGGGTATTTTGTTTTTGAGTGTTGGGGCTGATTTTCTCGGCCCTCGCAACTCTCACTAACACTATACTTTGAAATACGGAAATTATCGCCTCGACAAGTTCAAGTATTTTTCGGACTCTGGGATTCGGGAGGCTCGGAGCGGCTCTGCTCCCAGCGCTTCTTCTGCCCCTTAGAGATATTAGCCTTACCCTCTTCCGTCTGAGGAATGCCCGGTGGACGCCCGCTCACCTTGGCACCTTCACGAGCTCGGTAGCTACGTGGCTCCCAAGCCAGGAGAGCAGAGCGCCGCACCCCCCGACGTCCGAGAGCCAGCTCATACGCTAGCCGCCCCTCGGTCAGAGCCAGGTACACCGCCGACTCAGAGACGCCTTTTTCCCGTGCCGCCTGCTCTACTGTTAGCAGCTCATTCCCTTGTTCTTCAGACATCAGCATTCCAGGTTGAGCGCCCACTATGCATTTTTCCGCGCTTCCGAAATAGTATACACCTGGCATACGCTTCAACGGCCACTAAAGCGCGTGGAAAGGGCCACTAAACGGTGACAGGCTTGGCGTAACAGACCGGAGCCGTCTCCAGGTCCACACTCCATTCCGGGCACTCTCTCAGGCCGTGTAGCACCAAGATCGAAAAGCCAGACCGCCGCCAGTGCCGTCGCGCGGCCAAGTGTATCATCAGGCGGTGTACGGCCCAATTGGCGATTCGTTGCAAGTCTGGGGCGTAGAGCCGCCGGACGTGTGGCCAAGCAGGAAGCGTACTCAGGCTCCGTGATTCCCCCGCATGAAGCGACTCAATCGGGCCACTACGGTAGACCTGAGCCACGGTTGCGTTGGCCTCTTGGCGCAAAGACCACTGCCGTGTCAGAACTCTCTCCGCTTCGGGCTCCCCAGCGGTGTTCTCCCGAAACGTGCGCACTCTCTCGGCGAAGTGCTGCATGATCGCTTCATCGGGGAGCACTTGGCACCCAGGCATTGGCAGAAGCTTCCACGCGGCCCGTGCCCGGTGGTGTGCTCTCTCCGGCTCGGCATCTTCCAGCTCCCACCAAGCCGCCAATGCAGCGCTGAACTCGATCTGAATGCGCCGCATCTCCCAGTCGGTGATCCTGCCCGCCTCAGGATTGCGCCGGATCGCTTCAGGAAGGGGAGCGCCCTGGGTGAGTACATGGGCATAGGAGCCGTAGCGCCAGCAAGCCGCAAAGATCGCTAATGCTTCGTCGGCGAGGGAGAGCAGCATCTCGGATTCGGGTAGGTCGGTGGCCAGGTCGTCGAGCTGGTCAAAGAGTGCCCGCCAGGGCGCGACCGTGGCCTCGTTCCAAATATCCTCACCCGCCGTGCGCCACTCCCCGAACGCGGAGAGCGGGGGAATGATAGTGGCAAACGGATTTTTGCTCATGTCTCATTATACCTAGTGACCGATTCGGTTGTGCACTTGCTCTTTGCACCCACGAAAAGTGAAGCGTAAGTCTGTCTGTTTTATTTGTAAAACAGTTGTTTGTTTAGTTCTGCGGGTAAAATAGTAATGTATGGATCAGATCACTCTTTCCTCGCTTCTGCGCGAGCTTCGTGCCCTACCTCGGGAAACCGAGTGGGTGGAGTTCAAGGTCAATAACAGCGACCCACAGGATATCGGCGAGTACCTCTCAGCCCTCGCAAACTCGGCGCGGTTGGTAGGGAAGGCACAGGCGTATCTCGTTTGGGGTGTCGAAGACGGGACACATCGCCTGGTGGGCACAACCTTCGACTTTCACAAAGCCAAGTACAGCACCCAAGAGCTGGAATCCTGGCTGACGGGCAATTTAACGCCCAAGCTGCATCTGAGTGCGCACCAGTGGATGGAAGACGGAAAGCCAGTCGTGCTGATCGAAGTTCCCGCAGCCCTTCAGATGCCGGTTCGCTGGCGCGGGGAAGCCTACATTCGGCTTGGTTCCTACAAGAAACTGTTGAAAGACCTACCCGAGAAAGAGCGGGAGCTCTGGAAGCTGCTGGAGCAGAACGCGTTTGAAGACGGCATGGCGCTTCAGGGGCTCACTCCAGACGAAGTTCTGGACTGCATCAATGATGACGGCTACTTCCGGCTCCTTGGCCAGTCGCGCCCCTCGGAGCGCACAGGGATTATCGAGCGCCTGATCGCGGAGAAAGTCATTGTTCGCACCGACGCAGGGGCGTATGATGTCACGAACCTAGTGCCGCACTTCGTTAGTTTGCATGGATGATTGGATAGAGTCTTTTCAACTTTAGTCGCGCATCTGCAGTGCGAAACTGCCAGTCCACTCGACA
>NZ_JAYVPL010000057.1:0-26090 GCF_043757465.1 Armatimonas sp.
CCACGGCGGCGTCAAGAACGCCATCACACAGGCCGCCGTCGAGTGCGATAGAGCTTCTTGGGCACTGATCACGGACTTAAAGCAGCGCGGGATGCTCGATGACACACTGGTAATCTGGGGCGGGGAGTTTGGCCGTACCCCGATGGGCCAGGGCGACGGGCGCGATCATCACATCAACGCCTTCTCGATCTTTCTGGCGGGCGGTGGCATCAAAGGCGGCACGACCTACGGCAACACCGACGAGCTGGGCTACAAGTCCGTCGAGAACGTTGTCAGCGTCCATGACCTGCACGCCACCATGCTCCATCTCTTTGGTATAGATCATGAGCGCTTCACGGTTAAGTTTCAGGGCTTAGATGCCAAGCTCAGCGGCGTCGAACCCGCGAGAGTGGTGATGGATATTCTGGCGTAGCTATTCGACGGGGTGTGCTAATTTGGGCTGAGGGTTCGGCAGGCGGAGCGGATAGCTTCTGAGGTGACTAAACCGAAGGAATTTACCAGGTCGCTCAACCTGCCGTGCTTGCACTATCGCATGAATGGTTCTGCTGTACCAGCTATGAGTTCTATCTGACGTAGTGGAGCATTTGGGGCAGGTTGCCTGTTGTGCAGTGGCCTGAACTCGGAAGGTGACGAATCCGTTGCAAATTTGTATGGCTTGGAGGGTGATTGCCTCCGGGTCAGGCAGAAAGGAATGGCACATAGACCACGATACCTGATTGTGTCCTCGCGCTGCAGTCTGGTAATCAGGAGGGTGTGGCCAAAAATCCACCCCGTCTTTCACCTAAATTGCGGAAGATCCGATTATACGACCGGTCTTAACAGTCGTGGCTTGTGCGGTATTCGCCTCATCACGAGCGATGACCACTCAGGTTTTCGTGCAGCTCGCCTTGCTGTGTTTGGCGGGATTGCTTGGCAGCGGTGTCAGTTCCATCTTCAGCAAAATGCGCAGGCGTATGGTCTTGGCTTGAGAGTAGCCTTGGTGAGGGTTTAGCAATATTTGCGTTCCCCGAGGGGATTCGTTGTCTGGTTCGTACGAGTAACGGTTTGGAGCGTCTGAACTTGGAGATTCGTCACCGCTTTAAGGTGATTGGTTCTTTCGTCAACGATGCGAGCTGCCTTCGTCTGGCCTCTGCGGTGTTGATGGAAGCGAGCGACTCCTGGGAGTCTGGAAAGGTGTACTTGAACCTGTCAGAGCTTCTGTCAGGCTCGTAGTCCAGTCAAGAATGTAGTCGAGATTCGAGAGGCCGAAAAAGAGTTACAGAAAAGATGTTGCACTATCGTTTCCGAATCGCGATCCTCTTCTTCTGGGCAAACTTGACCTACAACCACACAAAAAACCATAGACCCAAAATCATTGACATATTCCGGGCCTAAACGGAAGATGGCTGCCTGGAATCCTAAAAATCTACTGGCAATTCTTGCCTCCTAAAAACAAATGCGGTTCCCCTGCTGATATCCTTGACAGAAAACCCACAGTACGATAGTATGCGCATTGCGTTTTCGGGTTGTTAGCTCAGTTGGTAGAGCAGCTGACTCTTAATCAGCGGGTCATGGGTTCGAGTCCCGTACAACCCACTACAAGTCGCAACAAGGTGCGGTTCCTATCAATAACAGATAGGAGCCGCATTCTTGTTTTTACCCCATTGACACTGTTGACAGCTATTGCTATATCTGTATTAACGGATAAATAAGGGGTGTCAGCATGTCTACAGCTTCTGCCTTCACAACCGGCTCACTTTCCTGGGAAGAGGCTCTTCGGGAGTTCCTCCTCCACCTAAAAGCGACGCGTGCTCCCATGACAGAGCGCTTCTACCGTGTCCAACTCCGACAGCTCGTTCGCTGGGCGGGAGAGAATCAAATTCCTTTTCAGGGCTTCGGTAAGAGGCATCTGGATCGCTACCTTGCCCATCGCTCTGATATGGGCAGCTCACTCACCACCATGCGCCATGATGCCGTCTGCATGAAAGCATTCATGAAGTGGTGCGCACGAAATGAACTGATCGAGCGTAGCCTCCTGGCGGACTATGAGATCCGCCAAGCCCCTGCTCCTGCTCGGTACATGCCCACCGAGGAGAATGTACGGGGTTTGCTGACATCTATACGAGACTACTGGAACCCTGGTAAAAACCAGGGTGTGCGTTTCGTTGGCCCCGCCAAGCGTATCTTTCACCGCGACCGGAACCATGCTCTTATCTTGGGACTCCTTGATAGCGCTTGCCGTATCGGGGAAATGCTCAACCTCAAGGTAGAGGATCTTCAAGTGTCTGAGCGGATGATCTACATCCGCCACAGCAAAGGGCGTGAGCCACGCGCTCTACCGATTAGCCCCGAATGGACAGAGGCCCTGAAAATCTGGCTCCGAATCCGTGAGAGGGTTATGAAAGAGGCCGAGCCTGGCACGGACGAAGGCTGGCTTTTCATCAGTGAGACGGGGGCTCGCGTTGATGAGGCGCGTTTCCGCAAGACACTAAAACTTTAGTTTCCGCTAAAATCGGTTAGCTTTCCCCGTTCCAATAGTTCAGGATGACATCGGGCTCACTCTCAGGTAGAGTCAAGTCGCTAAACAAAAACACACCGAAAGCAACCCGATGTCACAGCCAGTTTACCGTATCTGCAACCTGCTAGAGAAGACTCTCCAAGGCGTTCCAATGGGAACATACTTGGGTCTGTTCCATCTGGGGTTCGCCCTCGTCTCAGGCAGATTTCTAGAGTCACGAGGAGCCGTTGGGCTGCACCCCTAAATTAGTACCACCGCCCGCATTAGTCTTTGCCTTTGACAGAGGGGGAGAATACCCCCTTGACGAAAGGAAGAAAGATGAAAGCAGGAGAGATGACAGACGAGCCGGGTACCCACCCGAAGGGAAGGGTGCTCGCGATTTTGCAGGAAGCCGACAAGGGCGACAAGAAACTCGTTGACCTTTGCCGAGAAAAAGGCATCAGCCAGAACACCTTCTACACCTGGAAGAAGAAGTTTCAAGGCATGCCGACAAACGAGGTCAAACGACTCCGCGCCGAGCGAGACCTAGACATCGGTATTCTCAAGGAACTGGCTCAAAAAAACTCGTCACCCACTTCATGGGTACCCGGCTGAGCAGAAGAGAATGGCTGCCCGGCATCTGGTTGAGGTCAAGGGGTTTCAAGAGCGGCGCGTCTGCCGACTGCTCAATCTCGCTCGTTCCAACTTGCGCTACCAGCCCAAACAGGACGAGTCCGAAGAGCAAAATCTGACCGAGCAACTCAAGACCTTCGCCAAGAATCCTCGAAAACGAAGGCAGGGCTATCGGCTGGTTCATCAAGAAATCAACAAAGAACGCATCAAAGAGGGCAAGAATCCGCTCAACCACAAACGGATCTATCGTCTTTGGAGAAGTGTGGGATTGACTGTCACCGCCCGGCGCAAGCGAAAACGCATCCGCAGTGGCAAGCCTGCTACCGACCTGGTGGCAGATCGTCTCCATTAGTACTTTACCGCCTTTTCCCGTCAGAGTTCGTAATAAACGTTCTGTTTTTGTCCATTTGTCGGTGGGAGCTGCGGCGCATCGTCGGCAAAGGAAGGCTGAAAAACCCTCCGCGATTAGTGGAAACTAAAGTTTTACACAGTTAAAGAGATCTACTACACGCTTCAGGGTGAGGATGGCCAAGCGGGGCGCGCGGCGGTCTTCTGCCGGTTTACGGGATGCAACCTCTGGACGGGCCGCGAGGAGGATCGGGCAAAGGCTATCTGCCAGTTCTGCGACACGGACTTTGTGGGCACCGATGGCCCCAACGGCGGGAAGTTCACAAGTGCTGAGGCCTTGCTCCAGCTTGATGAGGCCGCCGTGGTGGCGCTTCAGGAAGCTGGGTTCGAGGTGGCGATTGAGACCAATGGGACGAAGCTTCCTCCTGAGGGCTTGGGAGGCTCTGCTCAATAATGGTCAATGGGTGCTGGTTCCCTGCGGGGAAATACCCGATAATAGCCCCGTGCGCAACCTACCACTTCTGACACTCTTTTCAACACTCGGTCTCTACCTGGCGTTTCTTCTGCCGCACCTCCTCTGGATAGATAGCGATGGGGTGTGGGTGGGGCAGGAGCATCTCTGGAGCGACTGGCCGTGGCATCTGGCAATGATGCGCCAGCTCGCCGACGGGGTGTGGACGCATCCGCTGATCGCGGGAGAACCCCTCCACTACCCGTTTGCAATGGCGCTGCTCTCGGCGGGGCTCTTGAAGCTTGGCGCGAGCGTCACGGCGGCGTTCCTCTTTCCCATCCTACCGCTCTGGTTTCTCTTGCTGGCGGGAATGCACCGCTTCTGGACGCGCGTTTTCACCAATCCCTGGCTGGCGCTCCTGCCGATATTTCTGTTCTTCTTCGCCGCCGGGCCGGGCGGATTCCGCTGGCTCGCGGACATCAAAGCGCAGGGAGTTGGGGCGCTGCTCTTGCCGCCGCAGGAGTACGGACGGGCGCTGGATGAGTGGGGCTACCAGTGGTATGCTGGCAATTTTTTGGTGGGGATGCTCCTACCCCAGCGCGCGTTTCTACCCGGCATGACACTCACGATCTGGCTGCTCTGCGGCCTCCAAACCGCCACGACACGGCGACAGTGGGCTGTTATTGGCCTGGGAGCGGGCATTCTCCCGATTGTCCACATGCACAGCCTGATTGCCCTCGTGACTTTTGGCACGGCGCTGCTCTGGCCGCCCCGGGCGCGCTGGCGAGAGTGGGGGCTGGCACTTCTGCCGGGCGCACTGCTGGCCGCCGTGCTCTACTTAATCTTCCTGCGCCCCAGCACTCCGTACCCCAACTTCGTTCGCCTACAAATCGGCTACGAGGCAAAGTTCCTCCTCGACTGGCCGCTGATGTGGTGGCGCTTCTGGGGAATGGCGCTCCCCGTGACACTCTGCGGGCTATTCTTTACCCCCAAAGGCCCCGTGCGTGCCGTGATCGCCGCAGCCGGTGTGCTCTTTCTGCTCGCCAATCTGATTCTCTTTCAACCGATTGCCTGGGACAACTCCAAAGTGTTTCTCTGGGCGTATTTTGGCTTTTCCGGCGCGATGGCGAGCCTGCTGGCGCACTTCGCAAAGCGTGGGATTCCTGGCAAACTCATCACCGCTACATTAGCGTTTTCCCTGATGCTCACCGGAGCCGCGGAGCTGATTCGGCTCCAGCGCACGGATCGCAACCGCTACCAGGTAGTCTCCACCACCGACAGGATTCTGGCCGAGAGCCTGCGCGAGCAGACCGCGCCTGGTGCTATTTTTCTCACGGGAATGGACATTGCCAACGCCCCGCTCTGGGCGGGGCGTCCGATTTTTCTCGGCTTTGGTGGCTGGATGGCCAACTTCTCCTACGACCACCACCCGCGCGAGACTGCATTAAAGAAAATGTTCTCCGGTGCCCCCGACGCGCCCGAGCTTCTCCGAAAGTGGCACATTGACTACGTCTTCATCGGCCCCGGCGAGCGCACAAGCTGGGGAGCCAACGAAGCCTGGTACGAGGCCCATTACCCGCTTCTGATGAAGCTTGGAGATCGCTCCGTGTACTCCGTAAAATAAAACACCCCTCCCTCCCGTTATCGGGAGGGAGGGGAATTCTACGCCCCCCAGCTCGAGTGGAACGTCCCCTCGCGGTCGGTGCGCTCGTAGGTGTGGGCTCCGAAGAGGTCACGCTGAGCCTGGATCAGATTCGCCGGAAGCGATGCGCGGCGGTAGCCATCGTAGTAGGCTAGGCTTGATGCAAACGCCGGGACGGGGACTCCTACCCTTACGGCCTCCCCGACAACGCGACGCCAAGCGGCTTGACGCGAAGCCAAGCCGTCGCGGAAGTACGGATCGAGCATGAGATTGGCGAGCTCCGCATCGTTGTCATAGGCGTCTTTAATGCGATCTAAAAAGCGGGCGCGGATAATGCAGCCGCCGCGCCAGATGGTCGCGATCTCACCACGGTTCAAGCTCCAGCCAAACTCCGCCGCCGCCGCGTCCATCTGCTGAATGCCTTGGGCGTAGGCGATGATCTTGGAGCAGTAGAGCGCATCCCGAATATCATTAATGAAGGCAGTTTTATCGCCCTCAAAAAACACATCCACCGGACCGGGGAGCTGGGTGCTGGCGGCGACGCGCTCGTCTTTTAGTGCGGAGAGGCAGCGCGCAAACACCGCCTCGGTAATGCCGGTGACGGGAATCCCGAGATCAAGCGCATTCTGGCTCGTCCACTTGCCGGTGCCTTTTTGCGCCGCTTTGTCGAGCACAAAGTCCACTAAGTGACCGTCGGTGAGTGTGTCTTTTGTCTGGAAGATCTGCGTGGTGATCTCGATAAGGAAACTATCCAGATCTCCCTCGTTCCACTCGCCAAATGTCTTGGCTAACTCCTCATTGGTAAGGCCGCAGACATTCTTTAAGAGATCATATGCCTCCGCGATCAGCTGCATATCCGCGTACTCGATCCCGTTGTGGATCATCTTGACGTAGTGGCCCGCACCGTCCGCGCCGATATACGCAACACACGGGGTGCCATCTACTTTGGCGGAGATTGCCTCAAAGATAGGGGCGATTCTGTCATAGGCATCGCGCTGGCCGCCGGGCATGATACTTGGGCCTTTTAGTGCGCCCTCCTCACCGCCAGAAACCCCGACACCGAGAAAATTCAGGCCCTGGGCGGTGAGATCTTTATTGCGGCGCTGCGTGTCGGTGTAGAGCGAGTTGCCGCCATCAATTAGTGTGTCGCCAGGAGAGAGCAGCGCGGCGAGCTCATTAATCACGGCGTCCACGGGGCCGCCCGCTTTCACCATAATTAAGATTGTCCGTGGCGCTTCCAGGGCTTCGACCAGCTCTTTCAGGCTGTGCGCTCCAACAAACGTGCCCTCAGTGCCAAAGTCGGCGATAAACTCGTCCACTTTACTGGCGGTGCGGTTGTGCACGGCGATCGGGAAGCCTTTATGGGCGACATTTCGGGCGAGATTCTGGCCCATGACGGCGAGGCCGGTGAGGCCAAAGTGCGGTTTCTGACTCAAGAAGTTTTGCTCCATTAATTTTTATAGAGAGATTCGAGAGTATTTTACCGCACGGATCTAACATGGTAAGATTTGAGCCATGACAGAGAACCAACTACAGGAAATCCAGCGTCTGCGTAGGCTGGAAGTATCCCCGAAGATGATCGCGCGCCAGCTTGGTCTGCGGCCCGCCGAGGTGAGCGAGGCGATTCGGAAACAAGCAATTCAGGTTGTCGAGGAGCGCCGTGAACGGGGCGAGCTTGATCCTGTACACGAGTGTTTAGTGGATGAGATGACAGCCCGCTACTTGTTAGATGGCAAGCCCATGGGCGATTCTCGTGACGGGCTTGGATCCGTGATAATCTCCCGCGTGGAGCGTGGAAAGCTTAGTCTCTGCACCTTTCTGGTGGACTACTGGTGTCTGGGGATCAAGGACGCCGACGGGCCACGCCGCGTAGACATGCCCGAGTACGAGTTTCGGCGTGATGCGATGTACTCACGATACGAGGGCCGCTACCGCCATATTACGGTGGAGCAGGCACAAGCGATTGTCTACGGGGCGAAAGAGTACGCCGCTACCCTGGGGCTTGAGCCTCACGCCGACGCGGCGCGTGCTCTTGAGGGATTGGGACGGCGACCCGAGGCACTTTTCTCGCTGGAGTTCGGGCGGGCGGGCAAGCCGATGTTCATCAATGGACCGCACGATAATGTCCGGGCGATTCGGGCCAAACTTGATAAAAATCTTGGAGCGGGAAACTACGAGTCTATTCTGATCTCGGATACTTTTGACCCAACAATGTTTTTGGAAAATTGACATTCGATTGATCTGTGATATACTGCCCTCTTTGGTGGCTAGACTAAATATTAGCTACTAAAATTTCTATAACCCAAATGGCGGGGCCGCTTTAAAATGACCCTGCGCCAAAGCCCGGTTGTGATCAACACAGTCGGGACCTGGAGAAGAAAAATGGCCCGAGAATCCTGGAAGACGCGCGAAGCGCGGCGTATCGCCACGGTTGCGAAGTATGCCGACAAGCGTGCAGAACTAAAGAAGAAGGGCGACTACCAAGCGCTGGCACTTTTGCCGCGTGACGCATCGCCAACCCGTGTTAAGAATCGTTGCTCTATTACGGGGCGCGCCAGCGGTTTTATGCGAAAGTTTGGCGTCAGCCGTCAGACCTTCCGTGAGCTGGCCCACCGTGGTCTCATTCCCGGCGTCCGCAAGGCGAGCTGGTAAGGAATTAAGGAGCAACAACTATGGTAATCTCCGATCCTATCGGCGACCTGCTGACCCGTATCCGCAACGCCCAGATGGCCAACCACGACTCGCTTGAGATGCCCTCCAGCAAGATCAAGTTGGAGATTCTGCGTATTTTGCAGGCGGAAGGCTTTATCACCAAGTACGAAGTGATCACGGATACTCCGCAAGATCGCATCAAAGTCACCCTGAAGTACGCTACCGGCGTCGGTCAGAAGCGCTTCCCAGTCATTCAGGGCCTCAAGCGAATCTCCAAGCCCGGTCTGCGTATTTATGCCCCGGCGGATGAGATCCCCTCTGTCAAGCGTGGTCTTGGCGTGGCAATTCTCACCACCTCGCGCGGCATCCTCACCGGTAAGCAAGCTAAGAAGCTGGGTGTAGGCGGCGAAGTCTTAGCCTTCATCTACTAAATCAGGTGATCGTGACTCTGGCTTCGCGCCGGAGGGAGTAACCAAAAAAATGTCCCGAATTGGAAAACAACCCATTGCGCTGCCTACGGGTGTCGTGGTGAAGGCGGAGGCTGATGGCCTCGTGACCGTCACCGGCCCCAAGGGTACGCTCACGCGCCGCGTTACGCCGCGCATGGAAATTAAAGTTGACGGTGCTACTCTGACGGTAGTGCGCCCCACCGACTCTGACGACGACCGTTCGCAGCACGGGCTCGTCCGCACCCTCGTTAGCAACATGGTAGTGGGCGTCTCCGCAGGCTACCAGAAAGTCCTCAACGTGACGGGTGTTGGCTACCGCGCTACCGTCGAGGGCGGCAATCTCGTCCTAAACGTCGGCTACTCGCACTCGGTAACCGTGAACCCACGTCCCGGGATCACGTTTTCGGCGGTGGTGGATCCTGCGACTCGTATGCCTGTCATCACAGTGGCGGGTATTGATAAGGAGATCGTCGGACAGCAGTCCGCCGAAGTCCGCAAAGTTCGCAAGCCGGAGCCTTACAAGGGTAAGGGAATCCGCTACAGTAATGAGATCGTACGCCGCAAGGCAGGTAAGTCCGGTAAGGCCGGCAAGGGCGGCAAGGGCAAGAAGTAAGACTACCCGGTAGGGGGATGGGTGAACCTGTTCCCTGCGGAAAGGCACAGCAATGAGTTTGAATCGGAATGCGACGCGCCTCAAGCGCCACACACGCATTCGAAAGCGGATGCAAGGGGATGCCGAGCGCCCCCGGTTGAGCGTCTATCGCTCTCTGAATAATATCTACGCGCAAGTCATCAACGATGAGGAGGGCAACACTTTGGCTGCCGCTTCCTCGCTGGACAAAGACCTGCGTGTTGCCAGTAACGGTGGCAATCTTGAAGGTGCGCAGACGGTTGGGAAGCTAATCGCGGAGCGTGCCATAGCAGCGGGTGTTACCAAGGTCGTCTTCGACCGGGGTGGCTATCTGTATCATGGACGCATTAAGGCACTGGCCGATGCGGCCCGAGAAGGCGGACTGGAGTTCTAAGGTATGGCAAGAATCAATCCTGATGCGCTCCCTAACCTGGAGGGGCGCGTCGTTCGGACGAACAAAGTCCAGAAGACGAATAAGGGTGGCCGCACGATGTCCTGGTCCATCCTTGTAGTGATGGGCGATGGCAACGGTCATGTAGGGGCTGGCATTGGCAAGGCACGTGCAATTCCCGATGCAGTGCGCAAGGGTGAGGAAGATGCCAAGAAGAACCTGATCAAGGTTCCTATTGTCAATGGCACCATTCCTCACGAAGTGCTCGCCATGCACGGGGCATCGGAAGTGATGCTGAAGCCTGCTGCTCCTGGTACAGGAGTTGTGGCGGGGGGCGCAGTGCGCATCCTGCTCGAATCCGCGGGCGTGCACGATGTGTTGGCGAAGTCTATTGGCTCCAACAACCCCGTTAATAATGCCTGGGCAACCATGAAGGCATTCGCAATGCTCAAGACACTGGATGAGTATGCTGCACTACGTGGCAAGACTGCCGACGAAGTGCGCCGTGGATCTGCGCAAAACGCAGTAAAGGAGGAGAGCGGAGATGGCGCTTAAAGTCACTCTGGTCAAGAGTCCTATTGGATTTGAGAAGTCGCAGGGAGCGACCGCACGTGCACTGGGCCTCAATCGGCTTGGTAAGACGGTTGAAGTTCCCGACAACGCTTCGGTCCAGGGAATGGTCTTCAAGATCAAGCATCTGGTTACCGTCGAGCAAGCTCAGGAGGTAGCCTCATGAATCTTTCCGATCTCTCGCCCGCTGCGGGCTCGACCCATCGCCGTAAGCGAATCGGACGGGGTGTGGGCTCTGGCCATGGTAAGACCAGTACGCACGGTCACAAGGGCGACAAGGCTCGTGGCACCGTGCGTCCCGGTTTTGAAGGAGGTCAGACGCCTCTGCACCGCCGCTTGCCAAAGCAGCGTGGTATTGGCACTGGTCTCACGGCACGTGGTTTCAACAACGGCCAATTCAAGACACACTACAACATTGTTAATCTGGGTGACCTTGATGCCCGTTTTGAAGAGGGCACTACTGTGGATCCTGAAACCGTGAAAGCTGCTGGGCTTGTGCGTAGCAACGGCCTTCCGCTCAAGGTTTTGGCAACAGGGACGCTTTCTAAGAAGCTTACGATCAAGGCACACAAGTTCAGTGGGAATGCCCAGGCTTCCATCGAAGCGGCCGGCGGCACCTCTGAAGTGATCTAACCGGGCATAACAGCCCAATCCAATGGCGAGGCCGGGAACTTTTCCTGGCCTCGTTTTGATACAATAGACATCATGCTTGAAAAACTCGCAGCGGCTTGGGCGGTTCCGGATATCCAGAAACGTCTGATCTTCGTCCTCAAAGCCTTTTTCGTCTACGTGATTGCATCACATATCCCGATGGCAGGGATTAATCATGATGCTGTAGACAAGCTTGTCCAGAGCGGACTGCTCAACGCCTACGATGTGTTCTCAGGCGGTGCCCTGCGTCGCGTCTCGATCATTGGGCTCTCTTTGATGCCCTACATCAATGCCTCTATTGTGATGCAGCTACTGACCGTCGCAATTCCGCAGCTTCAGGCTCTGTCCAAAGAGGGTGAGTCAGGGCGGCGGCAGATCAGCAAGATCACGCGCTATGCCAGCATCGGTTTGGGCCTCGTGCAAGCGGCTGGGCTCTACAATATGTTCGCCAGTGGGGGGGCCATCCAAAAAGGCTTCTTCCAGATGGCTATGATGGCGGTAGTCATGACTAGCGGCACGATGTTTTTGCTCTGGATGGGCGAGCTGCTCACCGAGAGAGGTATCGGCAATGGCACGAGCCTGATTATCTTTGTCGGGATCATGATCTCCCTTCCCAACCAGATTGTAAAGACTTTCACTCTAGTGAATGAGCATGCTATCTCGATCTTCGGGGTGCTGGGAATGGCGCTTCTCTTTTTGGCTTCCGTGGTCGGTGTGATCTACATGACGCAGGGGACGCGCCGCATTCCGGTGCTGAACATGCGCAAGGTGACGGCGGGCGGGCGGATGACATCAAGTGGGCAGTCCTACCTGCCACTTAA
The DNA here is from genome assembly GCF_043757465.1 of Armatimonas sp. Taxonomy (GTDB): domain Bacteria; phylum Armatimonadota; class Armatimonadia; order Armatimonadales; family Armatimonadaceae; genus Armatimonas. The sequence goes on from NZ_JAYVPL010000057.1 coordinate 11,716, forward strand.
AGTTAATACGGCGGGCGTCATTCCGATTATCTTCGCCATGTCCATTCAGCTTTTCCCGCAGACATTTCAGCAGTTCTGGCCGCGTGAGAGTGGGCCGTTCGGGCAGTTTCTCTGGGATCTGACAAGCTGGCTCAATCCAGGGGGGAGTATCTGGGCTTCACTGGTGTTTGCCGCACTCGTGATGTTCTTCACCTACTTCTATACTGCCGTTCAGTACGACACCAATGACATAGCGGATAACCTTAAGAAGTACGGCTCGCTGATCCCTGGGGTCAAACCTGGTAAACCAACAGGAGAATATCTCGATACCGTTCTGACTCGTATCACGCTGGCGGGGGCGCTCTTCCTGGCAACAATCTCCCTGGTGCAGTACTGGGCGCCGACTTGGACGGGAACCAACGTACGCGGGCTCTCCATGATTGGGGGGACATCGCTGCTGATCGTTGTTGGGGTTGCTCTGGAGACGATGACGGCTATTGAGGCGCAGATGGCGATGCGTAACTACGAAGGCTTCATTAAGACACGTCCTAGTGACAGCGACAATATGATGCGGGGGCGGATGAAGTAGCCTGTGCGGCTCATTCTGCTCGGTCCGCCGGGTGTTGGTAAGGGAACTCAGGGGGCACGTCTAAGCCAAGCGCTTAGCGTGCCTTCCGTTTCGACGGGCGCTCTGCTCCGTGTGCTGATCGCCACCGGGCACCAGACACCGCGTGTGCAAGAGGCCCAGCAGATTCTCAGCGGAGCATTTGTCTCGGATATTTTTGCAAATCAGCTTGCGTTTGAGGCGATCCAGGCACAGACGGGCTTTGTGCTCGACGGCTACCCGCGCAGTGTGAGCCAGGCAGTAGCGCTTGAGGCTTTTCTCTTGGAGCGAGGGACTGCGCTGGATGCGGTACTCTTACTCCGAATCAGCGATCTGGTGCTGGCGGGGCGGGTTGCAGGGCGGCGCATTTGCTTTGAGTGTGGGGCAACCTATCACCTCACCGTCGCTCCACCTCGTCAGGAGGGGCACTGTGATCTCTGTGGTGGAGATCTGATATTGCGTCCTGAAGAGGATCAACCCGAGAAGCGTTTCTACGTCGCCAGCTCTACGAGACGCAGACGGTACCAGTTTGTGCCTTCTATCAGGAGCGGGGTTTACTGCGGGAGATTGACGCGGAGGGGCTTCCGGAAGTTGTTTATAATAAGATTTGCGAAAGCCTCTCTGGTTTGATATAATCACCGATTGTGTGCCACTGCCCAGGTTGGGTTAGGGCACATAAACAAGCGGGGGTTCACGAGAAAAGAAAGAACGCTATGGCAGGAAGAAGTGGTGGCTATCGACCTGGCGGAAGGCCAGGCGGTGGAAGACCCGGTAGTGGTCGGCCCGGCGGGGGCGCACGGTCGGGGGGTGGTCGCTCTGGTGGCCCTGGTGGAGGAGGCGCAACGCCCCCATCAGACGAACCAGAGAAGGAGCAGGGCATCGAGGTGCAGGGGACAATTGTTGAGAACCTGCCCAATACGATGTTTAAGGTGAAGCTTGAGAGTGGGCACGAAGTGCTCGCACATATCTCTGGCAAGATCCGGATGCACTACATTAAGATTCTGCCCGGTGATCGAGTTCTTGTGGAGCTCTCGCCTTATGACCTTACACGAGGTCGGATTCTCTATCGCTACCGATAGGGAGGCAAAGAAAATATGAAAGTTCGAGCATCGGTTAAGCCCATCTGCATTAATTGCAAGGTAATCAAGCGAGAAGGCGTTGTACGCGTCATCTGCAAGAATCCCAAGCACAAGCAGCGCCAGGGCTAATGATTTGAGTTTTTTGAGGAGTAGAAGTCCGTGGCACGTATTGCTGGTGTAGACCTGCCCCGCGACAAAAGCGTGGAGTACGCTCTGCCTGATATCTTCGGCGTCGGCTTGGCCGGCGGTCGGACGATTTTAGAGCAGGCGAACATTGATCCACGTAAAAAAGTTGCGGAATTGACGGAGACGGAAGTCTCCACCCTGCGCGATATTATTGAAAAAGAATGGCGCGTTGAGGGAGACCTGCGGCGACAGATTGCGATGAACATTCGTCGTCTGCAGGAGATTCAGTGCTATCGCGGTCTGCGGCATCGCCGAGGGCTTCCCGTTCGCGGGCAGCGCACATCGACCAATGCCCGTACCCGCAAGGGGCCGAAGCGCACAGTGGGCGCTAAGAAGAAGAAGAAATAGCGTATGGCACGAAAAGTAACGAGCGCTCAGGCGGCGCGCAACAAGCCCAAGGTTCGCAAGAACATTGCCCTAGGCGTTGCGCATATCCAGAGCACTTTCAACAACACAATTATTACGCTCACCGACACCAAAGGGGAAGCTATCTCCTGGTCGTCGGCGGGACAGGTTGGGTTCAAGGGGACCAAGAAGGGCACTCCCTTCGCCGCGCAGCTGGCAGCCGAGAGCGCCGCACGCAAAGCGATGGAGCACGGTCTTAAGCGTGTGGATGTTTATGTCAAGGGGCCAGGTTCTGGCCGTGAGACGGCGATCCGTGCGTTGGGGCAGGTGGGCCTGGAAGTCAGCTTGATCAAGGACGTCACCCCGTTGCCACACAACGGCTGTCGCGCCCCCAAACGTCGTCGCGTCTGATCCGGGTTCTGCAGTGCAGAGCCTACTTGTAAACCCATGCCGAAAAGTGAGACGCATGGGGACGAAGAGGAACAATGTCAAAATCGTCACCTAACTCCGTCAGTGGGGATACCCGCTGTCGAAAGTGCCGTCGTGCCGGAGAGAAACTCTATCTCAAGGGAGCACGGTGCTACTCTAAAAAGTGCGCCATCGAGCGCCGCAACTACGCGCCGGGCCAGCATGGCCCCAATGCACGTCCCAGTAAACCAACGGAATACGGAAAGCAGCTTCGCGAAAAACAGAAGATGCGCCAAATGTACCGTGTTCTTGAAGGGCCGTTCCGTGCCTATGTCGCTGAGGCCTCGCGCCGCAGAGGCGTTACTGGTGAAAATCTTCTCCAACTGCTAGAGATGCGCCTGGATAATGTTGTCTTCCGCCTCGGGTTCTCCACCAGTCGTGCACAAGCCCGGCAGCTGGTAAGCCATGAGCACCTGCTGGTCAATAGTAAGCCGGTAGACATCCCTTCGTATCAGGTTCGCCCCGGTGACACCATTACTATTGTGGAAGGCTCTCGCCGCATGAGCGTCATTCAAGACGCGTTGGCGGGTGCAGGCTCTCGTACCCCTACCTGGCTGTCCCTTGATGCGCATCAGTTCACCGGTAAGGTGATCGCTGCACCGCGCCGTGATGAAGTGGATTCTCAGGTTTCGGAGCAGATCATTATCGAGTTCTACTCCCGCTAATTCTCAGGAGGAGATACTATGGCAATTCAGGAGACGGTTGTACCTCGTATCGAAACGCTGGAGCAGACTGCGACGTTTGGCAAGTTTGTTGTCGAGCCACTCGAGCCGGGCTACGGTGTGACACTTGGCAATTCGCTTCGCCGCGTCATGTTGTCCTCCATCATCGGTGCCGCCATTACGTCGGTGCGGATTGAGGGAGTACAACACGAGTTCCAGACAATCCCGGGGTTAAAAGAGGATGCTACGGAGCTGTTTCTCAACCTCAAGGAACTGGCAATCAAGATTCTTGATGACAGCGAGGAAGACGATGAGCTTTCGAGCGCTGCTCGGGTGATCCGAGTAGATGCGCGAGGTTCAGGGCGTATTACAGGGGCAGACGTTGTTTGTCCTGCGGATATGGAAGTCGTTAACCCCGAGTGTTATTTGGCAACGATCTCGGATGAGACGGCGAGTCTGTATATCGAGATGAAAATTGAGCGCGGGCGGGGCTACGTCATGCCGGATAAGGGAGCCAAGACTACCGATATTATCGGTGAAATTCCCGTACCGGCGGCGTATGGACCTGTTCGCAAGGTCAACTACACTGTGGATCCCACCCGTGTAGGGAACCGTAACGACTACGAGCGCCTTACTCTTGAGATCACCACTAATGGTGCTATCGAGCCTGGGACGGCGATCTCGCAGGCGGCGCAGATGCTCTCTGAGTATTTCCAGCGGTTTATAGATCACAAGGGCGGCCCAGTACGCTCTTTCATCGCCCAGACTACCGGCGGGCTCGGGGCGCACGGCGCACCCGATACTCGTATCGAGGAGCTGGACTTCTCGGTTCGCACGTACAACTGCTTGAAGAAGGCAAATGTGCTGACCGTGGGTGAGCTGGCGCTGATGAGCGAAGTGGACTTGATGAACATTCGCAACTTTGGAAAGAAGTCTCTGACCGAAGTCAAGGAAAAGCTGAACACTCTGGGCATGACGCTCAAGGACTCGGACGGCTATTTCCCCGGCGAGGATGACGATGACGAGGATTAAGGAAGTTAGAGAATGCGACACCGAATAGGTGGACGGCAGTTTGGCCTCGCTTCGGACGCGCGAATCGCGCTCCTGAAGGGCCTACTACGCTCCATGATCATCTACAAGAAAATTGAGACCACCGAGGCGCGTGCCAAGGAGATCCAGCCAATGGTTGAGAAGCTGGTCACCCGGGCAAAAGACGATAGTGTGCACTCCCGCCGTATCGCCCGCGCTGCCATTGGTGGTAAGAGCTCCAGCGATGAGGACATCATCATGGAACTCTTCACGAAGATCGCTCCGACCTTCAAGGATCGGCCCGGCGGCTACACCCGCATGGCCCACAAGAGTGTTCGACGTGGCGACGGGGCACCTGTTGTGGTGCTGGAGTTCGTCAACGACTGAGGCAGTCTAAGTAGCTAATGAGCCGCGTTCGCCTAACTCTGGAATACGATGGAACCGACTTTGCCGGTTTCCAGACACAAGGCAAGGGGGAACGCACGGTTCAGGGAGAGCTGGAAGCGGCTCTGGCCCAACTGACTCGAACACAAATTCGGGTTCATGGGGCAGGTCGCACGGATGCGGGAGTTCACGCGCTGGGGCAAGTTGCCCACTTCGATGTGGACTGGAAAATTTCAGAAGATAAGATAGCCGGAGCACTGAGCGCTTACCTACCATGCGATATGAGCGTACGGAAGGTGGAGCAAGTGGAGCAGGAGTTTCATGCTCGCTTCAGTGCCACGAGCCGAACCTACCGTTACGCGATCTTGAATCGTCCGCAACCCTCGGCGTTGCTCACACGTTACGTGTGGCACCTCACTAAGCCGCTGGACGTGGAGGGAATGCGAGATGCGGGGAGGGTTCTGTGCGGAGCGCATGACTTTGCAACATTTGGGCAGCCAACGGCGCCTGGATATAGCACCGTGCGCGTCGTCGAGAAGATCGCAGTCCGGTCCTTGGGGCCGTGCCTGCTGATCACGGTGCGCGGTAACGCCTTTCTGCGGCAGATGGTTCGTAGTTTGGTGGGGACGCTTGCTCAGGTGGGGCAAGGGAAGCTGAGTGTTAGCGCGGTGAAGGAACTTCTGGAAGTCTGTGATCGGAGGGCGTGCCCTCCTATCGCCCCGGCAAGAGGGCTCTGCCTGGTGAAAGTTAGCTACGATGGGCAGCGAATAGGAATAAACTAAAATGAAGACTTATTCAGTGAAAGCGGGCGATATCCAGCGCGACTGGATCGTCCTAGATGCGACAGGTGTGCCCATTGGCCGTCTGGCGGTTGAGGCGGCGAAGATTCTGCGCGGTAAGACCAAGCCGATTTTTTCTCCGCACATGGACTGTGGCGATCACGTGATCATCATCAATGCCGCACGAGCAATCCTCACCGGCAACAACAAGGCCGATGAGCCGATCTACCGGCACACGCTCTACCCCGGTGGCCTCAAGCAGATTCCACGGGGTGAGCTGCTGGAGAAGCGCCCTGACTACGCCGTGATGCGTACCGTCAAGGGCATGCTTCCGCACAACCGCCTTGGTGCGCACATGCTCACCAAGCTGCGGGTTTATGCGGGCGATACCCATCCGCATGAGGCGCAGATCAAGGGCGCGGCCAAAGCAAAGGCAGAAGGTTAAACAATGGCAGAGACTAGAGTTTATGCAACCGGCAAGCGCAAGTGCGCTATCGCCCGTGTCTGGCTTGCGCCGGGTGATGGGACGATCTCAATCAATGGCAAGACGGTGATGGAGTACTTCTGTCGCCGCACCCTGGAAGCGCTGATCCACCAGCCTTTCGCTGCCACGCGTAGCGAGGGGCGTTATACCATCTTCGCCAAGACCAAGGGCGGCGGGATCTCTGGCCAAGCCGGGGCACTGCGCCACGGTATCAGCAAAGCGCTGGTAGAGTTCGATCCCGAGCTACGCCCCGTGCTACGCCGCAATGGCTTCCTGACCCGCGACCCGCGTGTCAAGGAATCCAAGAAGTACGGTCGCAAGCGCGCCCGTCGTGGATTTCAGTTCAGCAAGCGTTAATTTTGCTGTCGCGCGGCGATGGAGAATTGATTGCTTTTTGCCCGGTAGGAAGTTTCCTACCGGGCTTTTCTTTTGCGTAGATGCGTGCGTGGTATCCTGCTAACATGACAAAACCCTCCGTGGGCGAAGTATTCGGGGGCTGCGCAATGCTCGTACTCGGAGCGATACTAGCAGTGGGCGCTCTCACGCACATCTTAAACCTCAGTGCCGTTGAGGTGAGCCTGGGAATTCTGGGAAGCTTACTGAGCCTGTGCTGCGTTAGGGGGAGTTTGGCTATATTTTTGCGAAAACGAGGGCAGGCGCGGAAACTTCTGAGCACGGCGTCATTGCTGCTGGTGCTTCTCATGGCACTCGAATTTTGCTTCCTGCTCTTGGGATGGATTCGTGAAATAGGACCACTCACACGCTACTTTGCAGCACTTTCCGTTGTGCTATCGTGGGTTTGGGCGGGTGGCATCTTTGCACTCGGGCAGTGGATTGGGCGGCAGCAAGACCCGGAGCGCTGAGAAAGAAATACACCCGGCAGGGCTCGAACCTGCGACCCTCCGCTTAGTCGTGACCATGAGAATTGAACTCATTTTACTTCCTGTGGTCACGGAAGGCGGATGCTCTATCCGCTGAGCTACGGGTGCTTTGGCACTATTTTATCACACGATTTCCCGTCCAGCGGTAGGTGGTAATCGTCGTTTTTTGCCGGATGGTCACGCCTTTTTCGTTGCGCTCCGTGAGCGTGGCGATCTCTCTAATCTGGTTGGGACGGCCCGCTGGATCGTGGGGAAAGATTAGCTTGTAGGTGCGGTTGCTCACTTCATTCGCACTGGAGAGGGCGCGTGGCCCTAGAACAAGCTGGCTGCCCTTCTGGAGTAAGACCACCTCGCCGTTGGGGTAGTCGCAGGCTTCGTAGGTGAACTTCAAGCGGAAAATGCGTGCGACTCCGGTCAAACCATGCCCATCGGTGGCGAGAACTCCAAGAGAGTATCCGAAGCGGTCTGTCTCTTGAACCTCAACGGTGGGAAAGCGCAGGACACTGCCCCCTGCATGGAGGCGCGCTTCTAGCTGACGTAGCTTGCCTTGGCCCGTTCCGATGACACGTGTAAGAAAGACGTGGCCATCGGAGAGAGGGTAAAAGGCATTGGCAAGCTCACCGCCCCACAGTGTCCGCGGCTGCCCGGCTACTTGCACCTCGTAGAGGCTATCGGTATAACCGGAGACCGTCTGTGTTTTTTCGAGCTGCTTGGTAACCGTCACCACAGCACCATCAGACCAACGGCGTGTGGTTGCGCCCGCGACAAACCGCCCGTATTCCCAGCATTGCATACCGTGGGTTATACCGTAATTATCACTAGGGTGCCGCCAACAATCAGGATGGAGGATGGATTCATACAACCACTGTACGGCACCGTGCTGAAGAATACCTGAAGCTCTAGTTAAGAAATCGGCGGAGATAGTCGCGAGAGAACTTTAAGAAATCGTAGCGGCGTGGGCCGGTGTAGAGGGCACTATGCGGCTCGATACAGACCGCGCCCTCGTAGCCCGCGTGGTGGAGCAAACCGAAGAACTCCTCCCAGCGGATCGAGCCCAGCCCCGGATTCGGGTTCGCGACAAACTTGCCACCCACTTCCAGCACATCTTTCGCATGAGCATGCTTGAGGTGTGGTGCGGCGTGGTAGAGTTCCGTTTTCCAGTCGCGGTGCATCTGTGTCGGGTGCGACGGATCGAACTTTACCCCTACGCCGGGGGCCAGCGGCAGAGCTTCGTCCCAGGCCGTGGGCCGATCCACGACATTTTCCCAGTGGCAGTTGTAGAACGCCGCTGTCAGCCCTAGCTGCTGTGCATCATGGATCAGGGGCAAGAGCTTACGGACGCCTGCTGTCGGCGTCACGGCACCTGAGCCGCTCCCGAAGACCACAATCGGTGCACCGAGCACTGCCGTCAGCGCGATTACCCGTCCTAGCCGCACCAATCGCTCCGCTCCTGTGGCCTCATCGAAATAGTTCTGCCCAAAGAGCGAGACTGCTGCCAGCGTGATCTGATGCTCCGCCAGCACGTTTTTGAAAGCACTGGCGTCATCAAAGAGCGACGTATCACCAAAGAGCGCCAGCTCTAAACAATCAAATCCTTCGGCAGCGGCAAAGACGACATCCTCGACGCGCCCATCGGTCAAAAATCCTAGTGTCATGCCGCAGAGTGTACCTGACGTTCTGGCCTATGTATCAGCGCAATGAGCTGTTCATCTGCACAGGTTGGCTCGGGCTGGCCTTTCAGTGTGTGATCGAGGAAGTGGTGCGTGAGATCGCAGATGGCATTGTAGCGCTGGCGAATCCGCGTCGCTTCGGTATGGTCGGGGTGGCGCTCGATAGTATCCAGGATTCCCTGCGACGTGAAGTCGTTGTGCTGAAGGGGGCCGGTGGCAGCGAACCAGCAGGGGATCATGGTATTTAACAGAAAACCTAGGTCGTGGAAAGAGCGGGTCAAGTCCCAGTCGAGGTTGAGCGACGACGCCTCCTCAGGCTGGAAGGTGCTACTGACCACGATATAGCCAAAGCTCGCCAGGTACTCGCAGAGGATGCTGTTTTCTTCATACGAGCCGCCGAGCCCCGGGTGGTACACCACGACGGGAAAGCTACCCGCAACGGGTTCCGCATTCCGAAACGCACGCATCGGCAGCAGCTCCCGCTGCGCTAGCAAGGACGCACCCTGTTCTAGCCCGTACTGGATCGTCGCTTCTCGGTTATAGGCTGTGAGGCGCTCTGCAAACGCTGCATAGGCTTCGGTTTCAGCAGTCACGGCGAGATAATCACCATAGCAAAGGGTGGAGGAATCGCCAAGTACCCGTGCGGGGTACCAGCTCGACACAAATATCGGTCGGCCTGTTTGAGCACCGTAGCGGCGGCTATAATCCGTCGCAAACGCCGTCCGAAACCCGACGGTGTGCGGCCCCATAGTAGCTCGGAAGCACTGTCTGTACTCATGGGTGACAATGTACCATGTGGAGAAGAAATTATGGTATCAATAGTGTACGTCTTAGGGTATGAGGAGGAGGATTGGCATGTTCTGTCAGAAGTGTAGTGCGCGTAACGAGTCGGATCAGAAGTTCTGTGGAGAGTGTGGTGTGAAGCTGGAGCCACGGCCCGATCCTATTGCGGTGGAGGGCCAAGAGGGAGCGTACTACTGCTCGCGCCATCCCAAAATCACAACACTGATCCGTTGTGGCCGCTGTGAGACGCCGATTTGCCAGCGCTGCATGGTCTTTGGCCCCGCAGGTAACCGCTGCCGTGCTTGTGCGAAGAATCGTGTCCCCATCCGACCGCGTGGCGTCGCCCATGAGGTCGCTCGTGGCGTCTCCAATGTCGCCAACAGCGGACGTGGCTTCTGGCTCTTCTCGTTCTGGGCCATGATCCTGCGTTTCATCTCCAACCTCTTCGGTGGCCGCTGGTTCTAACCGGTTCATCAGGTAAAATAGGAACGCAAGGCCCACGATGACGTTTGTACATCGTGGGCGTTTTTGTTTTTGGGGAGGCAGCAGCATGGATCAGAATACGGCGCGGCGCGGGGCGGAGACTCAGCAGAAAGCACTGGAGATCAATCTCACGGAGCGCCTTTACGGGACGTTTGCGGAGATTGGTGCGGGTCAGGAAGTGGTGCGCTGGTTCTTTCAGGTGGGCGGCGCGGCGGGGACAATCGCGAAGTCCATCTCAGCGTACGACATGACCGTCAGCGATGCCATCTACGGGTCATCGCCGCGCTATGTCTCCCGCGAGCGGCTCCAGACCATGCTCGACTATGAGTTTAATCTACTTCTTGAGCGTCTTGGACCCGCACGAGGGGAGAGCACCGACTTCTTTGTTTTCTCAGATACTGTCGCCGCCAGAAACTTTCATGGTACCAACGAGTGCCATGGCTGGATGGGCATTAAGTTCCAGCGACCGTTTGAGCTGGAAGCCAGTCAGGTTGTCATCCACGTTCGCATGCTCGATACGGACAATATCAGCCAGCAAGAGGCACTGGGCATTGTGGGGGTCAATCTAATTCATGCCGCGCTGCTACGTAATACCGATACGGACTCGGTTCTTTGTTCTCTCTTGGACAGCCTGACCACCGAGCGCATCGAAGTGGACATGATTAAGTTCAGCGGTCCGGCGTTTCAGGAGATAGATCATCGCCTTGTCGCTCTTAAACTGGTGCAGCTAGAGCTCTCTGCCGCCGCGCTCTTCTCTGCGGACGGGGAAGTTCTCCAGACCTCGGAAGTGCTGCGCAAGAAGCGTATTCTCGTGGAGCGCGGCTCGTTTCGGCCCGTGACGCATGTTAATCTAGACATGATCCACTGCGCAAGACAGCAGTTCGTGGACAATGCCGCGGATGATAGTGAGGTGGTTAGTCTCTTTGAGATTACCATGAAGAATCTCCGGGCCAGTGGTGAGATTGACTACGCGGATTTTTTGGCACGCGCGGATGTGCTTGCCGCCACGGGAGCCACAGTGTTGATCTCGGACTACTTCGAGTACTACCGGCTTGCCTCGTATCTTCGGCGCTACACGAAGCTACCCATCGGAATCACGATGGGCATTCCTAGCCTGACGGATCTGTTCGACGAGCGCTACTACGAGAACCTGGAGGGGGGCATCTTAGAGTCGTTTGGGCGGCTCTTCAAAAATGACCTGAGGCTCTACATCTACCCTTTGATGGACAAGTCTAGCCGTCACCTCATCACGGTTCCCAAGCTCAAAGTGGCACCGCATCTTCAGAGTCTCTACGAGCACATGGTGGAAAACGGGCATATCCTGAGCCTTGATTTTTATAACAAGGACTACCTTCACATCTTCTCACGTGATGTTCTCTGCAAGATCCGCGAAAAAGATCTGTCTTGGGAGAGCGCGGTTCCCGAGTCCGTGGCAAAGCTCATTAAACAGCGTCGCTTTTTCGGTTACGAGGACTAGCGCACGGGCGGGGTGAGCAGGAAATTGAAGCGTAGGTTCGTCAGCGGCGCAAAACCATTGGCTTCGTTCGCGCCGGTGATAAAGGAGACATTCAGTCCGTGCAGAAAGGGAGTCTTAAACGGGAGGGCTTTCTCAGGCACGACCAGCGCTGCACTCACCTGCGGGATGCCAGTGTGACATGAACCGTATCCACAACGGTGGGGCTCTCGGTACGCCTAGTCAGGAAAAACGACGGAAAGGTCAGCACGAGGTTCGGGGCGAAGACACTCGCGGCTTGGTGACGGGGTGAGAGCGCGGTACTGCGCTTGGTGCGGCTGTCGAACTGGATAAAGTTGACGTTGAGATCTCCACCGAGCAGTGCCCACTGCGAGCCCAGTGTGCCCCTGAGTGCCTGCTGGCTCCCCGCCTGGTTCGATGCAAACCCGAAGCGCCCCAGCAAACCCGAAGCGCCCCACCAAAAGTGTGCTACCGACCAGAGGGCGCTCGTAGTGCAGATTTGCGCCGTAGCGCCCTGCCTGGTCAAAGGCATCCGTCGAGATGAGGTTGTCCGTCTCCACCGAGATTTTCCCGAGTGCCCTACTCTCCAGGACACGCAGCTTCGCCCCGAGGTTGAACTGTGCCTGGGTTTTCGCGGGCCGCAGACCGCGTGGCTGATTGAAGGCAGGCGACGGCCCAGAGAACGTAAACGCAAAGGGTTTAGCGAGGGGAGCGGGTTCCTGTGGCCACGCGGCCACAGCAAGCAGTACCGTCCCGAAAGTGAAGAACAATTTCATGGCGACGATTATACCCGCGACCCGAGAGATTCGCCCACCCGGCAAGAGCCGGGTGGGTTCGAATCGCTAGAGAACCACTTGGCGAACGGAGAGGATACCATCTAGGCTACGGACAATTTCCGCGACCTCTGGTGAGGCGGCAGAGTCCACTGAGAGCGCCATCACCGCCGTGCCGTCTTTCTCGTCGCGCCCCACGTACATTCCGGCGATATTGACCCCCGCCTCGCCCAGGATTGTCCCGATCTTACCGATCATTCCGGGGCGGTCGTTGTTGCGAACCATGATGTGGTGGCCCTCCGGGCGAAAGTCCACAGGGTAGGTATCCAAAAAGACGATGTGCGGGTCGCTCTTGCCAAAGACCGTTCCTGTGACACCGTGGGTTCCACGATCGTCGGTGGCCAGAACGGTGAGCTGGCGCTCGTACTCATCGCCACGTGGCCCACGGGACTCCGTGACTTTGACACCACGGGAGGCCGCTAGCGCCGGGGCATTGACATAGTTCACGGACTCCCCAAGTGCGGGCATCAGGAGGCCTTTCAGCACCGCGCGCGTAAGATGCACCGTCTGTGCCGTGTCGAACTCGCCCTCGTAGCGAATCTCCACGGCAGTGACGGAGCCACGCGCGAGCTGTGCTTTGAGGCTACCCATCTTCTCCGCGAGGGTTAAGTACGGGGCTGTCCGGTGCAGAATCTCGGCGGGGAGCGAGGGCATGTTCACCGCTGCACGGGCACTGCCGCCCGATAGCACGGCGACGATTTGCTCGGCGATGTCTACGGCAACTCCGATCTGGGCTTCTTCGGTCGAGGCCCCCAGATGTGGCGTGGCGATCACTTTCGGATGCAGCGCGAGTGCATAGTCTGCTGCGATGGGCTCACTCTCCCAGACATCCAGTGCCACGCCACCCAGCTTGCCCGACTCCAGCCCACGCAAGAGCGCCGCTTCGTCGTAGATTCCGCCACGGGCGACATTGATCAGCCGGACGCCGTCTTTCATGACCGCGAGCTGTGCATCGGAGATAAGGCCCGTGGTCTCTTTGGTCTTGGGGACGTGCACCGTGATAAAGTCTGCCCGTCGGTAGAGCGTGTCCAGATCCACCAACTGCACGCCTAGCACATCGGCTTGCTCTTTGCCCAGAAATGGATCGTAGGCGAGAATCGGCATCTCCATGGCTTTCAGGCGTTTGGCTACCTCGCGCCCGATCTTGCCCAGGCCAATCACGCCCGCTGTCTTGCCGTAGAGTTCAACGCCCACGAACTTGCTGCGCTTCCACTCACCCGCCTTCATGCTCTGGTGTGCTTGCGGCACGTTGCGGGAGAGCGCGAAAAACAGCGCCACGGTTAGCTCCGCTGCCGCGATGGTGTTTCCCTCGGGGGAATTAACGACAAGGATGCCTTTTTCCGTTGCCCGAGCGACATCAATATTGTCTACTCCGACCCCGGCGCGACCGATGATCTTGAGCTTGTGGGCCGCCTCTAAAATCTCCGCCGTCACTTTGGTTTCTGAGCGAACCGCGAGGCCCTCATACTCCCCGATGATCTCTTTGAGTTCCACACTGGACAGACCCGTGCGAACATCTACTTCCAGCCCGGCCCGGCGGAGGATGGCAACACCCTCCGCCGCGACTGGGTCACTGACCAGAACTTTAGGCACTATCTTACGCTTCCGTGATCGTAATCGTACGGATCGTCACTGGCGTACTGGGTTTGTCTTGCGCTCCCGTGGGAGTGGTGGCAATGGCATCGAGAACGTCCTCGCCCGCCGTGAGCTTGCCAAATATCGTGTAGCTGGGCGGCAGAGCATAGTCCGAGTGCATGACAAAGAACTGGCTACCGTTGGTATTGGGGCCAGAGTTTGCCATCGCAAGCGTCCCCCGCAGATACTTGCGGCGCACGGGCTCGTCGGCGAACTTGTAGCCGGGGCCACCGCGACCGGTGCCGGTGGGGTCGCCGCCCTGGATCATAAAGCCCTTGATGACGCGGTGAAAGATTACCCCATCGTAGTAGCCCTCGCGGGCCAGAAAGACAAAGTTGTTGACCGTAACAGGCGCATCGGCCGGGAAGAACTCCGCCGTCAGAGTCCCTAAGTTGGTCTCAATCGTCGCCGTGTAGGTCTTCGAGAGGTCAATGGAAAGCGCAGGAGCCGCGCTGTATTGTTTTGCAGACATAGGCTTCAGGATACCATGAAAAGTTCCCCCCCATCCCCCGTCCAACGGCTAATCTTGTCCCGTAACTTTTTTTGCCAATGGAACCAAAATTGCTATGGAGGGAGTTATGAAAACCCAAAACTCTCTCCCCGAAAAATCAGATGCC
>NZ_JAYVPL010000058.1:0-6957 GCF_043757465.1 Armatimonas sp.
GTAGATGGGAAAGGCATTTTCAGCATTCATAGCAAACTTGGGCAAACGCCTGAAAACTGGGAAATTCGGTCTTCAAAAAAACAAATGCGGTTCCCCTGAGTCAGATACTTCTAAGAGTACGTCCGACGCTTGAGACGGGTATAATAGAGGCCGATGTCTACCCCACACCCCGCCGAGCAGGGGATGCGCTCCACGCTGATTGGGATCGTCGTCAACCTCTTTCTGGCGCTCGGGAAGATGCTGGCTGGGGTTTTCGGACACTCGTACGCGCTCGTGGCTGATGCGATTGAGTCGGGGTTGGACGTTATTTCGTCCATCCTCGTCTACTTTGGGCTGAAGGTCTCGACGCTTCCTGCCGATGAGAACCACCCACAAGGGCATGGAAAAGCGGAGCCGCTGGCCGCCGTCGTGGTCTCGCTCTTTCTTTTTTTGGCCGCCTTTGGGATCGCCTACGAGAGCATCGAGCGCATCCGTATTCCCCACCGCCTTCCGGCTCCCTGGACCTTGCTGGTGCTCCTCGCGGTGATCGGCATTAAAGAGGCGCTGGTGCGCTACGCCTTGAAAATCGGGGAGCAGACAGGCAGTAACGCCGTGAAGGCCGATGCTCTCCACCAGCGCACCGACACGATCACTAGTATCGCCGCCTTCGTGGGAATTCTCATTGCGCAGATAGGCAATCGCCTCCACCCCGACTCCCGCTGGGCGAGTGCCGACGACTGGGCGGCGCTGGTGGCCTCGGTTGTGATCTTCCACAACGGGGTCAATATCCTGCGGGGTGCACTCTTCGAGCTCACTGATGCCCACCCCGATCCCGCACTGGAGGCCGAGGTGCGCCGCGTCGCGCTGACAGTTGTGGGAGTCGAGAACCTGCACAAGTGCTTCATCCGCAAGATGGGCTTTGACTACTATGTGGAGCTGGACGTCCGGGTGGCGGGGAGCATGTCTGTCTACCGTGGCCACGAGATTGCCCACGAAGTGCAAGACACCGTCCGCGCTCAGATCTCCGATAAGCGCTTCGCCCGCGTTTTAGTGCATATTGAACCCGCACTCCCGAAGTAACTCGATCCCACTCTGTCACGATACTGTCACGCGCCTTAAGGTATAGTGTGCACCATAGGGAGTTTCAATCATGAAGCGATTTTTGGGATACCCAGCAGGGTTGCCGGGTGGGCTTGTGGTGCTTGTGGCACTGAACTGGATCTGTGAGGGGCGCGGACCGCTCCTAGGACGCCCTGCCTCTGCGGCCCTGGTGCGCTCCGCAGCTTGCCGCGATCCGCTGATCAATCAGGTCTACAACGACGATATTCGTCGTGCCCCGAACGGACTGGGCGATATTGGCGAGTGTAACGCACTCAACTACGGCGGTGGACAGTGGAGTACCTATGAGGATCTACGTAAGAAAGTCCGGCTGTATGGAGCAACGGTTCCTCCAAGCTCCTGCCGTGACCAGGTACTCACGGATACGCTGATTGAGCTTGCCTCGCCCCCACGTCGGCCCGGCGAGATCAGTGCGACTCTCAATCGAATTCGTCCACGGGGCACCGCTGAGCTGGGTGAGTGCAATATGTATCTGTACGGTGGCGGCTCCTGGGCGGGCAAAGACGATCTCAAGGACAAGATCCGCAAGGCCAAGAGCGCCCTGAGCCGCTACGGCTACGTGGTCTCTCCCGTTGGTAAGCTACTAGACTCGAACCTGCGCCCGATCGGCCCGGTTCAAGTGGGCCCCGCGACGGCGATTCCCATTCTGGTGCAAGAAAATGGCGTTGACACGGTCAAGGTCATTGCCGCCGATGGTCAGCGTCTCAACAGCACCTATATCGCTGCCGCGACACCGCAGCAGCGCGCACAGTTCACGATTCGCTCGCTCGACAACGGCAGCTATCTCGCTGTCCCGGCAGGGCGCTAGAAAGAAGGCAACGATGTCTGAGGATCTCACGATCCCGCTGCGTGCGCTGGGCCGCCGTCACTTCCTGATGCTCTCGGGAGCCGGACTCCTGGGGCTGGCGGGTTGCGGCGGCGGTGGCGGTGGGGGAGCTGACCCTCCCCTTCCTGCGATTTTACAGCCCAATGCGGTCTTGCTTCCCAACGACAGCTCGGTTCGTGTGACGGGGCGTACGGAAAACAGCATCACTCTTGCGGGCAGTGTGCCCACGCTGACGGCGGGTCAAGTGCTTCTGGGGACAATGGGCGAGGGATTCATGCTACGCGTCGTCTCCGCGGCTCCCGACGGCGCGGGCGGGGTGGTTGTCCAAACAGAGCAAGCGTATCTTGAGGATGTCTTCCAGCAAGCGGATCTCCGTCTACCTGAGGAGTACGACCCGGCGGGTTTCGTGGACACCACGCCCGACGATCCTGATGTTCAGTTTGTGCCGCCGGGCCGCAGCCGCGCCGATGATACGTCCCGTGAGTTTAAGATCGTTCTTCATAAGGCAGTCCTCGCTGGTACAAGAGATGCGGGCATTATCTGTGAGGGGGCGGTCACCTTTAAGTTCAAGACAGACTCCCAAATTCTCATCAAGGGGGGAGTGCTTCAGATCTACCGCTATGCGCCAACAACCGAGATTAAGTCCGGTTTTAAGGTCGCCATCTCAGCAAAGATCCCGGGCATTTCCAAGCGCGTCAAGGTTAAAACCCTTGTTGGCCCGACACTCTATCTCGTCGTGATCGTGGCAGGTGTTCCCGTGCTACTTCCCTACGTGCCCATGCTGGATATCAATGTCTTCTGTGAGGGCAAGTTAGAGGTGGGCTACGAGCTACCCCAGTCGGTTATTACTTTCCAGGCTGGCTTCAGCTTCACCCCGCAGACAGGTGCAGTTCCGGTGAGTAGCCATAAAGTCGTGATGAACCCACTGAACTTAAACTATCTGAATGTTTTCAAGTTCGCTATTGGGCCCGGAGCCGATCTCTCTTTACGTCTTTTGGGTATCGCGGGCCCCTTCCTAAAAGCCGACGGTTATGCGGATCTGGAGCTGAAGCGACAGAGCAGCCCTGCGGGAAATAACGTGAAGCTGGGAGTGGGGATCAAGGCGACCGTCGGGGCGTCGCTTGTGGTAAAAGATAAGACCTTTATCACCCGTGAGTTTCCCGATCTCATCGAGGTACGCCAGAATATCTTCGACAAACTCTATCTTGATACTGCCAGCATTAGGTTGTATGGAAAGTAAAAGGGCCGCTATGAAATCTCTCTTGACTAAGATCTTGTCTCTTGTGCTGGTCGCAGTGGGTGTGGGCCTGGTGGTTTCAGGCTGCGCGGGTGGTTCTGCAAACAAATCCAGCCGGGCGACGGGGCTGACGCTGCATATTGTCTGGCCGGAGCGTAGCGCAACACGTGTCATTCCGCTGTCTGCCCAGAGCCTGAAGGTAAGTGTGAGTGCCTACGAGCCTGACTACGCGGTTCCTATCAGCGAGACACTGGTGGCGCGGCCTGCGGGAAGTGGAGCGACCTCGGATATCACGCTGAGTACGATGCCCGCTCTGGCGAAGATTCGCATCACGATGACGGCCTACCCCAATGCGGATGGGACGGGAGTTGCTCAGGCGGTTGCGACCCAGGAAATGACGACGGGGGATGTGGGCTCCTCGGTCAACCAGGATGTCTCTCTGGATAGCACTATAGATCATGTTACCGCCAGCCCCGTGAGCGTCTCGACGATTGTGGGAGGGGGCGCCAGCGTGAGCGTGACGGCTTTCAATGCCGATAACCAAGTCGTTCCCACCGCGCCTGCGTCGTGGGCCTGGCAGAGCAGCGCGGCGTCAACAGCCTCCGTGGCGGCCTCGGGCAATCCTGTTACTGTCTCGGGAAAGGTGGCAGGTGGTGCGTCTCTGACATGTACGCACAGTGAGTCCGGCAAGAAAATCACCATCAACGTGACCGTGACATCGTCCACCGGCCCACCCGGATGCCGTTTTCCCGGCCAGCTCTACGGCGATAGCTGCGGCACCGATAAAAATGGCACGAACCTCTCCTGGAACTGCGAGACAGGAGCGTGCGAAGAGCCACTGGTTCACTAGTCTCCTAGCCACGCGCCCTGTGCCTTTAGGCGCTGACGGAGCTCGATAATATCCACGCCTCGGACAGCGCCCTCTAAATCCACGGCCATGCTTGCCGCGAGGCCCGCCGCCTCGCCCATCGCGAAGCAGAACGGCATGACGCGAGTGGCGCCCTGGACGGCGCGCTCGGCGGAGAGGCAGCGGCCCGCCACCAGAAGATTTTCGATGCCCTTGGGAATGAGGCAACGGTAGGGAATCCCATGGCTCTGGCCGGCGGGAAGCGAGTGGGAGCGCTGTGCGCCGTCTGTCACACTTTTGGCACGTGCGGCTATTTCCGTCGTGACGGCATGCAGGTCAATGAAATAGGCACAGCGCGCGATATCGTCGGGGAAGGTGCGGCAGGAAAGGTAGTCCTCCAGTGTGAGCGTGTACTCGCCTACAATGCGCCGCGACTCGCGCACCCCGATGTGTGGGCCGCTGGAGATCAGCTCGATACTTTCCTGGCCGGGGACATAGCGCCGCAAAAACGCCATGAGTTTTGCGATCACTTTGCGCCCCTCGCGCTCGGCCAAGCTTATCGAGAGCGGATCGGTGGCATCGTAGCCGTAGACATGGCCTAGATTGCACCCGGCGACACTCTCGCTCTTAAAGCTCATTCCCACTAGCGAGCTATCCGGCAAGTTCCACGCGCCATCAGCCTTTGCCTGCGCCACTAACTGGGCCAGGTAGCCATCGCCGGTGGTGTAGACATACTCCAGATACTTACTCCGCGAGCCGCCCGCCACCGTAAAACACAGCGTCATTCCCTGTGTTTTGCCACTCTCGTCGCCAAGCTCAAACGCGCATCCCGCACGCGCCGCTAGGTCGCCATCGCCCGTCGCATCAATAAAGACACTTGCTTTGGCAAGAGAGATCCCCGCTTTATTGGCAAGAATCAGCCCCTCTAAACGCCCCCTCTCTCGTCCCGACGGAGTCGGAAAAAGAGCGAGAGAGGGGGCTGGGGGGAGAGTGCAAGTTGCCCCAACGAACGAATGCAAGAGCACCGTGACGTCTGCGGCTTCACAGAGCTCGTCGTAGAGGCGCTTGAGCAGCTCCACATCAATCGGTACCCAGTCCATGCGGCCGTTATCTTGCGGCACATGGTAGAAGTCGGGATCAGGGAGAGAGCGACCCAGGCGGCGCTGGTGCTCGGTCATGACTTCCCAGCCGATGCCGCGGACAATCGCCTTCGTGCGATCCGAGAAGGGCGCAAAGGCGGGAACTTGCATCGCCGTTGCCGAGCCACCTAAAAAACCCATGCGCTCAATCAGCAAGACCCGTGCGCCGTTGCGTGCCGCGCTCAGCGCTGCCGCGACTCCCGCCGGGCCGCCGCCGACCACACAAACATCGGTCTTAAAGGCGAGAGGATAACTTGGTTCCACTTGCTAACGCCGAGGCTTCGCCCTGCGATTTTTTTCGCTACTCGGAGGCGGTGTTGGTAATCGTTTTTCAGAAGATTCCTTAGAATCAATTTGAGGATTAGTATTCTTATCTTTCTTTTCAGAAAGCTCTTTGTTTTGAGTGATTTTCCCTATTACAAAAACTCCTGCGAGTCCGATTACAGTGCTGCCACCTAATATACCAGCTACAGTCGCCTGTCCAATATAAGCACAAAATCCACTAGTAACTAAACACAATGTTGCAATATATGAACCCGTTTTTAGACCTTGATTTGATCGTTCAATATTACTTTTAGTGACTAGAAGTTCCAATTCCTGACGATGCGCCGACTGTCTCTCAGCCATGCCAATGATTCTATCTGCTGCATCAGGTGTGGCATCATTATAACGAATCAATACCTCTGGAGGAGGGAGGGGGCCTGAGAAAAAGGAAGAATGAGAAGCTATGAGAGCTATTTTGGCTTGCTCTGGATCAGTAAAATGCCCCTCTAATACTTCTTCAGGAGGGGCATTTTTGGAAGATTTGGAAATCCCTTCTTCATTTCTTTGAAGATCGATCATCGCTGTTAGCTTTCTGATACTGCCTCACCGCCGAGGTGATGTCGGTACCGACAACTTGCCAATCTGATTGTATTGCTCTGGCATCTGCCTCCTCAGGAGTGCTAGAAACGTTGTATGCATTGAATGTATTTCCAATATCCAGTATCCGACTTAACCCCTCAATGCAAGAGGGAGTTGACCAGAGGAACCCTGTCATTACAAGACTCACGCTTTTTCGGTTCATAACCTCTACCTCTTGATGATTGACGTTGTTCATCATCTTCATGTTGACTGCCTCACCTAGGCCCAATGTCTAGAGTTCCTTGCTTTGTTCCCAATGAAAATAACACACCCTATTCAGACATTTGGTCAGATGTGCATTCTACCAAATATACTACCATGTCACCAGAGTCGCCGGAAATTTTGAGCACTACCATATCTTTGTCGGTGGATGCTTTGCTAAACCTTAGAAGGTGAGACACCCATCGGGCCGCCGCCGACCACACAAACATCGGTCTCAAAAGTAATTGGTAAAGAATCGAAAAAATGAGGCATTTGCCCTACAATATAGCTCATGATAAACGAGAGTGAGCTTCTGAGGAGTGTGGGGGCGACAATATTTGCGCGTGGGAAAGACTATCTCTCCGAGGGACTGATTGAGGACACCACGCGCAAGGGGCAGACGCTCATCGCGCATGTGCAAGGGTCGCGCCACAAGCCGTATCAGGTGACGATTAACCTCGATGACAAAAACGACGTTGAAGAGGCCGACTGCACCTGTCCGTACGGCGAGGAGTGGGATGGCTGGTGCAAGCATATCGTCGCGGTGCTGTTGTACGAAATTCAAGAAGCGACGGCCCCAGAGCCTGCTGCTGCTCCAAAGACGAAGGTAAAAAAAGTGAGTGGAATCAGCCATGACGCGATCCAGAAAGAAGTCCGTAAGCAGTTTAAACAATTAGAGCGTAACTCGCGCTACGGCTACCGAAAC
>NZ_JAYVPL010000059.1:0-25981 GCF_043757465.1 Armatimonas sp.
CAGGAAATAGCAGTACAGGAGAAAGGATTCTATTATTAGAAAGATTTATAAAAATATTTGGTGCAGAGTCTTGCCTGAATTTATTTGCAGATCGTGAATGCTCTCGGCGAGCTGATTTTAGGAACTGCCGGATTGGCTTTGGGAGCTACCGAGGCTCAGGCGCAGCCACCTCGTAGCCGTGTGAATATCGCGGTGATTGGGATTGGAGGGCAGGGGGCCTATTCCATCAAGGAGCTTGCCAAGCTCCAACCGACCACTAATTTTGTTGCGCTGTGCGATGTAGACGACAAGCAGGCGGGCAAGGCGTACGAGCAGTTTCCCGGCGCGAAGAAGTTCTACGACTGGCGCGTGATGCTGGATCAGATGGGCAAGGACATTGATGCCGTGGTGATCGCCACGCCCGACCACACCCACTTTCATCCCGCGCGGCAGGCGATTCTGATGGGAAAGCATGTCTACTTAGAGAAACCCATGGCCCACTCGGTCTGGGAGGTGCGCGAGCTCACTAAGCTCGCGGCGGAGAAGAAAGTGGCAACTCAGCTGGGCGTGCAGCGACACACGCTCCCTGCGATCCATAAGGCCGTCGAGGTTATCCAGTCCGGCCTGATCGGCAAGGTCACAGAAGTGCATAGCTGGATCGGCAGTAACCGTGGCATGGTACCCGTTCCCACCGACACGCCGCCGGTTCCGTCCACGCTCAAGTACGATTTGTGGCTTGGCCCCGGCCCACAGCGGCCCTACACCCCGGATATTGTGCCGTATAAGTGGCGTTTCTTCTGGGACTACGGCACCGGTGAGGCGGGTAACTGGGGCTGCCATATCTTAGACATTCCGTTCTGGGCACTCGGGCTGACCTACCCCACGCGGGTGAATTTCCACGATGGCGACCCGCTCCATGCGGTGACCACACCCACGAAGTTTCACGTGAGCTTTCAGTACGAGAAAGATCTCACGCTGCACTGGTACCAGGGCACCCCGGCAATCTTGAAAGAGAAAGGCCTCGAATCCAAGGGCATGAACAATCTCTTTATTGGCGAGAAAGGCATGCTGCTCTGTGGCTTTGACAAAGCCGAACTGATTGGCGTAGATCCGGCAACCCCGACAAGCGTCAAGCTTGCAAAGTCGCCTGGTTTTCACAGAGAGTGGGTCGAGGCGATTCAAGGCGGCAAGCCCGCGACGTGCCACTTTGGTTACTCCGGCCCGATGACCGAGACCGTGCTTTTAGGCAATGTCGCGTTTCGCGCACAAGAGGGCTTCGACTGGGATGCGAGCAAGCTCAAGGCCAGCAGCGTGAAAGCCACTGCACTGCTTCGCCCGAAGTTCCCCAAAGGCTGGACGGTTTAACTCTCGGAGACCAGCCTGAGAATATCCGTGAGAGTTTGAACCGTGTGGTGCGGTTCCGGTGCCGTTTCGGGGCGCGGTTTGTTTTCGGGGTTGTACCAGATAGCGCGCAGACCCGCGTTTCGTGCGCCCCCCACGTCGGAGACGAGCGAGTCGCCGACGTGGGCGGTGTGCTCAGGGAGCACGCCAAGGCGCTGGCAGGCAAGATGGAACTGGCGTGGGTCGGGCTTGGCGAAGCCGGTCTGGTCGGGCATGAGCACGGTGTCGAAGAAGTGCCCGAGGCCAAGGCGTGCCAGTTTGCCGGTGTGCGACTCTGAGACGCCATTCGTGACGAGCCCAAGTTTGAGCCCCTGTGCCTTGAGCGTAAAGAGAGTGGACTCGGCATCTGCAAACGGCGGTGGGGTCTTCTCCCGTGCCTCGCCGTAGCGCGCCGCAAGATTCACCAGCTCCGCAGGCGAGTACGCCACGCTTGCGTCTTCCAGTGTCTGGCGCCAGAGTATCTCGCGAATGCTTTCGAGGGATTCGGGCGGGCGCTGGTGAATCTCATACGTCCAGAACCGATGCGAGACGCGCCAGTAGCCCTCCGCGATAACCTCGGGATCGCCGCCGGGAACGAGCGTGGCGACGGCGCGGATGCTCTCAAACATCTGCCCCGTGTCGTCGCAGAGTGTGTCGTCAAGGTCGAACAAAACGGCCCGGATCACGCAATATTATCCACTTGGGCGTAGACATCCACCAGCGGTAAGCTGAGATTCAGTCCTGCGAGTACCAGAGTCGCGTCGAGTCCTTCGGCAGACTGGTAGAGCCAGAGATCACTCTCACCTTGGCGCTGGTAGTGTTCAAGATAGGCACGATCTTGCGCCACGAGAACGTAGTCCGTCAGCGAGGGCACTTGCCGGTAGTCGTGAAACTTATCGCCTCGATCATAGGCGGCAGTGGAGTCCGAGAGAACCTCGATAATCAGGGTTGGGTTGATAAGCGCCTGTGGCTTGGTGTCGTCGAAAACAGGTGTCCCACAGACCACCACGACATCTGGGTAGCAGTAGCGCCCCTCAGGGCTAATTCGGACGCGCATGTCCGCCGAGCCGATACGGCATCCTGTCGGCTTGAGCTGTGTCCGCAGAAGATAGACCAAGTCCGCCAAGATAAATGTATGGCTTGGGCTTGCTCCCGCCATTGCCAGAATTTGGCCGTCGCGGAACTCGTGCTTGATCTCCGAGGCTTCCTCGATAGTAATGTACTCTTCCAGCGTGTACTTGCGGACGGCGTTCGTGCTCACTTACTTTGCCTCCAGCTTCTCCCGCCCACTCAGGTAAGGACGAAGCGCGACGGGGACTGTGACACTTCCATCGACGTTCTGATGGTTTTCCAGCAACGCGGCATAGACTCTTGCCAGCGCTGTGCCCGACGCATTGAGCAAGTGCGGGAACTCGGGTTTGGCTCCGGCCTCACGCCGAAAGCGAATACTGGCGCGACGTGCCTGGAAGTCCGTTCCATCCGAGGCCGACGACACTTCGAGCCACTTTCCGACACCCGGAGCCCACGCCTCAATGTCCACGGTGCGCGCCATCGAGAAGCCCGTGTCTCCGGCGGCGAGCAGCAGGAGGCGGTGGGGGATTTCAAGGGTGTCGAGTACGGCGCACGCTTGCCGCACCATCTCGGCCTGGGCATTGGCGCTCTCCTCGGGGAGCGTGTACTGGAAAATCTCCACTTTGTCGAACTGGTGCACCCGCTGAAGCCCACGGGTGTCCTTACCCGCCGCCCCGGCCTCGCGCCGCCAGCACGGGGTGTGGGCGACGTATTTTATCGGCAAGACGCCCGGCTCCAGCAGCTCACCCCGGTGCACGTTGACCAGCGCGGGCTCCGCAGTCGGCACAAAGAACTGGTCGCTCTCGGCATCGTGGTACATCTCAGGGGCGAACTTGACGATATGCCCCGACGCCGTAATAGACTCCCGCGTGAGTAAATACGGCACGCCCAGCTCCGTGTAGCCATGAACCGTGGTGTGCAGATCGAGCATTAAGTTAATCAGCGCTCGTTGCAGCCGCGCCCCGACTCCCGTGTAGAGCACAAAGCCACTGCCGCTGAGCTTCGCCCCGCGCTCCGTGTCGAAAAGCCCTAGGGAGGCCCCTAAATCCCAGTGCGCTCTGGGCTCGAAATCAAACTCTGGGAGCGGCTTGTTGGCCCCACGGATCTCGGCATTGCACTCCTCGCCGCCTTCGGGGACATCATCGAGCACGAGGTTGGGTAGCGTCGAGAGCAGCGCCTCTTGCTCAGGGTCGAGTGACTTGAGCGTTTGATCAAGGCTCTGGAGGCGCGATTTCAGCTCTCCCAGGTGGGCAAGAACCGCGGTGGCATCTTCTCCTGCCTTCTTAGCCGCGGCGATCTGTGGCCCCAGCTTGTTCTGCTCGGCACGCAAAACCTCCCACTCGGTCTGCTTCTCACGGCGGGTTTCGTCGAGGGCGAGGAGGGCATCAATCTTGCCTGTGCCCTCACCGCGCTTGGCGAGGTTGGCTTTAATAACATCAGGTTCGGTGCGAATTCGTCGGATATCCAGCATAGCGACGCTATTGTACCGTGAGATCGCCGGGTGGTTAACGCGGCACATTCGGGGTATAATCCGAAGGTTTTTGCCGCGCCGACGAAGGCTTCCCGTGAGGATTGCCTTTGGGCGCGGCATTTTTATGAATTCTAATTCCAATCTGGAGAAAAGTTGACCTATGGCAACACAGAAACGTGTCTGGCTCTTCCGTGACGGTGACAGGAGCATGCGCGATCTCCTCGGTGGTAAGGGTGCAAACCTCGCCGAGATGACCAATATCGGACTGCCGGTTCCCCCCGGCTTTACGATCACCACCGAAGTCTGTACGGACTACTACGCCGAGGGGCGTGCGCTGCCCGCCGGACTGCTCGATGAGATGAAGGCCGCTCTGGCCGATGTCGAGAAGCAGCTGGGCAAGACCTTTGGTGATGTGAAGAACCCACTTCTTCTGTCGGTGCGCTCGGGTGCTCGCTTCTCGATGCCGGGGATGATGGACACGGTTCTGAACCTTGGCCTCAACGACGCGATTGTGGACGAGTACGTGAAAGTGGCCGATCCGCGCTTTGTCTACGACAGCTACCGCCGCTTTATCATGATGCTCTCCGACGTGGCGTTCTCGGACAAGTTCGATCACATTACCAAACATGACTTTGAGCATAAATTCTATGATCTCAAAAAGAAGCTGGGCGTCAAAGAGGATCTCGAAGTTCCCGCCGAGAGCCTTAAGGAGCTGTGCGACGACTACAAGGCGCATGTTCTGAAGCAGACCGGCGCTGAGTTCCCGCAGGACCCGATGGCGCAGATGACCGCCGCCGTGGAGGCCGTCTTCCGCTCCTGGAACAACGAGCGTGCCTTTATCTACCGCCGCAAAGAGAAAATTGACGACTCCATCGGAACCGCCGTGAACGTGCAGGCGATGGTCTTTGGCAACCAGGGCGACGACTGCGGCACGGGCGTGGCGTTCACCCGCGATGCGAGCACCGGCGAGAATGTGATCCTGGGCGAGTACCTGATGAACGCGCAGGGCGAGGATGTCGTGGCCGGGGTTCGTACTCCCATGCCCATCTCCGAGCTGAAGCGCCAGGACCCGGCGATCTACCAGCAGTTCGAAGAGACCTGCGCGATCTTGGAAAAACACTACCGCGACATGCAGGACATCGAGTTCACGATTGAGCACGGTACGTTCTTTATTTTGCAGTGCCGCTCGGGCAAGCGCACCGGGCCCGCTGCCGTGAAGATCGCGGTGGATCATGTCAAAGAGGGCCTGATCACCAAGGCCGAGGCGATTGCCCGCGTCGAGCCGAACTTGCTCACCCAGTGCCTTCTGCCGGTGATTCCGGGCAACGCCAAGTACAAAGTGATCGCCAAGGGCCTGCCCGCAGGACCCGGAGCGGCGACAGGAACCGTGGTGTTCTCGTCGGATAAGGCGGCGGAGCTCGGCAAGGGTGGCAAGGGCGAGCGCGTGATTCTCGTGCGCGCTGACACCAATCCTGATGACCTCAAGGGAATGCTGGCCGCTCAGGGCGTGTTGACCGAGCGCGGCGGCATGACAAGCCACGCGGCGCTGGTGGCCCGTGGCTTTGGTATCCCGACCGTGGCCGGATGTTCTGAGATCGCGGTCTCGGACACGTCGTTTCTTGTCCATGCGACCGGCCAAGTGATCAAAGAGGGCGACTATATCTCCCTCAATGGCGCTCTGGGCGAGGTGATCGAGGGCCAGGTTCCGGTCGAGGAAGCCAAGATGACCGGCGACTTCGGCACGTTCCTTGGCTGGGCAGATGAGTTCCGTGGCAAGTTCGGAGTTCGCACCAACGCCGACACGCCCGCTGACACGAAGCTGGCGATCAGCCTTGGCGCGGAAGGCATTGGCCTCTGCCGCACCGAGCACATGTTCTTCGAGGGCGAGCGTCGCCCGGTCGTGCAGCGCATGATCCTGGCGAAGAACGATGCCGAGCGCCAGAAGGCTCTCGATGATCTTTTGATCTTTCAGCGCGAGGACTTCAAGGGCATCTTTGAGGCACTCGACGGCATGCCCGCCACCATCCGCCTGATTGACCCGCCGCTGCATGAGTTCCTGCCCCACGCCGGGGAAGTTGCCGCCGAGCTGCGCGAGCTGCTCAACCGTGGTGCTGCTGGAACCGTGGTTGCCGAGAAGGCGACGCTCTTGGCCGCGATTGAGAACATGCACGAGGTCAATCCCATGATGGGCCTGCGTGGCTGTCGCCTCTCGATTGTGTTCCCGCAGATCGTGGAGATGCAGACCCGCGCCATTCTTGAAGGCGCGGCGCTGGTGATCAAGGCCGGGGGCTCTGCGGTTCCCGAGATCATGATCCCGCTCGTCGGGCATGTCAATGAGCTGAAGTTCGTGAAAGACCGTTTGGAGGCCACCGCCAAGAAAGTCGTCACCGAGCAGGGAGTGGAGATTCCCTACCAGTTCGGAACGATGATCGAGGTGCCGCGTGGCGCTTTGACGGCAGATGAGATCGCCGTCGAGGCGAGCTTCTTTAGCTTCGGCACCAACGACTTAACCCAGATGACCTTCGGGTTCTCGCGTGACGACTCGGCGACATTCTTGCGCCCGTATGTGGATCACAAGATTCTCCCGATTGACCCGTTCGAGTCCATTGACCAGACCGGTGTCGGTGAGCTGATGAAGATCGCGGTCGCCAAGGGTAAAGCGGTGCGCCCGGACATCAAGCTCGGGATCTGCGGCGAGCACGGCGGCGAGCCCACGTCGGTGATGTTCTGCTACAACATCGGCCTGAACTACGTCAGTTGTTCCCCGTACCGAGTGCCCATCGCCCGCCTTGCTGCTGCTCAAGCGGCTTTGGGCAAGGGTGTGAGCGACAAGTAGGTTGCCCACCCCCTAACCCCCGTCAGACGGGGGGACAATAAGGAATGGGTAATGGTAAGATGAGGCTGGAGGCGAGAGCTTCCGGCCTTTTGTTTTACGGGAGTAACGAACACTCAAATAAGCGCAGTATTTGCTTTGTAGTAAGATTTTTTTGATATTAACTCATGTTACGCAGTCAAAGTATGGTACCCATCGTCGTTTGCCTGACTCCTACCTCAGGGCGAGCTGGGTCTTCGTAGAGGCGTATCATACTCGCACTGCGTAACATGAGTATTAAGTTTTAATTAATCTCTAGGAGGAAGATCATTTACGAATATTCTCATCAAATCCATAGAACGAAAATATTTATTCTCATGTCCTAAATCGCGACGTATTGCTAGAAGTAGTTGCTCCATCTTATGTAGCGTCTCTGTAGAATCTGGGTTTTCAGCTATGCTAGATTTCCATTTTATATATTCTACTACAACTTCATCTGAACCCCATACTGTTAATTTTTCAAAAAATCCGTAAAAAGATTGTTTTATTTCTTCATCCTCAGGATCAATCCCGTTTTTCATTACATTAAATAAAATTCCTATGAAGTGTTCATAAGCTTCCGATTTTCTAGTTCTAATACTTGCTTCTATTTCTCTCTTCCTTTGGGATTTAGCATTATATATCATTGATGCTACGGTTCCTGAGATTGTCAATACCCCAGCTATAATTGATGCTTTTACAGGGTCAGGAGATGCTGAAAATGCATTTATGAATATTTTTAATATCCATAAAATGGTTGAGAGTACAGATGCTACTACTGCTACTGCAAGAGCCATATTGGTTTTTGATGGCTTTAAGGCCGCTGATTCATTGTCTTTTTGAAGTTGCATATTGATACCTTTCATCAATTATGGAGACTCAATTGGTGCAAAAAAGTTGCACTCGCTGGATGAATTGCTCAGTACAGGACAAAAAATGAAATTACTCTATTGCTGATATTTAATGGTATTTAATGACATAATGAAATCCTATCTTTTACTGTTAATAAATATCAACGTCATAGATATTCCAATTTTTGTCCTGTACTGAAGTTGAATTGTATGATAGGCATGTTGTATTTTTCGTACGATGCTCTGTATGCTTAATACGATGTTCTGTATTTCAAATATCAGGCTCGGGGTAGGGCATACGGAGGAGGCTGAGAAAAATACGGTTCGTCGTATGCAACTTACGATGGGGCGTATGGGTCATACAGGTGTGGGGGAAAGAAATCCCCCGGTGAGGAGAAAAATGAGATGGCAAAGACACAGCGAATGCGACCGGCGGATTTGAAGGAGATGCGCGATCTACTCGCGGCGCTCCAGGCACTGCCCGGCTACACCCCCCATGATCCCAACACGACCACGGCGGCTCTGGAGGTGAAATTGATCGCGTGGGACGCTCGCAACAAGATTGAGGTGCAGAAGGAAAACGAGGCGACGGCGGCACGGGATGCGACCGCTGACATTGAGGGAGAACTGCGGACGATGCGGGCCGATATTCATACCCAGGTTGCGGCGCAGTACGGCAAGGACTCCGATGAGCTGGCCTCGACGGGGCTGAAGAAAGCTAGTGAGTACAAGAAGCGTGGGCCGAAACCGGCGGCAACTCCTCCAGCGGGATAGCGACGATGCTCTCACCGGAGAATCGGGCACGGCTCACGCGACAGGCGGGTATTCGCAATCTCGATGTGGATACCTACCTGGAGCAGCTTCTCACGCAGGATGCCGAGGCGATTGCGGTGGAGAAAACACGGCTGGAAGTGATTAAGCTCTTGCATAAACACTTGGATTGCCTGGAGATAGACGATAACTCGGCGGATCGTAGCACGGTTCAACTCCTGCTAAAAGAGGAAAGTGTCCATAAGGGCGAGTATGCCTGGCAGGTTTGGGTGTATCCCTCGCGGGAGCCACGCCGCTGGGAGTATCTCTATGAAGAAATGGCGATTATCGCAGAAAATATTGCGGAAGAAACCGGGCATAATCTTACGATTCGCTGTGACGATCCTTTGGTGGACGTATAATTGCGGGTGGTGTTTCCTCAGAACCGGGTGGCTAAAGTCCCCTGAGCGCCATTTATGGTGCTTGCCGCATCAGCGGGCCGCTTTAGCCGCCCGGTGGAAAACGAAGCCGCCGCCGCGCAGGATGCCACGGCGACCATTTCGGTATCCAGGAGGTACATCTAGCTCGCATCGTCCGCTTGCGGGCGCAAAGACTCACGGTACTCACGCCCCAACCGCCCCGCCTCAGCGAACTCCGTGTCGTTTTTATAGACCCCCACAAGCTTTTTCCACCAAGCCGCTTTCGGTGCGCCTTGAGCAGGCTCCTCGGGGATAAACTGAGCGACTCGCTCTTCGAGTGCGGCGACGCGCTCTTCAATCGTGATGGTTGCCATAAAACCTTTCTCCTCCTGCGGATTGTATCGTGCTTCCACGGCTATTCAGTTTTGCCTCCCCCTGCCGCTGAGACGGCTTTCCCCCTCCGGCTCTCGGTCGTTCCTCCCTGCGAAGGGGGATGTACTGGGATCATAAACCCTTCGCGGAGCCGGAGGGTGGCGAGCGGTGCGAGCCGGGAGGCCAAAACTCAATGACCGTGATCGTGCTTCAGGTTGCGGCGCAGTTCGGGAAAGACTCCGATGCGCTGGCGACGACCGGCGTGACGATCTCATTTCGTAACCGATTTTTGGAGCCGTTGCAGCGCAATCAGCGCCTCGACGGGCGAGAGGGTGTTGATGTCCAGCCCGCGCAGCGCTTCCACCACCGGGTGCTCCTCCGCCTCAAAAAGCGTCATTTGGAGCTTCTGGGACTTCGGCGCGACGCTCACACTGCCGCCGAGCGTGTCACGGCGCTTGCTGCCCTCTTTTTCCAGATCACTCAGAATCTCTTTGGAGCGCTCGATCACTGTGGGCGGCAGGCCCGCCATACGACCCACTTGAATCCCGTAGCTCTTGTCCGTGCCGCCAGGCAGAACTTTACGCAGCCAGATGATCCGATCGTTGGTCTCTTTAACGGCGATGCGGTAGTTTTTCACGTTGGGGAGCTGCTTTTCCAGCTCATTGAGCAGGTGGTAGTGCGTCGCAAAGAGTGTCTTGCAGCCACGCGCGGCGAGAAATTCCGCGACCGCCCAGGCGATGGAGACGCCGTCGAAGGTGCTGGTGCCGCGCCCGATCTCGTCGAGAATCACGAGGCTGCGCTCGGTGGCGTTGTTGAGAATGTCGGCGGTCTCGGTCATCTCCACCATAAACGTAGACTGCCCAGCGGCCAGATCATCGTGCGCTCCGACACGGGTGAAGATGCGATCCACGAGGCCAACCCGCACTGAGTCGGCGGGAACGAAGCTGCCGACCTGGGCGAGAAGCACGATGAGGGCAACTTGGCGGAGCACCGTGGACTTTCCAGCGGAGTTGGGGCCAGTGATGATATGCACTTGCTGCGTGTCAGTGTCCAGATAGGTGTCGTTGGGAATAAAGTTCGCCGCTGATCCCATCAGCCGCTCGACCACGGGATGCCGTCCGCCCTTGATGTCGAGAACATCGGTAGTATCTACGGTAGGCCGGACGAAGCGGTTGTTCTGCGCCACTTCGGCCAGCGACGCTACCACGTCCAATCTCGCCACGGCTTGCGCCACAGCGAGTACGTTGCCGGTGAACTCCTGCGCGACGTAGTCCCGTACGGAGACAAACAGATCGTACTCCAGCGCGTTGATGCGCTCCTCGGCCCCGAGCACTTTGGACTCCATCTCCTTAAGTTCCGGGGTGATGAAGCGCTCTCCGGTGGACGTGGTTTGCTTGCGGATGTAGTCGCTTGGGACGGCGGCAAGATTGGATTTCGTTACCTCGATAAAGTAGCCAAAGACCGAGTTGAAACCCACTTTCAGGCTCCTGATACCCGTTTTCTCCCGCTCGTCGGACTCTAGTTTTGCGATCCAGCTCTTGCCTCCCCGGACGATCTGACGCAGCTCGTCGAGGTTTTCGTCGTAGCCGTCTTTTATTAGATTGCCCTCACGCACCGTCAGCGGTGGCTCGTCGTGAATGGCGCTGGTGAGAAGCTCCGTGAGCGTCGGCAAGCCATCGAGCGCGGCGGCGAGCGCTTGGATCGCTGGGTGCTCGATCTGCAAGGCTTGCGCCGCCACCTCGGGGATTTGCTCCAGCGAGAGGCGCAGCGCGACCAAATCCCGCGCATTCGCCGCACCGGTCGAGAGCCGCGCCATCAGCCGCTCTAAGTCCGCGATTCCCCGGAGCGTGTCGCGCACATCGCCACGCGTCAGGGCATCGTCGTAGAACGCCTCGACGGCATCCAAGCGTGTGTTGATCTTGTCCACGGAGAGCAGCGGCGCGTCGAGCCACTTTTTGAGCATGCGCCCGCCCATTGACGTGCGCGTCTCATCCAGAACCGCGAGCAGAGATTTCGCCCGAGCACTATCGTAGAGCCCCGCCGTCAGCTCCAAGTTCCGCCGCGCCGACGCGTCGAGGTACATCGCGTCTTCGGTGGAGTAGGTCGCCAGCGAGCGAATGTGCCCGACCGCGCCCATGTGCGTCGCTTTGAGATATTCGAGGAGGGTAGCGGCGGCGCTCAGCCCGGCAGAGTAGTCATCGCAGCCGAAGCCCTTGAGCGTCTGCACCCCGAAGTGTTCCAGCAGCGCCTCGCGGGGGAGGCGCGGCAATCGTGCTTTTCCGACACGCGTCAGGGTCGCCGGACAGGCTGCTGCAATCGCCTCCGCCAGCTCGTCCATGCCCTCGGGCACGAGGCACTCAGCGGGCTGGAGACGCAGGATCTCCTCTACCACCTTGGCGATCCCGGCACTCTCCTCCACCTCTGTGATCAGAAACTCACCGGTTGAGACATCCACGACGCCGATCCCGTGCACGGGTTTGCTAAGAATCGCCGCCACCAGATAGTTATTGCTCTTGGCATCGAGCAGCGCGTCTTCCACCAGCGTTCCCGGTGTCACCACTCTCGTGACGGCCCGCTTCACCAGTCCCTTCGCGAGCTTCGGGTCCTCGATCTGGTCGCAGATCGCCACTTTAAACCCGCGTTGCACCAGCCGGGCCATGTAGCGCTCCAGCGCATGGTGAGGGACACCCGCCATGGGGTACTTTCCGTCGTAGCCCTGCACGTCGCGCCCCGTGAGCGTGATCTCCAGCTCGCGAGCAATCAGCTCGGCATCGTCCCCGTAGGCCTCGAAGAAATCTCCAACGCGCATAAAGAGCACACAGTCAGGCCGCTCCTGCTTCAGCGTGACGTAAAGACGGAGCATTGGGGTGAGCTTATCGAGGGGAATCGCAGGCGTGGGCATATGCTCCTATTCTACGCTATGCGCCGCAATTACGGAAACCAAGATACCTGTTACCTTTGGTTCGCTCATTATGGGTGTAACCTCCAACTTTTGGATGGATCGTCGTTTTGGGCTTGCCGTCTTTTTCGCAGAAGTTGCGTGTGACATCGTCGAAGGGGTCGCCGACGAGCTGGTTACTTTTTGAACTGAAACGAGTTGCCCGGGCCACCGTCGTTCATCACGGGTGTCTCGCTCTGGCTCTCGTGGGTGCGGTTCCACTCAGCGAGCTCACGGGCGGATACTTGCCCATTGCCGTTGCTGTCGGCGTTGATCGCGCCACCTGTGATTGTCAAGTGATCCAGAGCGCTGGTAATATGGAAGTTGAATTCTCCATGGTTGTAGAACTTGCCCCCGACGGTCTCATTTTCCGTGTCGGCGGGGTGGGCGTTCTCCGTGGCAGCGCAGGCGGTGACGATGAAGGTCTTACTGTTGGCTAGATTATCAATAAAGCCTCCGCTACGACACTGCTGCATAAAGATCGCCCGCGAGGCGTAGGGGATGGCATTGAGCTTATTGGCGAAGTCCGTGTCCGTAATCGAGCCACCGCGTAGATTGAGAGTTGCATTCATTCCACCGCCGCCGTGGTCAAATGTCCAGATGAAGAGGGTGTCGTTGCCGTCCAGCTTCGGCAGGCTGTTCGCGGCATCGCCATTCTTGAGGCCATCGAAGACTTTATTGACCCATGTGGGACTGGCAGGGAAGTCGGTGACAGTGCTCGGGTGGCGGTACTTCGGGTTCGCTGAGGCGTAGTCCATGCCATCGCCGTAGAGCACGAAGATATTCTCTGGCTGGTAGCCGTTATTGAGCAGAGCCTTGTACATCCAGACGGTGTCGTTCCAGAAGCACTCACCCGCAAAGTTCTCGGCGAGATCGCCACAGATCAGTACCGCGTAACGCTTGACCAAGAACCTGCCCCAGTCAATCTTGGGAATACGGATGTCCACTTTGCGAACAATATCCACATTGAGGCGTACCTTGCTGGCATCCGTGACGGCTCTGTCTACCTGGAACTTACTGATGCGGCTGACATTGTCGGTCAGGACGTGTAGCTCACCGGCACGCAGAGCTAGTCCCTTGACGCCGTCGGTGGGCAGCTCTATTTTATCGAGAGTCTTCTCCACTTGGTTCGTGTAGCGCGCGATCTGCGAGCCGTTGCCCGTCAGGACATAGAGTCCGTCCTGAAAGAAAGCCATCGCGCTCATCTCCGCGCCCGGAGCCCAGCCCCGGCTGATAATGCGCTTCGTGGCGAGATCAATTTTGAAGATGGCGCTGGAGAAGCCCGCCTCCATCGCCACGAAGACCTCCTTGCCATTGGAGGCCACGGCGGTGAGCTCACCGGTCTTGAGCAATGCACTCTCGGGTTCCTGGCTGGCGCCCGGGTCGTTGACGGCATCCAGGCGCAGTAGCTCGGTGAGCTTGCCACTTTCGGTATCGAGGCTGGAGAGGACTTTGCGTGCACCATCGCCCAGAAGGAGCTGGTTTTTCGCATGGCCCGAGATCGAGAGACGATCAATTCCGACGCTGAAGCGGCGCAGAACCTGACCCTGATCCCCGAGTGCGGCCACGGTTCGGGGGGCGGCGGCGAACAGCTTGCCATCGAGATCGGTCAGGGTGGAAAATCTATCGGGTTGGCTGAGACGAAGCTCCCCCAGCTTACCTGCTTGGAACAGCTTCGAGAGGCTTAAAGGACGTAGCTCTGGTCGGAGCTGCGCATTTAGGGGGGGCTGGGAGAGGCTGATACCGGCCCAAAGTGTCAGTGCGCTCGCCAGCGAGAGTGTGAGAAGAGTTTTACCTTTCATGACATAATGCTACCCTCTAACCGAGAGGTTTAAACTTTAGTTTCCGCTAATCGGGGGTAGTTGGTCAAGTTGTTTTGAGTGTTGATTTTAGGTTCGAAATCGGGTAGTCTCTAGCCATGATCACTTCTAAGCAGCATTGAAAAAATATAGCAACATCTTGAACGATCACTACCATCTGCTACTCTGGAAGCGCACCATTGGAAAATGTTGCTCCAGTTATACATTTCTGCTTAGCATTTCCTGCCCCTACTGCCAGAGGCCAGAGAGAGTCGTCAAGTACGGAATTGGGCTGCACCCCTATCCAGGCAAGCTACTCGGGGCAACCCCAGTGCCCTCTGCTAGGTCGCGGCCCTCTCCTCTGCTTTAGAAGTGGACGAGACGTGAGGCGACTCTACGGAGGGCTTCCCCTCAGCGGAGCCGAGCACCGAAGGGTCAGCGGGTCAAAAGACTGAGGACGCCGATAGTACTAAAAATGGGGGCAGCTCACAATCTACCTCACGGAGAGCATCCAGGCTATCCAAGGTAGAGTACCCTCGTTCGTCTTCGTCAATAAGCTACCTTTCTTCGGCGAACCCGGCGACTGGCAGCGCACGGCCAAGGTCGCGGAGGAGGCAGGAGCAACCGTCGTTATTGGCGAGTGGCACGGGGAGATCGAGCACCGGCAGGCAGCAGGCGAGCACCTGCTCTCCCTTGGTTACACCTACGCACTCCTGCCGGACGGAGACGAAATCATCGAGCCATGCCTTCTCGACACCCTCGTAAAGATCGCCGAGAACGACATCGCCGACGTTGTCCATATCCGCTGGGACACCTACTGGAAAACACCACAGTATGTCATACGGCCACAAGAGCCCTTTTCACCCTGCTACCTCGCCAACCTCAAGGTTGCCAAGCCGGTCGCAGGCCATCAGTACGAAGGTGGCAGAACCATCTACCTGGATGAGAACTGCGGTATCGTAGACGCCCACGTTTGTGTGGGAAGCGAAATCAGGTAGAATTCCTGCATGAACTACCGACCGTTTGGACGCACTGGTGTACAGGTTTCGGAGCTGTGCCTGGGCTGTATGAACTTTGGCGACGACTGCTCCGAGGCCGACTCGATTGGGCTGATGCACCGTGCCATTGACGATGGCTTTAACTTCTTCGACACCGCCGATGTCTACACGCATGGCGTCAGTGAGACCATTGTGGGCAAAGCGCTGGCGGGTGACAAACGCGACAGGGTCTTTCTTGCCACCAAGGTCTACAACCGCATGGGCGACGGCCCCAACGAGATGGGCTCGCACCGCTACCACATTATCAAGGGCTGCGAGGATAGCTTGCGCCGCCTGAACACGGATCACATTGACCTCTACCAAATTCACCGCCCCCAGTCGTCTATTCCCATTGACGAAACCTTGCGTGCCTTAGATGATCTGGTGCGCTCGGGGAAAGTGCGCTATATCGGCACCAGCACGTTCGCGGCCTACCAGGTTCTCGAAAGCCTCTGGGCGAGCAAGGAGCTGCACCTGAATCGTATTGTCTGTGAGCAGCCACCGTATAATCTGCTGGATCGGCGTATCGAGCGCGAGCTGCTGCCGATGTGCCGTGCGTACGGCATCGCGACTATCCCTTGGGCACCGCTGGCGGGTGGTCTGCTCTCGGGGAAGTACCGCGCAGGCGCACCCCGTCCCGACGGTGCACGCTACGCCAGCAAGGCCGCCCCGTTTGCCCGTGACAACGAGTCGGCCCTCCAGAACGTCGAGAAATATGTCGCGTGGTGTGATAGTTGTGGCTACGATCCCTCGCAAGTTGCGCTTGCCTGGGTGCTACACCAGCCGGGTGTCACCAGCCCGATCATCGGCCCGAAAAATACCGCGCAGTACGAAGCCTATCTGGCTGCACGAAGTCTGACGCTGACCCCCGAGGACTACGCCGCTCTCGACGCCATTTTTCCTCCCGGAACGCACGTCTCCGAGTACTACCGCGCCGACTTCGGCCCCACGGCGAGATGGGTGTAGGCTTTAGCACCTAGCGAGAGGATCTTGATCTCTCGAAACTAGAATTTGAAGGTGCGGACAACCTCCAGGGGCTGGCGCTTGCCCAGGGCGATATCAAACCCGCCCAGGCCAAGGCCGTAGGTGTAGCCCGTCGCGCTGTTGTAGCCCGCGCGGAGTGCAATCGGGCCGAGTTTTTGCTCGGCACCTGCCCGCAGCTCCGCTTTTCCCAAGGCACCCGTGATGTCTACCAGGTCCGCCACGGCAGTCATTCCCCCTTTCTGGAAGCCCACCCCCGCCGTCGCCGTGGTGGCGAGCAGGTTGTAGGTGCGCGCTCCACCACCGCCATTGGCATTGGCACCGAACTGGCCGACGAACGTGAAGTTTGGCTTGACGGCGTTGGCGATCACCAGGCCCCCGGAGAAACCCAGGAGCTTCTTGGACTCCAGCATGATCCCCAGATCCGCCCCTAGTCCCTTTTTAGTCAGAGTATCCTGCCCGTTCATCTCCGGGGCACGTAGCGCGTCCGCACTGGAATCGAGTGTCGCCTTCTCACCAAAGAAGTGCGAGTAGATCGCGTTCATGTACTTAAGCCGGGCACCGATCGCGAGATTGAAGTTCTCGCTGCCACTGCTGGACTTGAGCTGTGTGGCGAACCCAATCTGGGGCAGTGAGTAGATCGCGGTCGCTAGGACATCGGCGCGCGCATCGCTGGGAACACTGCCCGTTGCGCCGTTCTTGCCCCAGGTCTGAAGGGAGGCGTTTGGCAGAACGTAGCCCTGCCCGACACCGCTTGCCAGAAATTCGACGGGGCCGAGGCGCAGCCCCAGGCTCGTGTTGAGGCCAAAGCCTGAGGTCTCGGAGGCGAAGCGACGTGCCAGATCGGTAGCGTCTGCACCGGAGCCGCTGGTCAGCAGGAAGTTGGCCGCCTTGTCCAGAGAGATAGCGCCGCTCGCCCGTGCGCCGATATTGGGATAGTGGACACGCATCAGTCCTTTTGCAAAAGCCAGCGAGGCCGGGTTGTTACGCGAGCCCATCCCGCTAATGCCACTACCCGCGAGCGATGCGATACCGGCCCCCCCCATGGCAAAGGCCCTGGCATCGCCTCCAAAAGTAATGTCCTGCGCACTTGCAGGGAGTGCCATCAGAGCAACGGCTCCTGCAATCACCATGGATCGTCGAGAAAAGATCATTTTACTGATCCCCCTAAAGTTGAGTTGTCACTAATATTCGGCAGTGCAGCCAAACTTCCTCCCGCAGGAAACGACGAGGGCTATGGTGAACGTCTGCATGTGCGGTACTTGTTTTTATTTTTTTGTTGGCTCTACCTGTGCATCCCTGTGGTTGCCCAGGATGCGTTTAAGGGAAAGGTGACAGAGATTGAGCGTGGGGATCAGCTCTCTGTTCAGTTAGACTCATGGGTTCTTAAGGTACGTCTTCACGGAATCGAGTGTCCCCATGAGGGCAATCTGGCAGCGGTCGCTAAGGAGTGGACTCAGGGGCGCATTCTGGGGCAGCCGGTGCAGGTTGGTGTTCGAGGGACGGCAGCTAAGGGGATTGTTTATGGGGATGTGAGCTACCTACCAGGTGCGCATAATATCGCCATCGAGCTGACCGAGCAGGGGCTGGCAACCTGGTCAGCGCGCTACGCTCCTACCCGTCGGGATTTGGCTGCGGCGCAAGCGCGTGCTCAAGCGGCCCACGCGGGTGTCTGGGGCAATAACGAGGCGGAAACTGTCCGTCTGCGACAGCAGATCAAGCAGTGGCAAAAAGACCGGGCGACCCCTGCACCGATTACTTCTCCTGCACCGATTATTTCTCCTGCACCAACCGCTTCGCCCGCGCCGAGGGCCTCTCCGACTCCCGCCGCTCCGACAAAGCTCTCCGGAACTCCTTCGCCCGCTCCTGTGGCTAAAAAGACGCCTGTTAAATCTCCCTCGCTCTGGCCCATGGTTCTTGGAATTCTTGGGGCTGCCGGGTTACTCACTCTTGCCGAGCGGGTCAGCCGCGATGCTCGTCGTCTGCGCCAACGTCCGACAGTGCTCGCCGATGCTCAGTTGCGTGTGGATGCGCAGGGACGAACCGGGCCTCTCAAGTTTCGGGGGCTAGCCCATGCGGCAGAGGAGCAAGTGGCGAGTATCGCGGGACATATTCCTGGCCTCTATGTCCACGAGATCACCCAGATTTTCCGTGAGGGTACCTGGCGTACGACCTACAATGAGACCGATGCGTGTCCCTTCATCCTAGACGATGGCTCAGGTGAGGTTCGTGTTTCCGTGGCGGAGTGTCTCTACAAGCCCATCCGAATCGCCCGTTTTTACAACGACATTCCCGTGGAGCGGTGGCATGCCCACTCCTACGGGGGAGACATCCGCACCGAAGTCTTTTTTATTCCCTCCGATGTCACTCTGGTGCTCTATGGCGAGCTCGGTGATCTAGCCAAGCAGAGTGTTCTGGTAATCGAAGGCGATGAGCGCCGCCTGACCCTTCTGCCCGTCCGTGCAGCCATTGGCCTGATTGTGGCGGCAGTGCTTGCGCTCTTGCTGGGGGGCTATTTTACGGTTTCGGGCGCAGGTTGACCCGGAGAGCCGCGTAGCCGTCAATCTGGAAGTGCTCCACGCGTAGGGTGTGCGCTCCACCCAGCGTGACAGCGACCGGGTAGAGTGTTGGCCCCTGGTACTTCCAGCCTTCCGTCAAAATCGGCTTCCCATCGAGCCAAACACGGCAGCCATCGTCGGTTGTGATCTCTAGCAGATACGCGCCCGGCGGCACGGAGAACTTTCCATCGGCGATGGTCAGGTAGTGGTCATTCGGTATCCCCGCGCCAAAGGAGCTGCCCGCGTAGTCCAGCCGATCGCGCTTCTCTGTCTTAAGGGGTGTGCTCTGGATCACCTCCGCAAAGTGCGCGGGGTCGGGAGCGCTGTGAACCTCCGTGGGGTTTTCCGCCTTGCTCCAGCGGTAGAATGAAACACTCCAGTCTATGGGAGCGAAAAAGTGGGAGAAGCCAAAACGCACAGGCTTCCCCTTACGGGTCACGATTCCTCGGTAGTCCCGCGTGGGCTCCCCAATATACTCCAGCTGCACTTTTGCCTGCCCTCCCTCCCCGGCGGGGGTGATCGTCACGGTGTCGGGCACGCTCCCAGACTTAGAGGAGAGCGTCACGCCATCGGCTGAGACCAACCGCCAGCGTCCCTTCGGCCCGAGAATCTCGTAGTGACCGTCCCCGCGCGGCCAGAGCAGAGGACGGTCAAAGGCATAGGGTCCCCACTCGTCCACGACGATATAGCGCCGCCCACGGAGCGTATTCTTGGGCAGAAATGGCATCGGCGTGCCAGCGAGGGGGGCGGGGGCCACAAAACCCGCGACGCTCGCCCTCGGGTTCCACGGCAAGGTGAAGCGCTTGAGATAGGCTTTCGTATCGGTCTCCGTGGCGACGAGCGTATTTCCGCTCGACTGCATCACAACCTCCCCCTTGCCCCCTCCGGCTTCGCGAAAGGGGAGAGTTTGGTTGCCTTTCTCACGCACACTTTCCGTGGCGCGCACACTCAGCGTTTTCCCACAGCCCACGAAACGGTTGTCTTGAATCTCGTAGTCGCGGCTGGTTGTGTCGTGCTTGCGGACATAGGCCCAGTTTGGGTCTTGGGTCGAGTTCTTCCAGAGATTAATCGCCGTGAGGTCTCGGTGAAAGAGATTGCTCGAAATGGCATTGTCCCGTCCGTGCTCGATGGCAATCCCTTCGGCGTTAAACCCGAAGACATTGCCGACAATCTTTGTCTCGTAGCTGTAGCCGCCCCAGATTCCGTGCCAGCACTCCAGCACTAAGTTATTCACAAAAGCATTGCGCGAGAAAGTCGCTTCGATGCCATTGGTGGGGGCATGGGAGAAGTCATTGCCAAAGAGCAGGTTATCGTCGCAGCCGCCACGCCCGGTGTCCATGGTGGTCTGGCCCGCCCACAGAAAAAAGCCGTCGCCGCCGTGGGTGACGGAGTTGTAGGCAAAGAGATTCTCGCTACTTTGCTCATAGATGAGAATTCCCGCGGAGTCCTGGCCGCGATTATAGACACCGTGGCTGTAGCCGCGTACGCACCAGTCGAGGTTATTCTGAAGGATTTTATTGCGGCTACTGCGGTACATTCCCAGGCCTATTGCGGAGAGAAATGAGAAGTTATTTTCCGCCACCACGCCGTCGTTGCAGCGGGTGAGCATCAGGCCACACTGTCCACGTAGCGCTGTGCACTTGCGTACGGTGAAGCTCTCACAGTCCACTAAATACAGCGCCGCACCGTAGCCAAGCCACTCGTCTTTTTCGTTCTGGTGAAAGCTCATCCAGTCCGCGCCGTCTTCTTTTTCCAGAGTGCTGCCAAGCCGCTGCTTCCAGTTATCCGACGCGTCAATACTCTCTAGTTTCAAGCCCGGACAGCTTCGTGCCAGCACCCCGACTTTATAGCCCTGTACGCGTAGATTCTTGAGCGTGATATTCTTGCCCATGACGCGCACCCCGACCCCGACGCGCTTATCGGGCTCCGTCGTTGGCACAGTGCCGCGAAGCGTTGCGCCTCCGAAGTCCACCGTGAGATTGTCTCCCGTGATGGTGATGCCTTCGGGCATAAAAAACGCACCCCGCGAAAACTTTCGCGAGGTGGTGAGGGTTGCTGGTACTTGCATGGTCTACTCTGCGAAAGGATCGTCGAGTTCTTCGTCGGCGGGCGGTGGGGACGGGCGGCGCTGTGCGACGGGCCGTGCGGGTGCGGCGGCGGCGGGGCGAGCAACTGCCGGTGCGGGTGCGCGGGGCGCGGGTGTCGCGGAGCGGGGGGCCATCGGACGGGAAGCCGCATCGCCTTCGGTGAAGAACTCATCTTCCTCCGGCTCGGTCTTCTTGTTCTCTTCTCCCGGCTGCGCCTCGACCTGCGAGAGATACATCACATGCGTCGGCTGATTCTCCGCCTCACGGTACTCATTTTTGAAGATCAATATCTTTACTTGAGGCGAGAGCTTGCCCGTAAGAAAGGTCTTGCCGTTCTTGTCTTTGTTGGTCCAGAGACCACCTAGCTTGATCATGTCAGATGCCATAGTTTGTTAATTTTCCTTTTGAAATGCTTCCCGAAATGGGAGCCGTATGGTATAATTCCAGCGTCTTACGGGCTTGTAGCTCAACGGTTAGAGCAGGGGACTCACGGAGAAGCAGGTTGGCTTGTGATGGTTCAACTCCATCTTCTCCGCAAGTAATCCCTTGGTTGGGGGTTCGAATCCCTCTAGGCCCATATTTTCCTCACTCCTCGGCGGCTACGCTACCCGGAAGGAGAGGTGACGGCCTTCGACATCTTCTTCCCACTGCGCCTCGACAGCGGTGACTTGCGCTTGCGCGGGGCCACGGTGGAGCTCGGCGAGGAGCGCTTGCAGCGGCGCACGCTCTAGAGCCTCCGCTTCGACTTCGACACTGCCATTCGAAAGGTTCTTGACGTAGCCTCCACCAACTCCGGTGAGACGCTGGGCGGTGTGGTGTACCCAGTAGCGAAAACCGACTCCTTGTACATTGCCCTGAACCTTGGCACTTAAACGGATCATAGTTACTCTTTTCCTCCCACACGGCGTGAGTGCGTTGCTAGATCATACACAAACTCTAGGGTCTGCGCCACCGGCTGCCCATTCTTGAGAGCGGGCTGCCACTGCCACTGCCGAATCGCCTCCAGAATGGCGTCGTCAATCTCCTCGTCGCCCGACCCCTGGGTGAGGTTGACGTCTACGCCTCCCGTAACGCTCACGGCAATTTTGACTTTGACGGTGCGGCTGTAGGTGCGCGATGCGGCATCTTCCGGTAAGTTTGGATAGAACAGTGCCTGGGGCTCGGCAGGGTGCGTGGGGCCAAAGGGGCGCGGCTTGTAGCTGGAGGGCACGGTGATACTAATGTGGGTGATCTTGTCTCCCAGCACAAGCTTCTCCAGGACGTCCTGTCCCGCCGTGACCCGACCCAGGAGCGTGTAGCCATTGAGATCGAAGCCGGGGACATCGCGTTTGAGAATATAGAACTGGCTCCCTGCGGAGTCACGCTCCGGGCCGCGCGCCATGCCAACGACCCCTTTGGTGTTCTTAAGACCTCGGTTTTGTTCGTAGGGAATCGTGTAGCCCGGCCCGCCCGTGCCATTGCCCAGAGGGTCGCCGCCCTGAACTAGATCCGCCTCGATCCGGTGAAAGGTGAGGCCGTCGTAGAAACCACGCTGTGCCAGATTGATGAA
The DNA here is from genome assembly GCF_043757465.1 of Armatimonas sp. Lineage (GTDB taxonomy): Bacteria > Armatimonadota > Armatimonadia > Armatimonadales > Armatimonadaceae > Armatimonas. Next base: position 22,094 of record NZ_JAYVPL010000059.1, read on the forward strand.
GTTTGAGACACCAACCGGGGCTTCGGTGGGCTCTAGCTCTATCTGAATCGTCCCCTTAGCGGTTTCTAGTGTCGCAATGGGCCGTTCCGCCTGTTTCTTAGGTTTTTGGACTTTTGGTTTTTCTTCTTTTTTAGGCTTCTCGTCTTTTTTCTTCTGCGCCACCGGCGGCTTTTGTGCCGGGGGGGGAGTCTGAACGAGAGGCTGTGAGAGCAGTAAAAGGGCTAGAACACTGAGCATTGACTCTACTCCACGATCTTGACTTTGAGCATCTTGTCGCCAATGGCGATCTTCTCGGCCACTGCCTGCCCCGCCACGATCTGTCCGAAGACCGTGTACTTATTCATGCCATCGGGCTCTTTCTCATCCAGGCTCGGGGCGGGCTTGCCGATGACCACGTAAAACTGGCTTCCGGCAGTATCCCGTCCGGCATTTGCCATCGCCACGGCTCCTCGGTTGTGTTTGAGAATGCCATTTTTTTCATTAGGAATTTTCCACCCGGGGCCTCCTGAGCCATTGCCCGCCGGATCGCCGCCCTGAATCACAAAGCCAGGTTCGACTCGGTGAAAAGTCAGGCCATTATAAAACCCTTTTTGGGCAAGCTTGATAAAGTTCGCGACGGTTTTGGGGGTGACATCCGGGTAGAGAATGATCTGAATGATACCTTTGGATGTTTCAATAATAGCCAGAGGGCGCTTAGTTTTCCGGGGTGTTTGTCGTGGATCCATGTTTGTATTGTACCTGCCCCCTGAGAGCACCTGAGTGTCTTTGCGGTTACGAGTTTTTTGGTGCGCTATAATACCTCTATGAGCACAGTGATGGCAGTTCCCTCGATTTCCGAAACCGGGCGTACGTTCCGTCTCACTCGCGCCCATGTCGCAGTCTTGTTAGAAGCAGGGCTCGTTGAGCAGGCTCGCTATGAGTTGCTCAATGGTGTCCTGGTAGAGAAAATGCCACAGAACAAGCCCCATGTTAGCAGTTGCCGTCGAACGACACACGCACTGGAAGATCGGTTTGGACGTGATCGGGTGGGAGCGCAAGCCCCGATTGTCCTGGATGATCTCAACGAACCCGAACCCGATGTTTTCGTGACGCGCCTGCCGCTGGAAGACTATCCGGATAACCCGCCCGCAAGTGAGGTGCTCCTGGTAGTCGAAGTGGCTGATGCCGCGTTGCGTACCGATCGAACGGATAAAGCCGAGTCGTACGCTCGCTCCGGAATTCCTGAATACTGGGTTGTGGATGTCAATGGCCGTCGCGTGATCGTCCACCGTGAGCCTGCTAGTGATGGTTATTGTTTTGTAAACACGCTCAACGAAACAGATTCTATCTCGCCTCTTCACGCGGAGGCGCAAGTGCTTGACGTCCGTGATTTACTTCCCTGAGAAGAGAGAAAGGCCGAGGCAGTGAAGTTTACGTGGTATTGGTCAAAAGGAATAAACATCGGTGTCATTGTTGAGGAAGAAATAATCCCACTGGACGATGCTTTTCTGACCTCTGACTTCGAGGGATTTTTCGGACAAGATAAGGCTTTTGGGCGAGATTTCACATTATGGGACTTATGGCATCCGCTTGAGTTTCCAATCCTTCTCGAACTGGCCAAAAAAAAGGTGGAAACAAGTCAGCTTTCTCTATTTTCCGTCGAGCAAAATTTAAAAGCTCTCCCTCCTTTCGGGGGATTTCCCTCGTTTCGGGATTTTTATGCCTTTGAGGCGCATGTGAAAAACGCCCGTCAAAAGCGCGGTCTGGAGATGATCCCGGAGTGGTACGACGCGCCGGTTTTTTATTTCTCCAACACGGCCTGCATCGTTGGGGACGGGGCCGGTATTAAGAAACCCGCCGAAACCCGTGAGCTAGACTATGAGCTGGAGTGGGCCGTGGTGATCGGACGCGAGGGCGGCGATATTTCCGTGGCCGAGGCCGATGGCTATATTCTGGGCTTTACGATTCTCAACGACTGGTCCATGCGCGACGTGCAGCGTCACGAGATGAAAGTGGGCCTCGGCCCGGCCAAAGGTAAGGACTTCGCCACCAGTGTCGGGCCGTACTTAGTGACTCCTGATGAGCTAGAAGATCGAGTCGTAGACATCAGTCGTGGCAGGCGCTATGACTTAGCGATGGCAGTCTCCGTCAACGGCGTCCAGCGCGGTGGCGGAAACACGCGCGACATGAACTGGACTTTTGCCGAGCTTATCGCCGCCGCCAGCCGCAACACCGTGCTGAAGCCGGGCGATCTCATCGGCTCCGGCACGGTAGGCACGGGCTGCATCACCGAGTTCGCCGAGGGAGTCTGGCCGTGGCTGGAAGTCGGAGATTACGTGCGTCTCGAAGTCGAGCGGTTAGGGATTTTGGAGAATCGCATCGTCTGAGGCGCAACCTCAACCGCCATCTTGTGTCTATTAGCCCATGCAACAACAACGAGCTGTCTTTCGGGATTATTGCGTTTTGCGTACTCTATTTCACCGGCAGGCTCTCCGAGGTGGAACTCTTTCGCCCCAACCATCAAGGAAAGAGCGGCTTTGCCCAGGGCAGCATCTGGCTGATCGGGTTTGCCATTGTCTGTCCGGTTTTCTTACTCACGCAGCGGCGGCATGGCTTCACGTTCACGGGCAAAAATATCGCGGTGCAAAAAAACGGCGAGTTCATCTGGGAGAAGAAGTGCGCGGCGTGGCGCTGGCGCATCTCGGGCAAGAAAGACATTGTCGGGCTAGAGTGCTCGACGATCAAGGCGAGGCGTTTTTGGTGCGCCTGGGGGGAATCCCACTCGGGGGCAAAGAGCCTTTTGACGCGCTTGTCCAAGCACTGACAGGGGCAGGGATCACGGAATCAGACGCTCTGCGCAAGCGCCTGCCCTTTACCCAGGATACGGCGGCATGGCTCTGGGTGTTCATGTCCTTGCTGGGAATCGCACTCTTTGGCGGGATGGCATGGTCGCTGGTTCGCATGACGCAAGACCTCCACCTGCCCAGTAGCGAGGAGCTACGCAGGCACCAAGAGCGTCCTCCCGTACTCCCTCGCCGCGTGGTTCCGGTGCGACACTTCACCAGAGGCGGAGAAAAAGAGACGCACAAGCCATAATAGGGTAGGAGTAGATGACGCAATGGCGCACTATGTAACATTAACTCTCTACCTGCCTCCATTTAGAAAATCAGTGCCTCCCACACAGCCCCTTGCACTTTCCGGTAGAATACTCCCAGCCCATGCGCCGCCTCCTCTGCCTGCTCCTCGCCCTCATCCAGGTACTCCCCAGCCTGGCAGCCCTCCCCCCACGCCCCCGCCCGCCCGCGGGTTTCGGTGGGGCAGGGTACGCCTTTGTGGCATAGCGTGGTGACGAGCGAGAACCACGAGTACCTGGTGGACACGAGCCAGCCGTATGCGGAGGTGATCCAGGAGAAGACGTGGCTTACGGACGGCGCGGGCATGCCGATTGGCGATGCGCCGATAGTAGACCGCTACGACATCGGGCTAGACAGGCTCCACGTCTTGCGCTACCCGGTAAACGCCAACGGCCCTCCGACAGTTCTGTACTCCAACTGGCTTCTCTTCGATGGTCTGGGCAGTACGCGGATGGTGCTGGGCGATACCGGCGGTGTTGTGGACGAGTTCGGGTACGCCGATGCGTTTGGTATTCCGTATCGAGTGACGGCGACGGGTCGTGATGTTGCGGGGCCTGGGTTCTTCTTGAACGGCCAGCAGTGGGATGGGGGCAGTAGCTGGGGAAGGAGCTACTGGAGTGGAACGCCTGCCTTCAATAGTGGCGAGGGGCTGTACTTTAACCGCGCTAGGTACTACCAGCGTAACTACACACCGCTCGCGCCATCCACAGATTTGAGGTAGGATACCACCTAAGGATATGACCGAGAAAGAGGCAAACGCACTTTATAACCAAGG
>NZ_JAYVPL010000060.1:0-6906 GCF_043757465.1 Armatimonas sp.
TCGCGTCCCTGGAACCGTGCCTTGACCACAATATCGGACTCGTAGCGTTTGCCCTCCGTGATGTCGGTGAAGACCTCTTTATCCAGAAACTCGATACTCGCCGTGTCCACATACGCCATCACATCGGGAAGAAACGCCTCGAAGAACTCGACGAAAAACGTCGTGAGTAGCTCCTTGAAGAGCCGGTCGTGGTCTATCGCTTCCTCGTTCACCGTTCCTGATCCTCGTTCATCTTCTGCCCGCTATTGTATCGCGCCTCGTGAAGTAAGCGGGTAAAACAGAAAGGCAATCGGTAAAATGGAGGAGGCCGCTTTAGCCACCCATCCCCAAAACGCCGCCCGTCAGGTAAAATGGGCGGCATGGTGATCATTGAAGTAACCTCGACCGTGCACCCCGACAAGCGCGCTGTGGCTCTCGAAGCCATGCGTGTGATGGGGGTGGAGACCCGCAAAGAGCCGGGCTGCCTGCACTACCGTTTTTATCAGGACATCGAAGACCCTAACACGTTCTTTGTCTACGAGCGCTGGACCGACGGTGCGGCGCTAGATGCCCACATGAAGACGCCACACATGGACGCTTTTCGTAAAGTCGTGCCGCCGTCTGTGGTTGGCCAGCCGATTTTTGCACGCTATGATTTGGAGGATAAATAACCTATGAACCGACGAAGTCTACTCACGGGCGCAGTGACGCTCACCGCCTCGGCTGCTTTGGCGCAGCAACAAGAGAAGGGCAATGCCTTCGACCGCTACAGCCCTGGTGCTGCGGTGATCCGCTACCCTGACCCCGATATTATCGCTCTCGACAAGCGCTACGAAGCGCTCAAGATCGGCAACACGCCGATTCAGCGGCTCCACACCGGCTCGATGTGGGCGGAGGGAGTGCTCTGGCATAGTGTCGGGCGCTACGTGCTCTGGTCGGACATTCCCAACTCTGTCCACCGCCGCTGGCTCTGGGAGGACGGCCACACGTCGGTGATCCGCGACTCCAACAACTCCAACGGCAACACGCTGGATCGGGAAGGGCGGCTCATCTCCTTCGAGCACCTCACCCGCCGGGTGGCCCGCCACGAGCACAACGGGAGCATCACCGTTCTGGCGTCTACGTTCAATGGAAAGCCCTTCAATGCCCCCAACGACGGTGCCGTACACCCCGACGGCGGCATCTGGTTCACCGACCCCGGCTATGGCTCGATGGGCTACTACGAGGGCATGAAGGGGCCGCTGGAGCTCAAAGAGGCCGTCTATCGCATTGACCCGAACACACTCAAAGTCGAGAAAGTTACCGACGAGCCTACCAAGCCCAACGGACTCTGCTTCTCACCCGACTACAAGAAACTCTACATCGCCGACACGGGCGATCCTCACTGCATCTGGGTCTTTGATGTGCAGAATGGAACAAAGCTGGGCAAGGCAAAAGAGTTCGCCAAGATGACCCTGGATGGTAAGACAGGCAACGCGGATGGTATCCGCTGCGATACCGAGGGCAATGTCTGGGCATCCGCAGGCTGGGTCGGAGCGGGCTTCGACGGCGTCCACACCTTCGCCCCCGATGGCACGCGCATTGGTCAGATTCTCCTACCCGAGATCGGCTCGAACCTGTGCTTCGGTGGCTCCAAGCGCAACCGGCTGTTTATTACGGCGGGCCAGTCGCTCTACTCGGTCTACGTCAACGCACAGGGCGCTCATTGGTGTTAGAAACCCCCTAACCCCCGCCCGGCGGGGGGACAAAATGGAATCCGATTCCGCATATCCCCCCCGTCGGACGGGGGATGGGGGGGAGGCTAATCCAGCAAGCTCAGGACATCCGCCGTGTCGGTGAGCGCACTATCGAAGGCCGCAATCACTCTCTCAATCTGCTCGTCGGTGATCACGAGGGGCGGCTGGACGCGCATGATCTTGGTGTTGTTGAGCGTGTAGGCCACGACCACGCCGTTTTCTACCAGAGAGCCGATGGTTAGCTTCTGGATGTCCGCGTCCGAGAACTCCACCCCGATCATCAGGCCACGCCCGCGAACGTCCATCACGAGCTTCGGGTGCTTGGCTTGAATTCCCTTGAGACCACTGAGTAGCTTCTCGCCTTTAACGCGGGCTTGCTCCGCGAGATTCTCCTCACGCATGATGGTGAGTGCGGTGATTCCTGCCACGCAGGCCGCCTCATTGCCACCGAACGTGCTGGTGTGCAGATACGGGTTCTCATGGAAAACGGCGTTCCAGACTTTCGCCGTTCCCACGATCGCGCCCACGGGCATCACGCCGCCGCCTAGCGACTTGGCAAGCGTCATGATATCGGGCGCGACATCCTCCCAGTTGCAGGCGAAGAACTTTCCCGTGCGGCAGAGGCCCGTCTGGACTTCATCCAGAATCAGCAGTGCCCCGTACTGGTCGGCGAGCTGGCGCGCGGCCTTGAGGTAGCCGTCGGGGGGAATCCGAATCCCGTTCTCCCCTTGAATGGGCTCCAATAAGATCGCCGCCGTCTCACTGTCCACGGCGGCAGTGAGCGCTGCGGTGTCACCAAACGGCACATGGGAGAACCCGGGAAGCAGGGGGGCAAAGGGGGTTTTGTAGCTATCTCTGCCCGATGCCGAGAGCGCTCCGAGTGTCTTGCCGTGATACGAGCCCTCTGCGGAGATAATCTTCGTGCGTCCCGAGGCCATGCGTGCGAACTTGATCGCGCCCTCCAGAGCCTCCGCGCCGGAGTTACAGATAAAACTGTACTGCAGGTCGCCGGGGGTAATTTCAGCCAGAAGCGCGGCGAGATCAGCGAGGGGCTTGTTTAAGAAAGTCTTGGACGAGAGCGGGAGGCGCTGCATCTGCTCGGTCACGGCGGCGACCACGCGCGGGTTTGCATGACCCAGTGAGAACGTGCCGTAGCCGCCTAGGCAGTCTATGTACTCGTTGCCGTGGATGTCTTTGAGTATGGCACCGCTGCCTTCCCACTCCACTTTATCGAAGCCCGCGATCTTTAGGAGAGCGAGGGCTGTGGGGTTGACGAATTTCTGGTACTTATCCGCGACATCGGCGGTGATAGAGTCAGCACGGGTGAGGGCATCTGCATCCATGCCAACTATGATACCCGACCTACCCCGACGCTCAAAAAAACAAAGACCTACGCTTTGCGCAGGCCTTGTCTGGTTTATGATTTTACGGCAGGGAGAGGCTAGCTGTCCGTGTCCGCATCATCGGAGTCATCGCCACCGATATCCATATCCTCGATATCAATATCCGCGGCAGTGATATTTTCGTCCATATCATCGAGCGAGATTTCGTCGGATTCCTCCGCTTCTTCTTCGTCCTCTTTGTCACTTAGCTCCGCGAGGCGCAGGTAGTTTGCCTGAGCCGCTGCGGCGCTCGACTTCGACCGAGCGTGGTCAGAGACAAAGTTGACGTTTACCTGGGCGTACCAGTTAGGGATCGTGGAGATCGGGATGCCCGTGACAGAACAGCGGACTTCCTTCACTTCCTGCTCATCGGCATCCAGAAGGTCTACAGTTTGATTACTCATAGTTTTTACAAAAGTTCGGTCGGCTTGCGTGGTTTAGTTGAGTGGGGAGCATTGGCTGTGGGCAGAAAGCCATTGACTAGCATCAGCACCCCTGCAACCAAGTAGAGCACCCACTCATAGCCCCGGTGCGCACGGCCCGGGTCAAAGACCATCTTGCCCTGCAAGATCAGTCCCGCAACACCGATGCCCAGCAAAATGATGCCAAGCAGGTTAAACGAGTTCCACCAGCGAATCTGTTTCATTATCGCCTCAATCTTACCAGTTTATCACAAGGAGTTTTTCTATGCACCAACGTGCCCAAGCACCAGTCCGTATTGACTTTGGCGGAGCCTGGACTGATGTTGATCTCTACGCCCAGGAATTTGGTGGTGTGGTCTTCAATGCCACAGTTAATCATTACGCCTCCGGCGAGCAAATCGTTTCCGACGAGGGGCTGCAAGTGCGCTATGGCTTTGAGCTTCCCACGGGCTCGGGCCTTGGAACCTCGGGGGCGCTGAATGTCTGCTGGTTCGGCCTGATCGGCGGCGGGGAAGACCGCCGCAGAGTCGCGGAGCAAGCCTACGCGCTGGAGGAGCTACTCGGGATTCTCGGAGGGCGGCAGGATCAGTACGCAGCGGCGTTTGGTGGCTTTAACCTCATGCGCTTTGGTGGCGGCGCAAGTGTCGAAGTCGAGAGCATTGCGCTCTCTCCTGAAACCGTGACCGCCCTTGAGAAACGCAGTGTGCTGGTCTACACGGGAACGCCTCGGCTCTCGGGCACTATTCATGAAAATGTCTGGGGTGCCTTTCGTAGCGGTCGCCCCGAGACGGTGGCCGCGTTTCACGGCCTGCGCGAGGTCGGCCTCGCGATGCCGGAGTCGCTCCAATCCGGCAATTTCACGGAGTTTGCGGCGCTGCTTGCGCAGAACTGGACGTGTCAGAAAAATCTAGATCCCAGTGTCTCCAATTCTCAAATCGAAAAACTCTTTACGATTGCCCACGCTGCCGGAGCGCTCGGCGGGAAAGCCTGTGGCGCAGGCGGTGGTGGCTGCCTGTACTTTGTGACTGAAGAAGGCCAGCAAGCCGCCGTCGCCAACGCACTCGTCGCCGCCGGAGCCCGCTACATCCCGTTCTTGTTCGAGAGCGAGGGGCTACGGGTCGCCGCCGGTTGAAAACCGGCGGCACCAACGCGGGTACAATCGGCGGTATGGGGAATTTAGACATTTCACGAAATGATGCCGCCGTCGTAGACGCTGTGCTGGTGATTCACGGGGGCGCGGGGACGATCTTAGAGGAGAACCTGACCGCTGCGCGTGAGGCGGCGTGCTATGCCGGGCTTGAGAAAGCGCTGAAGGTAGGCTACGCGCTATGGCAAGCGGGAGCCGATGCGCTGAGCATTGTGGAGGCAACCGTGCGCGTGCTCGAAGACGATCCCATCTTCAATGCGGGGCGTGGGGCGGTGCTCAACGATCAGGGAATCGCGGAGCTGGACGCGTCGATCATGCGCGGCGTGGATCGGATGGCGGGGGCGATTACGGGCGTCACGACCATCAAAAATCCCATCACGCTGGCCCGTGCCGTGCTAGAGAAGACGTCGTTTGTCTTCCTCTCAGGCTTGGGAGCCGAGGAGCTGGCGGCGACTTTGGAGGAAGTCGAGATCGTCGGACAGGACTACTTCTTCACCGACGAGCGCTGGAAGCAGCTCCAAGCGCAGCGAGCCAGCAATAGCGTCTCGCTCTCCGAGGACAATAAATTTGGCACGGTAGGAGCGGTGGCGCGCTGCAAAGAGAATCATCTGGCGGCGGCGACCAGCACGGGTGGGATGACCAACAAACGCCACGGGCGCATCGGAGATAGTCCCATGATCGGTGCGGGAACTTGGGCCGATGACGCGACCTGCGCCGTCTCCGCGACAGGTCATGGGGAGTTCTTTATCCGCGCCGCCGTCGCGCACGAAATCTCGGCCCGGATGCGCCACGCCAAAGAGAGCGTGAGTGTTGCCGCAGACGGGGTGATCCATGAGGAACTGATGACAATGGGCGGCTCAGGCGGGGTGATCGCGCTTGCGGCCAATGGGGATGCAGCGCTCCCGTTTAACACAGCGGGAATGTACCGAGGGGTGATCGCCGCCGACGGCACCCTCGCGACGGCGATCTACGGGAAACGATAAACGTCTCCTAAAAAACGATATAGGTACCATCCGTGCGAAGCACGCCGACCCCGATCATTTGCTCACCAGGCGTCCCCGATGGTGTCAAGTTAAGCTTAAACTGATCTAGCTTCGACCAGTCCGGTGTCCCGAGAGAGTCCAGCTCCTTGCTACTGACATCAAACGAGAAGCGAACGTAGAGGGAGAGACGCTCGCGGAGCTTCTCGGGGAGTGTGGAGAGCTTCATCTCTAGGGATTCGCCACGCTCCCGGGCTTGCTTTTGTTTGGGGGTAAGAGAGTCCAAAACCTCACCCATCAGCTCCGCCGAGAGAGTTCGTCGCGCGACCAGATCGGGCGGTAGGTTCTGTCCCTCAAAGTCCTCCCGCGCTGCTTGCCTTGCGCTTCGCTTGAGATTAATCTCAGGCGTCGCGTTAAAGAGTCGCCCAATGGCTTCCATCAGGGTGGGGATACGAAGCTGAGGAGCACACACCACCACGCGTTGCGTGGCGAGCTCGGGCGAGATACGAACGGGGTGTCCGGCTTTTGTCAGCTCTCTGCCAAGAACCTGCAAGGAAACGGCAGTTGTCTCAATACTATACTCTGGGAGATCCGCAACCAGTGATTCTAAACCTTTTGGGAAAAAAACTTCCACTTTGCCTTCACGTTGCCAGGTAAAAGGGTACTCCGGTTTCAGCTCTCCACGCCGTATCCCTGCTCCGTTCTGGCGCCTCAATAAGTAAATTCCATTTTTAAGCTCGATGGTATACCTGTTTGTCGTGCAAAGATTTTTCAGAGCTACATTTAATGGAACGTCTGAGAGGGATTTTTGATCGATATAAGCCATCTCGTTCGCATAGATATCAGCAATAATAGCTATATTGTATTTTTCGGACAATAAATGAACTGCCTGAGTAAATTTGTTTTCTGGCAAGATTGAGGGAGCATTGTTTGTCTGCCCGATACAGAAGATCGCTATTGAGGTCAAAAGAAGCATGGTACGTCTCCCTCCTCCGGTTTAAGGAGAACCGGAGGAGCTATATCAACATTAATATCTGTCTATCCACCAATAAGAAGGAGGACTATCTACTGCCCGCTAGGAGGAGGCTCCTCTATTGGTAACTCTGTTCCCAACCAAATAGTATAAACCATTTGTGCTATTTCAAATTGTCACCAAATTACAGAAATATGCAAATTTCTGCAAGTAACGTCATTAGATACCTCTTTCTTAACCAAATAGCGACAGTATGACAAAAAAATGCCAACTCATAGCGGGAGGCC
>NZ_JAYVPL010000061.1:0-25324 GCF_043757465.1 Armatimonas sp.
TTACTTTAACGCGACGATGGCTAAGCCATTTCGTTGGACTTATACCGGGAAGGTTTTGACTACCTAATATTATCAAAATTTGTGCCGAGCTGTACTAGCCTTTGGCACCGAGGCCCAGCTCATGCGCACCCGCCCCGAAGAGCACTTGAGCTTCACCGTGGAGCGTAATATCGTGTGGTCGGGGACGCCAGGGAAGAACTTTATCCTGCGCTTTGGCAATGCAGAAAAAGACGACTTTCGGCTCAAGCCTGGCTCTCCTGCTCTGGCGCTGGGCTTTGTGTCCTTTGATCTAGGCGCGGTCGGGCCGCGCGGGCGCAAGCGCCTCACCGTCCCAGCGGATGTCTGGCTAGGGGTGAGGTAACGCAAAGGCAATGTACTTGCTGCCCTTCGGGTCGTTTGGACGTCCCTTGCTACCCTCTGCACAGACCACGATGAACTGACGCCCCCCGACCGAGTAGATCGCGGGCGTGGCATTGGCGGAGAACGGCAGTGTGGTCTCCCATAGAAGCTTGCCGGTGCTCTTATCGAATGCCCGCAACTTACGGTCGTAGTTCGTTGCGGCAATGAAGATCAGTCCGCCCGCAGTCACTACCGGGCCGCCGTAGCTCTCGCTGCCAGTGTCCTTTAAGCCCTTCGCGGCCAGCTCCGGGTACTCGCCAAACGGTATTTTCCAGGCGATCTCCCCGGTATGGAGGTTGATGGCGTTGAGGGTGCCCCACGGCGGCGCGATCGCAGGGTAGCCTTCGGGGTCCAGGAACTTGCGGTATCCCGTGAAGCGATAGTCCAGGGTCACCGCTGCGGGCTCGTCCGATTCGATGGGTTTACTCTCGCCGCTCAGGATGTACTTGGCCACCGCCTTGATCTCGGAGTCGGATAAGTTCGGGTAGCCGGGCATACGTCCTGCGCCCTGACGGGTGATCTTGAAGATCGCGGCCTCGTCCCACTTTGGCCCCATGTTCACTAGCTTGGGAAGCTGTGGGGGAGATCCGGCCATCGTGTCGCCGTGGCAGTTGGCGCAGTTTTGCAGATAGAGCTGCCGCGCGGACTTAACCGTGTCGTTCTTGGCAAGGCTCGATGTCCAGGCCATCTCGTTGGCATTGACGTAGAGAAGCCCTGTCTCGGGGTCGAAGGCGGGACCACCCCATTCCGCGCCACCGTCGAAACCAGGGAAGATAATTGTCTCCTGGCCAACACGGAAAGGGACGAAGGGGCCGCCGCCGTGGAACGTCTTGAATTTCTCAAGAGCAAAGCGATGCGCCTCGGGAGTGCGATTGGTCAGCATGTCTTCCGTGAGGAGCTGCCGGGCAAATGGCTCGGGCTTGGTGGGCAGGGGCTGAGTCTTGGACGCGACTTCGCCGGGAACATCGCTGGGCGGATACTTACGAGACGCAATGGGGAAGAGCGGCTTTCCGTTCTTTCGCTCGAAGACATAGACATGGCCGGTCTTGGTGGTCTGAGCAACGGCATCCACCCAACTCTTGCCGCGTTTGACACGAACCAAGGCGGGCTGCGAGGGGAAATCGCGATCCCAGATATCGTGCTTGACCGCCTGGAAATGCCAGACACGCTTGCCCGTGTTCGCATCCAGAGCAATCAGGCAGTTGGCAAAAAGGCCATCGCCCACACGGTCGGCCCCGTAGAAGTCGCTGGCAGCCGATCCGGTCGGCACGAACACCAGTCCCTGCGCGGCATCCACCGTCATTCCCGCCCAGTTGTTGGCCGAGCCCGATACCTTCCATGCCAGTTTCGGCCACGTCTTATAGCCAAACTCGCCCGGATGGGGAATCGTGTGGAACGACCAGCGTCGTTGGCCCGTGCGCACATCGTAGGCGCGAATATCGCCGGGAGTGGCCGGAAGCCCCTCGGATACCCGGCCTCCGACAATCAGCAAGTCTTTGAAGATAACCCCGGGGGTGGTCAGGATGAGGGACTGCTTGGCAGGATCGCGACCGAGGCCCTGACGCAGGTCAATCTTTCCGTTCACGCCGAAGCTCGGGATGGGCTTGCCGGTCGCGGGATCCAGTGCATAGACAAAATGGGTGACAGCCGTGAAGACGCGCCGCTCGCCGCCCTCCGTCCAGTACGAGACTCCTCGATTCGCCCCGCGTCCGATGATGCCCGAATCGAAGCGCCAGAGCTGTTTCCCTGTTGCCGCATCGAGCGCGACGAGCTTATGCTGAGGCGTAACAGCGTACAGAACGCCGCCAGCAACGAGCGGTTGCATCTGGGTACCGCCTGGTCCCTCCTCGCAATCGTAGGTCCAGGCGACCTGAAGTTGGCCGACATTCGAGCGGTTGATTTGGGTGAGACTGGAGTACCGGATGGAGTCGGGGCCGCCGCCGTAGGCGGGCCATTCCGTCTGGCTGGCGAGCTGCTGCGGTGCGGGAAGGGGTGTTTTTGATCCCGTGTTAGCCGACAGGAGCAGTGCCCCAAAGAGAGCCGCCGGCATCCATCTCATTCGTTTCATCATATTCAGTCCTTAGCGCGGCTCGACCGGCCACCAAAGCCACTATCAACGGCCACCAAGCCCCTCCAAACCAAGGTAATCCGCCACTGTATTTCTCGCTTCAATTTGAGCGCAGCTCGACATGCAGCCCGTGGCACTCCGATGAGAGCACAGGCGCTCCCAGATACCCGAGGCTCTCAGGGCCGAATCTACTGGATCGCAGCGGGAATGCCCTCGGAGCGGGTTTCCGAGAGAGCGTTTCTAGTGAGAACCAGTGCGCACCGGCTAGGCAGATAAACTTGGACACTCTGCCCTGCTCCCCCCACCGCCACGGGCTCCCAGATAAAGCGGCTACCAGCTACGATCCGCTCTTGGCCGCCGAACTCAGCGCGATCCGTGTCTAGCAAGAGGCAGTAATCTGTGGCCTCAGGAATCGGAATCCGTAGTGCGGAGAGACTCCGAGTGGGGTGCAAATTTGCCGCAATCACCAGATCCGCGCTCTGGTAGATCAGCAGGTGATTGTCTTCGTGAAGAGCCAGCAACTCAGGCGGCTCTGTGGGCTGCGGGAGGTGCATCAAGGCGGCGTCGAAGGCCTTCAGCAGTCCGTAGCGCAGAAACGGGCTGTCGGCGAGTGACCACTGACGGCGTGCGTAGGTGTAGCTCCAGTCATTGTCCGCGCGCGGAAAGTCCACCCACTCCGGGTGTCCGAACTCATTGCCGATAAAGCCCAGCCAGCCCTCGCCCGCTAGCGTGTAGGTGAGCAGGCGGATCAGCTTATGGAGCGCCATCCCTCGATCCACGACCAGGCTCTCACGGCCAATCGTCATCTCCGTGTACATCTGCGACCCCATCAGCCGAAAGGCAAGAGTCTGATCCCCCACAATGGACTGATCATGGCTCTCGGCGTAGCCGATATGCTTCTCGTCCCAGCGCCGGTTGGTCAGTGTCGCCCAGAGCTGCCCCACTGACCAGGCCTCATCCGGAGTGTCTTTGGTGAGCTTGATCCAGAAGTCAGGGACGCCCATTGAGAGCCGGTAGCCAAAGCCTACCCCGCCCTCGGTAACGGGCCGACAGAGCCCGGGCATCCCGGAGACATCCTCTGCAACTGTCACTACCTCAGGCTGAATCTCCTGCGCGAGTGCATTGGCAAGCTGAAGATAGCAAAGCGCGTCGTCGTCAACATTGGCGCTGAAGTAGTCCGGGTAGCCGTTAAAGTCACGGATGCCATGGTCGTGGTAGAGCATGCTGGTAACGCCATCAAAGCGGAAGCCATCAAAGCCGTACTCCTCCAGCCAGTAGCGGATATTGGAGAGCAAGAAGCGTAGCACTTCGAGCTTACTGTAGTCAAAGCAGCGCGAGTCCCAGCCACTGTGGTAGCCGCGTGGCCCGTCGTGGAAGTACTGCCACTCGGTTCCATCAAAGCGACTCAGGCCCTCCCTAATATTCTTGACGGCGTGACTATGCACCAGATCCATCAGCACGCGCAGCCCCAGTGTGTGGGCTGTCTGAATCAGTGTCCGTAGCTCATCCGGGGTGCCAAAGCGGCTGGAGACACCGTAGAAACTACTCACATGGTAGCCAAACGAGCCGTAGTAGGGATGCTCCTGAATCGCCATGAGCTGCACGGTATCGTAGCCCAGCGCAGCGATCCGGGGAAGGACATTGGCCGTGAACTCGGCGAACGTCCCCACTTTAGCGTCTTCCTGTGCCATCCCGACATGGGCCTCGTAGATGCGCAGTCCCGTGGGGGTTCCCCCACTATTGGAAGCGGGGGGGGTAACAGGCGCAAACCAGACCTCGCCGCAGAAGTCTTTCGTTGTAGCGTCTTGTACCGCGCGGCGAATATAGGCGGGAATGCGATCCAGGCGACTGTCGTCGGCGCCATGAACATGCACCTTAACACGGCTTCCTGGAGGTAGTGCGCTCCCCGAGAGAGTCACGTGCCAGGTTCCGTGCGCATCACACGCGAGCGGCGTTGCGCGGCGATCCCAGCCATTAAAATCCCCGACCAGGTGCAGGCTCTTCGCCGCCGGAGCCCACTCGCGGTAGGTCACGAAGCCGTCAGGGGTGCATGTGAATCCAAAGTAGTGGTGTCCTTGGCTGATAGACCCTCTCAGCACGCCAAGCTGCTCCCGCAGCGCGTCGTAGTGTGCCAGCCGTGCCTGGATCACCTCGCTGTAGGCAGAGAGGGTCGGGTCGCGGCGAACCAGCTCAGGAATCATCTTCGACGTCCACGGCGGGTCGGTAGCTCCTCTTCTTTTGTGGTCGGGGGGGTGGCTCCCTTGTAATAAGCCTCAATCACCGCGCGTGCTATGGGTGCACAGACCCCTCCTCCATGGAAGTTATCGCCGGGCTTGGTCGCTTCCAGCAAAACGCAAACTGCAATGCGAGACTCCTCGCCAGGCCGAGTAGCGTAGCAAGTAAACCATCCATGAGCCTTTCCGGCGAAACCTGTCTCGGCAGTGCCACTCTTACCCGCCACGAGAATTCCGGGGATGTCTGCCGCCTTACCAGTTCCGCGCTCCACGACTGCACGCATAGCTGTCTGAAGCTGTCGAAGGCTGCTCTGATCCAGCCCCAGCTCACCGACACGCTCGGGTTTATTGTCGAATAGCACTTTATTTGGATCGTCGCTATCAACAATTTTCTCCACAAGCTTGGGCTTCCAGATCGTCCCCCCGTTGCCGACGGTCGCAGCGACGACTGCCATCTGGAGCGGAGTCGCCTCATCGAAGCCCTGACCGATAGCCATATCAGCAAGATTGCCACGCCACCAGCCTTGATTCTTTTTCTCACGCGCCCATTTCTTCGACGGAACCGTCCCCTGTTTCTCGCTAGGCAGGTCAATCCCTGTCTTACTACCCAGCCCAAACCGGTGCGCCCAGTCTGATAGAACCTCGTCCCCAATTTGAAAACCTGCTTGAAAAAAGAAGACATTACAGGACTGTGCGAAGGCGGAGAGAGAGTCTATTCCCCCGTGACTTCCCATACACTTCTTCTTTTTCTTCCCCACCATGATGTATCCTGGGCAGTTGGCCCCGCTGGGAAGCCGATGCGATGCAAGCCCGGCGGTCATGGTGATAATCTTAAAAGTTGAGCCGGGAGGATACTTAGAGGTTGCGCGGTTGAGCTCCGCCCCTCCCTCCTGCATCTGAGCCACATCCGCATTTGTCCGGGGATGGGTCCAGAGAGTCAGGTCGTAAGTCGGTGCGCTTGCAAGTGCCAGAATCCGGCCACTGCGCGGGTCGAGTGCCACAACGGCTCCTGGTCGCCCTGCGAGCGCCTTCTCCGCGACCTCTTGAACCTGGGCATCCAGAGACAAAACCAGGTTCGCGCCTGACTTAGCCGGCTCTTTAGTCAGCTCTTTACGCCGTCGCCCACGACCATCCACCTCAAAGGCTTCGTAGCCGAGCGTGCCGCGCAGGTACTGATCGTACTCTTTCTCCAGTCCTTGCTTGCCGATCCAGTCGCCTCCCCGGTACTTTTTATCCAGAGGGTAGGCCATAATGCTAGGATATTTGAGTTCTTCAACACTCACGGGGCCGGTGTATCCCAGGATATGGGTCGCGCGTTTCAGATGGGGATACGAACGGATCGGAATGACTTGCACCGAAATCCCTGGCAGATCATCCTGGCGCTCGTAGAGGCGTGCCATCAGGCGACGGTCAATATTCTCGCGAATAGGAATCAGGTCATTTTTTCCTCCCCGTTTCGTTCGAATCTTCTCATTAAGCTCGGGGCGAGGGATTTCAACAAGCTCGGCCACACGGTCTAGATATTGCTGAACTCTACGCGTCGCCTCACGCTCTTTAGGAGTGGGCAGGCGAGGTTTCTTGGGTTTCACTGGTTTTGTTTTGTCTATTTTTTCGGGATCCACAATCTTCAAGAGAGCGGCCAGGCTAAAGACCTCATCGGGGTACAGATAGACCGCAAACTGGGGGGCATTGGTCACCAGAGGTTGCCCCTTACGATCCACAATGATCCCACGGGGTGCCGTCGTCTGCACTCTCTGGCTCCGATTAAGGAGCGCCTTATCCCGGTAATCGTCGCCGCGAACGATCTGGAGGAGCCAGAGCCGACCCGCCAGTACGAAATAAAATACCGTCAGCACGACAGCGACCAGTAGAATACGCCCCATGCTGATCTCTTCGCTGGGCTGGATTGGTGTGGGCAAAGGAGTGAAGTAGCGTCGCCTAGACATTGCTAGCGCCCCTCTTCACCCGGTCGTGCCCGGTGAAGCGTGCAGGCACGGATATTAATGCCTGCCGGGAAGCGTCGTGTCACCTTCTCAGGGCAGTAATCGGTCGCTCGCTTGCTACTCTCGGAGCAGATCAGTACTTCGACTTCACTTGCGGCAGCTTCTCGTGGTGCTTTAGTTTCGTCGGTCGTCCCCAGCTCGGCTTCGCGCTCCCGGCGCAGTCTCTCTAGCTCGCTGCGCTGTTCCTCTTCACGAGCGAGATCGCGCCGTCGCCGACGGCGCGGGGCGGGACTGGGCGTCGGTTCTACTGGCTCACCAGGCTTAAGTGCTGCATCAGGCGTCTTGTGCAGCCCACAGGTCGCGATCTTCGTTCCTTGGGAAAAGGTCTTCTCCACCACATCAGGGCAGAAAGCTGTGGCACGCTTGCTACTTTCCTCGCACATCACCACGACCATCTCGCCGTCGTCGTTTGTCCGATCCGGTCGCGGGGTGGGGAGAGCCTTGGCAGCCTCAGCAAGCTGCTTTTGTCGGTCTTCTGGGAGCGCAATGGGCTCCAGCCCGGCGCGCTGCTGGATGGGTACGGCGGCCTGCATGTAACGCCCCCAGATCGGCGCACAGACATGCCCCCCCGTGGCATCGCTGTCCATCACCAGATAGCGCTCATTCATCTTTGGCTTGCCAGTCTTCTTATCAAGAACTGCCTTGCCTTGCTTATCAAGCTTAGGTTTAACCTCACGATTACACGCCCAGATCGCTGTCACTAGCTCCTTGGTGTACCCAACAAACCAGGTATCCCGGTTATCTGTGGTCGTCCCCGTCTTACCCCGTGCCCCTTCAACCACATTGGCGGCCTTCGCGGTACCACGCTTCACCACGGCTTCCAGACAGAGGCCAATATTAGCGGCCGTTGATTCACGAAGTACTGCTTTGGTGATCCGAGGCTCGTTGCGCTCCAGAACATTTTTCTTTCCGTCTAAAACCAGGCGGATCGCAATTGGGCTAGCATGATCACCCCCATTGGCAAACGTCGAAAAAACGCTGGCCATCTCCAGGGGGGTGACAAGTGATGTTCCCAAACAGATACTCAAATCATTGGAGGGCATCTTAGACTTGACCCCCATCTTCTTGGCAAGATCCACCACGGCAGACCAGCCCACACGCTGGATGAGCTGTGCGGGAATCGTATTGAGCGACTGCGCGAGCGCATCCTCAATGCTATAGCTACCGCCGTGCCCCCCTTTACCGCCATAGTTGCGTGGCCAGGTCTTGCGCCCAAGCTTTAGGGGACGATCAATCATCTCGGTATTGGGGCTGTATTTTCCCGTATTGAAAGCGGCGGCATAGACAACGGGTTTGAAGGAGGAGCCTGGTTGGCGCCCTCCTTGGGTAGCGAAGTTATAGAGGCTCTTTTCGTCCACGCCGCCTGCCATTGCACGGATCCAGCCGGTGTGAGGCTCCAGGCAGATCAGCGCCCCCTCCGTCACCTGGCGTCCACGCTCGCCACGGATTCCGGCACGGAGAATCTCGTCGGCCCGCTGTTGCATCTCCCAGTTGAGGGTAGTATAGATCTTCAAGCCCCCTTGCAAGACCACCTCCGGCCCATGGCGCGCGATCAGTTGCCGAAGAACATAGCGCACAAAGTGAGGAGCTTTGTACTCCTCGGAGACAACCCGTGGCTCATTGGGCTGAATCTTTATCTTCTCCGCACGGGCCTGATCGTACTGCTCCTGGGTAATTTTCTTGAGCTCCAGCATCTTTCCCAATACAGTATTACGGCGCTCCAGAGCGGCATTCAGACGTCGAAAAGGGTAGGTATCTTTGGGGATCTGCACCAGCCCTGCAACCAGGGCCGCTTCGGAGAGAGTGATCTTTTTAATGTCCTTGCCAAAGTAGAGTTTGGCAGCCATCTTGACCCCGTAGATCTGACCGCCGTAGTTCACTTCATTGAGGTAGCGCTCCAGGATCTGATCCTTGGTCATGCTCCGCTCAACCTGGTAGGCAAGAAGCGCCTCTTGGAGCTTGCGCCGCTCCGTCTTTTCACGATTGCGCAGGATGACGTTTCGGACAAGCTGCTGGGTCAGAGTAGAGGCTCCCTCCCCACGGCGGGCTCCGGACGCGTTTTTGTAGAGGGCTCGGACAATCCCACGAAGATCAATTCCGGGATGGGAATAGAAGCGCTGATCCTCAATGGAGACCGTCGCATCGCGCAGAGTCTGCGGAATATTGACAAGATCCTCCCGCTCCTGAAAGCGGGAGTAGATCTCGCCGAGCAAGACTTTGTCCGTGGAGTAGACCTGGGTAATACCTCCCGCTGTCTCCTGGTTCAGAGCGGTGGCGTTTGGCATCCCTACAGTAGCCAACTGCACACGCCCCCCTGCCCAGAGCAAACCGGAGATCAGTGCCGTGAGAATCAACGCGGAGAGAATCCCCAAAAAGGCACCGAACCGGCTGATCCAGAGGCGGAAGCCGCCTTTTCTGCGTCTGCGTGGCCGTCCCATGATCTACCCCCTTATGTTTACCCGCTTAACGTTTTAGGTACTTGCGCTTGGTACGATCTGTCCCCATATCCCGTTTTTTGGTATCGAAGCGCCACTGCCCTGTCCCTGCCTTCTGCACGAAGCAGAAGTAGTTCGAGAGGATCGAGGCCAGTTTCCGGCGCGTCACCCGCCGCACGACATTCACTTCGGTCAGAAGCTGAACAAAGTCAAGCCCCCGGGGATACTCCCCAAGTAGCTCACAGACAATATCAAATGTCGCCACATCGCCAGACTCCTCGGCCTGCTCACGCGCACTGAGAAGTTCCGCATAGCGCTCCTGGCTAAGATAGACCTGAGGATCCGTCTCCTCCAGAACCTCCACACGAAACTCGTAGGAGCGCGGGGTGCTGGTCAACTGGAAACAACCGCCCGAGTCAGCGACGATCTTCTCGTAGAGAGAGAAGAAGTTGAAGGCAAGGCGGCGCTCGTTATTAACGATAATCTCGTGCGTGGTACCGTCTTCCTCGCGAAGAGTCACTTCCACAACGGGCGCATCACTGGGGAAGAAGCCATCGGGAAGCTGGCACAGAGGAAAAGTCCCAATCTCTTTATGATGCGCCTTCACGATCAGTGTCACTCTGGAAGAGTCTTCGAGAGAGCCTCCCGTGTAGTCTTCTTCGTCATCGCCCGCATCCTGAGCGAGCGGCAGAAGCAGATCCTGACGCAAGCTCCCCGCGAATCCCTCATCCTCGATCTCTTCGTCCATGATCTCACCGTCCATGGAGACAAACTGGAGATCAGGGAATGCCAGAAACTCGGGCAGATCAAAGACAAAGGGAGGCAGAGAATCGGCCTCTCGGAAGCGACCGGCCCCGACAGGAACAAAGCGTGCATCCGCCTGAAGCGCCACATCGAGCAGGGCAAGATCATTCTTAAAGGAGGGATCTCCCGGCACGACTTCGTACTGAAGGGCGAGCAGCTCGGCCACTTCAACAGGCACACCACGCTCACCTAGCACGGTAAAGATCGCCGCCAGGTCTTCGTCCGAGACGGACAGTGGCTTGACCGTATCCTCAACCACGGGCTCCGGCTCCGGCACTAGCACCACAGGCTCCGCAACCACTTCCGGCTCCACCACAGGCTCGGCAACAGCCACCACGGGCACAGGTACAGGCGCGGGCGCCTCCTCGGCCTCCTCGGTCAGCAAGGTCACACGATCCGCCAGCAGACGCTCTAGCTTCTCGGCAGCCTCACGCGTGATCCAGCGCCCCTTACCCTTCTCCGCGCTCAGCCACACCAGTCGGCTCTCGCTCAGACAGGCAGCCAGGTGCGCACGGGGATCGTAGCTCGCCCCCAGCTCAGACCAGGCAAGAACCCCTAGGAGCCGGTGGGAGATAGGACGTCCCTTAAGTGCCGCGACTGTCTTGTAGCTTGCCTCTCCATAGGTAGTCTTGGACCAGCCCACTTTCGCGGAGAGTGCCTTGAAAGGAGTGAGAGCCTCCGGTTTGATCTTGTTGTCCAGCGCGACCTCAGTGAGATCCTCTGCATCTACCGAGGGGAGCCACTCGGCCAAGCCGTAGGAGCTTCCGGGGCCTTTGAAGTAGAGGTTTTCATTGGCGAGCACCTTACTGAGGAGGCCAAAGTAGACCTCCGCCGGGCGATCATAGATGACGGAGAGCTCGGTGGCGAGCTGTGCGGTGGAGAGAGGCTTGCCCGCCCGGCGGATCACGTCCATCAAGTTGCGCTCCAGCGAGCGCGTCGTGTCCATGTAGCGCGCCTTCAGGTTCCAGAGGCGAGCCATGAGAACAAAGCGCGAGGACGCTTCGTGAGCATCTCGATCCAGAGCACCGCGCACCAGCGCAAACCCAACATGCGTGTGATTGATCTCCTGCGCGAGATCAGCAACCTTAGATGCCTCACCGCGCTCCAGGAGCGCATCGTATACCAGATCAGAGAGGTAGATATCCGCAAGCAGGTTATCCCGCTCCATCTCCGTGAGCGGACGCACCGCGACCGCGACCTTATTGGCCGTGGGCATTTTCTTCGTAGCCAACGTTATCCTCCAGAAACTTCCGCAATTAAGTCATAGGGCTCGGCAGCAGTGATACGGACACGCAGCCAGCTTCCCAGCTCGGCCTGCGCTCCCCTCACCCGCACCGTCCCATCAATCTCCGGGGCATCTCTCCAGGAACGCGCAATGAGCGCCTCCCCTTCGTGCCCCTCCACGAGAACGTCCAGCTCCCGTCCCACCAGCACCTGATTAGCGGCTAGAGAGATCGGCTGCTGCAATGCCATCAGCGCACGCCGTCGCTGCCGAGCAATGCGCTCCGACACACGCGGACGTAGCTCAAAACCGGGGGTGCCCTCCTCCGGGCTGTACTCAAAGACCCCCAGCCTATCAAAGCGTGCTTCCCGGACAAACGCGCTCAGGTGCTCAAACGCTGCCGCATCCTCCCCCGGAAAGCCCACCAGAAAGGTTGTTCGGACGGCGATATCAGGCATAGCCGTCCGCAAGCGCTCTAACAGACGATAGTACGAGGAAACCGACCCTCCGCGTTTCATCCGTTTTAGCATTCCATCGTCGCCGTGCTGCAGCGGAATGTCCACATAGTGTGCGACATTGGGAGTATCCGCCATGGTCTGGATCAGCCGGTCGGTCATCATGGTAGGGTAGCAGTAGAGCAAGCGCACCCACTTGAGCCCCGCGATCTTGCCCAGCTCGGCCAGCAGGCGCGGCAGGGCCAGCTCTTTGTAGAGATCCATCCCGTAAGCGGTGGTGTCCTGTGCGATCAGATTCAGCTCGATGGCCCCACTGTCTACCAGGCGCTTCGCCTCGGTGACAATGCGCTCCAGCGGCTTGGAGCGGTGCTTCCCTCGAAAACTGGGAATAGAGCAGAAGGTACAGGCATGATCGCAGCCCTCGGAGATCTTTAGGTAGGCGGTCCAAGGAGCGGTTGCCCGCACACGCGAGGGTGGAATCAGCGGATACTTCTCGGTGATTGGCTGGACAAAATTATTCCCCAGTACCGGAAGCACCATGGCCCCGCGCCGCGCAAAGACCACGTCGGCAATCTGCGTGGCGCTCTGGATCCCAAAAAGACCATCCACGTCGGGCAGGTCACGGGCTAGGGTCTCCGCGTAGCGCTGGGCTAGGCAGCCCGCCACGACCACTTTCGAGATCTCGCCACGCTCCTTGCGCGCCAGTGCCGCCCGAATCGCCGCCAGACTCTCCCGCTTCGCGCTCTCAATGAAGGCACAGGTATTAACCACTACCACATCGGCAGCAGCATCCCCATCTACAAGTTGTCCTCGTCCGCCCTCTGTCAGAGCTCCCAGGAGCTCCTCAGAGTCCACCAGATTTTTTGGACAGCCCAGGCTTACCAGGCCAATCCGTACCTTCTCCACAGTCTACGCCTCAAAATCCTCTATAAACATTAAAAATGCCGCCGTCACCAAACAGGCACAAGCGGCGATTCTAATATTATACGTCGTGCATTCAATTCTGTCAATTAACAACAACTACTAATAACTTACATACGGTACAATGAGCCTCGTGTTTCCTCTTTTGCGTCTCTACCTGCCCCTCGCCCTGAGCTTTGAGCTCATGATGCTGGAGGGGCCCTCGGTACAGTGGGCTATTGGGCGGCTCCCGGAGATCCCCACCAATCTTGCGGCGTGGGGCCTCACCATGCAGCTCTCGCTTCTGATCGAGAGCCCTGTGATCATGCTGCTCGCCACAGCAACGGCGCTGGTGAAGAACACCGATACGTTTCTTGCCCTCCGCACGTTTATGCTGCGCCTCGCGCTCTGGTGCACACTCCTCACCGCCGCCATCGCCTTCACTCCCCTCTTAGATTTCATCTGCCTGAGCCTGCTCGGCCAGCCCACCCCGATTGTGGAGGCCAGCCGCCTGCCGCTCCAGCTCATGCTCCTTTGGAGCGGCGCGATTGCCTGGCGACGGTTTCATCAAGGGGTTCTCGTCCGCCAGGGCCGCACCGCGCTCGTCACCTACGGCACCGCAATTCGCCTGGCCGCCGTGATCCTGCCCGCCCTTGCGCTGGTGGCCTGGGGCAAGCTCTCCGGCGCGGCGACGGCGGCGGTTGCGATCATGGTCGGGGTGCTCGCCGAAGCCCTCTCCGCCAGTAGCTTCGCCCGCGCCGTGATCCGCACTCTGCCCACAGTCCCCGAAAAAGGCGACCTGCCGCTTACGCAAAAAGCGATCGCCAAGTTCCACACGCCCCTCGCTATGACCACGCTTCTCACGCTGGCCGCCGGGCCACTCACCAGCGCCGCCATTGCCCGCCTCCCGTTTGCAACCCAGACACTCGCCGCCGCGCCCGTGGTCTTCTCCGCGCTCTTGCTCCTGCGTGGCTGGGGCTTCGCCGTCCAGGAGATCACCGTGGCGCAGCTCAAGCGCGGCACCGTGCCGGAGACCACACTCTCGCGCTTTGCAAGTATTATCGGGGTGGGTACCTCGCTCGCCGCGCTTATGATGGCCCTCACCCCGCTCTGTGGCCTCTATGCGAGTGCCCTAGGGGTTCCCTCAGATCTTCACCCTCTCATCCGTCAGGGAGTTCTCTGGGGCGCACTTCTGCCCCTGCTCGCCGCCCTAAGCTCCTCGGTTAGAGGCGTCTTGGTGGCGCGGCAGCACACCGGCGCGATCTACAAGGGCATGGCACTGGGCCTCAGTGTGCAGGTGCTCGTGCTCGTCGCAGGCATCGTCGCCCGCTTCCCGGCCCTCCCACTCGCCTCACTTGCCTTCACGCTGGGCGGCATCGCGGAGACGGCGTATTTGATGGCGGCACAAAACCCCATGGTCGCCCCGTGACCGCCGCTCTGCCTCTCTCCGGCGCGAGATCACCGATGCAGAGAAGCGGGTTTGGGAGGCACTACGGCGCGACCAGTGCGACGGCTTGCGCTTTCGGCGACAGGAGGTGCTGGATCAGTACATCGCGGACTTCTACTGCCCCGCTCTCAAGCTGGTGGTGGAGATAGATGGCACGAGCCACGACAGCCCCGAGGCACAGCGCTACGACCAAGACCGGACGGAGTCGCTTTTCGAGGCACGCGGCCTGCGGGTGATTCGTCTACGCAACGAAGCCGTGCTACGCGCCACCCCCGAGCAGATTCGGCAGGCAATTCGGCGGAGGGTAGCCAACCTCTAACCCCCAGCGCTTTATTGCCTCCCCCCGTCTCCGTTCGTCCCTCACTACGCCGACCCCCTCCGGCTCCGCGAAGGGGGTGCAAGAGGGTGTAAGAGTCGCGCCATTCTCACGCCACAAAACCCTCTTCGCAAGGAGGCACGAGCGAGAGCCGGAGAGGGTCGTGCGCTAAAGCGCGGGGAGAGGAAGCTATGGGGAAGACAGACGGAAACCGTTGTAAATGTTCGCGTTGTCGGGGGTGACCCCGTCCCGGTAGGCGCAGCGGAAGTAGACCGGGTCGCCGCTGCCCCAGAAGCCGCCGCGAAGTACTCTGTACTGACCACTAGAGGGGCCGACAGGGTCGGTTTGAGCAGCACTAGGATAGCTCTCAGCCCACCAGTCAGAACACCACTCCCAAACATTACCTGCCATGTCCTGCATGCCAAAAGGACTCACACCGGCAGTACGGCTACCCACAGGAGCAGTAGAGCGAGCACCCACATCGTAGTTAATACAGCGGCTCGAATCCCACGTATTACCCCAAGGCCATTTTCGACCATCACCACCACTCGCCGCATACTCCCACTGAGCCTCCGTAGGCAGCTTCAGCCCAGCCCATGTGCCGTAAGCAACCACATCCTCCCAGGTTACCTTCACCATAGGATTGCTATCTCTATCTACCCAGCCCCAGCTTGGCGCAGAGGGCATCGAGCGACCCGTCGCAGTGCAGTAGGCTCTGTACTGCCCCACCGTCACCTCGTACTTACCCATCCAGAAACCAGAGAGCGTCACAGAATGCACAGGCCGCGCCAACTGGAGGTAATAATTCGGATCAGTGTCGTTCGTGCCCATCTGGAATGTACCACCGGGCACCCAGATCAGCGCGGAGCCGTCTTTAGGGTTCGTCCACTCCTGACCCGCAGTAGGATTAGAGGGCGGGCCACCAGGATTTGGAGTAGGAGTGGGAGTCGGGGTGGGAGTCGGGGTGGGAGTCGGGGTGGGGCGCTCGAAGGAAATGTCAACTGTTTCAGGAACCAAAAAGCCTTCAGGGGCCTTGTAGGCCAACAAAAAAGGATTCGATTTCGGAGTAGTCTCCTCAGAGAAATCAATCGAGAGATTACCACCACTGTCTTGACGACTCTTAAGGTCTTTCACACCAGACGTAAACAACAGCCCCAACAAGATACCGGCCACTAGGGGAGTGGCAATCGCAGCCGCAGACAAAGCCGTAATCGTACCCCCCAACAACGCGATCACTCCCGCCAGAGTGAAGGCTGTTGTGCCCGCATCAATCAGACCCTCAGCAATTTTTAACAGCATCACGCGCTGCGCACTGCCAAAAAGAGAGCTATCGCCAAGCGACTCGGAAGCCGCACCAAGCCAGTTTGTTACAGCACGGCTGCGTGGCCGTGCTGGAGCCGTCTCAGGCAGGGAGATAGGCAGCGCACGCGTTCGAGGAAGAACCTCCGCCCGTACACGCTCGCCGGTGCCGGAAGTAAAACGAATGCTCCCCTGGTGAAGGCCATCCGTGCCAAAGAACCGCAGAATAATCCCACTTCCATCAGGAACAACGGTCACAGCAGCGCCCGTACTGGCATCCGAAATCAGCGAAGGCATTCCGTCAGCCCCCAAGAGAACCCGCGCAAAGCCTGTTCGCCCATCCGTCGAAGCAATCGCCTGAGTGAAAGCGGTTGGCAAACCAGACGAATCTGCGGTGCCCCAAATACGGCCCTGAACCGTGCTATGCTTCACATCCGCCAAAGCTCGCTGGGAGGACGAGGCTCCCACCGTTCCCTCCACAGGCTCGGAGCGTAGTGCCGTCAGCCATGTGGTAGAAGTCGAAAGCGGCGGTTTAATGGCCTCTCCACCACCACCACCACAACCGTAGAAAACGCCCGAAGTCAGCAGGAGAAACCCACCCGCCTGCATCAGAAACCCACGCCGCTTCAGAACTTTATCCGCCTTCATCATGCACCTCATCCCAAAAGAATCTGTGCTATTTTAACCGATAAAATGCAAGTTTCGCAGAATGTCCATTTCACCCCCTTCGCGGAGCCGGAGGGGGTCGCACAAGCGAGGAACGAGCAAGGGCGGGGGGAGGCTTACGCATCCCCGACGAGATAACGAAACACGGATTCAAGGTTGTTATCCGGCGAGTGGAAGCGCTCGATGAAAAACCCACCCGCGAGCGCGAGCTGAGGAAGCGCCCCGTAGAAAATATCCGGCTGGTGGGTCTCGACCTCGATCAGCTTCTCACTCTTGGCATCCACCCGCGCCGAGAGCACAAACGGCTGCGCAATTAACAGTGCCGCCAGCTCGCGCGGGCGATCCGTGGTCAGGCGAATATGGTGCGGGTGCTTATCAATCTGGTCACGAATGTCGTGGATGTTGCCCTGCGCCAGAACGCGGCCTTTAAAGATCACTAAAATGCGATCCGTGATCTGCTCCACTTCGTAGAGAATATGGCTGGAAACTAAGACGCACTTGCCGCGCGCCGCGAAGCCCTGCATCAGCTCCACCAGCTCGCGCCGCCCCACGGGATCTAGACCGTTGAGTGGCTCGTCCAGAATCAGAATATCCGGGTCATGGACAATCGCCTGCGCCACTTTGATGCGCTGGCGCATGCCCTTCGAGTAGCCTCCGATACGCTTATCGCACCGATCCGCCATCCCGACCTGCTCCATCACATCCTGAACTTTTGCCTTCGCGCTCGCTCCCTGAATCCCGTTCATCGCCGCCAGAAGGGTCACGAACTCACGCCCGGTCAGCTCCTCGTAGAAGTTATCAATCTCAGGACAGTAGCCCAGCCGCGCCGCCAGTGCCGGGTTCGCAAACGGCTCCATCCCCAGCGAGAGAACGCGCCCCGTGTGGGGACGAAGCTGCCCGGTAATGAGCTTGAGGAGCGTAGACTTACCCGCACCATTGGGGCCAAGAAGCGCCGTCAATCCAGCAGGGAGCTGGAAAGAGACATCGTTCAGGCCAATAATCTGCCCGTGCCAGCGCGACACCCGCTCCAGAATAATCATAGGCTGGCTCATATACCAAGCTCCCGCCGGGCAAAATCACGGATGCGTTCAAGAGCAATCAGTCCCTGTTTAGCATCCAAAAGAGTCGCTGAGGATCCTGGATAACGAAAGTTAACAACATAGTTTGTCAACAAAGCACACTCCGGCATCAACGTAACCCAGAAGGGATTTAAAGAGCTAATAAGACTAAGTAAAAGCTGGAGATCATGAGTTTTTGGAATGGGGATTCCGTTTTCTTGTAAAATAGCTTTTAAGTATTTCTCCGCACACTGTTGGGTGTGAAAACATGCCGAGTCGTAGTTGGGAGATTTACGTGCACGACGTTCGCGCAGAGCAGTGGCAAGATCACCCTCCGCTTTATCTACCCATTCTTCAGTGAGTAGTGTCATAGAGTATTTTGCCTTTCTCCGTGATTTCACGCAAAAAAGAATCGCCTAATCGCAAGCGTTCCTGAAGTTGTTGCGGGGTATAGACAATAACATCCATCGAAAATCCACTATGAACAGCCAGACGAATCGCGGTTTGTTCTTGGAGGGGCGATCCTTCGAAGGGTAAAACGACAAGCAAATCCACATCGGAGTCTTCATGAGGAGTACCGTAGGCATACGAACCGAATAAGATAATTCTGTCTGGATGAAATCTTTCCACAATCCGGTCTCGGACATTTGTGATCGCTTCCATGGAAATCATCCGCTGATAATCTCCACGGCACGAATTTTTCGGTGTGCAGCAGCCAGTGGCAGAACTACAAAGGCGGCACCGAGAGCTACCAGCGGCCAGGTCAGCGGAGGGACGAGCCGACGGGACTGGGGTGCGAACTGGAACGGATGGTCCTGTGGCTTCACGTGCAGCAGATTCATCGCCAGCCCATCGGTCACGCCCCCAACACTGGCATCGCGGATCGTCATCGCACGCGCCAGCGCCATCTTCGCGCCGGGGGTCTCGTTATCAATCTCCGTCATGGCGTTTTTCGCCAGGATATTTCCGGAGATGAGGGTAAAGACGCCCACGATAAAGTAGAGCGACGCGAAAGATGCTCCTGCTTGTCGCCCGCCCTTGGACCACGCCGAGAAGCCCACGACCAGGCTCGCATTGAGCATCGGAGCAATCAGAGTCGCCATAAACAGCCGGGGCAGAAGATACGGGTTCTGGGTCCAGAAGCCCTCGTCGTAGTAGCTCGTCAGCAAAAAGACATAGATCAAGAGAGTGGGAATGGCCGAGATACACCAGAGCAGCGAAAAGACCCCGAACCACTTACCTACCAGATAGTCTAGTTTGGAGAGCGGGCGCGAAAGATAGACGAGTAAAGCATTGGCCTGGTTATCCGCCGCAATACAACCCGCTCCGATAATCAGTGCCTCGATAAAGACCATCAGCCAGCTCTCGGTGACGCACAGATAGCAGCAGGCGGCGTAGGTAAACACTCCCTGGCCACGCCCGAAACCGCGCCCTCCCCCGCCGCCGCCACCACCTATATCACCAATAGCCCGGGTAACATTGTGATTCAGGAAGAAAAACAGCCCAAAGAACAAGTGGATCAGGACAATCATCAGGAGAGGCATCCAGAACCCAACCTTCTTGATATTCGTGCGAACCACCGCCTGGGCAATTACCCACCACCCCGCACGTACCGTGCGCAGGGGACCGTCGTAGTTTCGGTAGGTGCGGTCCGCAATCAGGCGCGGTGTGCTTACTGGGCTCGCAGCGCTTACCGGGTTCTCTGTGCTCATTCGGAAACGGCCTCCATAAAGACATCCTCAAGGCTACGCTCAGCAGGACGGAAGCCGCGCACCTGCGCACCGGAGACAATCGCGGCATCGAAGATCAATCGGTGCGGGTGCGTCTCCGTCTCCGGTAGGTCAAAGCGGCAGGAGCTCCCGAGCTGATGCACCAGGCTCGCCCCACGTACGCCCATTGCGCTCACAAAACCATCGGAGAAGAGACGCAGCTCCACATCGAACTGGACTCCCTTGGTCTGCTTGAGCGCCGCAATCGGCCCTTGCTTCACCACTTCACCGCGCCGCATCACTACCACCGAGTCGCAGGTCTTCTCGATATCGGGCAACAAGTGCGACGAAACCACCACCGAGAGCCCCTTGCCATGGCTCACATCGCGCACCAGCTCCAGCATTTCGTCGCGCCCCGCCGGGTCCAGTCCGTTGGTGGGTTCGTCTAAAAAGAGGAGCCTCGGACCGTGTACCAGCGCTTGGGCAAGCTTCACCCGCTGGCGCATGCCCGTGGAGTAGGTTTCGACATTGCGGTAGCGTGCCTCTCCAAGGCTGCACCACTCCAGCACCTCATGAGCCCGGCGCATCGCCTGCTCGGGCGGCATCCCGGCGAGCTCCCCGGCGTAGGCCACGAAAGTAACAGCGTTCATTCCCGGAATATGGCAGTCCTGCTCCGGCATCAGCCCGATCTTCTGACGAATGCTCTTGCCCTGCGTTGCGACATCGAGCCCGAGCACCTGTGCCCGCCCCGACGTGGGAGACACAAACCCAAGCAGCGTCTTGATCAGGGTCGTCTTGCCCGCGCCATTTGGCCCAAGCAGCCCCACGCAGCCCTCAGGAATCTCCAGAGAGAACTGCTCCAGAACGGTCTTGGCACCGTAGCGCACGGTCAAATCGGAGACGGAGGCGATGGAAGGCGTATCAAGCATTATTGTCGGGCTATTGTAGCACAGCCACAGCGCTTTCGTCGGCTGCCATTCTATTGGGAGGAAGACAGAGAACTTTTCGCCGCAGAGGCTTGTCTAATAAAAAATAATTCGCGGCCCTGGGAACGCGGCATGGGCCTTGCACGTAAAGTAGAGTAACTATGGCGGAGAGCGAAGCACTAGCTATTGAGAACCCCTCTTTCGGGAGTGGTTCTGGAGGCGTCTTTGAGCGTCTGATGCAGCGCCATCGGAAACAGGCCTATCATGTCGCCTACCGGATGACGGGCAACCACGCAGACGCCGAGGATCTTCTTCAGGAAGCGTTCCTGCGTGCCTTTCGCTTCTTTGAGAACTACCGCCGCGACCTGCCGTTTGAGAAGTGGCTCTTCCGCATCATGACCAATCTTTTTGTGGACGGCGTTCGTAAGAAAAACAGGATGCGGGTCACGAGTCTCGATGCCCCTATTTGTGGAGACTCCGAGAGCAACCTTTATTTGGATATTCCCGATGCACGCACGGAGCCCGAGCGGGTCACCCTCCATGAGGAGCTTGACGAACAGATCCAGCGCGCGCTGGCCTCCCTCCCTGCCGACTTTCGCAAGACAGTGATTCTAGCTGACATCGAGCAGCTCTCCTACGAGGAAATCAGTAAGCTGACAGGCTGTACGATTGGCACGGTTCGCTCCCGGCTGCACCGAGGCCGTAAGCTACTCCGTAACAAACTCGAAGGCTTTAGTCTAAGGTGAGCCTGGTGTCCTGCCGTCACTGCTGCGAGCGTCTCTCTGCTTTTCTGGATTCTGAGCTTCCTGCCGAGGAGCTAGCCGAGATTCGGAGCCACCTGGAGCGTTGTGCAGCCTGCAATATCGAGTACCGCGCCCTGGCAGAAACCAAGCGTGCCCTCGCTTCTCTGGGGGCGCGTGTCTCCCGTGAGGAGATCGAGCGCTTGCTGCAAACCGATGTGGGTGATGCCGTGCGCCGCTACGCCAGCATGCCAGTTAGCCCCCGAACTATCACCGCTGCAATTCTCTCTATAATCGGGCTCTGTGTGGCAACCGCACGATTCACCACACGGGAGAGCAGCCGCCCTCTGCCTGAAGGGGCTTACCTGGTCTCACAGCCCGGCCCCTACGGAAGCGTGCGCTACTCCATCCTCGAGGTACGGAGTGTCCACCCGCTACCCGCCGAAACCTGCATCTCAATGCCCAGTAACGCCATGCTCTTCTGCGCTCCCACGCCACAGCCTGCGAACAATAAGGGCTTCTTTTTTCAAGCCAGCTTTACCACCCACTAACTCCTATGCCGATCTTTGAGTTTGCCTGCAACGACTGTACGCTTGGGCGTTTCTCGGAGCTGGTCGGCGTGTTGGCAAGCCCGACTCCGGTACAATGCCCACGCTGCAAGAGTCACAATGTCAAAAAACTAGTCTCCCGGTTCGCGCGGATACGCTCGACCGATGAAGCCCTAGACTCTCTGGCCGACCTGGCCGACCGCGTGGATGAGAGTGATCCCAAGTCCATGCGCCACCTGATGAACGAGGTGGCCCACGGAATGGGCGATGACCTGACGGGCGATGATGTGCAGGAGCTGCTGGAGACCAGCGAGGAGTTGTAGACAATGCGTTTTGGAGTTGCGGTACTCGGGCTGGACCACTGGTACACGGCCCACGGTGTCTGTGATATTGCGAGCAAGTCGGAAACAGTCGCGCTGATCGGGGTGAGTTCCCCGGAGCCGACACACCAAGGCTGGGCCCGTGACAAGTACCCCGAAATTATCGTCACCGATGACCCGGCCACTCTCTGCAACCGCGACGATGTACATTTGGTGGCGATCTGTGCCCCGACTGCCGCTGCCCCCGCGCTGGCCAAGCACGCGCTCCGTGCCGGTAAGCACGTGGTTGCCGTCAAGCCCGCCGCACGCTCTCTCCCCGAGCTCGATACCGTAATCGCCGAAGCCGAAGCCGCCGGGAAGTTCTACGGCTCGTTCGAGGGAATGCAGCGCTTGACGCCCCGTGTGCAGAAGCTCCGTGAGCTGATCCATACGGGCGCGATTGGGACGCCGCTCTCCTACCATCAGATCGGCCACGGTGGGCTGCCGTCGCCGTGGCCCGGCCAGCCCGGCGGTTCTCCGAGCTGGTGGATAGATGCCACGCAGGCTCCCACGGGTGCCTGGGCCGACCACGCGATCTACGCCATTGATCTCGCACGCTTTGTCTTTGGCGGCGAGATTGTC
This sequence comes from Armatimonas sp., assembly GCF_043757465.1. Taxonomy (GTDB): domain Bacteria; phylum Armatimonadota; class Armatimonadia; order Armatimonadales; family Armatimonadaceae; genus Armatimonas. The sequence goes on from NZ_JAYVPL010000061.1 coordinate 22,171, forward strand.
TGGAGCGCCGGGCTGATCGAGAAAAGAGTGCATACCGAGCTGGCTCTTGAGGACTACGGGATCGCGCTCCTCAAGCTCCAGCCCAACACGGGCGGCTCGCCCGTCTCCCTCATGCTCGAAGACACTTGGGCCGCCGCGCCCGGCGGCGGTGCGCACCGTGTGCTCTTTATCGGCACCCACGGCACGATTCGCCCGGAAGGCAACGACTGGGTGGTGAGTGCAAACGGCGAGGAAACACACCATACGCCCACCCCCTCACCGTTTTTCCCCCTAGATATCCTTGCCGACGCGCTCACGACCAACGCCCCTATCCCCTGGAGCGCCGCCGACGCGCGTGCGAACCTTGCGGCATGTTTTTCGGTGTATAGTACCCAATGAAATGAGACTTCTTTCTTTCGGCACGCTGGCTCTGGTTCTAACCCTCACCACGACGATGGCACGGGCACAGTTCCCTATCGCGCGGCCTGATCATGTCGTGGTGGTGATCGAGGAAAACCATGGTTACAGCCAGATCATCGGCTCTAGTGATGCCCCCTATATTAATAGCCTCGCTGCGGGCAGTGCCCTCCTCACAAACTCTCATGGGGTCGAGCGCCCCAGCCAACCGAACTACCTTGATCTTTTTTCAGGCTCTAACCAGGGAGTCACCCACAATAACGACCCCGGCTTCTTCAGCGCTCCCAGCCTCGGCGGCTCCCTGGTAACGGCGGGCTTCACGTTCACCGGCTATGCCCAGTCCATGCCCTCCGTCGGGTTTACCGGCCTAGTGGGTGGGCCGGGGAATCGCTATGTCCGCAAACACAATCCCTGGGTTGATTTTCTCGACGTCCCCACCACCGCTAACCGTCCCTTCACGGACTTCCCCACCGACTTCAGCCAGCTTCCCACGGTCGCGTTTGTGGTTCCCGATCTCGTAGATGGAATGCACGACGGCACGGTGGCACAGGGGGACTCGTGGCTTCAGGCGAACCTGGGGAGCTATGCTACCTGGGCCATGACCCATAACTCCCTACTCATTGTCACCTGGGATGAAGACAACTTCACGCCCGAGAACCACATCCCAACACTTTTCTATGGCCCCATGATCGCAGCCGGGCTGTCCAACCAGAACGTTAATCACTTTAATGTCTTGCGGACTCTCGAGGACATGTACGCTCTGCCCCTACTCGGGCAGAGCGCTTCCGCGCAGCCACTGCTCCTTGGCTCCAACGCCCCAGAGCCCAGCAGTGGCCTTCTGACACTCAGCGCCGCTCTCCTGCTACCCGTTACCTTAGGCTCCTTACGCTGCCGTCGCCTTACCCAAATATAAGACAAACGGGCGCGGGGACTTCGATCTTCGTGCCCGTTGCGGTGAGCTTCCCCGTCTTTTTGTCAATTCGAAACGCGATAATGCTATCGCTATTTTGATTCGCGGCGAAGAGGAAATTTCCTGACGGATCAATCGCGAAGTTGCGCGGAGTCTTGCCCTGCGTGGACTCATTGCCGACGGTTGTCAGTTTGCCATCCACCCCAATCGAGAAAATTGCGATGCTGTCGTGGCCACGGTTGGAGCCGTAGAGAAACTTACCATCCGCACTCACATGGATATCAGCGCAGGAGTCTGTGGGCTGGTAGGGGCGAGGCAGTGTGGTGATGGTCTGAAGCTCACGCAGTGCGCCCGAGGCTTTGTCCCAGGCAAAAACCGTGACCGTGCAGTCTAGCTCATTGATGGCATAGACAGTGGGTTTCTTGGGGTGAAAGGCAAAGTGGCGCGGGCCGCCACCGGGATGCACGGAGGCAAACGCCGGATCGTTGGCGGCGAGTTTTCCGGTTTTAGGGTTGGGGCGAAAGATCTGGATCTTGTCCACGCCCAGATCGCAGCCGTAGGCCAGCTTATTGCTCGCATCTAGGTTGATAGAGTGCGCATGCGGGGCTGTTTGGCGCGCTTTATTGGGGCCACTACCGCTGTCCTGAACCGTGTCACTGGCAGGGCGTAGCGAGCCGTCGGGATTGACGGGTAGCATCGCGAAAGTGCCACTGGAGTAGTTGGCCACCAGCACATGGCTCCCGGTCTTGAGCACCGAGAGATGACAGGGATCGGCCCCCTGCGAAGGCTGCTGATTGACATAGGCCAGCGCGCCACTTTCCGCATCATAACGAAACGCAGCAACTTGCCCCTCGCCTGTTTCCGCCGTGGCAAAAAGCCGGTGGTTCTTGCGATCCGCCACCAGAAACGAGGGATTGGTGATCTTGGGGATGTTCTGCGCAATGCGTGCCCATGCCCCGGTAGCATCGTCCATGCGAAAGGCGTAGACCCCGTCGCTCTTATTATCCTTGGTATACGTGCCCACAAATACTAAACTCATGAACGCATTATACCCGCCTAGCTACCGGAGACGCCCCGGTCATGAGGCGGCCTCCATGCGCTACAATACTGGTATGAAAAACGCCCACAGAACTCCGCAGTCAGCGGCCTCCAGCGGGCGGTTCTGAAGTGAAACGCATTGCCTTTATTTGCGTAGCCAATGTCCTCTATGCTTGGACATGCTACCGAGATGCGCTCCGCCCCCCCAGTGAGCTGTACCCTCTCGCGGCCGCAACGGGCCTTCTCCTTTTGGTGGGTGGTGTCTTTGGCCTAACCCTTCTGCTTCACGCAAAGACAGCACACCGTCTCCGTCTACTCACGCTCATTTTGATACTATTGCCAATCCCCCTGGGCTCGTATGCCAACCAAACAGGCTATGCAAACCGACAAAAACGCTTTGAACAAGATCTCCCCGCACTGAATCAGCTTCGTGCCCGGGCGCTACAGAACCAGCTCCCCCTCAATAAGGGCGAGATAGCTCTCCCCGCCTCACTAAGATCTCTAGCCCTCACAGCACAGCTTACGGGAGAGCTTGGTTCGCGGCAACTTACCGTTGTGGTCGCAGGAAACTTCATCGGCTTCTTTGCTTACATCTGGCGAGAGGATAACTCTCCTCCAAAACAGGCCCAGAAATATGAAATCTATGCCTCCACACCACGAGGGAACGGCTGGTACGAAGCCTGGGTGAGCAACGGGCATTGAATTCGCGACGGCACGGTCATTCAGTTTTAACCTCCCCCTGCCTCGTTCCTCGGCTTCCCCCTCCGGCTCTCGGTCGTTCCTCCCTGCGAAGGGGGACAAAATAGGAAT
>NZ_JAYVPL010000062.1:0-25003 GCF_043757465.1 Armatimonas sp.
GGCAGCAGCACCACTGCGTCGGCCGGGTGGACGCCCTGCCTGCGCATGGCGGCCATCAATCGGGACATGGCCTGTTGCCAGCAAAAAAGATCGACAGGCACAGGGGAAACGGGAATGTGAGGCATGAACAAAGGAAGGGAGAAGCAGCGAAAGGAAAGAAATACGGTTGGCAATAAGCCTTGAAACACTATGGCCGTCATAGGTTTTTGGCACCCCGCCAGACGCCTGCGCGGCTACCGGAACACTTGCTTTCTGCCACAATGATCGCTACTTGAGCCACAACCCGGCAACCCGCAAGCAATCTGACAAAGGACCCATCATGGCCAGCGAACTGATCAAACATACCACCGATGCCACCTTCGAAGAAGATGTGCTGAAGTCATCGACGCCGGTGCTTGTCGATTACTGGGCCGAGTGGTGTGGCCCGTGCAAGATGCTCGCTCCGCAGCTCGAAAAAGTGGCGACGCAAGAAGCGGGCCTGTCGCTGATCGTCAAAGTGAACACCGAGGCGCTTCCAGGGCTCTCAGCGCAGTACAATATCCAGGGAATCCCTGCGCTGTTGCTCTTCAAAAACGGCAAGCTGGTCGCGGAGCAAGCCGGAGCCCAGCCCGCCTCGGCCATTCGGGATTTTATCTACCGATGAACCTTGGTAGGAACCGATACCGAGTGAGCGGGGCACTGCTTTTGCTTTTGTTGTTGCCCGGTTTTGCCTACGCCAACGGTGCCATGAGCCTGGCTCTCTCAATCTTTGCCTGGCCTCTCTGGCTTGTCTATGTCGCCGCAATGGTGTTTTTTGAAGCCGGCTGGATCGGGCGGGCACTGGGAATGCCTTTTCGAGACGCGCTGACCAAATCTCTTGTTGCCAATGCTGTTACTTTGGTTTTAGGAGCCATCTTCTCTGGCATCTTTGGCTACATGCTTTACGGTTGTTTTGGAAGCAATCTCAACCCGAATCCACTTGGACAGTCCGTTCTCTTGCTGATTCTCGGCGGACTTTTCTCCGCCGCCATAGAAGCTCCTTTCTGGAAAAACTGGCACGGGCGGTCACCGTGGCGTGCCAGCTTCGCGGCGCACTTACTCGGAGTGCCTCTGGCTCTGGTGATTCTGCTTCTGCCCGCACGGCCTTATCCGGGGCTGGAAGGGCAGGCGAGCTGGCGGCGGCATTGGGTGTTTCCCCGTAGTATGGAAGGGGCACTCAGTGAGGAACTTTCAGAACGGGAGCGCTTTCCTGAGTCGCGCACCTTCCCTGAGCTACTGGAGCGGCTCCGTCCTAAGCTTCAAGGGTATAAAAATGCCACGGATCTCTGGGCTGCGGCCTACCGTCCTCGCTACCACCGCTTTGACACAGGGGAGCGACGGCGCGAGCCGATTGAGTGGAATGCGACTCTGGCCGGTAAACGCAGCGATGCCTTCCCCGAGCTGGTCTGGGTGATCCGTTGGCGCTATCCGATCTCCTCAACCGGCGAGTTCTATAGCGAGGGATTGATTTATGATTCCCGCTTACAGTCTTTTGCTCGGAGCACCGACGCGAAGAAGCTGGGCTTCTGAAGAGGTACAATCTGAGGCATGAGCCTCTATGATTCCCTTCCGCTGACCTTTCCTCGCCGCAAGACCCGCGCCGTTCGCGTGGGCAATGTCTTTATCGGCGGCGAGCATCCCGTGGTGGTGCAGACGATGATCACGGAGGAGACCAAGAACGTGGACTCGTGCGTCCGTCAGATCACCGAGCTGGCGCGCAAGGGTGCGGAGCTGGTGCGCGTGACGACGCCTTCGATGATGGAGGCACACAAGCTAGGCGAGATCAAGGCGAAGCTGCGGGCGAGGCTGGTCAATGTGCCGCTGGTGGCCGATGTGCACCATCAGGGCAGTGATATTGCCGTTGCGGTGGCCGAGTACGTGGATAAAGTCCGCCTCAATCCGGGGCTTTTTGTCTTTCACAAGCACACGGGCCGGGATGAATTCACCGAATCCGAGCACGACGAGCAGCGCGAGGCCATCGAGGCCAGCTTAGTTCCCGTGATCGAGGCGTGCAAAAAACGCGATATCGCCATGCGTATCGGCGTGAACCACGGGAGCTTAGCGGAGCGCATGCTCGTCACCTACGGCGACACGCCCGAGGGCATGGTGCAGAGCGCGTTAGAGTATCTGAGAATCTGCGAGAAGCACGACTACCGGAATCTCATTATCTCCCTCAAAGCCAGCCGCGTCCCGATCATGCTCGCGGCCAATCGCCTCATGGTGCAGCGCATGGACGCCGAGGGCATGGACTACCCGCTGCATCTGGGCGTCACCGAGGCAGGCGATGGTCAGTACGCCCGCATCAAATCCACCACCGGAATCGGAACGCTCCTCGCCGAGGGTATCGGCGACACGATCCGCGTCTCTCTCTCCGAGGACCCGATTCAAGAGCTGCCTGTCTGCTACGAAATCTTGCAAGCGCTGGGGCTGCGAAAAACACAAGTGGAGTTTATCGCCTGCCCGAGCTGTGGACGCACGAAATTCGATCTTCCAACGGTATTGAACCAAGTAAAACGCGCCACCAGTCACTTAATTGGCCTTGATATTGCCGTCATGGGGTGCTTTCCGCCTGGCGAGATTGTTGTCACAAAGACAGGCTTTGTTCCAATTGAGACCGTGGAAGTGGGACAAAATGTCCTGACACAGGAGGGGACATTCTCGTCGGTCAGTGCCGTGGATACTCACATTTTTGAGGGAGAGCTGGTCGAGCTGAAGTTGCGAGGAGCGCCGCCGATTCTTGTGACACCAAACCATCCGATCCTGACGCTGGAGCGAACAGGGAAAGCAAAAAAAGACCGCACCCGCTGGCAGAATATGTCCGAAGTGCCTGGCTCCGGTCAGGAACCGACTTGGCACGGGGCGGAGGATATTCACAAAGGCCACGTTCTGCTCTATCCCGTGCTTCAGGGTGATCAAGAGGTCAAAAGTGTTCCCGAGGCGCTACACCTTTCCGCGAGCGATGATTTTCTGAGGCTCGCAGGCTACTTTGCCGCCGAGGGCTCCCTCGGAGGACGAAATGGTATCGCTCGTCAAATCTTCCTTACTTTTGGTTCGGATGAGCCTGAACTCGCGCAGGACGCCCATAATATTTTTTGCCAACTGGGAGCTTCGGTCAGTCTTCGCGAGCGCCCGGAGCGCAACACGATCGAGGCCATCGTTCACTCTACCGAGTGGGCGACACTTTTTGCACAGCTCTTTGGGCGGCGGGCGGAGAACAAACACTTCCCGCAGTGGATGATGACGCTTCCCAAAACCCGGCAAGTGACTCTCCTTAAGACTCTCTGGCTTTGCGACGGCTATACGGGCGTGGTACGTGGTTATCCCAGAGCCACCTATGTCACGGTCTCGCCCCAGCTTGCCTATCAGGTACATCAGCTTCTCCTGCGCCTGGGAATCCCCGTGACCATCGTCCGCCGCCAGCCCAAGAACCGCCAGCAGGTCTACTTCCTTTCCATAACCAACGCCGATGCGCTCCGCACCTTCGCCACTACACTCGGCTACGAGATCACCATTCCCGATGAGCGTCAGAACAACGCGCGGCTGGCGCTGGATAAGCATTTTCTCTACCTACCCGTTCTCTCAACAAGCCGAGTTGTCTATGCAGGCAACGTCCACAACCTGGAAGTTGCGGGATCAGGCACCTATATCAGCTCACTTGCGGTTGTTCACAACTGTATCGTTAATGGCCCCGGCGAGATGGCGGACGCTGACTACGGTTATGTAGGAAAAGCAGGTGGTAAAATCACGCTTTACCGCAAAAAAAATGAAATTAAAACCGTGGATCAGAGCATCGGTGTCGAAGAACTTGTCGCGCTGATTAAATCCGATGGCAAGTGGCAGGAGCCCAAGAAGGAGAACTGAATAATGCCGTCGCCGTTTCCGGGGATGGATCCGTGGATTGAGAGCCCGACACACTGGGCAAATATGCACCGTCATATGATGACGGAGATAACGCTACGACTGAATCGCGAGCTCACGGATGCGTTTGTGGCAGTGATGGATGAGAACGTCTATCTATTGCCCGCGAGTGAAAAATATCTGCCGGATGTAACCGTTCGGCGCACCCCAAGCTTTGCGGCAGCGGCACCTCATTCACCCTCTGTGCTGCTTGCTTCTCGGCGCGAGGCAACGACGGCACTGGAGATTGTCGAGGAGACGGAGGAAGTGCGTGAGCCGTTTGTCAAAGTGCTGACAACCCACGATGACCGGCGTGTGGTGACCGTGATTGAGATTCTCAGCCCGGTCAATAAGATAGGAGCGGGGCGGGAGCAGTATAGGAAAAAGCAGCTTGACATGCTGGAAGGAGATGTTCATCTCCTCGAAATAGATTTACTGCGAGCGGGTCAGCACACGGTCGCCGCCCCGCCCGCGAGTATCCTGCGGCGCTATGGCATGGCCTGGGACTATGTTATTTCCCTTCATCGAGCCAGAACCGGAAACCGCTATGCCTGCTGGCCCTTCACCCTGTACGATTCCCTTCCCGTGGTGGATGTCCCACTAACCGTGGGATATTCGGACATTCCCCTGGATACCGGGGCGATTTTCGCGACCTGCTACGACGGCGGAGCGTTCCGACGCTCCATAGACTACTCCCAACCTCCCACGCCGCGCTTGAAACCCTCTGATATGCAGTGGGCGGCGGAGTGGCTCAAGCCAAGGTGATATTGGCGGCCAGAAGTGCGTCGCGGAGGGTGCTTCGGAGCGGGGGGAGGAGCTGGGCGGGGCGCTTGCCGTGAGGGGCTTTGAAAGTGATTCGGAGGGTGGTCTTAGTGGCATCGGCGGCGGTGATTCCCTCGACATGGGGGCGCTCGGGGAGGTTCTGGAGGGCCAGGGTTTCTTCGATGATTTTGGTGACGGCGGTGATGTCCTCCGCGGCTCCGACCGAGAGCTCGAAGCTCGCGCCCACTAAGCCCCGGCTGTGGTTGCAGACTTGGGCAATGTCGCCGTTGGAGAGAATATAGAGCTTACCGTCATCGTCGCGGATTCGGGTGATACGCATGCCCAGCTCCTCGACGGTTCCACTGACAGCACCGATTGTGATGTAGTCTCCGGCGACATACTGGTCTTCTAAAAGCAGAAAATAGCCCGTGATGACATCTTTGACCAGCTTCTGTGCCCCGAAGCCAAACGCGAGCCCGGCGACACTTGCGGTGCCGACGATGGCAGTGATATTGATACCCACTAGGCTCAGGCCGGAGACGATAAAGATAAAGCAGAGCACGAAATCAGCGGTGTTTTGGAGCAGCCCCGCCAGGCTACGAACCCGCGTCGCCTGGTGCTCTGCCGCCGCTCGCCCTGCCAGTTGCTCTCCGATCCGACGCACCAGCCGTTTGAGCAGCCAGCGCGCGGCGGTATAAGTCACAATCAGTACCAGCAGCTCCAGTAAAAATAGCACCGTGCGCCCGTAGGCCAGCTTTTCCAGGCCCGTGAGCGCCGAGAGCTCCTCCGCAACTCCGCGTGCGGAGAGGGGAGGCAGCGAGGAGGGAGGCACTACGCAAGCCCCCCCTCGCCGAGCTTATCGGCCTGGTCAATCGTGACGAGCGCATCAATGATCGGCTGAATGTCGCCGTCCATAATATTGTTCAGCCCGTGCAGGGTCAGCCCGATTCGGTGGTCCGTGAGGCGATCTTGCGGGAAATTATAGGTGCGGATCTTGTCAGACCGATCCCCGGAGCCCACTTGGAGCCGTCGGTTCTGGGTCACCGACGAGAGCATTTTCTCTAGCTCCATGTCATACAGCCGGGCACGCAAGACACGCATGGCCTGCTCGCGGTTCTGGAGCTGCGAGCGCTGATCCTGGCAGGCCACGACGATGCCTGAGGGGAGATGGGTGATTCGCACCGCCGTCTCGTTTTTCTGGACGTTCTGGCCGCCCGCCCCGCCCGAGAGGTAGTAGTCCATCTTGAGGTCTTTGGGGTCAATATTGACCTCGACATCGTCCACTTCCGGCATCACGGCGACCGTGGCCGTGGACGTGTGAATCCGCCCGCCGGACTCGGTAACGGGAACGCGCTGGACACGGTGAACACCGCCCTCGAATTTTAGTTGTGAGAACGCGCCCTCGGCCTGAATCGAGAGCTGGGCATCTTTGACGCCGCCGATTCCCGTCTCCTGGCAGGCGATCAGCTCGCTCTTCCAGCCGAGCCGCTCCGCCCAGCGCATGTACATCCGCAGGATCTGCGCACAAAAAAGCTCCGCCTCGCCGCCCCCGGTGCCAGGACGAAACTCCATAATCACATTTTTATCGTCGGCGGGGTCTTTGGGCAGCAGCATGAGCTTCAGCTCTTTTTCCAGCGGCGCGACTTGCGGCTTGAGCTCGTCTAGCTCCATCTGTGCCAGCTCTTTCATCTCGGAGTCACCCACCATCTCTTCCGCATCCGTGATGCCCTTGAGCACCGTTTTATAGCGGCGGAACGTGGTGACGAGCGGGGTGAGGGACGTGTGCTCCCGCGCGATGGGAGCGTAGCGTTTCACATCACTGGCAACGGCGGGGTCCATCATCTGATGGAGTAGCTCTTCGTAACGTCGTTCAACATCGAGTAGTTTTTCAAACATGGCAGCTCTTGTTTTACCATAGTGGCAGGGCAATCGCCGGGGATAGGAAGTCCTAGGCAAGAATTCTAATGGTTGTTTTATAAATTCATTAATGAATTAAAAATATCATAAATATCTAATTTGGCATGAGATATGTAGGTTAGATTTCGTAATTGCGGGGTAGAATCCCCGCTGGAAGAAATTTATGAATATTTGTGTTATTGGTACAGGGTATGTCGGTTTGGTCACGGGCGTGATCTTTGCGGATCTGGGGAACGAGGTTATCTGTGTAGACAAGCTGGAGGCGAAAGTGGAGCAGCTCCAGCGCGGCGAGATGCCGATCTACGAGCCGGGGCTTGAGGAACTCGTGCAGCGCAACGCGGAAGAGGGCCGTCTGACTTTTACGACAGATCTCGATAGCGCGGTGCGTAAGTCGGAGATTATCTACATCTGTGTGGGCACCCCGCCTCGCGCCGACGGCTCCACGGACATGGGCCAGGTGGAGAGCGCGGCGCGTGGGATCGCGGCGGCGATGGATCGCTATAAAGTTATCGTCAATAAGTCAACGGTGCCTGTGGGTACTGGTAGCTTTGTGCGGGAAGTGATCGAGACCAACCGGCGGCGTAATGTGGACTTTGACGTGGTCTCGAACCCGGAGTTTCTGCGCGAGGGCTCGGCGATTCAGGACGCGCTCAACCCGGATCGAATCGTGATCGGTGCCCCCAACCAGATCGTCGCGCTCAAGGTGCTAGAGCTTTATGCGCCTCTTGAGCGCCCGATGATCATCACCGATGTGGCCAGCGCGGAGCTGATTAAATATGCCTCCAACGCATTTCTTGCCGTGAAGATTAGCTTCGCCAACTCCATCGCCAATATCTGCGAGGCCGTGAATGCCGATGTGATCCAGGTCATGAAAGGCGTCGGACAAGACCGAAGAATTGGCTCCGCGTTTCTGAATGCGGGTCTGGGTTACGGGGGAAGTTGTTTTCCCAAGGACTCATCGAGCCTGCTCCACACCGCACAGAGCGTCGGCTACGACTTTCCCATCTTAGAGGCGACGATAAAAACCAACGACGAGCAGCCTAAGCGCTTCATCAAGAAAATTGAGACGGAGCTAGGGGGCTTTGAGGGGAAGAAAATCGCGCTGCTTGGGCTGGCGTTCAAGGCTAACACGGATGACATGCGCGATGCCAAGTCGCTGGATGTGATTGCGGCAGTGCTCGCGGGCGGTGGCAAGATCGTGGCCTTTGATCCGATTGCGATGGAGAACTGCAAGAAGATCTTCCCCCAGATCACCTATGCCAAGAGCGCCTTCGAGGCGGCGGCGGGAGCTGACGCGGCTGTTGTGGTGACGGAGTGGAATGAGTTCAAGCAGATTAACCTAGAGAAACTCAAGGCCGCAATGCGAGGAAATGTCGTTTTTGATGGCCGTAATCTCTACGACCCGGAGAAGATGCGCCGCGCGGGTTTTGTCTACCACGGGGTCGGGCGCAGTAGTAAGTAGAAAAGACGGCACCCCTTGCGTTTTCTACTTCCGCCCTCAGAAGGCAAGACCGCCCCGCGCCGAGGCGCTCCGCTAGAGCTGACGGGGCTCAGCTTTCCGGAGCTTACGGAGCCGCGTCGGCTGGTGCTGGATGCCCTTACCACGCTCTGCACCAGCGATCCTGGTGGAGCGTGCGCTGTGCTTGGCCTCACATCTAACCAGAGTGCTGAGGTCGTGCGTAATCAGAACCTCAGGAGTGCGCCCACCGCCCCGGCTTGGCAGATCTACTCCGGCGTTCTCTACGGGCAGCTTGATGCCGCTTCGCTGAGTGCGGCACAGCGCGCACGGCTTGCGGGGCGCGTCTGGATCGCCAGTGCACTCTTCGGGTTCGTGGGGTTTACCGATCACATTCCTGCCTACCGCCTCTCCGGTGAGACAGCCCTACCGGGTATCGGCTCTCTTTCACGTTTCTGGCGCGACTCTTTAACACCGCTGCTTTTAGGAGGCGACGAGTCGGAGCTTATCGTGGATCTGCGCTCGGGAAGCTATGTCAAGCTGGGACCGCTTCCCGCTGCCATGGCGCAGCGAGCTGTCGCCACACGAGTGCTCCAGCAAATGCCCTCGGGGCCGCCGAAGCTCATCACGCACTTCAACAAGGCCACCAAGGGCCGCATCCTGCGAGCCGTAGCGCAGCACTCGGGAAGGCTCCGCACCATAGAGGATCTCGCGCAGCTCATCGCCACATTGGGCGCGAACGTGACATTGATCCCGCCCGCACGCGCAGGGCAGCCCCAGCAACTAGACATCGTCGTGGAGGTGGCTTAGCCAAAGCCGACTCCCGTGAAGAGCTTGATGTGCCCGAAGTCTGGGTAGCGCCCGTCTTTATTCTTTTTTTCCTGCGCCGTTGCGCCTGAGAGAGCAAGCTGTGTGCCGCCGCCGAGCCAGGTGGCATCGGTGACGCGCATCTTGCAGTCCAGAGCGTGCACCAATCCGCCGGAGCTGGCATCAAAAAGTGCTGCGTTCCACTTGCCCTGCGCCAGCTTTCCCGCCATCAGAAAGACTGTCGCACTGGGGTGAAAACGCAGCGACTCCATGAGGCCCGCCCCGGCATCGGCATCTTGAATTTGCGAGATTTTACGCACCGGAGTCTCGGTCCAGGCGAAGCGCTGCCAGGTCTGCTTGCCGTTGCCCGCCATCGGGTCCACCATCGGCCCCATGCCACAGGCCAGTAGCTCGCGGCCATCGGGGCTAAACGCGAGATCGAAGATGCCACCGATGTAGTGATGGCTCTTGATAATGCCCCAGCAGGTGAAATCCGGCGTCGTCCACGCCGCCACTTGCTTGCCCGTCTCTAGATCCCATACCCGAATCTCACCCATTAAATTTGCGGCAGCAAGATGCTTACTATCCGGGCTAAACGCCACCGAGAGCACGGGAGGCGTGTGTGCAAACTCCCCACGCAGCTTGCCCGTCTCGGTTTCGAAGACTTTCACGCTGGGCTCGCGCTCTTTGGCGGGCTCGTATTTTTCGCCGCCCGCCAGATACTGCCCCGTGACGCTTGCCACGAAGCGCTCATCGGGGGAGACGCGCATCTTCCACGACCAGAACGCGTGGGCTTTTACAGTGCGTACTTCTTTGGCCTCAGAGTTGGCTGGTGAGAACCAGCGCAGCGTGCCGTCGTAGCCCGCCGAGAGGAGCTGATTCGACTTTGCCAGATACGCCATGCCACTGGCATAGCTCTCGTGCTTGCCTAGTTTCTGCGGCATCCCGGACTCGATAGGAACGGCCCAGACCCCGCCGTCGAGGCAGGCTGCAAAGAGCTGCTTACTATCCGGGGCCGCGGCAAGGGCAAGCACCGCTGTGGGCAGCTTCAGGTCTTTGAGGGGCGTGAGTTTTATCTCGCTCATTTCAGTATCTCCCGAATCGGCTCTGCCTTATCCTCGACTCGGTAGAACGTCGGAATATCATCGGCTTCGTACTCGGCATACGGGTCGAGGCCCAGCGCCGTGAAGATTGTCGCGAAGAGATTTTTCTCATTGAAGGGCTTCTCCGTCACGTCCACGCCATCTGCGTCCGTTGCGCCCACGACCACGCCGCGCTTGATGCCCGCGCCCGTCATCGCCAGGCTCCAGGCATCGGGGTAGTGATCGCGGCCCCGGGCAGCGTTGAGCCACGGCGTGCGGCCAAACTCACCCATCACGACCACCAGAGTCTTGTCGAGTAGGCCGCGCTCCTCCAGATCGTTGATAAGATTGGCGACAATGCGGTCCATCTCGGGCACCAGCATCTGGTAGATCTCGTGCTGAAAGACATGACAGTCCCAGGGCATGCCGTTAGCGACCATCACAAACGGAGCCCCGTTCTCCACTAAGTTGCGGGCCAGTAGTGTGTGCAGCCCAAACGTGCCGGGGCCGTAGCGTTCGCGATCTTGCGGTTTTACTTTCTCTAAATCAAAGAGATCGGCACAGCTCATCAGACCCTTGACCCGAGAAAACGTCGCGTTTTGCGAGCTAGCGGCGGCACTCTGTCGGTCGTTTTCGAACTTCTTCGTGAGGAATTTTCGCAGTGCCTCACGCTGCTCGAAGTCCTGCGTGGTGGTGTCGGCGAGGCGCTTGATATCCGCCAGCTTGTACTCGCCGCCCGCGCGCACCGGGCCGTACTGCGCCCCGAGCCACCCGGCCCAGTTGCCCGCCTTAAATGACTCGAACTCATTGCCTTTGGGATTAGGGTCGAGAAATACAAAATTGGGAATGGGACTATCCAGATGCCCGAGCTGCTGGGCCAGCACGGAGCCCAGAATCGGACGAACAAACGGCTCGCGCGGAGCCGCTCCGCGCGTCAGTAAATCAATGGCCTGGAAGTGCTCACCCGGCTTGGTCTTCATCGAGCGTACCACGGCGAGCTTGTCGGCGATCTTGGCGCAGTTTGGCATCAGCTCGCTGAACTGGACACCGGGGAGCTTGGTGGGAATGGCGCGAAACGGCCCGCCAAAGACACTGCCCGGCTTCGGGTCCCAGGTCTCGAACTGGCTCGGTGCTCCGCAGAGCCAGAGCAAGATGCAGTGCTTCTCCTGGCGCTTGGCCTCGGCGGCAATGGCGGCAGGCGAGAAAAGCCCCGTCCAGCTTAGCGCCGATGCCGCGCCCGCTCCGACCAGCCCTTGCAAAAACAGCCTCCGGTGAAGCGTGTGCTCGGGTGGCGTGCAGCCTTTTTGGTCGCCTTCGGTTTTCGTGTCGCTTGTGTCGTTCATATTTTTATGACCCCCTAACCCCCGTCCGACGGGGGGAATAGGAGGAATCTGATTCCATTTTGTCCCCCCGCCCAGCGGGGGTTAGGGGGTGGGCATGTTAGTGGTTCACCTGGAACTCCGCGCTGGTGAGCAGAGCCCAGAGCAGGTTCTGGACGCCGCGCTCTGGCGACGAAGCTGTTTTTAGAATCGCCTGGCACTGTGTCAGCTCCGTGGCATCGGGCAGACGTCCGAAGCTGACTTGAAACGCCTCGCGCACTTGCTGCTCGGGGGTGGCCAGCGCGGCGATCTTTGTGGTCGTGTTACCCGGCGTTGGTTTCAGCAGGCGATCCACGAGCGGTGAGTTGGTCAGAAAAAGCGCCTGTTGCAGCGACGGATTGTACGTGTCGGGCATGAGATCGGGGAAGGCTTTTACAAAACCCTGTTCGAGCTTCTCGGTCTCGGGGTTGTCTGTTTTTGCCGCAGTCGCCACTTGGAGCGAGTGCAGGAGCTGCTCCGCCGAGAGGGGCTTCTCCAGTGCTCGGGAAAACGACTCCGGTGGCGGCAGAACTTTCCCAACAGACTTCGCCTCAAGCTGGTAGGCGCGGGTCAGGACGATGTTTTTCACGAGCCGCTGGATATTGTAGCCGCTTGTCTCAAAGTCTCGTGCGAGCCACTCCAGAAGCTCCGGGTGGCTGGGGCGGTGCTTGGAGTCGAGCTGGTCGGCGGGCTGGACGAAGCCACGGCCCATGAGCTTGGCCCAGATACGGTTGACAAAGGCGCGGGCCAGCAGCGGGTTCTCTTTAGTCACCGAGTCGGCGAAGGCTTCGCGGCGAGAGAACTTAGGAACCGCCGCGCGGCCTTTTGTGGGGGGCACGAGATAGAGATCGGGCTTGTCCTCTTCTTTTTCATCAGCAGCCGGGATGCGCTCGGAGATACTCTTGCCATTGAGAAACACAAGGCTCGCAGTCTGAGACTCTTTCTTGAGGTTGGCGAAGTTGATAAAGCCCCCGATGGCGCTCTCCGAAATGCCCGTGCCAGAGTCGGTGTCAATGTTTTTGCCACGATTGAAGGCGGCGACCAGCCCCCAGTAGTGCCGCTGCTCGATCTCCCAGGCTAACGGATGATTGTGGCACTGGGCGCACCCGAGCTTCACCCCAAATGCCACGGGCGCGACGGCCTCAGCAATGGCCTGGAAGCTATTATTGCGCGCCGCCAGAAACCACACCGCACCCTGCTTGGATTTCTCCATGGGCCGGGCGACGAGAATATCGCGCACCACGGCGTTCCAGGGACGGTTGGTACCAAACGCGTCTTCGAGAAAGGCATTCCATAGAGCATTCTTGCCCACGCCGCGCCCCATCAATGTGGTGTCGAAGACCTCGCGGAAGTGGCGCGGGTAGTCGGCGGAGGCCAGCAGCTTGGCTACTAATTGGTCGCGCTTGTCGCCGTGGTAGTCGCCGATAAACTGCTTAAGTTCCTCGTTCGTGGGAATCCGCCCCGCCAGATCCAGATAGAGACGTCGGGCAAATACCGTGTCGCTGGCAGGACGGGCGGGAGTGAGTTTCTCTTTTTTCCAGCCCGCTTGCACAAACCAGTCTATGGTCGCGCTGGGGGTGAGATTTGTGGGGGGTGCTTCGAGCGAGGGCAGCGAGCGCTGGTAGGCTTTCATGTACTCCGGCACTGACTTTGTCTGTTCCGTTTGGGGAGGCAGAAGCGCGATCCAGGTCTTGAGCGTGTTGATTGCCTCGGTGCTGAGCTGCTTCTTGGGATCGGGCGGCATGTGCGAACCGGGCTGAGGAAGAACATACTGCACCAGGCGGCTCTCGCCCGGCTTGCCGGGAATCACGGCGGGGCCACTGTCGCCGCCGCGTAGAATCGTGTCGAGGGAGCGCAGGTCCAGCCCCCCGCTTTGTCGCACGCCCGCATGGCACTTCAGGCAGGATTTGTCGAGCAGCGGCTCTACCTGACTGTACCAGTACTCCTCGGGATTGTTTGTACGTGCCTGGCTCTTGCCTTGAGATCTGGCACTGTGGGGGTAAAAACCGAGGGCGAGAAGTGCGACAAGCGCAAAAAGGCTGGGCGCGAACCGGAAGACGTTGTGAGAGTGGTGACAGTTGGGCACAGCTCCTATGTTAACACAGCTCCTTATGCTAGCACAACTCCCACCCTGCCTGCCTCTTTAATTGATGCAGATGATCGTTTAGCTCAGCCTCGTAAAATTCTTGACTCTTCGGCAGGTTTTAAATGGTGAGATACGGAACTGAAGCGTATGGCTCCACTGCTTCTCTATCAGATTGATGAGCTACTGCGCTCTCCTGGAAAGTGCTACTCCGCCGAAGCGCTTTCTAAGCAACTAGGTATTAGCAGACGACACGTTATAACGTCTATTGAACGACTTCGTAGTCATCACAACGCCCCGATTCCACGGCACTCTCGGCAAGGATACTACTACACCGACCCGACTTTTGCACTTAAACGCCTCCTGCTGACTCCTCCTGAGCTTCAGGCCGTGCGTCGGGCGTTACTGGCTGCGCAAGAGTTTGGCGGAGTCGGAGCCGAGGAGTCCCTCAAGCTTTTAACGGATGCACTGATCGGTGAACAGGCGCTACCTCCGGTGCACTTGAGCGTCTCCGGTGCGATCCACCCGGCATCGGGAATCACGATGTCCCCCGCACTGCTCAATGATCTGGAGGAAGCACGACGCAGACGGAAGCGGGTGCAGATTGTCTACTGGTCGGCACACAACGATGAAGTCACGGAGCGAGTCGTGCGGCCCTACGTGATCCATAACCACCAGGGCGAGCAGTATCTGATTTCGTGGTGCGAGCTGCGAGAGAGCGAGCGGGACTTTCTGCTCACCCGCATTCGTCACTGGCAGGTGCTCGGCGAGGAGGCGGCCTACACAACAGCGAACTTCGATGCCGCTGCCTATATCGCCAAGAGCTTTGGCGTGCGTCACGGTGAGCCACCCGTCACGGTGAGGATTCGCTTCACGCCGTATCAAAGCCGCTGGATTCGCGAGCGGCAGTACCATGCAAGCCAGGAGCTTGCGGAGCTGGAGAGTGGGGGCGTGGTGCTGACACTTCAAGTTACGGGGACGTTTGAGATAAAGCGCTGGGTGCTGGGCTTCGGCGCGGAAGCCGAGGTGCTGGAGCCACAACGATTGAGAGACGAGCTGGCAGAGGACGTGAAAGAACTTCATAAAATTTATGGCACTTTGGACAAGTGAACCC
This sequence comes from Armatimonas sp., assembly GCF_043757465.1. GTDB lineage: Bacteria > Armatimonadota > Armatimonadia > Armatimonadales > Armatimonadaceae > Armatimonas. The sequence continues at coordinate 14,495 of NZ_JAYVPL010000062.1, forward strand.
TTTCTTCACTTGATTCTTGCTATGCTGATCACAAATCAATCACAAACGGTGTGTAAAGTAGAAGTCAGAAGTTTTTTGGAAACGGCCTTTCCGGGATAGGAAGGCTGAGTGGAGTAGGGTTCCAATTGGGAATGTAGTTTTGGAGATATGAAGATGAAGCAGTATGAAGTGTCGTTTGAAATTGCGGGGCCATTTGCTATGTTCGCACGACCAGATACCGGGGCAACTCCCGTCTCCTATCCTGTGTCAACATGGTCAGCGGCCAAAGGGATGTTTGAGGCTGTCGCGCCATTCAAGCATGCTTATATTCGTCCCACCCACGTTGAGATTTGCAGCCCAATCAGGTACGAGCGGTACGTAACAAACTATCGTGGCCCGTTGCGCCAGAGTGGAAAGGAAAACTACCAGCTAATCGCAACGATTCTTGCCGATGTCTGCTATCGGATTCATGGTGTTGTAGAACCGCTCAATGGAAACTATGGACAGGCCCACGCCCTGCAAGAGATTTTCCAGCGTCGTTTGAAGCAGGGGCGACTGTACTACACGCCGTGTTTGGGCTGGAAAGAATTTGCTCCTACCTACTTTGGTGAGCTACGCGAGCAGACAAAACCAGAAGCGTCTATCAATCTAACGATTCCGTCGCTTCTGCGCTCGGTCTTCGATTCTGACGTGCGAGGGAAAGTGCGCCCGGAGTTTTTTCAAAACGTCGCGATTGAAAAAGGCGTGATGTCGTTTATGAGTGGCAAGGAATAAGACGATGCTCAACGAAGCCTACAATATTTATAAGAGTCTGCAAAATGCGAGTATCATCCCTGAATCTCAACATCCTAGTATTACTTCAACTCTTGGGAAAAGTATCTATGTCCGAGTTGTATTGAAGGAAGATAGTCATATTTTGCGAATTAATTCATTAAGTGATTCAGATCGTCTTGGTCTCTGGACGCATTCTGTAGGAAATGGCCTGTACTTTCCAATCGTTCCTATGGATATTTCTCTTTTCCACGTTATGGAAGATAATGAGTTTCGACGAGTAGCTACCGATACAAAATCAAAGCCCGAACAAAAAATGGCGGCCCTGTTGGTAATTGCTGAAACGTGTATACCGACAACCTTTGATGAAAAAAACTTAAAAAAAATTGAAGCGCGACTTCAACAAGGCCGAGAACTAATCGGAAAAGTCAATCAGATAGATCAAATTGTGGAGCGTTTCGATAAAAGTATTTCCAGTTCTTTTTTCTTAGATGATCTTCGGGCTAAGGTCATTACAGCAATAAAAGAAAATAGTGGCGACCAGGCAACCTGGACAAATATTATTCTAGGCTCAAAAATTCGCTTTGCGCTTGATCTTGAACAGACTATCTATAAAGATCAAATTAGGCAACAGTTGATTCAGGCCTTGTTGATTTCCGAATCCGAAGGCACATTGACAAGTATTACCGAGAGAACCTGTGGAGTCAGCGGGAAAGTGGGGAGTCTTCAAACGGGGCCGTTTCCTAAAGTCCCTCTTTTAACGCTTGGCAAAGAATATCCCTTGTTCTCTCGATTCAAAGCATCAGAGTGCAATGCTCGATACGGAATGCTAGGTTCGGAAAGCGTTCCTATCGGACGTGAAACTGCCTTGCAAATGAAGGATGCCATGACTTGGCTTCTCGACAGTGACCGGCACGGAAAGACTTGGCGAGCTGTCGCTTCGGGGAGAATGGATGGCAAGCTGGAAAAGCGTGACCTTCTTCTGGCTTATGTTGAAGGCAAACCCAACATCGAAGTCTTGCTGGCAAACTACATTGCGGGCGGAGATGATGAGGCTATGGAAGCAGATGCCAGTGTCCCCGAAGAGGAGCTTTTGGTATCTCGATTTAAGGCAGATACTGGCATTGTTTGTGATGCACTTCGGGCCGTTGTGCAGGAAGCGCCTCAGAGTCGGCTTCAAATTACGCTTTTACGCAAAGCGTCCGATGGTGCGGCCTTTGTCGCGCTTTCCGAAACTCCGACCGTGGAAAATCTTCTTAAGGGCGCACAGTGGTGGTCAGAGCAGGGGCGCAATCTTCCACGACTGAAACTTCCACTTATCCCAAAGGTAAAAGGGGCAAAACTTCAGTACGCTTCACCGGAGGTTCCGTCGCCTGGTCAAGCCGTCGCGCTTTTCACGCGGGAATGGCGGCGCGGCGGAACAGAATACACGCCCATTGGAGGTGTGATGCTGGGCGAGATTCTGCCGTTGCTTTTTTACGCAGAACGTCGTAAGCCCGTTGCAAAAACTCTCTTGAGCTTGCTACTGCCTCGCTCGATTGTTTTGTTAGAAGGGATTGCAGGAGCTGTTCACCGACGTGACGATGCCTGGAATCAGTTTAACAACCCATCCCGCTTGTTTGCACTGCGGACTCTTGGATGCCTCGGAATCTGCTTGTCCGCTTTGAATCGTGAGAAAGGTACTTATATGAATGAATCTCCCTACCAAGTTGGGCAGATGCTGGCGCTTGCTGACAGACTGCACCGCGACTATCACATCGTTGTCCGCTCGGGGCCTATGCCGCCAAGCTTGATTGGAAACGCGCACTTTGGCATGGCACTGGAGAACCCAACGAAAGCTCTGTCAGTTCTGGCATCGCGAATTCCTGTCTACATTGGCTGGGCGAAGACAGCTCAAGTGGCTGACGCGGCACCGGACAATACTCGCATCGCCGTTTTTGAAGCACGTAAAGTTCTTCGTGAGTACGAAACGCTTGCGGCAGCAGTGCATGGCAACTTGCCGGAAAAGATGAAAGACACTGACAAAGCAGAAATGCTACTCGGCTATCTTGCCGGGGTAGAAAAGGATGAAGAGACGAAATGAGTAACGAGTTGATGACTCTTCCCCGAGTGACGGGGCTTTTAGTAATTGAGGTTCGCGAGTCGAACCCAAACGGTGACCCCGACAACGAAGGGGAACCGCGTATGCGCGGCCACAACGAGCGCGGGGTTATCTCCGGCGTCTCGTTCAAACGCAAGTTGCGTGATCTCGTGGAGGCAAAAGATGGCCCTGTCTGGATGCATCTGGCATCTGAACTTGGTATCGATGAGAGAAAAGCCGAATTTGAAGTTCTCGAAAGCCGGGGACGAGATCGAATCGCCATAGGAAATATGAAAAAAGCAGATTTTCAAAAAGCGTACTGGGATGCCCGCTTGTTTGGAACGACGTTTCTTGAATCGATCAAAGAAGACAAGTCTAAGGATGTCGAACATTTTATTCGCTGCGGCGTCGTGCAGTTTTCTAATGGTCTTTCAGTCGCCCCCATACGAATCCATCGGCAGACAAATACAAACAAGGCAGGCGTGCAAGAAGGCAAAGATCGCGGTATGGCTCCGCTGGGCTATCGCATCGTTGAGCATGGCATCTACGTCATGCCGTTCTTTGTGAATCCGACAGCGGCATTGAAGAGTGGATGCAAGCCCGTAGATTTGGAGCTTTTGAAGAAACTTATTCCCATTGCCTACCCGCAGACCGCTTCGGCAGTGCGACCACTTGTGGAGACACGCCACGCCTGGTGGATCGAGCACAAATCTCCCCTTGGCTCTTGTAGCGATTTTGCCCTAATTGATGCGCTGACACCGAAAAAGAAAGAGAAGCCAGATGAGGCATCCAGTGGCATTGATGAGTACGATGTTCCAAACGGCTTGCCGGACGAATTAAAGTCTCGTGTGGCCTCGATAAAAGACCTGATGAACGGATAGCCCCATGGAAGATGAGCCGCTGGCGCACAGCCCGAAAAAAGACGTTCCCGCGCAGACCTACAACGTTCATATAACGAACGTCAAGAGGCTGGCTACTTGCAGTGCAAAGCGTGCCGCTACTTTCTACGATGGCAAGAGAGAGCGTTTTATTCGGGATGTGGAGTCGGCGGCTCTTTTCCATGATCTTGGCAAACTGGACGAACACAACCAGGCCGTTTTGCGCGGAGTGAACAAAGGGAGGCTTCGTATTCCTCACGAAGATGCAGGTGTCGCTTATCTTTGGAGCCTCGGCTTGAAAGAAGCGGCGCATCTTGTTTCTGCTCACCACGCCGGACTTGCTGACTGGGAGGTGGAAGGAAACGAATCCCAATGCTTGCGAAATCGCAAGCTGAATGACGATGCGTCAGCTTGGTATGTGGAGACAGATACGCATCTGAGCGAATACCTCCGCAGTCACCGTGACGACGCACACTGCCTGACTTTAGACCCTGTTGAAAAAAACGGCGGATTGTATGGGAAAGCGGGTTTTTTGCGCCGTATCGCGCTTTCGTGCCTGGTGGATGCCGATCATGGCGACACGGCCCGCAACTACGGCGGGGAAGTCGAAACAAAGCCTATTGAACCTCGGTGGGAGGAGCGTCTAAACCGTCTCAATCAGCATGTCGAAAAGCTTGCAGAGGAGGCGAAGAAAAAAGCGGTAAGTGACGATGAGCAGAAGCGGATTTCTCTCCGTGAAGACGTGTATAAAACTTGCCGTGATGCGGCGATAGACGGGCCGATTCGCTCCTGTGATGCGGTAGTCGGTTCGGGAAAAACGACCGCGCTTATGGCTCATCTTCTGCACGTCGCCAAGGAGAAGGGACTGCGGCACATCATTGTCGTTCTCCCCTACACGAACATCATCACGCAGTCGGTGGAGGTTTACCGGAAGGCTCTCACGCTTGAGGGAGAAAACCCCGAAGAAGTTGTTGCCGAGCATCACCATAAAGCGGACTTCGGTAGCCGCGACGCAAGGCAGCTTGCCACACTCTGGCAGGCTCCAATTATCGTTACGACCGCCGTGCAGTTCTTTGAGACCCTGGCATCCCACCATCCTTCCCGCTTGAGAAAACTGCACAAGCTTCCCGGCTCGGCAGTGTTCATTGATGAATCCCACGCGGCCATTCCTACGGCGCTCTGGAAACAAACGTGGCGCTGGCTGGAGACGTGGACACAAAAATGGAGCGGATATTGCGTCCTGGCAAGTGGTTCGCTTGCCCGCTTCTGGGAGATTCCCGATATCGTTCCCGCAACTCCCACCATTGCCGATTTGATCGGAAAAGACCTAGGGAAACGGCTTCGGGAAGCGGAACAACGCCGCGTTAAATACGTGCGAATCGCCGACGCCCTAACGGTGCCTCAGTTGATGCAGAAAGTTAAAGATGCGCCGGGGCCGCGCTTGGTCATTGTCAACACGGTTCAAAGCGCCGCCGTATTCGCTGACACGATGCGAAAAGCAGGTCACGATGTCTTGCATCTATCCACTGCTCTGGCTCCTGCTCATCGAGATGTCATCGTCAAGAGAATCAAAGAGCGTCTGAAACACGATAACTCCGATTGGACTCTTGTGGCGACAAGCTGCGTCGAGGCGGGAATGAACTTTTCTTTTCGTACTGGCTTTCGGGAAACATCCACGGCGGCGAGCCTTATTCAAGTGAGCGGACGCACTAGCCGGGAAGCTGAGTTTGCCGACCCTGTTGTGTATGATTTTCGATTGATTGGCGACTTGATTACGAAAAATCCCGCATTTGATAATTCCTCTCAGGTATTGACCCATCTCTTTAGTGACGACTCTCCCAATAGACTACCTCCCAGTGAGCTTGTCTTAGAAGCAATGCGGCAAGAACTGAACGCCGGAGATTTGAAAAAAGCGGAGAAAGTTGTTCAAGCAGAAGAAGCGATGAACTATCCTGCGGTTAGCAAAGAATACCGAGTTATTGATGCTCCTACGCTCACAGTGGTGATTGACAAGAAAATCATCGCTGAGCTTCTGAGCGACCCTTGGGCAAAGATCAGCAGCCGGGATTTGCAGCGATTGAGTGTCCAGCTCTGGCCCTACAAAATCGAAAAGGGCGATCTGCCTATCAAGCTTTTGAAGGGGGACAAGAACGACTACGATGCGCTTTACTACTGGGACGGTAAGTACGACCCCGACTTTCTGGGATACATGGCAGGGGCATTACCTCTGCTCAAAGACTTGCTCACGCTTAACCGTGATGGATGTCTTCTGGGATGAGTTTTCTTTTTCACACACTTGAATCAATCGTGCGCAATCCTCAATCAAACGTGTGCCCACCGGAAGCATCGGGGGCACACGTGAAGCAATCGCCTGCAATCCTGAACCTTTTGTGGGCACACTATTGCTTCAGGATTGCACACGAAAACAATAGGATTACACACGAAAGGCAACGGTGCGTTCTTTGCTAAAAGAGGGAAGTGTACCCGTGCTTCTCGTAGACAAAAAATGATTTCCTTGGGAACTTAACAGAATGCAAAACCCGTACGATAGAGTAGTTGTCAACCGTCTTTTCGGGCTGGGGCGGTGGGCAGTGCAATGTGGCAGCCCAATGGTACGTAAGGAGATAAAGAGATGTCACGTGTTGCACCCGGTGCGATTCAGGAGCGCTACAAGCGCTACATTCAGGCATGGGAGACACTGTTCCCCGACAGTGTGTTTGGAGGAGTCACTCTGGCGCAGTTCAAGGCGATGGCAGCGATTAGCAACAAAGATTGTGACGTTATCGCGGATCTCGATACGCAGATGGCAGGGGCTATCGCGTCGCGTGATGGTAACGACGACACGATTATGGACGCAATGGAGCTTATCGTCAACGGGGTGCGCGCCGATAAGTCCGTGGGCGGCGGCGATGGCGTGCTCTACAAGGAGATGGGGTATGTTCCCAAGAGCCAGCGCAAGCCGCCGGTTCGCAAGCCCAAACCTACCACCCCCTAGTCTCCTCCTACCCCCTGGCCCCCGCCTACCCCCTGGCCCCCGCCCGGCGGGGGAATCCGATTTGTTCCCCCGTCGCACGGGGGTTAGGGGGCTGGCTTCATGGAAACTCTGGTGATGCTCTCCGCGCTTCAGCATTTTTCGTACTGTCCCCGCCAGTGTGCGCTCATTCATCTGGAGCATGTCTGGGACGAGAATTTGTTTACTCTCAAGGGTACTGCGGCGCACGAGCGGGCGGACTCAGGCAAGGCGAGCTGGAAGAGTGGGGTGCGGGAGGTACGCGGACTGCCGCTCTTTAACGATACCCTCGGGCTGGTGGGGAAAGCGGATGTGGTGGAGTTTCACCTCGATGGTCAGATCATCCCGGTGGAGTACAAGCACGGCGTGCGTAAGCCGGGTCGCCACGATGACATTCAGCTCTGCGCCCAGGCTTTGTGTTTAGAAGAGATGATGGGCAAGCCCGTTTCTGAGGGCGCGATCTACTCCATCCAAACCAAGCGCCGCCGCACCGTGCCCTTTGACGACGACCTGCGCGACGAAACGTATCAGGTCATTGCCGCCGTTCGTACACTCTTGCAAAGCACCGGGGCGCTTCCCCCGGCACTCACGGATCGTAACAAGTGCCGAAACTGCTCTCTCTTCGATGCCTGCGTCCCCGACACGGTACTTGCCGCCCGCGCCGCCTGGCACGGACGAAATCTTTTTCGCCTGGAGGTGACTGCCCCATGACCCGTGAGCTTCTCAATACGCTCTTTGTCCTCACCGAAAACGCCGTGGTCGGGTTGGACGGCGAAGCACTTGCCATTCGTGTGGACGATCAGCCCAAGCGCACCGTTCCGCTGCACCATCTGGGCAGTGTGATGCTCTTTGGGACGGCGCATATCACTGGCCCGGCGCTTGCCAAGTGCGCCAAAGACGGTCGCGCGGTGAACTTTATGGACTTTGCCGGGCGCTTTCAGGCACGGGTGGAGGGGCCAGAGTCCGGCAATATTTTACTGCGTCTGGCGCAGTTCTCCGCCCATACCGATCCCCTCCGCACCGCACAAATCGCCCGCTGTGTGATCGCGGGAAAGCTACGCAACCAGCGACAGAACCTCATGCGTTCGGCGAGGGATAGTAAGAAAGACGAGGACAAAAAGTACCTACAAGCCGCCACGGATGCCATTGCCCGGCTTGTCCCGATGCTCCCCGAGCAGCCCGACACGGATAGTATTCGTGGGATTGAGGGCCAGGGCTCCGCGCTGTACTTTGAGGTCTTCGACCACATGCTCACCGTGCCCGCCTCGGAGTTTGCCTTCACCACCCGAAGCCGTCGCCCGCCCCGTGACCGGGTGAATGCGCTGCTCTCGTTTCTCTACGCTCTTCTCACCACGGACTGCGTCGCGGCGTGTGAAGGAGTCGGCCTTGACCCCCAGCTTGGCTACTTGCATGTCCCGCGCCCCGGTCGCCCGTCGCTGGCATTGGATCTGATGGAAGAGTTCCGCCCCGTGATTGCCGAGCGCCTTGCCATCACGCTTATCAACCGCCGCCAGATAAAAGTGGAGCACTTCGACGACTTTGAGGGCGGCGCGGTGCTCCTCAACGAGTCAGGCAGGAAAACGGTTTTGTCTGCCTACCAGGAGCGCAAGAAAGAGGAGATCGAGCACCCGTTTCTCAAAGACAAAGCGCCACTGGGCTTGCTCCCGCACCTGCAAGCCCGTCTTCTCGCCCGGCATCTACGCGGCGACCTGGATCACTACCCCCCGTTTCTGAGTGCCCCCTAGGAGATTCATTTTATGGACATGTTAGTCACCTACGATGTCAACACGCTCACCAAAGAGGGGCGCAGTCGCTTGCGGAAAGTCGCCAAGGTATGCACTAGCTTTGGACAGCGTGTGCAGTATTCCGTCTTTGAAGTCACCGTCAATGCCGTGCAACGAGAGCGCATGATGGAAAAACTTCTTGCCGTCGTGAGTCAAACCGAAGATAGTCTGCGAATTTATCACCTCTATGGCGGGCGTGAGAAAGTCGTCGAGAGCTACGGTCGAGACAGCTACGTTGATTTCGAAGGCACACTCATGATTTAACCTTGTCATCCGCGAACCCCAAGTGGTTCTACATTTAGCCTGAGGTTCGCGGAAGCTCCCCTTCTACAAACCCCTTGCCAATTCCTTGACTCCCCGCTACAATGCCCCAAGTCGTTATCCTCCCACGAGGAAATTCGACCGTTGCACCCGGTCTTCGGATCGGGTGAGGATTGAAACAACCACCACTGCCTGCTCGAACCCCACATTAAAATGTTGCACCCGGTCTTCGGATCGGGTGAGGATTGAAACTCTGTATCGCCCGGCGGCGTGTAGGTCGTGGTGAGCGTTGCACCCGGTCTTCGGATCGGGTGAGGATTGAAACACCATCACGCTCTCGCTTGACTCCAAGCGCACCCCCGTTGCACCCGGTCTTCGGATCGGGTGAGGATTGAAACACCGCTGAAGTGCTGGCAGACACCGCCGCCGAGTTCGTTGCACCCGGTCTTCGGATCGGGTGAGGATTGAAACAAGGGGATCAAGGCCAAAGTCGCGCATCGAGAAGTTGCACCCGGTCTTCGGATCGGGTGAGGATTGAAACGGCCGGGTGCGCCGGAACCTGAGAGAGACGCAGAAGTTGCACCCGGTCTTCGGATCGGGTGAGGATTGAAACTCGATTACGATCTTTGCGGGCGGCTTGGGCATCTCGGGGTTGCACCCGGTCTTCGGATCGGGTGAGGATTGAAACCCGGCTCAAGCACCGAGTCTGAAATGCTGGTTCCAAGTTGCACCCGGTCTTCGGATCGGGTGAGGATTGAAACTTCAGCTCTACGCCGCTCACTACTGGCTTCGGAGTTGCACCCGGTCTTCGGATCGGGTGAGGATTGAAACTCCTGGGTGAACGCCTCGTAGAAATCCTTTGCCATGAGTTGCACCCGGTCTTCGGATCGGGTGAGGATTGAAACGTGGTGATCCCAGGTTACTGGCAACGCGGCATTGTGTTGCACCCGGTCTTCGGATCGGGTGAGGATTGAAACATTACCATCAAAGCCCGAGAGCTTCAGCCCTGCCAGTTGCACCCGGTCTTCGGATCGGGTGAGGATTGAAACCGTAGAGGCTTCTGCGGTTTCGTCTGGAGTGTCTACGCGTTGCACCCGGTCTTCGGATCGGGTGAGGATTGAAACTCCTGCGGCGGGGACAGGTCGCGCTGGGTTTGCAAGGCTGTTGCACCCGGTCTTCGGATCGGGTGAGGATTGAAACAGTGCCCGAGGAGCCACCTGTGGGCAATGTCTCCAGTTGCACCCGGTCTTCGGATCGGGTGAGGATTGAAACTTCACAGGGACGACAAACTCCCCGGGTGTGATGGTCGTTGCACCCGGTCTTCGGATCGGGTGAGGATTGAAACACCCAGGCCGCGCAGGATGACCAAGACGCCGCCACGTTGCACCCGGTCTTCGGATCGGGTGAGGATTGAAACTCCTCGTCGTGCGAGTGCACCACTTGGCACAGCTCGGTTGCACCCGGTCTTCGGATCGGGTGAGGATTGAAACACTTTCCCCATACCGGGAACCTGAATCTGTGAACCGTTGCACCCGGTCTTCGGATCGGGTGAGGATTGAAACCACGGGTGGCGCATATACAAAGCAATTCTACGGCATGTTGCACCCGGTCTTCGGATCGGGTGAGGATTGAAACCAGGCGATAGCGCCGCACGAAGAGTTCGCCCTATGTTGCACCCGGTCTTCGGATCGGGTGAGGATTGAAACCCTTTAAGCGAGACGCCATCCTCAGCCAGCTTCTGTTGCA
>NZ_JAYVPL010000063.1:0-24562 GCF_043757465.1 Armatimonas sp.
TGCTTGAGACCCCAATGCCTGAAGTAGCTCAAGCGAGCCAAAAGGAGGAATCCTTGACAGGCTGACGGCATTCACAATTATAGATGCGCTGGCCCTGCACATCCAAGCAGGAACTACGTCGGTATCTGTCGAATCTTCACACGCTATGGGTGATCATTCGACAGCTCCTGTTCGTACTCGCGTTCGCTGGGGACTGACTTTCCCCATTGCGCTGGTACTCATCCTGCTCAACGCCTTCTGGGTGATTCGAGCGGAGCGCGTGGGCAGTGGGCCATTCTTCTCCACTATCTCTCTGTTCGCCAACGGCCTCTTTCTGCTGAGTGTTGTGCTGCTCTTTAACTGGCCGCTCCGTCGCTTTGCGCCCAAGCTCGCCCTCTCCCAGGGAGAGCTGCTTCAGATCTACGCCATGGTCAGCGTGGGCGGAGCGCTGGCAGGGCAGGACATGTGCTCCGCGCTCCTGCCGATGCTCGCCCACCCATATCAGTTTGGCAATGCGACCAACAACTGGCTGGAGCGCTTCGGGCAGTTTCTTCCCAAGGCGGTGATGGTCGGAGACACGCCTGCGGAAAAAGAGGCGCTCAAACTTTTTTATCAGGGCCACTCGACACTCTACACCCCCGAGCACCTCAATGCCTGGCAGACACCGGTGCTGCTCTGGACGGGCTTTGTGGCGGTGCTTTTCTGGACGATGCTCTGTCTCTCGGTGCTGATGCGCCAGGGCTGGCAGGATCGAGAGCGTCTGCCGTTTCCCGTGATCGAGCTGCCTATCCAGCTCACGGAGCAGAAAAAAGACACCCTCTGGACCAACAAGCTCTTCTGGATCGGCTTCGGACTGGTCGCGTGTATCGAGATCCTCAATGGGCTAGCGTCGCTCTACCCACAGCTTCCCACCATCAATCTCCAGCACACCGATGTAGCGGGCACGGGGATCTTCGCGACCTCGCCCTGGAATGCGGCGGGCTTTACCTGCTACTCGTTCTATCCGTTCGCCGTGGGCCTCGGCTACTTACTCCCCCTTGACTTGATCTTCTCGTGCTGGTTCTTCTATCTCTTCTGGAAAGCGCAGCTCATTCTCTCGCGGCTCATGGCCTGGGATGTCACTCCAGACTTCCCCTTTGTTCGTGAGCAAGCCTTTGGTGGCTACATCGCCCTGCTCGTGTTTCTGCTCTGGAACGGGCGCAGCTACTTCGCGCAGATGTGGAAACGCATCTGGAAAGAGGCGTCCGACCTGGACGACTCCCAGGAGGCACTGAGCTACCGCCAAGCCCTAGTGGGTTTCTTGATCGGATTTCTGGCCATGGTGGGCTTCTTCGCCTGGATGGGGCTCTCCCCACTCGTCGCGTTTGCTGCCTTTTTTATCTACATTGCGCTCGCGCTCGCCGTGGGCCGCATCCGTGCCGAGCTCGGCCCTCCCGTCCACGACCTGCACTTCTCCGGTCCGGATCACATTCTGACACGCTCGTTTGGCACCCCGGCATTCTCGGGGCAAGACCTGACCATCCTGACGTTCTTCTACTGGTTCAATCGTGCGTATCGTTCACACCCGATGCCCTTTGCCATTGAGGGCTTAAAAGCAGCCAAAGACGTGAAGATGAGCCAGAAGGTGATGTTCTGGGGGCTCGTGCTCGCGGGAGCCTTCGGGGCGTTCGCCGCGCTCTGGGCCTACCTGCACCTCTCCTACGACTTTGGGGCATCGGGCAAGATGCGCGGTGGCCAGGGGTTCTCCGCCGAGGGCTACAACCGCCTCAACGGCTGGATGACCCAGCCGCAGGCTCCCAACGGGATCGCGAACGGGGCAATGGCCGTGGGCTTTGTCTTCTGTGCCCTTCTCATGATCGCGCGCATCAAGTTCCCCTGGTGGCCCTTTCACCCCATTGGCTACGCCATCTCGGGCTCGTGGAGCATGAACCTGGTCTGGATGCCGCTGCTCTTTGCCTGGATCCTCAAGGGCCTGATCCTGCGCTATGGCGGCGTTCGAATGTACCGACAAGCCATGCCCTTTTTCCTCGGCCTAATTCTGGGACAGTGCATTGTCGGTTCGTTCTGGCACCTGATCGGCTGGGCGCTGGACATCCAGCCCTACTCGTTCTGGGGCGGTTAGCATCAGGGGAATCAGGGTACAATGCCCCATGAAACGAACATTTTTTGCACTCTGTCTTCTCCTTGTCACCATTGCTCTGCCGACGGGAGCTGAGGCGCTCTCGCCCCGCCCCGCGCAACAGAAACCACTCCTACCCAAGGATGCCAAGTCCGGCTCCATGACCCTGGAAGGTATCATGGCAGGCCCGGGTCCTGGGGGGGCTGTTCTCCCGTTCACGACGTACAAGTTAGGGGCCACCAATGCCGGGGGAAGCGGTTTTGGAGGGGGCGCGGGAGCTGGTAAAGTCTCTTTTTCTGATATCACCCTCACGCGTGTGGCAGACGAGGCGTCCCCCGAAATCTTCGTCAATTGCGCGATGGGTACGCATCTCAAGAGCGCGATCCTGAAAGTAGGAGGCTTCACCATCACTCTTACCGATGTCATGATCACTAGCCACCATTTCTCCACCGAGACGAGTGAGAGTGCTGCACCCACCGAGACCATGACCATGAACTTTTCCCGATACGAAATCACCTCACCGGGCGGCAAAAGGATGGGCTGGGATGTCAGAGCGGGAAGAAAGCTCTAGTGCGTAAAGGGAGATGAATCAAAAGAAAAAGAAGCCGCTCGCGCCGCCGCAAGCAGCGCCTCAGGAGAGCCCTCGTCATCGGAAGATCTTCTGGGTGATCGTTGCTGCGCTGTATGGCCTCGGCTACGCCCTCTCCGTCTGGGGCAATCTCTACTTTGGCCTTCCCCGAGACCAGGCTTTCCTGCGCGCCTTCACCACCATGCTTCTGGTGATTCTGATTCAAGCACCTCTCTATTTCTGGTATCGAAAACGACTGAGCAGCACTTAGTTCACAGGCTCGTTTTCCCTCCCCCGTTATAGGGAAGAGGGCAACAAAAATGACAGATTAGCGAAAGACCCTCTTGGCGCGATACAATCGCAGGGTTTTTCCAAAAATGCTGACTGCTGACAAAATTTACAAATCGTTTGGGCCACAGGACGTGCTCAAAGATATCACTCTGCAACTGGGGGATCGCGACCGCATCGGTGTCGTGGGTCTCAATGGGCAGGGTAAGTCCACTCTCATCAAGATTCTGGCCGGGCTAGAGGACGCGGACAAAGGAGTTGTGAGTCGTCACGGCTCCACTGTGGGCTATCTCAACCAGGAGTCACAGTGCCGCCTTGGGGTGACCGTGGGCGAGGAGATGCGCGCCGCATTCCCTGACATGGCTGATGTCGAAGCGCGCCTTATCGCCGCCTCACAGGCCATCGGAGCCGGAACCGTTACCAAGTCCGATGTGGCCGCGCTCGATAAGGCTGCCGATGACATGACCAAGCTGGAGGCACACACGATGGACGCCCGGATTGGTCGGGTTCTCTCGGGGCTGCGCTTTGAGCTCGATGCCGTGGACCGCCTCACCGATACCTACTCCGGGGGCTGGCAGATGCGCATCGCTATGGCGAAGCTGCTTCTCCAGGAGCCAGACTATCTGCTCCTCGATGAGCCAACCAACCACCTAGACACGGAAGCCAAGTTCTGGCTGATGTACGACTATATTCCCAGCTACCCCGGAACCGTGGTCTGCATCTCCCACGAGGTTGAGTTTTTGAACCTGACCAGCGACGAGATCTGGGAAGTCAAGGACATGACCGTCAATAAGTTCAAGGGCAACTACGACGACTATGTCCGTCTCGACGACGAGCGCTACCAGCGTGAGCTCAAGGCCTACGATGCTCAGCAGCGCGAGATCGCGGACTGGAAAGAGTTTGTCCAGCGCTGGCGGGGTAATAAGTCCAAGGCGGGAATGGTCGAGAGCCGTGTCAAGCAGCTCGAAAAGATTGATATTCTCCCAAAGCCCAAAGAGCGACCCAAGACTATCTTCCTTCAGTTCCCTGAGCCGCCCCGTGAGGCCCCTGAGCCGATCAGTATCGAGGGTGTCACCAAGGTTTACGGGGATAAAACCGTCCTGAACGGCATCACGCTCCCGATGGTCAAGCAAGACAAGATCGCTCTGACGGGTCCTAACGGCGCGGGTAAGTCCACGTTGTTAAAACTTGTGGCGGGAATCGAGAAACCCACCCAGGGCAAGATTGTCGTCAACCCCAAGACCGAGATCGGGTACTTTGCCCAGCACCAAGCGGAGGCACTCTCTCCTGAGCGGACGGTCTACGAGGAGACACTCGCGGGCATTGACCCCAAGCTGGAGGAGATGGCCCGTGGCTTGCTGGCGCGCCTGCAGTTTCGCGGCGACGATGCGCCGTTCAAGAGAATCGGCGTGCTTTCGGGCGGCGAGCGTGCGAGAGTGGCGCTCGCAAAGTTCCTCCTGCGCCCCGCGAACTTCTACCTTCTGGATGAGCCCACCAACCACCTCGACCCACTCGCGCGTGAAGTTCTCATTGAGGCGCTAAAGAAGTTCGAGGGCACGATCCTCATGTCCAGCCACGACCAGCTTCTCATTGATACGGTCGCGACCGGCATCTTCGAGATGGCAGAAGGCAAGCTAGAGATGGTACTCGACCCGGCCACCGAGCGCATCAAACGCGTCAATGTGTGAGCACTTAAGGGGTAGTCTTAGCGGTTGTAAAACTGCCCCCAGGCTTTTTTGATCTCATCGAGTTGCCTCTGAAGGCGCTCTTTCTCCACGGGCTTGTTTTCTACACGGTCTATGGCACTTTGAGCGTTTTGAAGAGTTCCTTCCACTCTTTTAGCGTCTGCTGCTGCTTTTTTCCTCGCCTCTTCGGCCTTACGGTGTGCCTCGTCCAGAGCTTTCTTGGAAGCATCCAGGTTCCGCTGAGCCGCCTCTGCCTTCTGACGTAGCGCGTCTGCGCGCTGGCGGTCTTCTGGCTTTCCGCTTGCCTGAGCTTTTTTTTCCGCGTCGTCCGCCGATTTTTTGGCCATCGCCAGTTTCTGCTCGGCTACCGCGAGCTTCGCCTTGGCCTCTTCCTCTTTCTTAGAGGCCTCTGCCGAGGCGCGGGCCGATGCCATCGCTTGGGCCACTGCCTGATGCGCTGCGCCCACCATAGCCGCCGCATCGGGTTGAGCCACCATCACCCAGATGGGAGCCGGTGCCACAAGAGCCGTTAATAGAACTATCATTGTCCTCTACCTCCAGTGCTAGTGTATCGCTTTTTTATGCCAGCCTATTTCAATCCTGTCAGTGCGATGCCCTTCACAAAGTAGCGCTGGGCGACGAAAAACAGCACGATAGTGGGTAGGATGTGGATCAGCGACGCGGCCATAAGAAGCTCTAGCTGCGTGCCGTAGCTGTCCTGGAAGAGGCGCAGGCCAATTGAGACCGTGTACTTCTCCATGGAGTTCAAATAGATCAGCGGCCCCATGAACTCGTCCCAGTGGCTCACAAACGAGAACAGCGTGGTGGTGATGAGCGCGGGGCGGGCGAGTGGTAGGAGCACTTTCCACCAGATTACCAGCGGGTTTGCACCGTCAATCATCGCCGCTTCGTCAAGCTCGCGCGGGATGGTTAAAAAGAACTGGCGCAACAGAAAGATCGTGAATGCACCGCCGCCAAAGAACGAGGGGACGATCAGTGGTGCGAACGTGTCAATCAGCCCAAGCTGTCGCCAGAGTAGAAAGACCGGGATCATAGTGACCTGTGAGGGCAGCATCATCGTGGAGAGCATCAGGTAAAACAGCACGTTGCGGCCCTTGAACCTGAAGCGCGCGAACCCGTAGGCCACGAGCGATGCGGACAGAATCTGCCCGAAAGTGGCGAACACCGTGATTGTGATCGTGTTGCGCACAAAGGTCGGGAAAGGCAGCTCCGTCCAGGCACGCTTGAAGTTCTCAAGCTGAATGGGACTTGGAATCCACTGCGGCGGCACGGCGAAGACCTGCTCGTTGGTCTTGAGCGCTGTGGAGACTGTCCAGAGAAATGGAATGGAGAAGAGGATGCCGCCAAAGATCAGCATCGCAAAAACGCCAAGACGCTGGATCATTCTTTGTCGCCCCCTTCGTAGTACACCCACTTTGAGGCATTTTTGAACTGGATGACAGTGAAACCGAGCAGAATGATAAACAAAATCCACGCCATTGCGCTGGCTTTACCGAGCTTGAACTCTCTAAAAGCGTTGTTGTAGAGATACAGAACGTACATCAGAGTGGAGTCTTCCGGGCCGCCACCGGTCATGATATACGCCGATGTGAACACCTGGAACGAGCCGATAATCCCTAGGATTAAGTTGAAGAAGATCGTCGGGGAGAGCATGGGCAAGGTGATGTGGCGGAAGCACGTCCAGCCCTTTGCCCCATCAAGCTGCGCCGCTTCGTAGAGCTCGTCGGAGATTCCCTGAAGGCCCGCCAGGAAGATCAGCATGCGTCCGCCCCCGATTCCCCAGAGGCTCATGATGATCAGCGACGTTAACGCCGTTTTCGGGTCTTGCAGCCACTTAGGACCGTGGATGCCGATTTTAGAGAGGGCGTAGTTGAGAATTCCCGCATCGGGATGAAAGACCCAGGCCCATACTAAGCTCGATGCCACGGCGGGCACAAGCGAGGGCAGGTAAAACAGCGTCCGAAAAATCGGGATCGCCTTCACTTTCTGGTTGAGTAGTACCGCGATCAGCAGCGAGCCCGTCAGGCCGAGCGGAACGGCGAAGAGCACGTAGATCGCCGTGTTGCCCAGCGACTTCCAGAAACGCGGCTCGTGCAGCAAGACATCGTAGTTTTTCGCTCCCACAAAGCTCAGCGTGTGCAGATCGTACTTGCAGAACGAGAGATAGAGCGAGGCGAGCATCGGGCCTGCGGTGAAGATCAAGAAGCCGAGGAGCCAGGGAGAGATCAGTGCGAGACCCCAGCGGCTACTGGTTCGTTCGGACATTTGCTAAAAGCCCTCCTCGCCCGAGAGTAAGGCGTTAATCTTATCGGTGGCGTTGCGGCTAGCCTCGGGCGCGGTGATCCCCCCGACATTGAAGAGGCTATCTGTTGCGGAGTTGAACTCGCGAGCCCATTCTTGATAGCGGGCATCAATCGGCAGCGTTCGACCACGGCGCACGGTGTCTAAAAACACGTCGGTGTGAAACGGTGGCTTGTCGGTCTTAAGATACTCCGGGTGCTGCTGCACGGAAAGACGCGTCGGAACACAGCGTCGCCACTTCGCCCCTAAAATCAGCTCGGCTTCGGGGCCGGTCATGTACTTCACAAACTCCCACGCCAGCTCCGGGTGCTCCGTGTGCTGATAGACCACGAGCTGGTTGCCCTTGATCACGGTGGCATCACCTGCGGGGCCAGTCGGGACGGGCGCGATATCCCAGTCAAATTTCTTGATGTTCTTGCGGAAGCGCGGTGTCTCTCCCGCCCAGCCCCAGTGCATCGCGATCTTCCCGGACTCAAACGTGAACGCTGAGAGCGCGGCATCGGAGGGCGTGGGGGCGCAGTGGTGCTTCCAGCGCAGGTCGGTCATGTCCTGCATCCCCTCGATGGCATGGGGATCGTCGGCGAGGGTGAACTTGGTGAGTTCTTTGTTCATCACATCCCCCCCCCGGTTCCAGAGCACGGATGCCCACTGCGGAAACGCCGGAAACGTCGTGCCAAACTGAATCGTCCGATCCCCTTCGCGCTTGGTGAGCGCATTCGCTGCCATCAGAAACGCATCCCAGTCCCATTTTTTGGCTTGGGAGAGTGTGTAGGGATCCGTGAGGCCAGCGCCTTTGAAGAGGCTCTTGTTGTAGTAGAGCTGGACACCACCAAAGAGCACGTTCATGGCGTGGAGCTTGCCCTGGTAGCGGCACTCCTCCAGGGCGGTGGGTACGAAGTCCTCCACAAAGCCCTTGGGCTCAGCGGCGATCAGTGGCTCTAAATCAAGAAAATAGTCTTTTTTTACGAGCGCGGGGAACATGTAGTGGTCTACGCGCATCACGTCGGGCGCGGTGCGTGACGCCAGCATGAGCTGGAGCTTGTCGGGGTACGACGAGCCAGGCACCATGAAAAGATGTACCCTGATCTTGTGGTGCAGCTTCTCGAACTCATCCGCGATCTGGCGCTCTAGCTGGAGCTGTTCCGGGTTTCCCCAGGCCATGTAGCGAATGGTCGTGCGCCCGCTGGCATCACGAGTAGACGGCAGGCAGCCTGTGAGCAGGCCACCCATCGAGATCCAGAGAAGGCGTCGTCGCGTTATCATACACAAAAACCGGTTTATTATACCAGAGATTAAGGGTTTTCGTAAGCGAACTTGGGGATCTGCGTGGCGAGTTTGCCGCCACTGACATCCACCATCGTGCCGGTGATGTAGCGTGCCAGGTCGGAGGCGAGAAAACAGATCAGGTTCGCGACATCCTGCGGGTCGCCCCAGCGGCGAAGTGTCAGTGTATCCAGCAGATTGGATTGGACATCCTCGGGGCGCTCGGTGAAGTGGTTGATCTCGGTGGGGATCATGCCCGGCGAGTAGCAGTTCACGGTGACATCCCAGGGGCCCAGCTCGCCTGCGAGCACGCGGGTGAAGTAGTGGACACCCGCTTTGGAGGCGGCGTACGGGGCGCTGCCAATCGAGGGGATAATCGCGGCAAACGACGCGGCGTTGAGAATGCTCCCCGAGCGCTGCGCCTTCATCACCGGGATCACCGCTTGGCACATCAAGAAAGTCCCCTTGAGGTTGATATCAAGATTCGCGTCCCAGGCGGCTTCCGTCATGGTCTCGATAGGGCCGCTGATGGAAACGCCCGCATTGTTGACAAGAATATCCACGCGCCCAAACTCAGCGACGATCTTGGCGATCAGCTCTTTACAGGCATCGGGGCTACGCACATCGGCGATGTGCTGGGCACCGCGCCAGTTATTGGCATCCCAGTCGGCTTTCACAGTATCCAGTAAGTCCGTGCGGATATCGGTGATGATGACCACTGCGCCCTCGGCGGCGAGCGTGCGGGCGATGCTATTGCCAATCCCACGGCCCGCGCCGGTGACAATGGCGACTTTATCTTTGAGGTTAATTTCCATAATTTTTTAGCGTACCGGCTTGCGGTGCGAGAAGATATTCAGCCCCAGCCAGCCCCAGAAGAGCAAGTGAAGGCCATTGGCGAAGATGGATTTATCGAAGGGCTGGCAGAGTGCGATAACGCCTAGCAATAGCAGTGCGATACTGATAAATTCTGCCATCTGGGCAAATCTACCGCTCAGCATTGATATTAAGCTCCGTTTGCTTGCTAAAAAGATGCGAGCGGCTCTGGTCAACGTGCGCATGGAGTGTTTGGCCCAGTGTGGGGCGGAACGTCGGGACGGTACGCACTTTTATGATATGCCCGGCGAGATTGACATTGATGATGTTCTCCGCACCCAGCAGCTCGACAACGACCACCGTGACGGGCAGGCTTCTCGGCGTTCCCGCCTCCACAAAGGCGATGTCCTCGGGGCGAACTCCTAGCACCAGCGGCAGATCCTTAGCAGCCGTGGTGAATCGCCCCATCCCCTCGCTAGTGAGGGCCAAGCCCGCGTTCTCCGCTCCTTCGACACCCTGAAGCGTCAGGACATCGCCGCTGCGCTGGCAGGGAACAAAGTTCATCGCCGGGGACCCGATAAAGCCTCCGACGAATAAGTTCCGTGGGTTGTCGTAGACCTCCATGGGGGTGCCCGCTTGCTGTAAAAGGCCGCCGTACATCACCGCGATCCGATCGCCCATACTCATCGCTTCGAGCTGATCATGAGTGACATAGATCGTGGTTGCGCCAAGGTCCGTCTGGAGCTTTTTAATCTCGGCACGCATCTCGGTACGTAGCTTGGCATCGAGGGCGGAGAGCGGCTCGTCCATGAGAAACACTTGGGGGCGGCGCACAATGGCGCGGCCAATCGTGACGCGCTGCTGCTCACCGCCAGAGAGCTGGGTGGGTTTGCGGTCTAACTTATCGGTGATATGCAGCATCTTCGCGGCGATCATCACCCGCTCATCAATCACGGACTGCGCGGTTTTGACGGCGCGCAAGGGAAAGCTGAGATTCTCCCGGACGGTCATGTGCGGGTAGAGCGAGAACGACTGGAACACAAAGGCAATATCGCGCTCGGCGGGCTGCTTGTGAGTCACTTCTTCCTCGCCGATCTTAATCGTCCCGCCATCGGGAAGCTCCAGCCCGGCGATACACCGCAGAGTGGTGGTCTTGCCGCAGCCCGACGGCCCTAAAAAGACCATAAACTCGCCGTCTTCGACAGAAAGGTCCATGCCCTTCACTGCGACAACCTGGTCGTACTTCTTAATCAGTTGCTCAACGCGAACGCTTGCCATCTATGCTCCCAAGGAAAATTCGTCCCCCTAGTGTACCAGACGTTTCCGCGTTGCAGGATCGTAAAAGAGATACAATCTCCTATGCGCACCAAGGCAAAACTCACCCTCGCTGCTCTCGGCTTTGTTGCCACCACCACCGGCCTGGCCCTCTAGCAGTCCGCCCCTCTGCGCCTAGAAACCGCTGCCCGCCGTTTGCCGTTTGCACAGCCGTATATGGAGGTGGTGGACTGGTTGTCACCACACGAGGTGATCGCTTCATCGCGTGAGTCTCTTCTCCTACTTGATCTGGTACGTGGCACCAAGCGCCTGATTCCTTTCACGCAGAACGACCACCCTAAGAAACTATCGCGCTACATTCCTCCTGACACTGTTTCCGCCTCGCCCGATGGCAAGTGGCTAACCTTTATGGAGCAAATCGAAAAGGAAAAAGCGCCTCCTCAGACGACCTTGTTTCTAATGCGCCCCGATGGAACCAGGCTACGTCGTATTCCTCTTGCCAGTCACATTAGTTGTAAACCACTCTGGCTTCCGGATAGCCGTGGTTGGATTTCCTACTGGTCGAGCTTCAACGGCGACGATGTGGGGCGGACGTTCTATCACGTCGAGGCAAGTATCCCGTCCCGCGACGAACCCCTACGCACGCTTAGGTCGCCGAAGATTGAGCTCAAAGCCATCCAGACCGTGCTGGTGAGCTTACGTGTGGATGCTCCCGCAATCCCGGAGCGTGAGACCTGGGAGGAGCTGTTGTATCGCAAGCTGCCCGTGGGTTACGAGGAGATCTGGGTGCTCTCTGCACAAGGCAAGAGGCCGTACTGCCTAGTTCGTGAGCCGCTGACAGCGGGGGCCAGAAGTTCATTTTTTTACGACAGTGCGTTCTTTATCATGTCCCTCTCTCCCGATGGAAAGCAGGCACTGGTTCAGGGTAGACAGGGAGACGATTACTATCTGCTTCCGCTATCCAGGCCGTGAACGACCTGGCTGCACAAAACGCCGTCCTGATGGGCCGTTCACGGCTTGGAGCTTAGCGTAGTAGGATCACGGTGCGTGCGGCGACAGGGCGTACCAGAGGGCCGTTGGCGACGATGGCCGCAAGGGCGAGGCCGGGGGTGAGATTCACCGTGCCGCTACGGTTGGCCTGCGAGAGAAAGCGGGTCTGCGGCGAGAGCTTGAGCGTGACGGTCACGGGTTTGGGGAGGGTCTGCTCCGCGGTGCCGTAGGCCTGAGCGCGCGTCACGCGCAGCACCAGGAGGTCGTTCTTTTTGTCGGCCTTCTCGACCGTGCCGGTCAGCTTCAGATCACCAGGCCGAAGGTCCAGCGGGCCGAAGTCCGACATGCTGGCACTCTCCGTGCGCGTGGTGAAGCGCCAGCGCCGGGTGAATTCCGCGGTGACAACCTCGACCGTGTAGAGCGCGGCGGGCTTGAGCGGCGCGAGGGGAACGAGCATGCAGGCATAGGTGAGTTCCGTGTCGCGGCCCGGGACGTTGAGCAGGCAGCGCACCTCGGCACCGTCGGCGGCAGTGAGACGGGCGCTTTGCACCTGTAAAGGAGATGCTTGGCCGGGGCGAAAGTGTGCCAGTAGAATCGGGTAGCCGATCACCTTGGGCGCATTGGGAAGAGCGCGCGTGGGCGAGGGGATCTCGTCGTTGCGCCAGGTGAGTGGGACATCGGTCTCACCGTCGTAGGGGCTCATCACCGTGCCCGCCGTGCCATCACCGCCAAAGAGCAGGCCCGAGGCTTTCTGGACATTGCCCGCACCAAAGAGCAGCCCACCAGGCCGCAGAAACGGCAAGCGGTGGTACGGCGCATCAAAGAGGGCACGGACAATCCGCTCGGGCGTGCCCTCGGCAAAGCTCACGTCCTCGGCCAGGGTAGCGGCGTAGCCAAAAGCCTGGGCGCGTGCCAGTGGCGTACCCCCCACGAAGCCGGGCTTGCTGGCACTCTCAAAATGACCGACGAGCTGGTTTTTATCCAGGTAGGCCGCATGCGCCTGTGCCGCCGCGCAGAGGCGGGGATCGAGCACAAGAGGCGCAAGCCCGAACCGTTGGCGTAGGCGATTCGCTGCGAGTAGGGCATCACGTGCCCAGGCCGAGGGCAACGGAAGCGTCGTGAGTGCCCCCGGAGCGATTGTGAAGCTCCAGGAAACCGTGGCATCGTCTTGCTTGGGCGAGAGCGTGACTCGGCAGCGTACCCGATAGGTTCCGGGGGAAAGGGTGGCAGGAGGCATGGCCCGCACCGCCCCACTTTCATAGTGCGCAAAGAGAGGTTCGTCGTTGAGGCGTAGCTCCATGCCGACGATCTGAGCGCCCTCGTGTGGACGGATCGGCCAGGCCAGCTCGGGGCGCGCCACACGCAGTGTCCCCTGTGGCCCAGGTGTTTGGTAGGCGTACTGCATGGCCTTAAAAAACCGTCAGAATTACTGGCGGGAGCGTGTGGGAATCGAACCCACCCAGGATGACATCATCACCCCGCACACGGTTTTGAAGACCGGGAAGACCACCAGACCTCATTCGCCCCCGTAACGCAGCAATTATATCGTACGCAAGAGCTTTTCTACGCCCTCACTCCCCTCACGCCAGGGGAACCGCATTTGTTTTTTGGAAACCCGAATTTCCCGGTTTTCAGGCACTTGCCCAAGTTTACTATGGAGACTGAAAGTGCCTTTCCCATCTACGAGATGACTTGGTTTTTGATTAACGGTAAACCGGCTGTGACATCGGGTTTCTTTCGGTGCGTTTTAGCGGAAACTAAAGTTATCTCCTCGTGATGTGCGTGCTCTTGTATCTAGCTTTCCCCACCATCCCTCGGGCAGGAGAAGAAGTAAGGGCACGACGGGCACTCATCGCGCTCGGTGGGGGCGGCGGGGAAGACTTTGAGGGCGATCCCGCGCAGCGCGCGGTCGTAGTCATCTAGGTGCCGCTCGCGGATTCGGGGCCGATCCGCGACGGGTAGGCGGCGGCCGTCTTGCAAAAAACGGACGAAGACTTGATCCGGGCCGAAGGTCTCTTGGAGAAGCGAGAGGCGAATATCAGGGTCGGCTTTTGTGGTATCGGGCGCGGGCGGCTTGCGCAGTGTGCGGCGCTCGGCCTGCTGTGTGCTCTCGGTGTAGTCGTCGGGGCGCACTAGAATCGTGCCGCTCTCCAGGGGCAGTGCCATGAGCGGGCGCTGATTGCTGGGACAAGCCGGGGCGCTCTTTGCCACGATCTCTTTTGCCAGCTTGTCGTAGAGCACATACGACGGATCGCTCTGGGCGGGGCCATGATCCCTCCAGAGAAGCGGCAGGGCCTCTGTGGGTTTGGCTGAGGACAGCGCCGCCAACACCGTGCGCTTGAAGCTCTCATAGGCCGTGGGATTGTCCGTGGGTTTCTCCTGAACCACTTGAAGCTCGTAGCGCTTGGGGCAGCGCAGGTACAGCTCCGCATCAGGCGCTTTGACCTCCGGGCGCGTGCCGGGTTGCTCACGAACCGGCGGCGGCTCCAGTGCGTCGCTACTGCGCCAGAACACGGTCTCGACGCCGTTCACGTTCTCAAGGCACTCTAGCAAGGGCGAGGGCCGCGCACTCATGCGGCCATGTTTCACGGCGCGGGAGAGCACCAGGTGATCGCGGGCGCGGGTCAGCGCGACAAAGAACAGTCGCGCTTCTTCATCGGAGGCCACGGTTCCGGGCTCCTCTTTGGCCTCGTCTTCTTTGTCGTCGTTTTCTGCGGGCAGCGGCGTGAGCAGGCCGGGCATGGGGCGCGGGGGGAAGCGGCCCACGGCGAGATTCGGAACAAAGACCACAGGGAACTCCAGGCCCTTGGCACCGTGAACCGTGAGCAGCCGCACCGCGTCCTCGTTCTCGTTGGCAGGAGCCGACGGCGCGGTTCCGAGGCGTGTTAGGCGGCGCAGGTGCTCTAAAAACGCCCGAATCGGGCGTGTCTCGCCCAGGCGCAGAATCGCCTCGCGCTCCCGAAACGTGAGGGCAAGCATCAGCAGGCTCGTCACGGCCTCGGGCTCGGCAAGCGTGCGGGCCAAGCCCTCTGCGCCGTAGAGCATCTCGATCAGAGAGTCGTAGGCATCGGCGTTTGTCCCGATCTGCTCCTCTAGTCGGGCGAGCAGCATCCGCACATCGGGCCGGGTGAGCAGGCCGCCTTCATCGGGGCCGGGGCCGACGGGAACCCCCCGCGCGACCAGGGCTTTCTTCAGATTGCGTGCCTGGCTTCGCGTGCGGCAGAGCATCGCCAGCTCACGCCAGGCATAGCCCTCCTCCACATACGCCCGCATGGCCATCGCCATGCCCTCCGCTTGCCCAGCATCGTGGGGCGCGATGGCGAGTGTTGTCGAGGCTAGTCCCTCGCGGCGCGGCTCCCAGACCTCGCCGCCCTCGCCACTGGCCTGCCCAAAGAGCGTGACCAAGCCGGGGCGCGAGCGATAGTTCACCGCCAAATCCATGCGCCGCCCACCGGGGAAGTCCTCGGCGAAGCGCGCCACATTGGCGGGCGACGCACCGCGAAACGCGTAGATCGCCTGCCGCAAGTCCCCCACGGCCCAGAGCGCCGTGCCATCTGGCCCCGTAAGAAGCTGCACGAGTCGTGCGCCCGAGCGGTTGATGTCCTGGTACTCGTCCACTAAGACCTGCCGCCACTTCGCCCGCTCCCCCGCCAGCACATCCGAGTAGGCTTCGAGTAGCCGCAAGGGCCGCACGACTAAGTCCGCGAAGTCCAGTGCGCCGTACTCCTTGAGCAGGCCCTCGTAGGCCGCGTAGAGCCGGGCGATGTCTTGCCAGATCTCATCGCCGCTCGTTTCGGCACGAGCCGCTAATTCTTCGGGCGTGATCCCGCTCTCTTTGACTTTTGAGATCGCGCGCAGTGCCTCGGGCAGCGGGTAGGCCGGGTCATGGATGTAGCGCAGCGGCCCCAGCTCCAGCGAGGCGACGCGCCTCTCTAAAAGTGCGAATGCCTCGGCCTCCGTGAGCATCAGTGGCCTTGGAGGAAGCCCGGCGAGCTTCCAGTGGCGGCGCAGTAGGTCCAGGCCATACGAGTGAAACGTGGTAATGGCCGCCCGCGCCGCAATCGTCTCGTCCTCGCTGGCGATCCGCTCGCGCATCTCCTCGGCGGCTTTTCGTGAGAACGTGAGCGCCAGAATATTCTCGGGGCGAACCTGCTTCTCGCGCACCAGAAACAAAACCCGCGCCGTGAGGGTGCGTGTCTTGCCTGTGCCCGGCCCCGCACCGACGAGAAGTGGCCCGTAGTCGGCTTTTGCCGCCGCCGCCTGCGAGGGATCCAGCCCCGCCACGAGGCTTTTTTCCACGGGCGTCTTCTCTGAAATCGGCAACACTAAAGGCGCGGTGAGCTGTGCTATGACCGTGGCGAGCGGCAGACCAAGCTTTTCGGCCATCTCCACGGCGTCGAGCTTGTCGTCTATAAAGAGCTTTCTGGCCAGCGGCGCGGGCAACAGAAACTCGCGGGCGTAGACATTGGCCTCGGTCTCGCGGCGCTGACGAGGGCCGTAGCCACTTCCCGCGCTCTCGGGAGTTTCCGCCAAGTCACCTTCGTCGCAGCGGCACTCCTCTGGGCTGTGGTGGAGCTTTAAGTGCCCTAGCTCGTGGGCCAGAATCAGCCGCCGCTCTTGCAAGCTCGCGTCGTCACGCACCCACACTGCCGATGCCTCAATATCTAGCACGGCGTGGGACGTAAAAAGCAGCGGGTCGCGGCGCGGGCGTGGCCGAACGGTCAGCCCGGCGACGGCGAACGCGGCCTCCAGCAGGGCATCGGCGCTTACGCTTAACGTCTCGGGAAGGGCATCGCGGTCGGCGCGAGCGTGGGAACGGGCACGGCTCCAGTCAGAGATCACGCGCTATTGTAGGCCGAAAAACGACCGTTTGCTCGGTACAATGTCTTTATCCAAAACAAAGAAGTGCTGCGGCTCTTGATCGAGCCACTTCTCACCGAGGCCCGAGGGTTCCTGACAACCGACTGATCGAGAGCATTGTCATCGGCGGCAAGCGTGAGCGGTAGCTTTTAGCCTCCCGGCTCGCTTGCCGAAGGGGAAATGGTAGGCGGTGTCGAAGAGTAGCGCTAGAACTTATGAATGTCCTTAAGCTTGCTTCGTGTGCGCTACTGAGCGCCGTCTGTGTGGGCATGAGCCTGGCAACCCCCCCAGCCCCCGTCGAACGGGGGGGAATGGGAGGGGTTGTCTTCAACCGGGACATCCGCCCCATTCTCTCTGACAACTGCTTTGCCTGCCATGGCCCGGATAAGAACAAGCGCCAAGCAAACCTGCGGCTTGATGGCCCGAATCGAGCGGTGATCCCCGGCGATATTCTGGCGAGTACACTGGTGCAACAGATTCGTAGCGGCGCGATGCCGCCCGCAGATTTCCACAAAAAGCTCTCCGACTCCCAGAAGCAGCTTCTCCTGCGCTGGATTGGCGAGGGCGCGGCGTACCAGAAGCACTGGGCCTATGAAATGCCGGTGAAAGCGGTGATCCCGGCGGGCAAGAATGCCGTGGATTTTCTGGTGCAGAAGCGCCTCAGCGAGCTCAAGCTGAAGCCCTCGCCCACGGCGGACAGACGGACACTGATCCGGCGGCTTTCGTTTGACTTGCTGGGCCTGCCGCCCTCACCGCAGGATGTAGCCGCGTTTGTGGGGGATAAGTCGCCTGATGCCTATGCACAGTTAGTGGAGCGCTTGCTGGCCAACCCGCACTACGGCGAGCGCATGGCGCAGGGCTGGCTCGATGTGGTGCGCTTTGCGGACACCATCGGCTACCACAGCGACACGCCGCGCAATGTCTGGCCCTACCGTGACTACGTGATCAATGCCTTTAACACCAACAAGCGCTTTGATAGATTTACCCAAGAGCAGCTCGCGGGCGATTTACTGCCCGATGCCTCGCAAGAGACGCGCATCGGGTCAGCGTTCAATCGGCTACTGCTCACCACCGAAGAGGGCGGCGGGCAGCCCAAAGACTACGAGGCACGCTACTTAACCGACCGGGTACGTGCCGTCGGGACGGTATGGCTCGGGCAGACCACGGGCTGTGCCAACTGCCACGACCACAAGTTCGACCCCATCACGCAGCGCGATTTCTTTCGCCTCGGGGCCTACTTTGCCGATATTGAAGAGGGCCTCATCGGTGCTCGCGAACCTGGAATGCTGGTTCCCACTGCCGAACAAACCCGTGAGCTGGCGAGCCGTGAGGCGCGGGTTGCCGCACTTCAGCAGCGCTTCGATGCGATCTGGAAGCCCCTTAAGACCCTAAACACTGCCGCACTGGGCAGCACGACTCTTACCGTCCAGCCCGACGGGGCAGTTCTGGCGAGCGGCCCCAACCCGGATAAAAACACCTACACGCTAGAGGCAGGAATCTCAGGAACGCTCACGGGTCTGCGGCTCGAAGTGCTCTCTGATCCGTCGCTTCCTGCACGCGGCCCGGGACGGGCAGGCAACGGCAACTTCGTGCTGAGCGAGCTGGTAGCGCAGCGCATCACGCCTGGCGCAGAACCCCAGAAGCTTATTTTCTCAAAGGCGCAGGCGTCTTTTGAGCAGACACTCTCCGCTGAGGCGCACCCGGACAAGCGCTGGAGTGCGGCCTCGGCACTCACCCCAGACTCCTTTGGCTGGGCGGTGCTCCCCGAGGTTGCAAAGCCACAGGATCTCACTCTCACCTTTGCGGAGCCCCTCACACTCGCTGAGGGTGAGACACTCCGACTGACTCTGGTGCAAAGCCATGGCACAAATCACAATTTAGGTAAGTTCCGGTTCACCGCCCTTACCGGACTTGAGGTGCCTGAGACTCTCAAAAAAGAGCTTGCGGACGCCAAAAAAGCAAAGGCCGACTACGAAGCCAGCATTGGCCGCTGCCTCGTCACAGTCAAAAACACCAAGCCCCGCACGGTGCGCATTCTCCCACGCGGCAACTTCCTCGATGAAACTGGCGAGACGGTCACGGCGGGGTTGCCTGGTTTTTTGACAAGCCCCTTTCCCACGCCCAGAGGGCACCCGGAACGACTGCCCGCACCCAGAGGGTACCCGGGGGTTGGGGAGAGGTCGGTGGGGCAATCGCGCCTTGATCTCGCCAACTGGCTGGTCTCACGGGAGAACCCGCTGACGGCGCGCACGGTGGTGAACCGGCTCTGGAAGCAGTTCTTTGGGACGGGGCCAAGCAAGGTGCTGGACGACCTCGGGGCGCAGGGTGAGCCGCCCACAAACCCCGCGCTGCTCGACTGGCTAGCCTGCGAGTTTCGAGACAGTGGCTGGGACGTGAAGCATCTGGTGCGACTGATGGTAACGAGTAATACCTACAAGCAAATCTCGACAACAAGCAAAGCGCTTCTCGCCGCTGATCCCTACAACCGCGAGTACGCCCGCCAGAGCCGCTTTCGTTTAGAGGCAGAAGAAGTGCGCGACAATGCGCTGACGGTCTCCGGCTTGCTCTCGCTCAAACGGGGTGGGCCGTCGGTGAAGCCCTACCAGCCGGAGCGCTACTGGGAGAACCTAAACTTCCCCGTGCGCGACTGGATGGCCGATAAGGGCGAGAGCCAGTACCGGCGCGGGCTCTACACTTGGTGGCAGCGCAGCTTTCTGCACCCTTCGATGCTGGCATTCGATGCCCCCAGCCGCGAGGAGTGCACGGCGGAGCGCAGCCGCTCCAATATCCCCCAGCAAGCGCTTGTCTTGCTCAACGACCCCACCTATGTAGAAGCTGCCCGCGCCTTTGGTGTCGGTATCCTCACCCAAACCAGTGGCTCACCGGAGCAAAAACTCACTTGGGCATGCCAGCAAGCGCTCCAGCGCAACCCTAGCCCGACGGAGCAAAAGACTCTGCTCAACGTCTACAATCAGCAGCTGACGGCTTATAAAACGGACAGCGCTGCCGCTGAGGCACTCCTAAAAACCGGCTACGCGCCACTGCCCGAAAAGCTCGACAAAGCCGATCTCGCCGCCTGGACTCATGTGGCGCGTGTGCTCCTGAACCTCCACGAAACGATTACACGACCATGAAAATCAACAACGAACTCGCGCAGTTTCGTGCCCAGCAGCTCACCCGTCGAGCGATGTTAGGTAAGGTCACGAGCGGCCTCGGGGCGCTGGCACTCGCCTCGCTTGAGGCGAAGGTGAGCGCCCACCCCCTAGCCCCCGTCCGACGGGGGGAATACAAGGAATCCCCTTCCTATTTGTCCCCCCGCCAGGCGGGGGCTAGGGGGCTGATCCCCAAGGCCAAGCGCGTGATCTGGCTGAGCATGGCAGGCGGGCCGTCGCACTTAGAGACCTTCGATCCCAAGCCCAAGCTCACCCAGATGCACGGCCAGCCCATGCCCGAGAGCATGACCAAGGGCCAGCAGCTCGCGCAGCTCCAGGGGCAGAAGCTAACGTGCTATGGGCCACAGCTTCCGTTTGCGAAGTTTGGTAAGAGCCAGATCGAGATCTGCGGGCTCTTTCCCCAGCTCGGTTCCGTGATTGACGAGGTGTGCTTTATCCGCTCGATGACGACGGACGCGATCAATCATGACCCAGCGCACATGTTCATGAACACGGGAAGCCAGATCGCAGGCAGGCCGAGCATGGGCTCCTGGATTACGTACGGATTGGGGAGCCTCGCCAAGGACTTGCCGGGGTTTGTGGTTCTCACCTCGCTGGGCCAGGGTGGGCAGAACCAGCCGATTGCGGCGCGGCAGTGGAGCAGCGGGTTCCTGCCGAGCAAGTTCCAGGGCGTGCAGCTACGCGGCAAGGGCGACCCCGTTCTCTACATGGCAAACCCAAGCGGTATCACGCGCGGGCGGCAGGGCACGGATATTGCCGCGATCAATACGCTGAACAGAGAGTACAACAGCCTCGTGGATGACCCGGAGATCGCCACTCGGATCGCGCAGTATGAGCTAGCCTTTCAGATGCAGGCATCGGTGCCGAACCTGATGGATCTCTCGCAGGAAAAGAAAGAGACACTTGAGCTCTACGGCTGCCAGCCCGGCGACGGCAGCTTTGCCAGCAACTGTTTATTAGCCCGGCGGCTGGCGGAGAAAGGCGTGCGCTTTATCCAGCTCTACCATAAGGACTGGGACCACCACGGCGATATTAAAAACGGCGTCACTCTCAAGGCCAAGGAGATTGATCGGGCCTGTATGGCGCTCATCACCGATCTCAAGCGGCGCGGAATGCTCGACGACACGTTGATTGTCTGGGCGGGTGAGTTTGGTCGCACGCCGATGTCGCAGGGGGGCAACGGGCGCGATCACCACAACAAGGCGATGACGGTCTGGCTGGCAGGCGCGGGAGTGCACGGCGGGATGGT
The DNA here is from genome assembly GCF_043757465.1 of Armatimonas sp. Classification (GTDB taxonomy): domain Bacteria; phylum Armatimonadota; class Armatimonadia; order Armatimonadales; family Armatimonadaceae; genus Armatimonas. The sequence continues at coordinate 20,585 of NZ_JAYVPL010000063.1, forward strand.
GCACGGTGCGTCGGATGAGCTGGGCTACGCCGCCGTGGAGAACATCACCACTGTCCATGACCTGCACGCGACCATGCTCCACCAGCTTGGCATCCAGCACGATGCGTTTAGCTATAAGTTCCAGGGGCTCGACGCAAAGCTCACCGGGGTGGAGGGCGCACAGGTCATCAAGAGCATTCTTATGTAGTCCAACGCCCCCTGAACGGAGTGGCGGGGCCGTGGCTCGGCATGTCAACATGCCCTGCTTGAGTCACTGGGGCCGGTTGACTCGCTTCAGCTCGTTCAGCAGGAAGTCAATGTTCGTGAACGGATCGCCTCCGGTTCGCTTCCAACGCACGCGGCCTGACTTGTCGATCAAGATGGTCGAATGGAGCTCCATCTCCTCGAAGTCGTCATAAGACGAAAACCTCCGCGCGTTTTCATGCGCGTTGTCCGACAGAAACTTGACGTTCGACTGGTCTAGGGCTTTGGACGCCTTCAGCTTCGCAGGAGACTCGCTGCACACGGCAAGCACGATGGTGTCCTGGCCGTCGAACTCCGCACTACGGTCGTTGAGCGACTTTAGCTGTCCCACGCAGTGCACGCAGGCATCGCCCAGGAAGAAGACAAGGACGACGTTCTTCCCCTTGAAATCCTGCAACCCGACACTCTTGCCGCTTCGATCTATTACCTTCAGATTGGGAGCCTGGAACGGTTGCCAGTTCATCGGGCCGATGATGTCGAGCTCTTTAGGTCGGTAGACGCGCTCGGGCCGTGGTGTTTGTGCTACGGGCTTTGCGTCAAGGCCGAGCTTACGGACATCTTCAAGCCACTTCAGGTTGGGATCCGCCTGCGACCAGACATACGACAGCCTTCCCGCATACAGCGTCGCCTGCTCGCGGTTTCCACTTGCGAAGTGGGCGAGCGCCAGACCGGAGAGCGAGAAACCGTCGTTGGGCTCGTTTTTGAGCGCCCGCTCGTAGCAATCAATCGCGAGCTTGTTATCGCCGCTCTTGCGGTAGTGGTCCCCCAGGAGGCGCATCACCGGCCAGGCTTGTCCGGGAGGATCGTTCGGATACTCGCCCTTGTCACGGAATTTTTGCTCTAAATCCGCAGCATTGAGAAGCTTGCGCTGGCCCTCCAAGACATTCCCTTCACCAAGGCTCACGATGCCATCAGCGATATCGGCCATCAAGTCTAGCGGGGACGGTGGGGGAGCAGGTGCAGGAACGGGAATGGGAACGGGCGGCGTCTTGAGCTTCTCGACGAGCGCACGCAGGCTTGTCACGCGCTCCCTGGCTTCAAAGTTCTTACCTGTAGCGCTGAACGCCAGCGCTTCGGCAAAGGCTCTCCCCAGCTTGCCATAGTCCTCTTTATCGCTCCACTCGATTCCCTTCGGAGCCAGAATCTGATCCCACTTCTCGAACTTAATGAGCGCACGAACCCTAGCTTCAAGCCCCTGGCCCGCTATTGCGCCCATGTTCTCCGGGTTGTACTCCGGGTCGCGGGGCGCGGCCAGCATGTCTGCGGAGCCTTTCAGCGATGCTTCCGCCATGCCCAGCTGCTCCTGAATGTAGCAGAGGTAGTTCCGGTTGTGCGGGTAGTTCCACGTCTCGAAGGGCAGGGCCAAGCGGTCGTTCATGTACCGCAGCTCGGTTCGGGTCGCGGAGTCCATTGCAATCGCGGCCTCGTGCCACATGCCGATCTTGCTGTAGATGTGGCCGGGCATGTGCATCGCGTGGCCGATGTCCGGGGCCGACTTGCCGTACAGCTCGCAGCTCTTGATCGCCTGATCCGACGAGACGCCGTCCCAGTTATGAATGCTGGCATGGTGCGCACCAGGATGCAAGGGGTTCTTGGCTAGAACTTGCTGAATGAGCAGCTCATTGGCAAACGCGCTGCCCTGCCCGATGTTATAGAGGGCAAGAAGGCTCTTTGCCTCCATATCATCGGGGAAGCGAATTACAATCTGCTGAAGCGCGGCAACCATCGTCTTAGCGCGGTTCTTCTCCTGCGGCGCGTACGCTTTCTCCCAGGCCTCGATGTACAGGCGCTCACGCTCAGTTACCTTGCTCTTGCGCCGAACAGCCTCGCTCAGAAACGCTTTATAGCGCTCGAAGTTCTTGTCGTCGTAGTTAGGTACGCCAACCGTGAACCAGTTAAAGCCACAGCGAGCCAGGCTCCAGTAGGTCATGGCGTTGTCCGGCTCGAGCTTGAGGCACCAGCGGAAAGAGCGCTCGGCTTCCTCGAACCAGAACGAGTGGAGCAATGCGTTCCCTTGGTCGAACCACTTTTGGGCCTCCGGGCTCTTGGTAGAAATGGGAAACGGGGTGTCTCCGATGCCCTTGATGACCCAGGGCCGTGTTCGCATGCCGGAGTCAAAGGCAGACCCGTGTTTGGAGTGGCCGGGCGCGTCGTCGGCGACGCAGATCGTGGGGGCAAGCAGGAGCAAGAAAAGCAAGAAAAGAGTGAGTTGGCATGATTTAGTTGGGACGCATTCCATGTTGGCCATTTTAACACATCCTCCGCCCGTGTGAAATTTCCCTTTACCCACTATGTTGCTCAATAAGGGCGATAAGCTCGGAGTGCCCGAAGTGCTGTGCCCAGCCCAGTGGCGTTGCTTTGAACTGTAAGTCCTGGATGCTCAGATCGGGGTTTGCGGACAGGATCAGGCGAGCGAGCTCAAGGTCATTGCGTAGAACCGCTTCATGCAGCGGTGTCCATCCTCCCGCTCCAAGAAGACGATTCGTCAGCTCTGGACGAGTCGTTAGCGCAGAGGGAACTTGCTCACGCCACCCCAGATCACAGAGCGGAATCACATCGGGCAATGCCCCCTGAGCCAGGAGCCAGCGAGCCGATTCCGGTTGCCCAAGACATGCAGCCACTTCGAGCGGGGTCATCTTGCACCTTAGAGGAACATCGAGGTCATGAGGCAGTGGCAAGGCTTTAAGCTTTTCTAGGTCGCCACGCCCGATAGCCTCGGTGAAAGCGACAGTATGAGCATCCAGCGGGGGCATGTCCAGCGCGGGGCGAAACATCCACCAGGTCTGGCCGTTGCCCAGCGAGATAAAGCCCAGCCGCTTGTAGATCTGGGTGGCGGCGTTGAGAAGAACGTAGCGACAGCCCAAGCTGCGGGCATGTTGGCACGCGGCCCAGGAGATCGCCCGTCCGACGCCTTGGTTGCGTGCCTCGGGCAATACGCCGACATTGTAGATCCCTGCCACGCCGAGTGGGCTATCCGAGACATGCAGCAAGCTGTGCCCAACGATTTTTCCGTCCAGCCACGCGCCAAAGTGATAGGTCTTTCGAGGCTCCTGCTGATCCAGTGCTCTGAGCCGTGGGGCATCGCTAGGCTCGTAGTAGGGTAGCCCCACCACGTCCCAGTCACTCCCCTCCTCTAGCACGAGTTGCAGGCCCGCAGGGATAGGGAAGTCCTCGGGCTGTGCTTGCTCTAAATCCAGTGCTTGCTCCAAGTCGAGCGCCATCCAATGCGGCTGCCAGCCCCACGAAAAGCCGCGTGCGACCAGCCGTGCAGCCAGGTCGCTTGGCTGTGTGGGCACGACCGACCAGCAAGAGACTTGCCGTACTTTCTTGTGGCGGAAGGTCTTTAGAGCAACATCCAGCGCCGCTCCTACGCTGTCGCCCTCGTTCATCTGGGGGAACGCGAGAATCACCTCACCCAAGGCGGAAGGATCGGAGGCAGGGGAATAGACCACCGTCAGGCCATCCTGATTCTCTACCTCGCCGTTCGCTACGATTGCGTTTTCGGAGAACCAGCTGATGTGGTTGAGGGCGGCGGCTTGGATCAGCTCTGCGGGTGTGGCATTTCTCGTCAGTAGCATCTTATTTTCCATCACTTTCAAGAGCCACTGCCCTAAACGTAGGATATTCTCCGTTTCGTGAGCCTAATCTTGTCCCATATCTTTTCCCGACAGGGCTGACATCGCCATTTGCCAGCCCTCTTCCAAACCATCTAAACGACGAAGCCCAAGCCACAAA
>NZ_JAYVPL010000064.1:0-24295 GCF_043757465.1 Armatimonas sp.
CCGCTCACTGAGGAGCAGCGCATTGTCCATGTGTTGAACCGTCTTGGTTTTGGCCCACGCCCCGGCGACATCGAGCGCGTGCAGAAGCTCGGCCTGAAAACCTATATCGAGCAGCAGCTTCACCCCGAGACACTCAAAGACGATGCCGTGCGCACGAAGACGGCGGCTTACGAGGCGCTCAAGCTCACTGGGCTGGAGATCGCTGAGATGGAGCGTAATGTCCAGATGAACAATGGCCGTCTGCTCCAGCTTCAGAACCAGCTCTCCCAGCGCGGTGCCGCGGGCGCATCGCAGGCGATCCAGAACGGTGTCGCCGCCGCGCAGACCGGCACCCCCCCGCCACAGCGACAGCAGGCGCAGGGCATGCTGGAAATGATGCGCAACGCCACCCCAGAGGAGCGTAAGCAGCTCGAAGAGGGACGGATGGCGCGGCAGAAAGTCAACGACGCGGGCTCGCAGCTCGTGATGAACAAGCTCGTGCGCGCCGTGGAGAGCGAGCGGCAGCTTCAGGAAGTGCTGGTGGACTTCTGGAGCAATCACTTTAATATTGATGCCACGAAAGTTCGGGCAGCGAAAGTAGTGGACGAGGAGCAGGCGATTCGGCCTCACGTGCTGGGTAAGTTTAAAGAGCTGCTCGCCGCCTCCGCGCACTCGGCGGCGATGATGCTGTATCTGGACAACGCCCAATCGGTTGCCGCTCAGCCCGAGCGAGCGACCGACACGCGCCGCCCACAGTTTAGCTTTGCCCAGGTGCGGCAGGGCGCCGAGCGTGGCCTCGCCCCCGCCGTGCAGATGATGGCACGGGTGCGGGAGATCGCCAAGAACCAGAACATTACCGAGGAGCAAGCCTACGAGCGCCTCTCTGGGCAGGGGATACCCAACCGGCCCTCGGCCCTCCAGCGCCAGAAGCAGGGCCTGAACGAGAACTACGCCCGAGAGATCATGGAGCTCCACACTTTGGGGGTGGACGGTGGCTACACTCAAAAAGATGTCACCGAGCTGGCACGATGCCTTACCGGATGGGGCGTGCGTGGCGGACGCTACGGAGGCGAGTTCGAGTTCCATGCGGGCCTCCACGATCGCGGAGAAAAAGAAGTGCTGGGCGTGAAATTCCCCGCGGGCGGCGGCCAGGAAGAGGGCGATAAGATGCTCGAAATTCTCGCCAACCATCCTTCTACAATGAAGTTTATCTCGACGAAGCTTTGCCAGCGTTTTGTCTCTGACAGCCCTCCCGCCAGTTTAGTGGCGAAGTGTGTTGCGACGTGGCAGAAAACCGACGGTGATATCCGTGCGCTTCTTGCGACGATCACGAGCAGCCCTGAGTTCTTCAGCGCGGCGGCCTATAAATCCAAAGTCAAGTCCCCCTTTGAGTATGTCGTCTCGGCGACACGTGCGCTTGGAGCCACGGTGGAGACCGCACCGCCTGCCGCTCCCGGGCCGTTTGGCGGTGGCGGAATGGGGGGGATGCGATCTAATGGTGGGCTCAATATCTTCGCACCCAACGGTGCTGGGCAGAGCAATCAGCGCCTTCTGGCCGGTCAGGTGGGGCTTCTCGGCCAGCCGCTCTTTAACTACGCCTTCCCGACAGGCTACCCGGAGGAGTCCAGTAAGTGGGTCTCCAGCGGCGCACTGATTGGGCGCATCAACTTCTCACTTTCCCTGGTCAATGGCCGCATCAGCGATGCCGATCTGAGCAAGTCACTGCCCTTCACCGAGACGCCTAGCAAGCCTACTCCCACCATGATCGAGCTCCTCGGCGAGCAGCTCACGGGCGGAGCGCTCTCGGCGGCGACCGTAAAAACACTGCAAAAGCAAACCGAAGGCGATGAGTTCTCAATCAAGCGCCTCGCCGCTCTCATCCTGGGCTCGCCCGAGTTCCAGCGACGCTGACCTACCCCCTACCCCCCGCCCAGCGGGGGGACGATTAGGATGGGAGATCTTCTTTTTATCCCCCCCGCCCGGCGGGGGATGGGGGGCTGGAGAAAACGATGAATGTATCACGACGATTGTTTCTGAAAAATGGCGGAGTGGCCTTGGCCTCGGTGGGACTAGTGCCCGCCTTTGGACCGTCGTTCTTGCAACGCGCGGCGCTTGCACAGAACTCCCTGGGGGGCAAGAAGAAAAAGACCCTTGTCTGCGTCTTTCTGCGCGGCGCGGCGGACGGCCTCTCGGTGGTGGTGCCGCACGGCGAGGCGGAGCTCTACCGGGCGCGGCCTAATATCGCGATCCCCAAGAACCAAGTGGTGGATCTGGACGGCTTCTTTGGGCTACATCCCGCACTAGAGCCGCTAGCCAAGATCTACAAAGACGGTCACCTGGCCGCTGTCCATGCCTGTGGCTCGCCTCATGGCACGCGCTCACACTTCGATGCCATGGACTACATGGAGAGCGGCGCCCCGGGCAGTAAAGCGGTGCACGATGGCTGGCTCGCACGGGCCGTGTTGCAGTGTCCGCAGGATCGGGCGAACCTGAAAAAGTCTCCGTTTCGCGCGGTGGCCCTGGGCGGCGGCCTGCCCACGGCGCTGAAGGGCGATGCGGGCGCACTGGGCATCCCCGATCTGCGCACGTTTGGCATCAATGATCCGTCGGCGGCGCGGCGCAGCGGGCGGCGCGGCGATTCCGGTGCCGATGAAGCCATGATGGCGGGGGCGTTTGCCACGGGCAGTGCCGCAGGTGGCTTCGAGGCGCTCTACGATCAGGCGGTTGGGGATGTCTTGCACGGTACGGGTAAGGAGAGCTTTGAGGCGATCAAGATGCTGCGCTCCGTGAACCCTGCCAGCTACACACCCGCGAGCGGCGCTGCCTACCCCAACGGCAAGCTCGGCGACTCGCTGAAGCAGATCGCGCAGCTCATCAAGGCCGATGTGGGGGTCGAGGTGGCGTTTGCCGATATCGGCGGCTGGGACACGCACGCCAACCAGATTCAGAACGGCAACCCGGCGCAGGGAAATCTCTCCAACAAGCTCCGCGAGGTCGGTCAGGCACTCGCCGCGCTCTACACCGATCTGGGCGACAAGATGGACGATGTGGTGGTGCTGACCATGAGCGAGTTCGGGCGCACCGTGAAGCAAAATGGCACGGGCGGCACGGACCACGGCCACGCGACCTGCTTCTTCGCGCTTGGTGGCTCAATCAAGGGAGGCAAGGTCTACGGCGACTGGCCCGGCCTCACCCCTGAGAAGCTCTACGAAAACCGCGATCTCGCGATTACCACCGACTTCCGCTCGGTGTTTGGGGAAGTGGCGATGAAACACTTAGGTGTCCCGGATCTGGCGAAGCTCTTCCCTGGCTTCGACGGCGGTGTCAAGTCGTTCCGAGGGCTACTGTAGCGGCCTCATAAACGAGGCTCGCTCGCTTCGCTACGGGCGCAAGCGCCACGATGTCACTCCGCGACCTGGGAAGATAACGGAGGACGTGTTGCGCGCCCGCTGGGCGAGGGTTAGGGGAGTGGCTCGGCGGGGCGGATCACCCCGACATGGCCTTCTAGCTCTAGCTGCGTTACGGCGTCCACGGGAAGCCCCATGCGCTGGCAGAAATCGAGGACGGCGTCTTTGCTAGGGGCTTCTAGGATCCAGACGATCTGCCCCTCGGCGGGGCTATGAAAGCTGCGGTAGCCGCGCACCACGGAGTCGTGCTGCCCCCGTGCGGCAATCTCCTCGATGCGCTCCGGGGTGAAGCTACCGGGCGGGAACGTGTGAACCGAGAGAAATCGAGGCATGAATCATTGTACCCGAGGGTTTGTCTGCTACAATAAAAGCCTATGGCATCGCAGGGCAAGATTCAACCAGGGTTACTAGGACGTATTAATGAGTGGCGTGTACTAAGAGCAATCCAGCGACACGGCTCCCTCTCCCGAGCGGAGCTGGCACGCGCGACGGATATTACCGCGCCGACGGCTTCCAAGGCCGTCGAGACTCTCTTGCGCGATGGCTGGCTGGTGGAGGAGGACGATGCCGATGTTCGGCGCGGACGTCCGGCCAAGAAGCTGCGCTTGCCTGCGGAGGGAGTTCAGGTGCTGGGTGTCGTGGTGGACCGTCCCCAGTGCCGCCTTGTCGTGGCGGGACTGGATGGAACCCTCCGGGAGGAAACTCGCTTCACGACGCCCGACACCTACGAAGCCTTGCTCAGTACGGCACTGGCCTGGGCGCGCGCAAAGCTCGCCGTTCCTGGGATGCGTACCGATGGCCTCTGTGTGGCGCTACCCGGCCTGCTGGACTACACCGAGCAGCGCGGCTTGCTGTCCCCCAATGTCCACCTCACCGATGGCCAAGCACCTGCGCAGGATCTTCAGAGTGCCCTGGGGATTCCCTGCGTACTTATCCACGAGATCCACGCCCTCTGTCTGGCGGAGCGACACTGCGAGAGCGCCCAGAGCCTAGAGGACTTCGCTCTGATGGATCTCTCCACAGGGGTCGGATTCACTGCTGTGCTGCGCGGCCACCCCTTCACGGGGCACCGGGGGTTGGCCGGAGAGCTGGGGCACATCACCGTGAACCCGACAGGGCGGCTGTGTGGCTGTGGCAACCGGGGCTGCTTGGAGACGGAAGTTAGTGATCTCTCACTTCAAGCGGCAATGAGCGCCGCCAGTTTAGACGAAGCCGTGGCCCGCTACAACGCCGGAGAGACAGCGGCAATTGACCCACGTCTGGACTACCTTGCTATCGGGATCGCCGCCGCCCTTCATCTATTCAACCCTCCGACCCTCTTTTTGCACAGCCGGTTTCTCTCCGAGTGTCCGACACTACTTCCCAAACTCCGTGAGCATCTGGTGATTCGCACACTGCGGCCTGTCTGGGAGGACTGCACCATCGCGCTAGCGCAAGGCAATAAATCGCAGGGAGTGATCACCGGCATCATCGAGCACCTCACCAACGCCCTCCTGCCTGCCTCGCTGCAAGAGCTGCATCGTCTTGACCCCGGGCTCACCCACTGAGTTTAAAGGCCGGGCGATATGGTTGCTCGCATCAACACGTACTCGCATCGGGCGACGGAGCCGCTGAAGCTCGCGGGTGTAGAAACAAATATCACGCGCTAAAACCTTCAGGCGAGGATCAAAGCCATGACGGAGTAGCTCGACTCCCGCCTGCGGCAGGCTTGTTCCCTGCACCACAGTTCGGTAGAGCGCCACGATTGCCCCCGTGCGATCACAGCCCTGCTGGCAGTGCAGGTAGGCCGGGGTGGAGCATAAAAGCGCCAGTAGCCGCTCCACGGTCGGGAAGTCAGGAAGCGCCTCGCCCATCGGCACCGAGACATACTCCAGGCTAAGACTCTTGCAGAGTGTGGCCTCGTTGCAATCGGTCTCGTGGCGCAGCCGCAAGTCAATTACCTGGCGCACGCCCTGTGCCTTGAGCGCCCGGAGCGCCGCTTCCGTGGGAGCCGCACCACAAAACAGCCCCGCCGCAACCCGGCGCGTCCCCCCGCTGCGTCGCACTCTCACCCGCAGCAGCACCTGCGCCAGCGGGCTGGCAAAAAGCGAACACGGTGATTTCATAACGTTCTCCCTTTTCGATTTCGCACCACAACTCCACCGCTTCGCACCACAACTCCACCGCCCATGATTCCTAGCGCCAGCAGGCCGAGGGTTCCGGGTTCCGGCGCAGAGGTGGAGGAAAGGATCGCTAGCCCCGTCACGCCGTCGGTGTTGTAGTAGGTATCCAGGTCAGCGAGCTGGGTGAAGCTGCCATCTGTGGGGCTGATCGAGCCAAAAACAAACCGCCCACTGCCCGCCGGAGCCAGGGAGAAGGTGGCGTAGATGGTTCCGCCGTACTCCTCCATCCCCCCATAATCGGCGTTGGGAACCGGGCCGATGGAGGTAGAGAAAGTATCGCCCATGTGGTAGCGGTAGATCATGTCGGTCTGCTGGTTGCTGCAGATAAAGTCGGTGGCGCTGGTGGCGACCATTCCCCCGGTACCAAAAGGAAGCCCCATCGGGATCTCGCTGATCTGGGAGAAGTCGGTGGGATTGATCTCCACAAAGGTCGAGATACCCGGAGCGATTGATGCGGGGCCAAAGAGACGTGTCCCCACAAACACGGGCGAGGCGGTTCCCTGGTTTGCATTGGCGATCAGGGTCAGGGTGGGAGCGAGGCCCAGGGCATCGTCGAGTCGGAAGATACCCCCAATTCCAAAACACAGAACATCCCCGCCGCTCGCTCCTCCGTTCAGGTTGCCGACGTTCATCCCAGCAGGGACGGTCGTCATTCCCACCACACGGGTGCTCAGCGTGAATGTCGAAACAGCGCTGGGACTCTGGAACCGGTAGAGCGTGCTTGCCTGAGTCGCCAGAAAAGTGGGCTGTGCCTGCGCACTACTCAGCATACCAAGAGCCAGCAAGCAGCCCAGTGTAGAAGTGATCGTTTTCATGTTCATACCCGTTGTGCTTTTCGTTTTCGTGTTGCAATCCCACCGATCATTCCCAGCGCCAGCAGGCCCAGCGTGCCGGGTTCGGGAGCCGATGTCGCGGAGACAATGGCAATGGCTCCGACGTGACCGCTGGTGAAGTTCCCCACAAACGAGAAGCTGGAGTTGACATTGCTGGCCGGGATCGCCCAGAGGCTCGTGCCGTTGCTGGTGGCAAAGATCGTGTCCAGTGTGTCGCTGTAGGCACCGTCCCATACAGCGGCAGGGACCGCCGCGTGGAGATTTGCGGCCCCTGTCGTGAGGTTCACATCGGCGAGAAATCCTGTGGGTGAGGAGTCCAGCGAGTAAAAAGTATTCCTTGTGGAGTCGTAGGTAGCCGCGTCGTTATCCGGTGTACCCGTTGTCACTCCCATTGCAGTCATGGCTCCTGTGGAGGTGATGGTGTAGAGGTCGCGGGTGAGGGAGAGCGAGCCAAAGGCTGGAGCCCAGCGTGTCAGAACCATGCTATTGAGCGTGGGGACATACTCCAGCCCCTCAAAGGCTCCCACACTGAGGTACTTTCCCAGCGGTGAGACAGCAGATACCGCTCCGCTTGTGGGGCTAATCTGGTAGAAGTTATAGAAATCCGTGGCAAACTCGTAGCCGATTGCATAGAGTTGACTGTCGTTGGGGTTGAAGGCCATGGTCGAGAAGTCCAGCCCACTTACTCCCATTGCCCCAATAACACTGGTTGCGGCATTGGACGGGTTAACCCGCACCAGAGTGTTGTGGTTCTGGATTCCGTAGAACCCTACTGTGGGCTGTGCCTGCGCTCTGTTGATGCAAAGAGTGAGGCAGGCAAAAAGACAAGCGATTTTAACATAGTTCATGAGAGGTCTCCTTTGGTGCGGCGCAGGACAACTGCACCGAAAGTTCCGAGGCTGAGAAGTACCAGCGTGCCGGGTTCGGGGGCGGCAGTGGAGACAGTGATCGTGTGACTGAGAGGAGTTCCATCACTGGTGAACCCATCGCCACCGTTTCCCAGTGCAACATCAATGGTGTCGTTGGCATTGAGAAGTAGCGAATTGAAAGAGAGCACCCCTCCGCCGTTGGTGCTGAGATCGGAGGCGATCGTCGCTCCATTACGCAACAGGTAAATATCGGTGTCCCCTACGTTGCCATTGAAGTAGGTCGTGCTAATATCGTAGTTGCCCGTGCTGGGAGCTGTGAAGCGTAACACGGAAAACTGGCCGCTGGGGCCACCATGAAGCGAGATTTGTCCCGGTTGCCACCAACCAAAGACCGTAGTACCGCTGATGTTTTTCTCAAAATTGGGTGCACCAGAACTCATGTTGGTTCGCCAGAACTGGACTCCCAGAGGGTCGTAGCCCGATTCGGTGTGCTGGATGAAGCTTCCGCCAAGGGTGGTGGTGTAGCCGTAGCGCCAGACACCGTTGGGGTTACTGGCGTAGGTTCCGGGGTTGAAGTCCGCCGCCGCATCGTAGGTTTGGGCCTGTGCGAGTGAGCCAAGCGAGAAGAGAAGGGTGAGAGAGATTCCAAAAGCGAGAGAGTTTTTGCGCTGTTTCATTTTGTTCCTGCCTTTCGTGTAAGACAGGAACAGTATAAGAGCGCTACGGGCTTTCGACAGCCCCCCAATGGGGGCAAAACCGCCCCCATTGGGGGGCAATTGCGCTTCCTGAGACACTAAGATGCTCTGCGGCAGTGAAGCCTATGCCGTGGCGCTCACCTACTACCAGGCCGTCAAGTCCGCCGCCAAGCGCGGCGTCCCTGGTGCCCCACGCAAGACCTCAAAGCCCGACCCCGTAGCCAAAACATATCGCGCCGGAGCCCTAAGCTTCGGCGCGGCATTTCGACAATGCCAAAATGCCAATGAGCGTTTTCAACCTGCCAGCGTGCATCTTCGAACTCCGGGGTGGCATCTAAGGACTCCCCTGCATATTTGGAGTACCCACAGGCATCTCCGAAGTGGGAGAGGGTACTTCGGAAGTACCCATCACCACATTAAAACAGGACATAGGCACTAAGATGTAATACTTATGCTACAACAGGAGGCTCAGGAGAAAATTGTTGAGAAAGAGCCCATTTCAACATATTACCGTGAGTTATTACGATATATGAACCATCTTCTGAATCAGAAACAGATGCATCTGGATCATTTAAATGAGTCCTTATAAATTCAGTAACATCTCCTATTAAAGCCGAAGATTTAAAACATGGAGTCACAGATAACATATTAGAATTACTTGTACTTTCATTTTTTTCTGCGACTTGAAACACGTAATGAAAATTTCCATTTGATCCTATACTCGTGCGATAATTTTTTCGGAATTTCTGACTAATCTTTATATCATCATCAGGAGTAAATTCATAAGCACCAAAGCACTTCTTCTTGTACTGTTCCGTTAAACTAACTTTCACATCAATGCGATCATTAATCATTATTTTGTTAATAATTCTAGAAAGAGCACCAGGCATTACTGCTATTCTCGACATATCCTGGACGAAATTGTTAAATTCACCTGATTTATATACCAGATCTAAATGAATGAACATCATTTTAGTCTCCGTCAATGTAAATTGCAATGATTCTATACGATCTATAGGCAATATATCATTTTCTGAATCTTCTAAATAGGGACAAATAACACGAATTATATTCGTTCCATATTCTCCTTGAATTAACAAAACTGATTTACTTGAATATTTATCGTTTTTAACATCTGAATATTCAAATAGAACATATATTGAATCGTCTTTTGAAAATAAGGAAAATCCAGGATCGACATCGGCACCTAAAACAACAGGTATTTCATTCGTCCAGAATTCTTCAAGCGATTTACTCCCTTTTTTGACACCATGAATCAAATTTATAAACTCTAATCTATAATTATATTTTTTCTTAACACCATTAATATAATTATTTTTAAATAATTGATTACTGGCACCATAATAATTATCGTGGATTTTCTTTAAAATATATTTCGCAATATTTATTTTCTGATCAATACTTATCTTTTTCTGTAAATATGATTCTGGATTTTCCAGTAATTTTGCAATATGATTCTTTATTAGAGCCGCCCTATCTTTTTCTGCATCAAAGTTCACTTCACAAACCCATACTGCATCATCGTCTGCAATGCCAAAACTATTACCCGCAGATACAACATTTCCCATTTCTCAGTGCCCTTTACTATTGCCTTTCAATACAAACTGAGATAGTATGCCACAGCTCCTCTTCAGAACACAACCCCCAAAGAGGTTCATTTTTATAGCTAGCTATAAAAAAATCCAAATCCTGTTGACTCTTAGTCATAAAACGTGACCCTAATTCCCGATGCTTTATTGCAGCCAATGAATACGCAGAATATGCCCCCTCATAGTTCTTCACTTTTTCAAAAGCAATCGCCATAAAATCTAAACACCTCGCAACATAAAACCTATTCTTTGATTCTATTACTTCAGGTAATAATAAATTCGCGAAATATAAAGATAGATTATATTTATTACACTTTAACAATACATCAATAATATATAATAGTTCTCCTTGATTTTCTTTTAAATTTCTAGTCAAATCATCACCACAAATCTTTGCAAGTTCCGTAGCAAGTCCTAATTTTCCTAATATTAAATATAATCGACACTGTATAACATCCTTATTGAAGTCTTCAGTACCACCGCTAATTAAAAGTGAGAGATATTTCTGACAACCTTCGATGTTTTTTCTATCTATACACTGATGTGCTAGCTGATAGAGTGCCCATTTCGCTGATTTTTCATCCCCTAGTTTTTCAGCCAGGTAAAGCCAGCGATCCCAGTACAGTGCCGCTCCTTCTTCTTTTCCCTGTCTGCGTAGTAAGGCACCACGTAGACTACAAAACTTCATGAGGGCACGCTCATCTTCGATATGACCATCTACAGCATCCATCAGTGCAGAGAACTCTTGCAAATAGCCTGACTCAAATAGCTTTCCTCCGAGCAAAGCCAGAAAAGAAAGGAGAAGCTCGTAGGACTTTGCATGAATTGCCCAGTCTATGCCACGACGGATATTGTCTATCTCTTTGAGAACCAGGCGTTGCATCGGAGCAATACCTCTGTTTCTCGCAATAGACTGCATTACTTTTGCGGCCTCATTAACCGATACCGCATGGCGGGCGCGAGTAGGCTCCCCTTCACCGATCTCTTCGAGCACTTCCTCGGCGTACTCGCGGATGACGACGAGCATGTCGTAGCGCGGGGTTTCGGTCTCTTTATCAAATTGGACGGTGATCAGCGAGTGGCTGTGCAGCTCGTCGAGGGCATCTAGGACGACCATGCCGCAGCCTTCGCAGACGGTCTCGGCGGCCTCTAGGCTCCAGCCACCACGGAAGACCGAAAGCCGGGCGAAGATGCGCTTGAGTTCGGGAGAGAGAAGATGGATGGACCAGTCTAGGGCGGCGCGCAGACTTCTGTGGCGCTCGCTGGCGGCGTGGCGGCGGTTGACTAAGAAGCGCAAGCGGCCTGAGAGCTGGTCGCGCATCTGCACGGGGCCCAGTACGACGCTTCTTGCAGCGGCGAGCTCGATGGCGAGCGGCAAGCCCTCTAGTAGTTCGACAATCTCCTCGACAATCGGCAGCGACGACGGGTTCTGGGCGAAGTCCGGGCGGGCGCGGCGGGCACGGTCCAGAAACAGCGCGACGCTCGGGGCGTGGGGCAGCGGCTCTAAAACACGCTCTGTCTCGCCGCGAATCCCCAGGCGGCGACGGCTGGTAATCACGCAGCGCAGGGCCGGGATGTCTTTGAGGAGACCTTCCACCAGCCGTGCGCCGTGCGTGACAATCTGCTCGAAGTTGTCTAAAACCAGTAGCGGCGCTTCTTGCTGGCGCAAGGCATAGACAATCTGCTCGCGCGGCGGGGCATCGCCTTTGGGCAGAGCGAGCGCGGCGTGAAGTGCCTCGAAAAAGCCCGTGGTGGCATCGCTGACCTCAGCAAGTGGCACAAATATAGCCTCCGGTAACGCCTGTCGTGAGAGCCGCGTCTTGCCCATTCCGCCGGGGCCGGTGAGCGTGAGAACACGATTACCTATTTTCTCCCCCGCCGGGCGGGGGCCGGGGGGGAGGCTTACCCACTCACACACCGCAAGCACATCAGCCTCGCGGCCATAGTAGCCATCCAAACCACTCGTGAAAACTCCCCCGTCGGACGGGGGCTGGGGGGTGGGCGTAGATGGCAGCGCTTGCTCAGGGAAGCGGCTGGCGAGCTCGCGGCGCAGGACATGCGCCTCGTCGGTGTGGCCGACAGTCTCTAAGTCCAGCGCAAGACGGGTCAGCACAACGAAGCAGCCCGCCTTGAGCCGCTCCCGCTCCCGCACCGACCAGTCGTCGTAGAAGCCAGGGAGCAGATCCCCTTTGTAGAGCGCGGCAGCGGCCTGGAGCGAGGGGAGCCGCTGCTCGGGAGTCGAGGCGCGCACTGCCGTGAGAAGATAGTCGTCGAAGTGCACGACATCGCTTGTAATACCGGGACGCACCCGCACTCCCACGTTGCCCCGCTTCTCGAAAATATCCTCTCCGAGCCCCGTGCGTAGCTCGGAGAGCTCTCCGCGAAGCCTCAAGCGCTGGCGTTGCGGGTCTTCCTCGGGCCAGAGTAACTCGCCGAGCTCTTCGCGGGAGTGCACCCGCGCGGGGCGGGTGGCGAGCATGGCCAGCAGGAGGCGACAGCGGTGGGTGCGGAAGTGAGAGACGCTTACCTCACCACAGACGGCACGTAGCCCCCCTAAGAGTTCAATGAACCATGTTGTCGGAACACTTTCCACCACGCCCAGATTCGGCAGAGAGGGGCAGGCTTCCTTTTTTTAGTGAATTATGGTTGGATTCGCCATGACCCAGCCGCTAAGGAGCGCATGAAGCAGCGCCTCGGAGCGGCTATGGGTCTCTAGCTGCTGCCCGATCCGCCGGAACCCACTCTTGACAGTCTCCTCCGAGACACAGAGATAGTCGGCGAGAGTTTTATTGTTCGTGGTGCGGAGCACCACAGCGGTCTCTAGCAGGGTTTTGAGTGCCGGGGTAAGCGGACAATTCGTTATGTGCCGGTTCGGTTGCGTTGACATCTTCCTAAACTCCTCATCAAACGGCGCTGCTTTTTTTTGATTTGATGCAGCGTATGCAAGGAGTCTAGGAGGCAAGCGTAGACAAAACGTAGACACAATGGGGGGCACGAAAAATTTCTATTTGAGGGTGAGCGCCGTCACGGAGCGGGCGGGAACCGTGAGGGTGAGCGTCTTGCCCGAGAGTATCGCTCCCTCGAAGGGCTGTGGCGCAATGGCATTGGGATGAGCCGCCGTGTTGTGCGTATCCAGGGCATCGGCGGTGAGCGTTCGGCCTGTCACGGACGCTAACACGGCCCCAAGGTTTACTGTGAGCGGCTGCGCGTCCGAGGCGTGAAGATTACAGAGCGTGAGTAAAATACTGCCGTCGGTGGATTTAGACGCTGAGGCATGGAGCGCGGGGAGCGTCTTGCCTTCTAGCGTGTACTCACCACAGGCTAGGTGGAGCGGGATATTTTGCGCGTCCTGGTGGCCTTTGTACATCTCAAAGACATGCCAGGTCGGAGTTTTAATCAGCGTCGGGCCATCGGTCAGAAGCACGGCTTGCAGGACATTCACCGTCTGCGCGAGATTGGCCATGTGCACGCGCTCGGCGTGGCTGTGAAAGAGGTGCAGGTGAATTCCGGCAACAAGCGCATCTCTGAGGGTGTTCTGCTGGTAGAGAAAGCCCGGATTCGTGCCCGGCTCGACATTAAACCAAGTGCCCCACTCGTCCACGATCAGCCCGATCTTACGCTGAGGGTCGTAGTGGTCCATGAGCGCTCCGTGGCGCTCTAGGAGCTCGCCCATCTTGAACGTCCGCTGGAGAGTGTCGAACCAGCCCGCCTCATCGAAGCTTGTCGCGGGGCCTTTGTCGGTCCAGTTGGTGGTGTAGTAGTGCAGCGAGAGCCCTTGCATCAAGTGGTGCGGCGTGTTCTTCAGCAGCGCCTCGGTCCACTTATAGTCGTCCACATTCGCGCCACAGGCAATTTTATAGAGGCGATTGCCGCCGTAGTTGCGGCAGTAGGTGGCGTAGCGACGGAACTCGTCGGCGTAGAATTCCGGGCGCATGTGGCCACCGCAGCCCCAGCTCTCGTTGCCCACACCCCAGTACTTTACGTTCCAAGGTTTCTTGCGGCCATTGGTGCGACGCTCATCGGCGCGGGGCGAGATGCCATCGAAGTTGACATACTCTACCCACTCCGCCAGCTCCTGAACGGTGCCGCTGCCGACATTGCCGCAGATATAAGGCTCGGTGCCCAGACGCTCACAGAGATCTAAGAACTCGTGCGTGCCAAAGTGGTTGTTCTCCGTGACCCCGCCCCAGTTCGTATTGACCATGCTGGGACGGCTTGTGCGCGGCCCGATCCCATCGCGCCAGTGGTACTCATCGGCGAAACAGCCGCCCGGCCAGCGCAGGTTAGGGATGCGAATCTCTTTGAGCGCCGCGATCACATCCTCGCGAAACGTCGCGCGCTCGGTGTTCCAGAATCCCCCGTAGATACAGCGCCCTAAGTGCTCGGAGAAGTGACCGTAGATATGACGCGAGATCGTCGTGACGGCTTCGTCGGGGTGCAGAGAGAGTGTGTTTGGCGTGTTCATGGGGGGATTATACCGAGACGCCACCCGTTTTCCTTTTTTTCAGAAGTAAGGTAAAATCAGGCTACTCTATGTAAGAGCTTTTAATCTTGTGGCTTAGGAGGCCCGTTCGACTATGAAAGTTATTATCTCTCCCTCGTCTCGGCGAGGGTTTACGCTCATTGAGCTTCTTGTCGTGATCGCCATTATCGCCATTCTTGCGGCGATTCTCTTTCCCGTATTCGCCCAGGCGCGTGAAAAAGCTCGTCAGAGTGTCTGTCTGTCTAATATGAAGCAGATCGGCACCGCAATGATGATGTATGTTCAAGACTACGACGAAATGTTTCCATCGCAGTCCTACAATGGCGTGGACTACGCTGGTCTCGGGGGGCAACCCGTAGATGGGATGCCTGTTATCGGTTCCGGGATTGTCAACTCGTTTGGTTGGAACTACAAAGACCGGGTTTTGCCCTACACTAAAAACGAGCAGATCTGGATCTGCCCCACCAACCAGCCCAACGGCACCCTGAAAACAGCCGCTCCCAATGTCGGCTATCACATGAACGGGAATGTCTTTCTGCCTCAGGGACTCGCGCTGGCAGCTATTGTTGCTCCGGCCAATCTCTATATCGGACGAGAGAGCGGCAAGGGCTTTGTCTTTAACCGAGCCTACCTGCGCCCGATTCCGGGTCGCTGCGACGATGTGATTGCTTACGAAGTAAACCCTGCTAATTACATGCCCCACTCGAAAGGCTACAACCTTCCCTTCGCCGATGGGCATGCCAAGTGGTATCGCTCAGGAGGCACAAAAGCTCTTGCGCACTTCCCTAAAGACGAGGATAACAGTGTCCTGAGGAACCCTGGCGTCCAGTACTGTGTTCCTTAGGAAAAATCATGAAAAATAGTATCTTTTCTCTCATCGCTCTAGCGGCACTGCTCACCGGGTGCGCTAAAAAAGAAGAAGTTCCCACTTCTCCTCCTGAGGGTACAGGAGCGGCCAGTGCACCTAAAGCTCCGACAGCAGCAAGTCAGAACGGAGGAGCTGCTTTTGGCCCGGATGGCAAGCCTCTCACCGGGGCTGGCAAGTAGAAAACTCAACCGGGGGCAGCCTGCCCCTGGTTTTTATCTTTTCTGGATCAGCGCCGCGCGCGCTTTGAGCGCCTGGGCATCATTGGGAAATCTCAGGCTTTCCAGCTCCACGGCGAGCGCTGTGAGCTTCGCCTGAAGGCGCTTCGCCTGCTCGTCGGAGGCCACGGAAAACACACCAACCCGAGGTTTGCTCAAGGGCTTGTTGCTTCTATCTTGCGGGGTGATCTTCCAGCGGTAGCTCTTGCCCCGTGCCAGCGCCGTAGTGATGCGCCACTCGGCTTGTGTGGTCTGGGTCTTGACGAGCGACTTGCCCTTGGGATCAACGAGCTCCGCGCTGTAGTGATGCACTTTCGGAGTGGCTTTCCAGCTGATAATCGGGTGCACTGTCAGCGAGATGGGGGGACGATCTACAAGCAGGCTACTGGGGGGGAATAAGGCACTGACCCCCACGGGTTTTGCGGCCACGGGGGGTGTCAAAGAAGGTGCACCGGTGCTGCGCAGTGTCTGAAGCTGCTTCTCCAACTGGGAAATCTTACCCCGAAGCTGGGCACGCTCACGCTCATAGACCGCCTGGAGGCGCGTGGTGTCCGGAGCAGGGGAGGCGGCAGGGGCACTGATCGGAGCCGAAGGTGTTGTGACGGGCGTTTTCGGGGCGAGCTTTCCGTAGAGTGCTCCCAAGCCCAGGGCATTGAGTGCCAGAAAAAGTCCGGGGATCAGTGCCGAGCGGGCGGGTTTGGCCGTGGACTGCGAGGCCATAGTGGGAGAGGGAGCGGTTGCGAGGGAGGGGGCTTCCACCACCCGCAGCACCGGAGCGCTCTCGGAGTGATTCTCCTCAGGAGAGTCCGTATCTAGGGGAAAAGAGATCACTAAGGCAGGCCGGGGAGCACTTGGCTGCTGCTTGGCAAAGCGACGCAGCGCCTGAAAGTCCTGACGGCAGTACTCGCACGCTCCCAGGTGGTCGTCCACACGGCTCTGCTCACGTGGGCTAAGGCGCTCTTCCACGGCGCTGAGCAAGAGCTCGACGGGCAGATGCGGCAAGCTCCCTAGAACACTGAGGTAGAAAGCCTCCACCGCCTTGAGGTCGCTTTTGGGTTCACTCATAGGGCCTGCTCTCCCCAGAGATCCAGCAGGTTCACGAGCCGGAGCCGGGCGTTCAGGCGCTGCTGGCGCACCGTCTCAGGCATGATCTTGAGCAGCTCCGCCAGCCGCGTGTCGCTACAAGGAAGCTCCCGAAAGAGCACGGGGAAGGAGCGTGCCCCGATCTCCATTGCTTGGGCCAGCTCCGCCTCGCGGACGATCTTATGGTGTGTTAGGAGCGAGAGAAGGCTCTCACCTGCCGTGTCTTGTGCGCCCAGCAAAAGAATTACCCGCTGGCGTACCGGCAGTGCCAGGAGTGCATCCCAGAGCTGGCGCAGCAGAAACACCGCCTCTAGCTTTTCTGCCAGCGGGTGGCTCTCGCCCACATCGTGCACAGGCGGCTCCGGCAAATCGCTCAGGGCTGCCACCACCGAGACCAGCGCCTCTACGGCGACCCGGTGGCCTACGCCACGGAGAATACGCTCCATGAGCTCTGTTAGGAAGTGCGTTGTCTGCGGGTCGAGCCCTGCCTTGCAGGGGGCACCAGCAACTGTGGGAACGGTGACAAGGCGCTGCCAGCGGGCGCTTGTGGTGGCACGCCCCGCGCCTTTGATACCCGCGAGCAGGCCCCCACCAAGTCCCTTCTCCAGGAGAAAGAGATCCGCCCGGTTGCGCAAGACAGAGAGAATACAGAGCTGAAGCTGCCGCCGGGCGGGCTGAAAGGCATTAAGGTGCTGCGAGGCGATCTGCAAAGTCACGGACTCGGTGAGATCAAAGAGATCGGGAGGCGGGAGCTGCTTCTCACGCAGGAGGGTAAGCTGCTGAGCCAGTGCTGTCTGCGCACTCTCACGCAGCACAAGATCGCTGATTCGTTGGATATGGAGGGTTTGCTCCAGATGGGGGTGCAGGTACTTTTCCTGAAGCGTCTCCAGGTGCCGTCGAGCCGCCTTGCCCTCTTTCTCGGACACAAAGCGTGCTCCCAGCCGCTGCACCTGCCAGCGCTCCCACCCTGCAAAAATTGCCATCGTGTGTATTGTACCAAACGCTCTGGGCTCTCAGAGAAGCGCGGCCTCTTTTACGGCACGCAACGTCGCCACCAGCTTTCCAAGCGCCTCGCCACCGTCCTCGGGGCGCCAGGCCGGGACATGAACAAAGGCGCTCGGAAAGGGAAGCTGTGCATGCAGAGCGTGGTAGGCTAGGTGGTTACACAAAAACGACCCGGCCGAGAGGCTCACGGTAACCGGTAGGGGAGTTTTCTTCTCCAGCACCTGCACAATCTTCGCGACATTCAGGCTCGCAAAGTAGGCATCCGGCCCGCCCGCGACAATCGCCGCATCCCGTGGCTTTGCGCCTAGATTGTCGGGCAGACGGAAATCATCCCAGTTGATCGCCACTTTCTCTAATCGCACCGTCTGCGGCTCGCGCCCCGCCTCGCCCAGCATCAACCAGAGCGTTGGTGGCTCCGGAAGCGCCGCCAGCGCCGTCTGCGCCACGCGCCATGCCAGCCCCCGCACGACCGGCAGAATCGTCACGACGATCTCCGGATCCAGCGCCGCCCAGCAGAGCGCCGCCTCCCGTGAACCATTGACAGGCGCGCTGCCAAACGAATCGAAGGCAGTGACAAAGATCATCCTGCCCCCGATCTACCCCCCAGCCCCCGCCCAGCGGGGGGGCAGCCCCTCACTTGCCCATTGCTTTGACGTTGGCGAGGCACCGCTCGATTCCTTCCAAGGCGGGCAGGGCATCGTCTTCGTACTCGACGATGTACCACTCGGTGTTGCCGTTGGTCTCGCACTCGGCGAAGATCGCAGCAAAAGGCACGTCGCCGTCCCCGACCGGCGGGGCGTAGGAGTTATTGGCGATGTCGTAGTCTTTGAGGTGAATGGTCAGGGCGCGGCCCGGGTAGCGTGTCAGGAAATCCAAAGCCTTGGCCGACGAGCCGCCATGTAGCGCATTGCCCGTATCAAACTGCATCACGATAGATTTATCCGTGTTGCCAAAAAACGTGTCCCAGGGCAGCGCACCGCCTTCCACGAATGGCTTGAACTCGGTATGGTGGTTGTGGTAGCCCGTCACCATCCCGTGCGGCGCAAGTTTCGCCGCGATCTCATTGAAGACTTTGGCTGTTTCAAGCCACGCCTCGGTGGAGTTTGTCCACTTCGATGCCAGCCCCGGGACAATCAGAAACGTATTGCCCAGGGTCTTGTGAAACGCCACCGACGTCTCAAAGTTCTCCCCGAGAAGCGTGTCAATGCCGACGTGTGCTCCGGCGCACGCCAGTCCGTTTTCGTCTAGGAGCGCCTTCAGAGTGGTTGCATCGTTGCCGTACCAGCCGGCAAACTCCACCCCCTCGTAGCCCATCGCCTTAATCTTCGCCAGTGTTCCCGCCAGGTCTTTCTCGCACTCGTGGCGGACGGAATAAAGCTGCACTGCAATTGGAATTCGTTTCATGACCTCTGGTTCGACGAGAGCCTACGGATTTCCTTGTTACGGCTTACCGTAGCGCACGAGAATGTCTTTCGTGCGGGTCGTCTTGCTCAGGCCCTTGGTAATCGTCTCCTCGTCATCGGAGCCACCATCGTCCTTGCCGTTCTCCCCAACACTGTAGAGGACAAAGCCCTCCGCACCCATGCGGTAGAGCAGTGGCTTTCCCGAGAACGGATCAAGGGGAGGAGCGAGCTTTAGGGCAAACACACCGGTCTTCAGACGCGCTTCGAGAACCGCCACGAGCTGCTGGCGTAGCAGTGCCTCCGCAGTGGCTTTCTGAACGAGTACGGCCAGTTGACTAAAGACATCCACATGAAATTTCACGTTAATGGAATCATCCCGAACCATAGGAGGGAGACGGACACCGTTCACCTGGCGGTAGTACGCACTCGTTCGACGCGGATGATCGTGCCGCTTACCAACGGCTTCGACGCGCTGGCGCAGTAAGCTCACCCCAGGGCGAGAGAGCTCTTTGTAGAAGTCGCGCCAGCAGCGGACCATGTCTAGCTCAACGTCGTCGAAGAGGCGCAGGAAAGTCTTTACCAACAACGGGCGTAGTGCTCTATCCATTTTGGGGTCAAGACCCAGCTCCTGGAAAGTGCTGTTAGGCAGCTCCCCGCGCATTTTTGCCGCTCCTTGCCGTACTGTCGCGAGCTCGTATTGCAAGGCGTGCCGTAGATCGGGGGGTGCTCCAAAGGCCGCGAGTGTTTTTTGTGCTTCCTCCAGCACATCGGCGCGGTCGCCGAACTGTTGAAGTACCTGAACAAAGACCTGATCTGCTATTGCCTGACTTTTTATCTGACTGAGGGCTGCTTGGAGGCCGCACTCTGTACCGATCTGCACTCCAACCCGAGCAGCACGAGCGACATCTTTGAGCGCATCCATGGGTTTGCCCTCCGCGCTAGCCAAGCGTGCTCGGAGACTGAGGAGGCGTGTGAGCTGGCGTGCAACTCCAAACTCAGGGTAGGAAAGCTCGCTCAGGTCGCTTAAGTCGCGCTTCATGGCGTAACCGGGCAGTGCGGTCGCTTTCTCTGCTAGCCGTAGGAGCACCTCCTGGCGCTGAAGGACGGGTGCGGCAGAAGCCAGGTCGCCGCCCTTCTTCAGCGCCGCACTCAGAAGCTCCAGATCCGCCGCCTTCTGAGTTGCAGGAATCGTGTCGTAGACCTGAGCCGCTGCCTGATAGGTCAGCGCAGCATTGAGGTTGTCGGGAAGGGAGGCTGTTTTGATCTGTGTCCAGTCGGTAATAAGCCCTTCGCGACGTGCGGCGGCAAGCTCTTGTTTGAGGGTCTGTTGCATCCTAGGTTCCTTTTTTAGTTGTTCCCGTTGTCCAAAACCTCGGTGAGGAAGCTCTGGACATCGGCGATGCTCTGGGGGGAGACTTCGTGGCCCATGGGATACTCTTTGTAGGTCATGAGCACCGGGTAGCGCTTTAGCTCCGCCTGAATAGCACGCCCCTGGTCAATGGGTAAGACACTATCATAGAGCCCATGCGCCACGAAGACGGGCTTGCCGACAAGCGCCATGTAGTGCGCGGCCCGCTGCGCCGCCTCCGGGATCAGCCGTCCGCTCATCAGCACCGCACTGCTTAGGCACTCAGGCCGTGTGAGCAACAGGAGTAGCGCCATCGCTGCTCCCTGGGAGAACCCCATCAAGACCGTCCGCGCGGGATCGGTGCCGTAGGCTTTGTGGCACTCAAGAATAAACAGCTCCAGGGTTTGGGCACTCTCAAAGGCGACCTCTTCGTCGAACTCCAGCCCGTCTTCCAGAAACGCGATGGGATACCAGCCCCAGCCGCCGCCATGCTTTAGGGGCGCACGGGGCGAGACAATGGTGTAGCGCGCATCCAGCCAGGGTGCCAGTCCGAACAGATCGTCCTCATGGGAGCCCACGCCGTGTAGCAGCAGCAAGAGCGGTGGGCGGGGCCCCTCGGCTTGCTGAACGCGATGTATCAGCGAAAACGACATGCCGATATGGTATCGTAAAACCATGCAAGAGGGGAAGGAAAAGCGCGAGGAAAAACCGGTCAACGCGGAGCAGATTCTCCGTACGCTGGCGGAGCGCTGGCGGGGTGCCGTCACTCTGGAGTACCGCTCGCAGCTTGTCCTGAGCCACCAAGGGGAGGCAGGGCTTCGTGGGGAGCTTACCGTGCGCCTACGCCGCCCGAACCTGGCGCGTATCGATATTAGGGTAGACAACCCGGAGGCTTGTGGCCTGCGGGTCTGTGATGGGCGCGTGATCTGGCAGCGTAATCAGAGGGTTCCCCTCCGCCCTGCCCGCACCCAGCGTCACGGTTTTCAGACCACGGTGATGGCGGGTATTGCGCACCCGCTCGACGAGGCCGCTTACTCCGTGGATCAGTTCCTCGCCCCGCAGCCGTTTCGCCTCACGGGGAGCGGCGTGGAGCGCTCCGCGACGCAGCGGAAAGACAAAGAGCGCGACGTGTTTGTAGTGGTACAGACCCAGACAACGAGCCGAGATACCCTGACGCTGGATGCTAAAACCTACGCGCCGCTCCGGCTCGTTCGGGTCGGCGACCATGGGGGAGTCGTGCAGGAGCTCTTGCGTGAGGAGTTTCACGATGTCATCCTGGGAAGCGCTCTGCCCACCACACTCTTCCGCTGGACACCTGAAGACGAGGCCCGACAATAAACAGCAAGCACCCCGCCTACGAGGCCGCTGAGCGCCTTCTCAAGCCCACGGGGCGGCGAGAGACCGGTCAGTATCTGGTTGAAGACAGCCAGCTTGTTCGGCAAGCGCTCCTTGCTCCTGAGGCGGTTGTTGAGGCCGCGTACTGCCTTCCGAGCGAAGTGCCGATCCTAGAGCCGCTCTGCATCGCGCGGGGCATCCCCCTCTATGTCCTAGCGGGCGGCTTGCTCCAGAAGCTCACGGGCACGGGCTACGAGACCGCTGTGAGCGCCCTGGCCATTGTCAAGCAGGGCCTCGTGAAGCCCGAAGCCCTGCTCTCGGACAAGGCTCTGATTCTCTGTGGGGAGCGACTCCAGGACCCGCGCAACGTGGGGGTTCTCATCCGCACCGCCGAGGCGCTCGGCTGCACTGGCCTGGTCCTCTCCGCCGGAAGCGCCGAGCCGTTCTCTCGCCAGGCCGTACGTTCTACCACGGGCAGTGTCTTGCGTCTCCCCATCGCCCTTGTCGCCGACCTGCCCAAGGTGCTGATGGCACTCCGCGAGCAAGGGGCAACGGTTGTGTCGTCGTCGGGAGCCGCCCCACAGACCGCCGCCCAGACCGATCTGACCCGTCGCCCGCTGGTGATTGTGATGGGCAACGAGCAAGAGGGCATCTCAGATGCCGTGGCAAGCGCCAGCGACACCGTTGTGCGCCTCCCCATGGCTCCGAGCACCGGTGCGGACTCCTACAATGTGACGGTCGCCGCGGGAATGCTCTTGTACGAAGCCATTCGCATGATAAAATGATGTCGGCTCGGAGAGGTGAGCGGAATGGTATCGCCACCGCCTTGAAAGCGGTCTCACCCCGGAACGGGTGTGCGGGTTCGAATCCTGTCCTCTCCGCCTTTTCTTTTGGTTCTTTCCTCTTCTTCTCCTGTAAAATAGCTTCATGAAAGTCAACGCGGTCGTTGCGACAAAGCCTGGGGTGGTCGAAGTGCAAGAACTGACACTTGCGGAGCCCGGTTCCGATGAAGTCGTGGTGCGAGTCACGCACTCCTGGATCAGCCCCGGCACCGAGGGCTCGTTTATCCGGGGGGAACGTCTCGCCGGAGACACGCCCCTTGCACCGTATGATCCGTCGCCGTTTCCTCTCGTGACGGGCTACCAAAAAGTGGGTGTGGTTACGTGGGTAGGGGCGAACGTGAAAAACGTCGTTATCGGGGAGCGTGTTTTTGCGACGGTCTCGCGCACCGACGGGCTCTTTTTCAGCCACGGTGGCCATGTCTCGCCCGCGATCACGTCCGCGCACCAGCTCTGGAAGCTCCCGGACGGCCCACTTCCTCTCGAGGCATTCTCCGGGCTTGTTCTAACCCAGGTGGGCTACAACTGCGGCATCCGCCCGAGTCTGACGCCCGGTGATGGTGCGATAGTGATCGGGGACGGCTTAGTGGGCCAGTGGGCCGCGCAGACCCTGGCCGAGCGCGGCGCAGTTGTCACGCTACTGGGGCGGCACCCCGAGCGCTTAGAAAAATTCACGCGTGGCATCGGCACGACGGAGCGTGAGAGTATCGCAAGCGGCCAGAGTGTCTTGGTGGACACAGTGGGTGACTTAGAGACCGTCTACGCGCTATTGCCCAAGCTCCGCCGTGACGCTCACTTTGTCTCGGCGGGCTTCTACGGCCACGACGGCAAGATTGATCTCCAGCGCCTTCGCAACCAGGAAATCACGGTTCACACGCCCTCGGGTTGGACGACGCCACGCATGGACGCGACACTAGAGTGGGTCGCGCAGGGCAAGCTCACCACGCTCCCCCTCCTCACGCACCGCTTCCCAGTCGCTGACGCCGCCGAGGCATTCGATCTCTTTCTGCACCGACGTGCGCCGTCGCTCGGCATTCTTCTGGAGTGGCCCCAATGAAAGTTCTGCAAGTGATCGCTCCCGGCTCCGAGAGCGTGCTTCTCGATGTCCCGCTGCCCACACCCGGCCCCGGCGAGGCCCGCGTTCGTATCCTCGGAGTCGCCACTTGCCCTCAGTGGGATCTGCACTTGCGCCACAACGAGCCGATGTTTGTCGGGCATCAGTTCCACTACCCTTACACGCCCGGCCAGCCCGGCCACGAGGCCACGGGAATGGTGGATGCTATCGGCTCCGATGTCACCGAGCTTGCCATCGGAGACAGAGTCAGTGTCTGGCGCGATGCTGGGCATAGCGCCCCTGGCTGCTACGCTGAGCAGGTTATTCGCCCTGTTGAGCACCTGATACGTGTCCCGGCGCACCTGCCGCCCGCTGCCACCGCGCCTGTCGAGCTGGCGATGTGTGTGAGCGCAAGCTTTCTGCGCCTGCGTCAGCTAAACGCCTTTCCCTGTACCCGTTTTGGCATCAGCGGCCTTGGCCCCGCTGGCCTCATCGCCGCCCAGCTCGCGAGAGCCGAGGGGGCAATAGAGATTATCGCCTGGGACTTGAGCCCGGTGCGCCGCACCTACGCCCTAGAGCGCGGCCTCATAGATCTCGCCCTTGACCCACGCACTGACAGACCACCCGCGCCGGTCGGCGTGGCGCTGGACTGTGTCGGGGCAAAGGCGAGTGTGGAGTACCTGATGGACCGCACGCACGGGATTCTCGCGCTCTTCGGTGTCCAGCGTGATCCCTACACGTTTGATATTCGCCACTACAGCCGACTTATTCTTTGCGGCTACCCCGGCCACTCCCGCGCCGCTGCTGAGTACGCTGTGGCTAAGATCACCGACGGCACGCTGGATCTCTCCTGCCTCATCACGCACACGCTCCCCTTCAGCCGCTACGCCGAGGGGATCGCGCTACTGGAGCGACAGGAAGCGATAAAAATCCTCTTTGTGCCAGAATAAGCCATCTCCGCCGGGGAGCGCCCTACCGGGAGAGCGTCCGAGAGTGCCCCTGCTCACGAACTAATCTTGTCCCGTAACTTTTTTTGCCAATGGAACCAAAATTGCTATGGAGGGAGTTATGAAAACCCAAAACTCTCTCCCCGAAAAATCAGATGCC
>NZ_JAYVPL010000065.1:0-24166 GCF_043757465.1 Armatimonas sp.
ATAAGCGCTCTGTTTTTGCCCATTTGCCGGTGGGGATCGCGGCGCATCGTCGGCAAAAAAAGACTGAAAAGTCCCCCGCAATTAGCGGAAACTAAAGTTACAAAGAAGACCGCTTTCCTCTGGGGGCAAGTGCGACACGGGCGGAGCCAAATCGGGCAGCTCCTTGTGAGTGGGATCGTGCTGAGCAGGCGATACTGGTCAATCCTTGTGTAGATGACCCTACGAAGTTTTTCGTCTGGAGGTTTGAGGACAACCCTGCCCTGAAAGAGACGACTCCGACGCTTCTAGCGAAACAGGGAAATCTCCGAGGAACCCAGACGATCACGGTTTGCGGACTGGATCGAGTGAGCTTGACCGAGAACTATCGCAAACAAATCGGACAGGTCAATACAGCCTTGTCACTTTATGAAATGTCCGTGAAGTTCTCACAGGAAGAAAGACGCACTGAAGCATTAAATAGATTGCGAGAGTTTGTCTCGCCTCGGGGCATCTATTCCTCAATGATACGTGCCTACCTGGAGTACCAAAAATTTGACATGAGCCAGCTTACCCTGATTTCACAATCGTAGGAGCAAGGTTTGAAATCGTGATTCATAAGTTACGAATCGCGATTGTTAGATTATAAATCGTGATTTGTAGATATCGCCTCTTGATTCGTAAACGACGAATGCTGTATGATAGTTCTGCATCCATGAGGGATGCTTTATCATACGGAGGAGAACGATCTCAAATGGCAGCGATGGCACCTAATTTAGTAGAAGAGAAGTACCAGGCGGCACTCACGGCGTGGGAAACCCTGGCACCGGAGAAGTCCTTTGGCGGTATGACTCTGGCGCAGTTCAAGGCAATTGTGAAAGACTCGATAGAGGCACGGCAGCGCATTCGCACGCTGGATACCCAGATGACCGACGCGATCAAAGAGCGTGAGACGGGCGATGCGGCGACGGCGGAGGCGCTGGAGCTGGTGGTCAATGGAGTGCGTGCGGATAGAACGGTCGGGGGCGCGGATGGGGCGCTCTACAAGGAGATGGGCTACATCCCCAAGTCCGAGCGCAAGCCACGAACACGCAAGCCTGCCGCTGCCGGTTGAAAACGGCGTGTGTAGGCGTTCTGCCAACATGGGTAGGCGTTCTGCCAAGAAGTCGCTCCGCGACTGCCGAATTATTGGTTCCCAATCGCTTTCAATCGGCGGACTCATTCGAAATCTCCTGCACAATGGCAGCGGCGGCAGCGACGGGATCAGCGGCGGCGGTGATGGCGCGCCCAACCACGAGGTAGTGCGCTCCGGCGGCCACGGCAGACGCGGGCGTGGCGACGCGCTTCTGGTCTTGCGTGCCCACACCCGCAGGGCGGATGCCGGGGATCACCGTGATAAAGCTCTCGCCACAGGCCGCACGAATCGTCTCTAGCTCTAGGGGGCTTGCGACGACGCCATCGAGCCCTGCGGACTGGGCAAGCTGGGCAAGGTGTGTGACGTGCTTGCTTAGCGAGCCGGTCACCCGCAGCTCCGACGAGAGGGCGAGCTGATCCAGGCTAGTGAGAACCGTCACGCCGATGAGCAGCGGCGGTGTGTTGCTTGAAGCGTGTGCAGCCTCTCTGGCGGCTTCCATCATGGCTTTTCCGCCGCAGGTGTGGACGTTGACCATCCAAACACCGCGCTTGGTGGCAGCACGAATCGCGCCCGCGACGGTGTTGGGAATGTCGTGAAACTTGGCATCGTAGAAGATGCGCGTGATTCCGGCATCTTGGAGATGTCCAAAAATATCGAAGCCGGCGGCGTTCACCAGCTCCAGCCCCACTTTGACACCGCCGACTTTTCCGGCGAGTTTCTGGGCAAGCGCAAGCGCATCCGCGGCATTGTCGTAGTCGAGGGCGACGAGAATTCGGTCTTTAGGTTCGTTTATCATAGCTATTCTTTGGTGAAAACTACCACACTCTGGTTGGGATAGAGCATGTCAATAGGGAGTGGCTGGCAGGGCAGGCCGCTGCTCTCGCGTGCCCCCAAGAGTGGGATTGGGTGCGCGAAGACGGTCTTAATGGGGTAGCGCGCCGTGAGTGCCGCCAGATACGACAGTGCCTGTGGATTTTTCTTCTGCACCACCGCGCTGTACTCGATCTCGGAGAGCGCGACGGCATCGGGGCTGGTTTCATCAAGCAGGGCGGCGTCCCAGTCTCGGCCCGGCGGCACGGCAAAGAGTTTAAGGGGATTGGAGCTCTCGGCAGCACTCTTTGCTCTCCGTGGGGACGGATGCGAGAGTCCGGGATGGAGCGGTGGCGACCAGAACCACGGGCCGGTGGCAAAACCGACGGAAGCAGCTCCCTTTTGCTTCAGAAAGACTGCGGCTTCGTCGCGAGGGTCTGGCCCCACCATCACGGAGCACAGTGCCAGAGAAAACAGAAGCGAGAGCGTACCCCCTAGAGCCACGAGCGGCTTCCAGGGTAGGCTCGCAATCAGCCAGCAGAGCGCGGGAAGCAGCGGCAGGGCGTAGCGAGCGTACTGATTCGCGGAGACGCAGAGCAAGAGTAAGTACGGCAGGACAAAGGCCAGCAGAGTGAGCTCGGTGCGCGTGCGTGAGGCGAGCGCCTTGCAGACTCCCACTAACCAGAGCGGACTGCCTAGCGCTGCCAGCAGGCCAAGAGTCGGCCAGTAGAGCGCAGCAATTTGTCCTACAAAGTCAATTTGTGCCGTTCGCGAGTGGGCCAGCTCAAAGGTGAAGTCCTTCCAAAACTGAGGAAAGTTCACCAGCACACCGGGGCAACCTAGCAGAAAGCCGAGTGCTGCGCCGCTGAGCAACAGCCCTAGTGACTTGAGGGAGCGCCTCCCAGAGAGAAACCATGCTGCGACTCCGGCGAGCAGAACTAATCCCGCGTTGTACTTCGTTGCTGCCGCCAGCCCTGCAAAGAGTCCACACCAGAATAACTTCGGGTTTGTGAGGGCCATAAACAGGCTCGCCGTGACCCAGAACGTCGCGGGGACATCTACCGTGGCGAAGTGCCCGTGCTGAATGGCCAGGGGCGCGACGGCATAAAGTGCGGCGGCGCTCAGCCCCACGTCGGGTTTTTCCAGGCGCTTGCCAAGAAGAATTAGTAAACCGCAGGTTCCAATGCCGTAGGCCACGCTCACCAGGCGCATGAGAAGGAGGCTACTTGCGGTTAGAAGGCCCGTTGCGCCGTCCGTGGCCAGTAGAAGGAAGCGATCCGTGAGAGTGGCGAGGGAGCCGTAGTTGTAGAAGCCCGTGTCGAGGAGCTGTTGGCCGGGCTGGCGCTGTGCATAGCCGACGACAATAGACTCATCGGGATGGTAGGAAAACAGGTGGCTCGCATCGGGAAGCCCCCAGGCAATTCCCCAGAGCCGCAACACCAGCGCCAGCAACAGAATCAGCGCGGGCAGGTAGCGACGAAGCGGGGCAGGCATACGCCACTCAGTATACCGTCACGGCTGGCGCAAGGAAATCGTTGTATAAAGCATTGGAGAGATGACCATGAAACGAAAGATGACAGTACTATTGGCAGCGGTGGTGAGCGTCGGGGCACTGGTGCCCGTCTGGGCGCAGCGCGAAAAGAGTTGGGGGACAAACCTAACCCCTGAGACCATGGCGCGAAACTTGGCCGATGACTTGCGGGATGCGCGTGGCTTACTGAGCCGCGTGCTCAGTACTCGCGAAAAAGAGGGGGGCGGGGCCCGTGAGCGCGAGACGCGGCGTGATCCCGACAGCGACCGCCGCCGCCTGGAAGTCTTGTTGGAGAATGCGGAGCGTGATGCGCGTGCGCTGGAGCGCGAGGTGATCCGTCTGCGCGATCAGAACTACAGCCAGGTCAACGACCGTAACCGGGGTCGTCAGGCGATGCGTGACAGTGAGTTTGATCAGATTATCTTTGCCGTGCGCCGGGCACGCACGGCGGGCGACGAGATGCGGATCGTGCGGCAGCTCGCCCTAGAGCAGTGGATTACCAGCGGCCAGCTTCGCGATCTTCTGAAAGTGGTGGATCAGTCACGGGATCAAGAGGAGACCGCCTATCTGCTCTATCCACGCCTCACGGACGCGGGGCGGTTCTACACCATCCGCGAGTCGTTCAAGTCCACGACCTCGTGGGCCAGTGTCTGCCAGCGGCTCGGCGTTCGGTAGACTCGCGGTAAACCAAAGCAGCCCGGAGCATAGGCTCTTGGCTGCTTTTTTTCTATAGCCTGAAGGTATCGCCAGGCTGGAAGGTACGTGTGATGCTCTGTCGGCTACATCGAGAAAAATTTGAACCTCGCTCCTGAGTCGTTCGAGTAATTGTCAGGGTAGTGGGATGGAGCGCACTGGTTGGGGAACCGATGGTGGTGCTGGTTGTTTTGGAGTGTATCGTAGCGATGTTGCCACTCCACTCCAGTGTGGAGGGTTCCGTAGAGAGGGACACGGACATACCAAGCCCATCGTTGGGATCATCAACCTCCACCACGACACTACAAGCGATGACCGCCTGGCGAGCACTGGGACGTACGGGTGAGTGCTGGGGTAGGCTGATCGCGGCCCAGAGTGCGGTGGCGGAAACGACACCGGCGGCAGTCCAAAGAATGGATTTCTTCATCGAGAAACTCTCCTTGCTACGCATTCTATCGCCCGAACTTGTAACCTGCCGCAAGCCAAGGCTGTCCTAGCTTCCAAAGAGGGCAAATCTAGGTGTCAGGAAAAGCTATTCGAACGGCGATTATTGGTCTGGTCGTGCTAGGTGGAGCGGGCTTTGGCTACTCCCAGATGCGGGCCAAGGCAACCGCGAAACCCGAGATTGGGCGACTCGTGACCGCAGAGGTCGGGAAGATTGCGATAAAAGTCTCGGAGACGGGGACGCTGGAGCCAGTGACCAAGGTGGATGTCAAATCCCGTGTGGGAGGACGTGTCCTCAAAATCTTCGTCCGACCCGGCGATAGAGTGGCAGTGGGGGCACCACTGGCTACCGTGGACCCGACCGAGGTCTCGCGCCAGGTTGCCAGTGTTCAGGCGCAGCTCCAGTCAAGCCAGGCCGGGCTCTCCCAGTCGCGAGAGAGCTACCAGCTCACTCTTCAGACCACAGCGCTTGCCGTTCGCCGCGCTGAGATCGGGCTGGAGAACTCCAAAGTAAGCCTGCGTGAGGCGGGTGTCAATGTGAAGGATGCCGAGGTGGGCCTCAAGGACGCCGACGTGGGCCTGGAGAACGCCAAGGTGGGCATCACCCAGGCACAGAAGCGAGTGGAGCAGGCCGCTGCACCCACCCGCTCGCAGGATGTGCAGCAGGCTGAGCAGAGTGTACGCCGTATCCAGGCGCAGCTGGTGGACGCCCGGCGCACTCTGGCGCGTCGCCAGCTCCTGTTCGGGAAGGGGTTTATTGCCCAGCAGGAAGTTGATTCTTCGCAGACCCAGATTGATTTGGCCGAGGCGGATCTGGCCAGTGCCCAGGAGCGGGTCGCGCTCCTGAAAGAGGGGCCGCGCAAAGAGGACATCGCTCCCGCACAGATTGGCGTAGACACGGCGAAGATGTCTGTCGAGACAGCCAAAGTGCGTGTCGAGACGGCGAAGATACGCGTCGAGCAGTCGAAAGTGCGCTACAACCAGGCACAAGTGGCTGTCAAGACCGCCGAAGTACAGCTCGCCACGGAGCGCGCCAATGCCCGCCAAGCGCAGGTGCGTAGCAAGGATATTCTGCGCTCTCAGGCCGATGTCGCTCAGAACGAGAACCGGGTCGCGGAGCAGTCCGTGCTACTGGCAGAGACTCGCATTGTCGCCCCGATTGCGGGAGAAGTGACGGGGAAGTATCTTGAGGAGGGCGAGCTC
This sequence comes from Armatimonas sp., assembly GCF_043757465.1. Taxonomy (GTDB): domain Bacteria; phylum Armatimonadota; class Armatimonadia; order Armatimonadales; family Armatimonadaceae; genus Armatimonas. Next base: position 5,793 of record NZ_JAYVPL010000065.1, read on the forward strand.
GTTGCCTCAGCGACTGCCGGGTTTGCCCAGGGCGCGGCGATTGTGACCATTGCGGATCTCACCAAGATGCAGGTGAAAGTCAATGTAAATGAGGTGGATGTCTCGCGGCTCTCCGTGGGGCTTCCTGTGGAGATCCGTGTGGACGGCATTCAGGAAGTTACGTTCCACGGGCGTGTTGTCTCTCTCGCGCCCGCCTCGCTCACCAGCACGCAGCAGTCGCAGACAAGCAGTGCCAGTGGCAATATTGTCCGTTTTGAAGTCAAGATCGCCGTCACGGAGCGTGACAAGCGCCTGCGACCTGGCATGACGGCGGGCGTGGACATTCTTCTCAATAAAAAAGACAGCGTGCTGGTTCTGCCTGCCGAGGCGCTTCGTCCCGGCAATAAAGTGATGGTGGTCACGGGCACCGGCGAGAAAGTCCAGAAGATAGAGCGGAGTGTCACGCTGGGCTTGAAAGATGAAGCGCGCGTTGAGATTATCTCGGGCCTCAAACCGGGCGATAAAGTGGAAGTGCCCAAGCTGGATGCCAAAGACCGGCGCACGATCAAGATGGACAGGTCAAACTAATCCACCCACGTCTTTGTGGGGATTTCACAGGACGGGTAAGATAGAGCTATGAAACGCGCCCTCTGGTTGCTGGTATTTCTTGTTGGTTGTGAAAGCAAGCGCGAGGCTCCTAAGCCCCTCGCGGTCTCGCTCCCCGGTGCAAGTGCCTCTCCCACCCTGCCGCTGGGGCTCTTCGCCGATATCTACCGCCGCCGACCGGTGCCGCCGGGCACTCAGACCAGCGTGGATCGAGTCGAGACGGAGCTGGCGAAAAATCCCACGGACACAAAGCGTCTTAAAGCCGTCGGGCTGGCCTACTACGCCGCTGGGGGCTACGAAGCGGCGATTAAGAAGCTCACCGGCCTCGACAGCGACTCCGAGGCGCAGCTCTATCTGGGGTTTGCACACATGGGGCTGAATAACGACGCCGAGGCGCTGACCGCGCTGAAAAAGGCAACGGGAACGGTTGCACTTTTGGAGCAAGGCAGCCTCTACTTCCAGGTGCTCAAAAAAGACGATGAAGCGGAAAAATGCTTCCGGGCGGCGCTGGAGGGAGACACACACGGCGAGGCGGCCCTGGCACTCGGGTTGCTTCAGGCTAGCCAGGGTAAGAGCGAGCCCGCTCAGAAATTCCTCCAAGATGCCAGTGAGGCGCTCCCTGCGGGGAAGGCGCGTGCGACGGCATTTGCAGCGCTAGGGCGGCTGGAGCGTGATCCGGCGAAGGCACGCGCTTGGTATGAGAAAGTGCGTAAAGACGATCCGGAGAACGCATGGCTCAAGAAGCTCTCGAAATAACCAGGGCTATTGCGCTGATTGCATGCGTTCCGGGCTACGAGGCCATTGCGCAGAACCTAACGCGCCGCACGGTTCGTTATGTCCCAGAGCTTAGTGACCGGGGGCAGGCGACGCTGACAGGTGTGATTTTGATTGGCCCCGAGGCGCTTTTAGGCAGTGTGGTGGGCCTGGCGGAGACACTGGTACACGAGGAGTTTCACACGCGGCAGAATCACTTGCTCAAGACCCACTCGTTCTGGAGCGGTGTCTTTACCCGAACCCCCGTGATGGCCCGCTACGAGCGCCCTGCCTACCAGGCCGCGCTGGATTTTCTCGCCGTGCTAGCCGTTTCGCACCCGGAGCACGCCGGCGAAGCCCACGCCGAAGCGGAGGCCGTTCAATCGAGCTACACCGCCCTCTATGAATAAGGGACTCTCCAAGTTTAAACTCCTCCATTGAATGGGAATAACCTGTTAGTAGCAACAAGACGTTCGCCAAAATCAATACCATCGCCAAAAACGGTTGGCTTGTGAGAGTGTTTCGCGCTATCTTGCTGGTGCTCACACGACACATCGACTTCGTGTTCACCTTGTTTGGACACCCAAGTATCGTCGGCGTGTATTGGTCAGACGGAGGAGTGCGTGATTCGCCGCTACATCCAAGACTAGGGTAAGACAAACCAGAACCCGACTCTTTTTTAAGCTGATGGATCAGTGCTCGGCCTGCAAGAAAGTGAGAACTCTTGAGGCTTTTGTGGTGTCCGCTTTCAATAAAAAGCTCCGGCCTTTAGGCCGGAGTATTTTACTTTTCTCTCAGGACTTCGGCATGGTCGCGCATTCGAGCGCCTCTTTCCGACCAGGCGTAGAGCGTCGGGAGGACGATCAGAGTCAAGAGTGTGGCCGAGATCAGGCCGCCAATGACGACCGTGGCGAGCGGCTTCTGCACCTCGGCTCCCGCGCCCGTGGCAAGCGCCATCGGCAGGAACCCGATGCCCGCGACACTCGCGGTCATCAGAACGGGCCGTAGCCGGGCGACGGCTCCTTCAACCACCGCTTCCTTCAGCTCTTTTCCGTCGCGGCGCAGGTCGTTGATGAAGCTGACCAAGACCACGCCGTTTAGCACTGCGATTCCCGCCAGCGCGATAAAGCCGATACCCGCTGAGATGGAGAAGGGCATCCCGCGCAGAAAGAGTGCGAAGACGCCGCCGGTGACGGCAAGGGGAATCCCGGTGAAGACAAGCAAGGCTTGCTTCAGGCTTCCGAAGGTCGTGTAGAGCAAGAAGAAGATCAAGAGAAACGCCAGCGGCGTCACGATGGCGAGCCGCGCCCGCCCGCTCTGGAGCTGCTCGAACGTGCCCGCGTACTCCAGCCGGTAGCCAGTCGGAATCTTGTAGTCTTTATCCAGCTTCTTTTTTACGTCCTCGGCGAGCGAGCCTAAGTCCCGCCCCCGGACGTTGGATTGAACCGTGATGCGCCGCTGGCCGTTCTCGCGGGAGATCTGCACCGGCCCTTCTGACTGCGCGATTTTAGCAAGCTGGGAGAGCGGAACGTGCCCGCCGCCTGCAACCGCGACGGAGATCTGTCCAATCGCCTCAGGCGTGGCGCGGAACCTTTCTTCCAGCCGTACCGAGACATCCACTCGCGTCGCGCCGTCGGAGAGGGTGGTGGCGACTTGCCCTCCGACCGCCGCCGCGACCGTGGCGTTCACTTCCGCGATACGAACCCCGTAGCGTGCGATGGCGTCGCGGTCCAGCACGATCTGAAGCTGAGGAAGCCCCTGAGTCGTCTCGCCGCGAACGTCCACCGCGCCGGGAACGCTCTCAATCAGTTTAGTCAGCTTGTCGGCCTCCGTGGCGAGAACCTGCGCGTCCGGGCCGAAGAGCTGCACGCCTAAATCCGAGCGCTGACCGACCCCGGCGAGAAGCTCGCCCATGCGCATCTGGATCGGCTGCGTCAGCGAGGTCGCGACGCCTGGCAGCTTGCCCAGCTCCGCCGCGACTTTCTCCACCAGCTCGTCTTTGGTCTTCGCTTTCTTCCACCGCGAGGGCGGAGTCAGATCAATCAAAATGTCCGTCTGATTAATCAGCATCGGATCGGTGGCGACTTCGGGTCGTCCGATACGCGTCACGACTTCCTTGATCTCGTCGGGGAACTTCTTCTGGATAAATCTCTCGGCGACGCCTGCCCGCTCGATCACTTCGTCGAGCGAGATACTCGGCGCGTAGATCGCCTCGACGGCGATGGCTCCTTCGTCTAGCTGCGGCATGAACTCGCTCCCCAGGCGCGGGAACAGCGCCAGCGCCAGCCCCAGCAGAGCGAGAGCAAGAACCACGGGAGCAATAGGAAGCCGCAGGGTTCGCTTGAGGAGCGGGCGGTAGGCTCTCTCCAGCGCATGAACGATAGGATTCTCTTTCTCCGAGCGCACCTTCAAAAAGAGTGAGCAGAGCGCGGGGATGAGAGTCAGCGAGAGTAGCAGAGCGCCGAAGAGCGCAAAGAGAACCGTCAGCCCCATCGGGCGAAACATCTTTCCCTCGACCCCGACCAGCGTGAGAATCGGGAGATAGGCCGCCATAATAATCACCACGCCAGCCAGTGACGGCTTCAGGACTTCTGCAGCGGCTTTGTAGATCAGCGCCTGCCGCTCGTCCTCGGTCAGATCGCGCCCGGCTTCGTGCCGCGCCTCCACCAATCTACGGACGGTATTTTCGACAATGATCACCGCGCCGTCCACGATCAGGCCGAAGTCAATCGCGCCAAGGCTCATCAGGTTCGCCGAGACGTGAAATGTCTTCATTCCGATGATGGCAAAAAGCATCGCCAGCGGGATCACCGCCGAGACGATCAGCCCGGCACGAATCTGGAGTAGGAACAGAAATAGGACAACGACGACGAGAACGCCGCCCTCGACTAAGTTTTTTATCGCCGTTTGAAGCGTCCGGTTAATCAGCTCCGCGCGGTCCAGAAAGCCTAAAAGCTTTGAGCCGGGAGGGAGGGACTTTTCAATCCGGCTCACCTTATCTTTCACGCGCTCCACCACGACGCGTCCGTTCTCCCCAATCAGTAAGAGGTTGATCGCGTAGACCTGCTCGCCCTGGCCGTTGGCGCTCATCGCGCCCTGACGAACCAGTGGCGCGTCGGCGATAGTGGCGACCTGAGCCAGTGTCACCGGCACGCCCTCGGGCGCTCCCAGCACGATCTTCGCTAAGTCCTCGGCCCCCTTGAGAGTCCCCACGCTCCGCACAAGCTGCTGCTCGCCGCCCTGTGAGATCGCCGCGCCGCCCGCGTTCTCATTGGACTCGGCGACCGCTTTCACCACATCGGGAACCGAGAACCCGAACGACTGGAGCTTCTGCGGATCGAGCTGCACCTGAATCTGGCGCACCTCGCCGCCCCAGGTATTGACCTCGGCCAGCCCCGGCACGGAGAGAAGTGCGGGCCGCACCACCCAGTCCATGAGGCTGCGCCGCTCCATCAGCGAGAGATTCGGGTTGTCGAGGCGGGCGTAGTAGATCTCTCCCAGGCCCGTGCTGACCGGCCCCATCTCAGCTTTGACACCGGGAGGAAGCTGCTCTTTGGCTCCTTCGAGCCGCTGAGAGACCAGGTTGCGAATGAAGTAGAGGTCGGTGCCTTCGTCAAAAACTAAGACGATTTGGCTGAGGCCGAACTGCGAGATGGAGCGCGTTTCTTCCAAGTGGGGCAGTCCCGCCAGCGCGATTTCCAGCGGGAACGTGAGCTGGCGCTCGACCTCCTCGGCTCCGAGCGAGGGAGCTACCACATTGACCTGCACTTGGACATTGGTGATGTCCGGCACCGCGTCAATAGGTAGCTGCGTGGCGTTCCAGACACCAAGCCCGAATAACAAAAGCGACAGCATAAGAACCACGGCTCGCTGCTTGAGAGAAAACTTTACAATGGCTTCGATCATGACTCTATTCCTCTCCCAACTCGCTCTTCATGGCCTGCGACTTGACCAGAAAAGCATTCTTGCCGACGAATTTTTCGCCCGGCTTCAACCCCGAGAGAATCGTTGTCCTGCCGTCTTGAGTCGTACCAACGCGCACTTCCCGAGGCGCGAACTCGCCTGCTTTCTCCCCGGAGACAAAGACAACTTTCTTACCATTCACCGTTTGCACGGCACCCGCAGGCACGGCTAGAATGCGCTCGCTGGCACGGGAGATCTTCGCCGTGACGGGCAGACCGGGGCGCAGTCGTCCGGCGCGGTTGTCCACACGCACTCGAACCTTCACCGAGCGGGTCTTTTCGTCCGCCGCCTCGCCGAGTCGCTCGATAACCCCCGAGACGGTTCGGCCCTCGATAGTGAGAGTGACGCTCTGACCGGGACGTACGCGGGGCAGGTCGGCGGGGAAGAGAGCGAGCTGCGCGAAAAGTACGGTTGGATTCACTAGGGTGAGAATCGGCTCACCCGCCATAACCGTCTGTCCGAGCGTCGCCTTGCGCTCCCGAACTCGCCCGGCGAACGGGGCTTTGACGGGAATGGAGTGGTTGTCGCCGGGCTGACCGCCCAGAAGCTGCACATCGTCGAGAGCGCCCTCGGCATTGACTCGCGCCTGGGCGACTGTAGCTTCCGCTTCGGCGACTTCACGGCTGGTGAGAAAGCCCCCCTTGTAGATGGCCTCACCACGCTTGAGCGCCTGCCGCGCCAACTCAAGCTGCCGGACACTCGTTTCCATGGCCTTTTCCGCGCCGTCTCGTTTTGCCTTCGCGCTCTCGATGCTTGCGAGAAGCTCCTCGCGTTTCGCTTGTGTGGCGCGGATCTCGGCCAGCGCGTGTTCGCGCTCGGCTCTGGCTTTGGTTACGTGTGCCAGCGCACCTTCGTGCTCCTGGCGTGAGACAAGCTGCGCGGTGAGGAGGCGCTCACTTCGAGCCGCTTGCTTCTCCGCCAGCTCCACCTGACTTGCAGCCAGTACCTCGGCAGTTTTCGCCTGCTCGATCACCGACTCGTGGGAAATGAGCCGACTCTTTGCTTCTGCCAGCACTGCCTCGGCGGTGCGCACTTCGCTTCGGGCACGCTCTTGAATTGCTCCAGCATCCGTTTCTTGTTTACGCGCCTCTTCCACACCGGGTCGCCCGTAGGCTCCGAGTCCGGCGAGCTTGCGGCGACGCGCCAGATCGCTCTCGGCGGCTTGAAGGCGCTTGAGGGCAAGAGTATGGTTTAGCTGCGCCTCGTGGAGTTTCTCGCTCTCGACGATGGCAACGACACTTCCCGAGGCAACCGTGTCCCCAATGCCGGGAGTGAGGCGAATGATCTTTCCCTCGACTCGCGCTGTGATAATGGCGGTGGCGGAAGGGTCTGCCTCCAGCGTCCCGGTGACAGTGAGCCGCTCGCTCGATTCGCTCTCTTTTGCCGTCTCGACACCGAGCTGAGCAAGCTGGAGAGTTTCTTTCTCGAAAGTTACCGTTGTACTGCTTTCTTCGGGCTTTGCTTCTTCTTTGACAGTCTCTTCTGTGGGCCTCTGGCACCCGGCAAGCATCAATAATGCAATGCTCGCGAAAATAGCTCTGTTCATAGTTTTGTTTCTCCAAGTGTGACGGGGAACGCGGCGGTGGCGCGTTCGATTTCGATTTGCGCGAGGCTGGCATCGGCCTGGGCCTGGGCGTAGTCAGCGAGCGTTGCGCGGTAGGAACGCTGCGCCTCCAGCACAGAAAGCAAGGCTGTTTTGCCCTCCTCGAAGCCGACCTTGCTGGCGGCGAGCAGCTTTCTGGCTTGCTCCAGCGCGGGGCCAAACGAGGTCAGGACGCTCTGCGCGGCGCTCTGCCTTGCATAGGCTTGGGCAACTTCCTGCCGAACTTGCTGGCGAGCTGCCTCGATCCGATCCGACTGAGCAAGCGCGGCGGCTTCACTCTGCTGGATACGGCTCTTTCGATTTCCCCAGTCAATCAGCGGGAGTCGAATGGCAACGGAGAAACCGTAGTCCTTCGACGTGGCTCGGCGCGTGACGAGCTGCTGGGCGCGCAGCTGGGGCGCGATATCGGGCTTACCCTCGGCGCGAGCGAGCGCCCCGTCTTGGCGAAGCGATTCCAATGTCGCCGCCTCAATGGTTATTTCCGTTCGGGCTGCGAGTGCCTGGGTTGTGGCAAGCTCCAGCGAGGCCAGCTCTATCTTCGTGCGCGGTAGCTCCAGCACAGAAACCATTGCATCTGGCTTCAGTCCGAGCAGCGTACTCAGCGCCGCTTCGGCGCTTTTTACCCGCCCCTCGGCGAGCGTGACCTGTTGCCCGGCGCGAGCGACTTCGAGGCCGGTCTGAGCCAGATCAATACCAGGGCGGCTTCCTAGCTCGACCTGCTTTTGAGCAATCCGGTCTAAAGTTGTCGCATTCTCTAGGGAGTCTTTGGCGACGGAGAGTAGCTGACGCTCCCGCCAGAGCTGGACATACGCTGTCCTGACCAGGGCGACGACCTCACGCACTTCAGCCGTCGCGTGGGCGGAAACTCCCTGCGCTTGTGCAGTCGCTTGCTTTGTGCGGGCCGCTCGCGCTCCGTTGATCTCCAGTGGCTGAGTGAGAAGCAGCTCCTCCGTCGTGCCATTGATGGCTCCAAGCGCCGGGCTGACCAGGAACTCGGGGTTTGCGAGCGCCCTTGCGGAGCGAATGCCCAGCCGGGCCGCAAGGGCTTCTTTTTTCGCTGCCAGAACACGCGGGTTATGCAGCAGTGCCGCTTGCACCGCCGAATCTACGGTGAGTGGTGCTACATCTTGGTGTAAGCGATGTAAGGTTATGGGAATAGGTAACAAAAATGCCTCCTGAAAAACGCAAGTCAACGAGCGGGTTAGAACAGGCTCGGAGACGAACAAAGATTCGTTTTCAGGAAGCGGGCGGAGCGCGAAGAGACGCAGAAAGAAGCGTAATGCTCACCGTCGGTGGACCGCGATAGTCCGGGACGTATGCCCGGATCACAGGAGAGTATGCCGGAATCAGAGGGGAGACTGCGGGAGGAAGAGCGGCAAATACTGGCGTGGGAAGATGTATTACTGCGGTAAGCGTTGAGTGCTGCTCGGCAACCGAGGAGAGGACAGGAGTGCAGCCACACTCGGCCTCACAGATCGAAGGCTGGTTTTGCGTGTTTTCGATTTTGCGGCAGTTGGCATCGTTTTTGGTGAGATCGGGCTGATCGCAGCAACACAAAGAAATACCACAGAACCGCCCATCACAGAACCAAGAAACCGTCGCGGCGAGCGAAGGCGCACTGGCAGAGAATGCCAGCAGAAGAGCTACCAGGATTTTGAAGGATGGGAGCCGGAGTCTTCGCATTGATGCTTTAGTATACCTGTCTACGTTTTGCTTAGGGAGCCAGAGCTTCGCGCACCGCTTTCTCTATCTCGCCTATCTCGATTTTTCCGCTCCAGTGCTTCAGGATCTGCCCACCCTTGACCAGCATCACAGAAGGCACGGATTTCACGCCCCAGTCTTTCCAGACCATGCCGTTGTCTAGCAAGATCGGGTAGGTGAACTTGACCTTGCTCTTGGCTAGGAAAGGAGTGACTTTCTTTGCGCCTTCGTCGTCAATGGAGATGCCAACGACTGTAAAGCCCTTGGCTGCGTACTTGTCTTGGAGCTTCTGCATATCGGGCATGGCCTTGACGCAGGGAACGCACCAGGTCGCCCAGAAGTCCACGAGAACCAGCTTGCCCTTCAGCGATTCGAGGCTAACGGTCTCGCCTGTTGGGGTCTTGAGCGTGAACACAGGAGCGGAGCGCGGTACGGGAGCCGGGATAAAGACCTCGGGATCTTTGAGAAACTTTTCGACCTCCGCCTTGTTGCAAAAATAGTAGGTCTTGCCTTTGTAGGCTACGGCTCCGGCTGGCTTCTCCTCTTCGGATTCCCCGTTCTGGAAGCAGATAAAGCAGACCGCCTTCGCAGGGAGCTTGCCGGTGACGCGCTGGGCCTTCTCTTGGGCAAAGGCAGCAAGAGAAAGAACGAGAGCGGTTAGTGCCGCCAGTAGGTATTTCATTTTAAAAGTTCCTCGCGAAAGCGATTCCAAATCGCTTGTTGAACGCCGCGATGAGGCTGATGCTCTCGCCGCGCTTGCTGAACCACGAGAGCGTGGTGTGGCCATACTTACCATCGCACATCGGCAGGAGCACCAGATCGTCACGCAGGCCGATACTCGCACCAAACGGGGTGAGAATCTCCTTGCCAAACTCCGAGTAGGACAGCCCGATATACGGCGCGACACGGCCCGATTCGCCGCCGAGCTGCTTCTGCGCGGAGACAAAGTAGCTCATGCCGTAGGGGGTGCCGATCCTGTCGCTGGAGAAGCCCGCCACGATCCCTGGCTTGCTTTCTGTCTCGGCCTGAATAAAGTAGTTTCCTACCGGATTTACCTTCTCCTTAGGCGCATTAGGGTTGTACTCCACCCCGACTTGGAAGCGCGGCGAAACCCGTCCCGTGAGAGTCGTGCGCCAGCGGGGGCGCTGTTGCACGGAGTCCACGTAGCGCTGGGAGAACTGATACTTTCCTTGAATGCCGCTCGCACGGAGCGGTGAGCCTTCGCCCGGTCAGCCCGTTCATGGGGGAAGAGTCGAGCGGAGCTTATCCTTGATGGACTGGCTTCCCGACTCCTGCCCCCACACTGGAGCGACGAGAAGAAGGCTGGCAAGAAACAAAAGTGGTGCTTTCATTTTCCGCTCACGAAGCCCGCGATGGCGGCGAGTGCCTCGGTCTTGACTTTGCAGTAGACGATGCGTCCGCGCTTCTCGGTTTCGATGAGGCCCGCCTCGCGCAGCTCGTTGAGGTGATGGGTAAGGGTGCTGGGAGCGCAGGGCACCTGGCAGCGAATGGCGCAGGCTGCCGTTCCATCGCATGAGCCACAGCACTGCCCCGAGTCGGCTTGGTAGCCGCAGGTAGGGCCACAGCAGCGGATGCAGTTGTAGACCGCGAGCCGGGTCGGGTCAGAGAGCGCTTTGAAGATCGCGGCGACATCGAGCATGGGTGAAACCTTTCGATAAGTGTCGAATGATTTTATCGCGAGATACTCGCCCCTGCAAGCTGGTCGCCTGTGGCCCTTTTGAGCTTGTCCTGCGCCAATCCCGCCTGGAGTCTTGCTTGGATAACGGCACTCTCTGCTTTCACCCTCACCGTCTGAGCGTCGAGAGCCTCCGTGAGTATGCTTCGTCCTGCCTCGTAGCGTAGCCGAGCGATACGGTAGCTCTCCTGCGCGGCGGTCAGTGCTATCTGCGCCGTCTCGATGTTCTTTGTCGCCGCTTGGAGATCCAGCAAGGCAACTTGCACTTCCTGAGCAACCTGAAGCAGGACTCGCTCCTCCTCGGCTACTTCCTTTCGGCGCATCGCCTCCATTGTGCGGCGCTCCGCCTGCTGAGTGCCACCCGTGACGAGCGGCACCGAGAGAGCAATACCAAACGTCGTCCCCGTAAAGCCCTTTTGCCCCCTTGCCGCCATCGAATCGCCCATCGCGAAAGCACTTACCTGGGGCCGATAGCCCCGCTTATTTGCCTCCAGCCCCGCGCTCGCGCCCTCGATTTTACGGCGCATAGCAAGCAGCTCAGGCCGCTGCTTCTCGGCTAAGAGTAAGAGTGCCGCGAGCTCTCCGGGAAGGGGGTTAGTGCCCTCTTTTATCTGCGTGAGTTCAAGTTTTGAGGCAGGGTGAATGCCCATGATCGTCTTGAGCTGCACGAGGGCGACCTGCTCGTCTTTCTCTGCGTTGGTGAGAGCTTGCCTTGCCTCCGCGACTTCGGCCTCACCCCGCTGGACAAAGAACGCGGGAATGCTGTCAGCCGCAAGCCGCGCACGATCCAGCTTCAAGCGCTCCTCGCTCTCGGTCAGATGGGGATTCGCTACACTGACCATTGCTCGTTTTGCCAGCACGTCGCGGAACGCCGTTCTCACCAGCAAGATGACCTCTTGGCGCACTACTTCTCGCTCCGCACTAGAGGCATCTTGAAGTAGCGATGCCTGCCGAGTCAGCGCACCGAGCCGTCCCGATAGGTCCAGTGGAGCCATAAGCGCGACGTTCTGGTCGAAGAACGCACCTCGTGGCAAGCCCATCAGCATCTGCCCGCCGGGTGAAGAGACTATATTGCCGCTGCTCCCTCCCGCGAGGAAGGTACTCGCCGAGACTTGCAGTCGCTTCTGAGCTTTCGCCAAATCCACCCTGCCCGCTGCCGCTTCGACTTCCATACCTGCACTACGAATCACGGGGCTTTCCGTCAGCGCGATGGCAACTGCCTCGTCTATCGTCACCGCTCTGTCCACCACTTTACGGCCAGCAAGAAGGGACTCCGAACGCCCCGGAGCTGGGGCAGCGACAACCTGAACGATTCCGATCATTGGACTGCCTCTTCCTCTTCAGTGGGCGATGTTTCCCCATCGGTATCTGTCTTTTGCCACTGCCAGTCGCGGTTTAGGAACGTCTTGTTGAGCCAGCGGATGAAGTCGTCCACGTAGGTGTGCATGATGGGAATGTCGAAGAGCGAGAGCACCGTCCCGATGATCAGGCCACCACAAACCGCAGTGGCGAGCGGCTGGTAGGCATCAAGGCCGGTCTTAGGGGCGATGGCGACCGGGAGCAAGACCACCAGCGAGATTCCCGCTGTCATCAGGATGGGGCGTAGGCGCTCGGGACAAGCTTCGATAATCGCCTGGTCTCTGGGAATCCCTTTATCGCGGTACTTCATCACCAGGTCTATCAAGAGCACCGCTGTCGTGATGTCCATGCCCGTCAGTACGATGGTGCCCAGAATCGAGACCGTGGAGAAGGCTTGATGGGCGATCCAAAGTGCTAGGAAGACACCCGCCAGCTCCAGCGGCAGGGATGCCAGCATCTGGAGCGGCTGCAAGAATCCCCGAAACTGGATCACCAGCACTAGGTACATCAGGGCGAGTGAGAGCATCAGTCCGGCAAGCAGACGGCGGAAGCTGTCCATCATCTGGGTCATGTCCCCGCGCATCTCCATCCCGTAGCCGGGCGGGAAGTTCACCGGCGCAATGCCCAGCTTCTTGTTTCCCCCATAGGAGTTGGAGAGTAGGTTCATCACGACGTCCATCGAGGGCAGACTCCCGAGGCGGTAGTAGCCCGTCACCCCGATAACGCGCCGCAGGTTGTCATGCTCAATGACTGTTGGCGAGATGGTGTGCTCCACGCTCGCCAGTGACTTCAGTGGGACGCTTCTGCCATCGGAAAGAGCAATGGGAAGGTTCTCTACGTCCTGCTCGCTCTCGTGCTGGTCGCCTTCTAGCCGTACCTGGATCGTGTTCTGCCGCTGGCCAGGCAACCTCCAGAAGTTCTCCGTCAGGCCGCCCCGGAGTGCGTAGTACGCCTGCTCGGAGATCGCTGATGGAGAGAGTCCAACCTCTTGTGCCCTTTGCGGGTCTACTTTCACGTTCCAAGTGGGCAGTGCCAGGCTCCAAGTCGTGGCGGGCTGGAACATCTCAGGCATCTTGCCCGCAATAGCCCTCACCTCACTCCCGATCCGGTCGAGCTGGACTAAGTCCGGGCCATAGATATTGACGTGAACCGGCGCGGCGGCAGTCGCCATAACATCGCTGCCCATCTCCTTGATCTGGAGGCGACGAATGCCGGGAATGGTGGTGAGCGCTTCTTTCTGCACACTGTCCAGTACGTCCCAGATGGTCTTCTTGCGCTGGTCTTTGTCGGAGAAGGTGAGCATCAGAGATGCTCCGTTGACCTGGGGCATCTGGTAGCCGGTGAAGAAGGGGGTCCAAGACTCGAACATGCTCTCCTGCCCGATTTCAATGCTGGTTTTCTCCAGCTCGGGGTGTTTTAAGAGTATCTTCTCCAGCTTCCCGACGGCCCGCTCCGTCTCGGCAAAGGAGGTGCCAGGAGCCATCTCTAAAAAGCCGTTTGCCTGCCCGACATCGGCCAGGGGCATCATCTCCGAGCCAATAAAGTAGTAGAAGGTGAAGCCGACTATCACAGTGGCAAGAACGCGAGCAAGGTTGGCGAACCGATGGCGTAACATCCAATAAATTGCCCGTCCATAGCCTTTTTCCATGCGGGTGAGGCCGCGTTGAATCGGGTCAAGAACGATGTAGAGAAAGCGCAGTGCCGGATGCTTTCGGTCTTCTTCTCTTGCTGATTCGGGGCGAAGTAACGTGGCGCAGAGGAGGGCAGTGAGGGTGAAGCTGACGAGCATCGAGGCGAGCAGCCCGAAGATCAGCGGCCAGACCAGCTCGACGAACATCAGGGCCGTGATGCCTCCCGAGAAAAGCAGCGGCATGAGAGCGAGCACGATCATCAGGGTGGACGCGATGACGGCGACCCGCACCTCAGCGATTCCGTCAATGGTGGCGCTCTTGGGATTTTTGCCCATCTTGAGGTGCCGCTCGACGGCGTGAATATCAATAATCGAGTCGTCCACCAGCCGCCCAATGGAGAGCAGCAGACCAATAAGCGTGCCGCTGTTGAAGGTCATGCCAAACGGCAGCATGAGCAGAACCGCGAGTGCGAGCGACGTTGGCACGGTGATCATGGCGATGACGGTGCCGCGCCACTCACCAAGAAAGAAGAGGACGGCTAGAGCTGTGAGCAGCACGGCGAGTCCCAGCTCGTGCCAGACATTGTCGAAGAGGATGTCAACGAAATGTGCATTGTCGTAGGCGGTTTCAAAGTGCAGGCCAGGGTTCTCCGCCTCCATCTGCCTAACAACCGCCATGATCGCGGGAACGACCTGGGCACTACTGGCTCCAGGGTCTTGAACTACGGAAACCTCTATCGCGGGGATAACTTTGCCCGCCGTTCCTTTATCGTGCTGGACATAGTGATAGGCGCTACGCCGCTCCCAGTGTCCATCAATGACACTTGCCACGTCGCGAATGTAAACCACATGGTTTGTGCCCATTGTGGAGGCTATCGGGTAGGCGAGAATGTCCTCTGCGGTGGCAGCTTGGCTATCAATGCGTACCGTGGCTTCCGTTGGCCCGCTCGTGGCAGTTCCCCCGGACTTTGCGACATTAAAGCGATCTATCGCCGCTTTTACATCGAGGATCGAGAGCCGGTACGCCGAGAGCTTGCGCCGGTCTACCGTCACCTGTAATTGCCTGCGGTAGCCCCCAAAGGGCACGACGGCGTGGACACTAGCAATGGTCTTGAGCCGCCGAATCACCTCGTTGTCGGCGAACTCACGCACCCGAGTCTCGTCCCAGCCCTCCTTAGGGTCGCCACGGAGCGCGAGTGAGACGACGGGTAGATTCAGCGGGTCAATCGGCACGACAAACGAGGGCTTCATGTTCGCCCCAGTGCTTGGCAGGCTCCCCTGAGTGACGTTCATCAAGGACTGAACATCGGTTGTTGCCCGCTGCATGTTGGTGCCGTAGGGGAACTCCAGCGTGACGATAGAGACGCCTTCCTGCGAGGTGGAGCGCACCGAGTGAACGCCTTTGACGGCGATCATCTGCTCCTCGATGGGCTTGGAGACTTGTAGCTCCATCTCGGGCGCGGAGAGTCCCGGCATCATGGTGACAACGCCCAGCATCGGCGACTCGACGTAGGGAGCGAAGCGGCGGGGCATGACCTTCGCCACCACGAACCCCGCCAGCGCGACGACAGCGACATAGAAGGCGATGATGGCGTAGGGGTGCTCGATGCTCCACCGATGGATCAGATGAAGCGGATTGGTCTTAGGATTTTTCACTGTGCCACCAGCTTTCCCTTGAGCATGTTCATCCCGCATGCAAAAGCGATATCGCCCGCCTTCTTCGGTGTGAACGTGACGAGTGTTGGAATGTTAAGCGGGAGTTTCCGGTTGATGCCGTAGTCTGGGAAGAGGACTTCGGTGCCGCAGGTCTTGTCACTGGTTCGGGTGAAAGTCAGCTTGACGGGAACACCCACTTTCACCGAGATTGTCGCTGGTTCGTAGCCCTGCTCCGTGACCTGGATAGAGACTTCGTTCTTCGTCTGCATTTCGTCTTGGTGCTCGACTTGTGAAACCGCCTCGCCGTTCTTGAGATAGGTGGCTCCACTGACGACAACCCGCTGCCCTTCCGTCAAGCCGCTGATGATCTCGACCGTCTCCCAGCCAGCGACACCAAGCGTCACAGGAGTTCGCTTTACGCTAAATTGCCCTGGTCCGGCAGGCTCAGCAAGCCAGACGAAGGGCTTGGACTGCGTGCCGTACTGGATCGCACGAGTCGGCACTCTCAGGCTATCTTTCCGTGCGCCTGTCTCGATCTCGAAGGCGACATACTGCCCCGGTAAGAGCTTCCCGTCTGCGTTGGGGACGAGCGCCTCGACGATGCCCGTTCTTGCTACGGGGTCTACCTGCGGCGAAACCGAGGTGATCCGCGCCATTAGTGCCTTACCGCCGTTTCGTGGCTGGATACCCGCTGTGGTTCCAACCCGAATCTGTGCGAGGTCTGCCTCAGCTACGGTGGCTTGAAGGCGAAGGGGGCGTATTTCGGCGACTTTTAGTACCACCTGGCCGGGACTGACGAGCGTTCCCGGACTGACGAGCCGTTGGAGCACGACCCCGTCACTCTCTGCCCAAATCTCGGAGAAGCCCTGGTTAATCGTGGCAGCTTGCAGTGCCGCGCTCGCCTGATTCACCCCGCTCTGCGCCTGGTCAACTTTGCGCACCGCCGTCGTGACCGCTGCACCCGACGAGCGGACATGGGCGTTGTGAGCGGCCAATTCCGACTCCGCCATCACTACTTTCGCCCGCGCCGCCACAATCTGCGCCTCGGATTTGCGTCTACTTGACTGCGCGGCTTTCACCATCGCCGCCGCTTCGGAGAGCTTTGCAGTGGCCTGCTGAACCTTGGCATCGGCGCTCGCCGCCTGCGCCGTGTCGCGCTGAAGCTCTTCGCCTGAGATGGCTCCGGCATCATGAAGTTTTTTAGAGCGCTGTATCTGCTGTTGCCAGTAGGTCTGGTCAGCCCGAGTCGCTTGTAGCTCCGCCTGCGCTCCGGTCGTTTGAGATTCGGCGGCGATGAGGGCGGCTTCACTGCTTGCTTTCTCCTCTGTTGCGGACACGACCATGGCTTTGGCTTCATTGAGAGCGCCTTGCTTACCCGCGAGCTCTGCGTGGGCCAGGTGAACCTCCTGCTCCGCCTGCGCTTTTTCGGCTTGTGCAACCGCAACGCCTTGCCTCGCCATGCTCGCCATCGCCACTTTCTCGGCGGTCTGGGGGGCGCTCTGCCTTGTATCTAGCCGTGCGAGGAGCTGCCCCTTGCTCACCTTGTCGCCGGGATAGACCAGCACTTGCTGAAGAACGCCAGGAGCACGCGCCGCGATGTCCTGCTCGGTGAATCCTGCGGCGGTTCCAGCGGTTCGTAGCGTGCTGGTGATGCTGCCACGGGTGACGATGGCAAGCTCGACAGGAGTCGTTCCAGAGGGGGGCGGCATGTTGGTCATGTCGGCGGCTTGTGCGTCCATGGGAGTCATCGCGCCCGCTCGCCTCCAGTGCCCGACCACGTAGATTGCGGCGGCTGTCATGGCGGCAAGAAGCGCAAGTCCACCGAGCACCTGGCCGCTTAAGAGCGAGCGCAGATTAACCCTCTGGCCGGTCTTACGAACGCGGTAGAGCACGAAGCCAAGAGCTAGCAAGGCGAGTGCTATGCTGAGTAACTTGCCAACGGGAAACCCCGTCGTTGCTGTGGCTGCGGTATCGTCGCCCGTCTTGAAGGCGATCTTCGCGGTGGCTTTTCCCAGTGCCCCGGTGATCTGGATCGTGGACTCGTAGCCGCCTTCCATCGGGTACTGTGCCGCGACCTGGTAAGTACCTGGCTGGCCTTCCTTGAGGCGTCCACTCTCCTCGCGCTCGCCCATACTCATCCCCGGCATCCCCGTGAGCGCGGTAACGGTGAGGCCACCAAGCGGCTTGCTGGAGGCATCGGTGATGGTGATGAGAAGCTGCCCTTTTCCGAGCGAGACGACCGACGGCGAGGTCACGACTTCCACACGGTACGGACCCGCCTCAGCCTTTGGCCCGGCAAGAGCCGAAGTTGCAAGAAGCAGCAGAGCGGCGAAAAGCGAGACTGCTACTTTGTTGAAAGGATATGTTAGTTTCTTGAGGGAAGACATGGGATTTCTCCTGACGATGTCTGCACCATTCGAGTGTGGTGCGTGGGCGCGGACGAGCAGGCGCTAACCAGAAGGCGTAGCGCTAGATGTCAGGAGAGGGTGGGCGGGCCGCGTGGAGAATCGGGTGATGGGGGCGGGCCGCGATAGAGCGGCGTAACCAGAAGGCTTACTGAGGCAGCGACTTCGACAAAGCTCTGGATAGGCAAGACCAGAGTAAAAGTTGTTAGAGCGGCTACTGCTGTTGCAACGTTGGTGAAGCTGGTGCTGGGAAGTGGCGTGTGGCCGGGAGTGATCTTCAGATCGCAGCAGGAGCGATTGGCTAGCTCCATGCCCCCGGTAGACTTAGCCCGAACCGCACAACAGGAGTTCGGATCATCTTGGACGGCGACCGGCTGCATCTCCTCGCCCGTCATGCGGCAGATAAGGCGAGCACTCGCTGACTGCGGCAAGGAGCTTGCCACAAAAACCGCTACCAGGAAGATCGCCAGAACGCGTCGCATTGTTGTTACTTACTATACCTTCGATGCCTATCGAAAAGTTCCTCACCACTTGAGTCCAGCAAGTTGGGAGCTGCTCACGTTTCATGGCCGAAACACTCACTCTCTATTCGCGTTTAGACTAATTTGACGGTGGAAACCGCGCTGAAAAGAGGCGTTGTCGAGGGAGGAGTTCCGTGCCGGGATTTCAAAAGTATTGAATAATTGGGCAAATGTCCAAATTCCTCAGGTGCGAGAGGGGGTCTCCGAATGCTCCCATCAGGAGATCCCAAATGTCACACGTCAATGCTTTTGCCGAAGACTATAGAAATATTTTTGCGGAGCTAAGTATCACCGTTTTGTCTGCCCATAGCGGTAAGTCTATTTGTAGTGTAAGTGATGCAATCCTTGCCATTGCTTGTGTTGGCGGTTTTCGTCCTTGCCCTTCTGCCCCCCGTGCGGGTGTGAAAAGTTTGTGGCTTGGGCTTCGTCGTTTAGATGGTTTGGAAGAGGGCTGGCAAATGGCGATGTCAGCCCTGTCGGGAAAAGATATGGGACAAGATTA
>NZ_JAYVPL010000066.1:0-67076 GCF_043757465.1 Armatimonas sp.
AGCCGAAGCCACAGAAGAAGTGGGCATCCTAAGAGATGCCCACGTATCCCAAGCGGTCACGGAGCAAGCTCCGGGGAATGTACCCGTATGCGATTCACCCTATTACGCAACAGCCTTGTAAAATACCTGATGCAGGGTGGCGTTATGCAACATTAAATACAATGCTAAAACAAATTGATCTGAAACTAGTGGAGTTTCGTGAAGATCATACTCAGCCACCTTACCGAAAAGCTCATTTATTGCCAGTTCCTGATGCAATAGAAGATAATTTAGATATAGATTCTGAAGAAGAAAATGACGAAGAAGAAGATGAAGTTGCAGGACTTCAAGTAATGCCTAGTGTCATTTATCGCCAATCACAGGTTTCTGTAAAATATCTCCGTCAGCTAATGGGATATAAAGCATTTGATAATCCAAAAGATCATGAAGTATTGTCAACAATTATTCAATATACAACAAAACAAAACAGCTTAATTTTTGATTTTTATGGAGGTTCAGGAACAACAGCACATGCAGTTATAAGTTTAAACCGTCAACATGATTTAAAGCAACGAAATTATGTTCTTACAGAAATGGGTTCACACTTTAACACAGTCTTAAAACCTAGGCTTCTTAAAGCTGCATATTCTCCTGATTGGAAAATAGGAAAGCCACAAAAGCGTGATGATGGGATTTCGCATACGATTAAATATCTAAAGCTAGAGTCGTATGAAGATGCTTTGAATAACTTGAACCTGACGCGGCCTGAAGGGGTGCAGAAGACGCTGACGGAGGCGGAGGATACGGCGGGGATTCTGACGGAGTATTACACCGAGCACATGACCGGCATCGAAGCACGTGGCTCTAAGACCTTGGTGGATATGAACGCACTAGAGGAGCCATTTTTCTACACCCTGAAAGTTGCCACGGGTGGCGTAGGGGTAACAACGGAGCGAGCCGTGGACGTAATCGAGACGTTTTATTATCTGCTAGGCTTGCGGGTGAAGCGGCGCTTTACGGTAGACGGCGTGCGCGTGAGTGAGGGAACTACCGCACGCGGCGAGAAAGTGCTGGTGCTCTGGCGCTCCGTGAAAGCCGTCAGCGATGAGGCACTCAAGGCACTCTGGATTAAGGAGAACTGGGAGGAGAAAATTAGCCCCGCACTGATCTATGTCAATGGCCCTACCTCTCTACAAACACTTTGCCCTCCCACGGCGCGATGGAGTGTCTTGCGAACCGAGCACGAGTTTGCACGGCTGATGAACACCATTGAGGAGATTAAATAGATGGGGAGAAAACCTACAAACTCCCCCGCTGGCGGGGGCCGGGGGGCTGCTATTCCTGCGCCAAAGCTTGCCTTTCACCAGCGCCTCGTACTTTTTGAGTGGCTTTTCTCTCTCTTTGGCAAGCACACGCTAGAGGAGCTAGTACAGCGCACTCGCTTAGACGATACCGACTGCGAGCGAATCAACGCCGATGGCACCAGCGGCTTTTACCACGCCCTCAAACCCTGCTGGGACACCTATCATTCCCCCCGCCGGGCGGGGGATAGGGGGTTGGATAGCCTCTTAACCTACGATGCAAACATCATTGCCCACTGGCGACAGATCACCCGCAACCGCCCCGGCGGCGATACTCTCACCCCAAAATACTTTCAGTACCTTGCCCTGCTCTTCACCGAGATTCTCTTAGAGCGCTGGTTTGCCGATAGCGCACAGCTAACGGAAGACATAAACGGATATATCCGTGGCTGGAATATCGGCAAGGATGCAGGAAGCCAGATAGAGCTTTACGATCCCAAAGACACACCGCTCAATAAGCTCGCTTTCTGGACAGCCACAGGCTCCGGCAAAACCTGGATTTTTCACATTAATCTCTTGCAGTTTAAGCACTACTGGAAACGCTACCGCCCCTCTGAGCGCATTGACCATATTTTTCTCTTAACCATCGGCGAGGATTTATCCAAGCAGCACCGCGACGAGCTCACTCTCTCAGGAATAGACAACGAGGCATTTAAAAAAGGCAGTAACTTACTTTCTGGCGAAACTGTCGAGGTGCTAGAGGTCAGCAAGCTGAAAGAGACCAGCGGCAACGTAACGGTAGCAGTGAGCGCTTTAGCAGGCAAGAACCTGGTTTTTGTGGACGAAGGTCATAGAGGCTCTTCGGGCGATGTGCTCATGGGCTTTCGGGATGCTCTTGTCACGGAGGGCGGCTTCTCATTTGAGTACAGCGCGACATTTGGGCAGGCGATGGCAGGGGCAGTAAAGACAAAACCCGGCTTTGTGCAGAGCTACTGCCGCGCCGTAGCAATGGACTACTCCTACCGATACTTCCACGCTGATGGTCATGGGAAAGACTACGACATTCTCAATATCGCCGAGGGCGTAGACAAAGACAATAAAGCCAAGTACCGCTATCTGGTCGGGTGCGTGCTGACGTTCTATCAGCAGCGCCGCCTCTACACCAATAGAGGAATGTCCCCCGAGCTGGCACGCTACCGACTTGAGACCCCTTTATGGATATTTGTCGGGGATACGGTCAATGCCGTGCGCCGCGAGGGCGGCAAAGACACGTCCGATATTACCGACATCTTGCTTTTTCTTGCCTGGTTCTTAAAAGAAGAAGCCGCCGCCACGGAGGATATAGAGCGCTTGCTCAATGGCACCGATGGCCTGGTGACATCGGGACTAACCGCCAGCAGTATCTTTGCCAATCGCTTTGATTATATTCGAGAGCTTGGGCTACGCGGCACAGACCTTTGGCGCGATATTTGCCAGACCGTGTTTAACAACCCCAGCGGCGGAATACTCAAGGTGGAGCCCCGGCGCGGCACACCGGGCGAGATGGGTTTAAAGGTGGGCGAGGCAGAGCACTTTGGCATGATTAGTGTCGGAGATGGCGACAAGCTGATTCCCATGCTAGAGGAGCGTCAAGAACTAGCCGTCCAGCGTACCGATATTAGTGTCAATCTCTTTGACCGAATTGCCGCCCCGAACTCCCCTATTAATATACTTATCGGAGCGCAGAAATTCAACACCGGCTGGAACAGCCCCCGCGTTTCTACGATGGGCTTGCTTAATGTGGGCAAGGGCGAGGGCACTGAGATCATCCAGCTCTTTGGACGTGGGGTGCGCCTCATGGGATTTGATGGTTGCCTGCGTCGTAGCCGCTATGTGGTCAGAGCAGACAGCCCCCACCCCGAGAAACTTTCTCTCTTAGAAACGCTTCATATCTTTGGCCTCAACGCCGACTACATGCTCAAGTTTCAGGAAGACCTCGCCCGTGGCGGCGTTACCACCGAGCCAACTCAAAAAAACATCGAAGTCAGCTTTAAGCCCGTCATTCCGCCTCTTCCGACCAACCCGTACCTTAAAAATCTGCGCCTCAAAGACGGCATAGACTTCCTCAAAGATGGCCCCATTGTTCACCTCACCAGCATCGTTCCCGACAGGCTGATTAAACTGCCACTTTCTTTAGACTGGTACGCCCGCGTGGGTCGTAACACGGGCAGCGATACTGCCGCTACTGCAAATCTGGGCGGAGCACAAGAAGCCAAGCTTAGCAAACAACATATTGCCTGGCTAGACATTCCCCTACTGTGCCGCGACTTAGAGGACGAAAAACGCCGCAAAAACTATCACAAGCTTTTAATTTCTCCCGAAGCCATTCAGCAGCTCCTCACCCAGCGCGACGACTGGTATACCCTTACCTGCCCTCCTGATGTGCTTGCTTTTACCAACCTCAGCCGTATCGGAGAAGTGCAGCGCATAGCCTATGCCCTCCTCTGCAAGCACATGGAGCGCCTCTGGGCGTACCACCGCGACGAGTGGGAAAAAACCCGCTTTGAGATTCGGCACTTGGATGAAACCGATGCCAACTTCCAGTTCACCTACGAGCTCAGCATCAAACCCGAGCAAACTGCCGCTGCCAGTGTTGCAAAAAGCATTGCCAGTAAAGTAGGAGAAACAAATACCACATCTACTATTGCTAATGGCTGGACAGCGTTTACTTACAACAAGCACCTCTACTGGCCCTTGCTCAATTTTTCTGGCACAGGAGTCAGCATCAAACCTGGTCCTGTCGCCCTTAACACCGACGAGCTAGAGTTTGTCAAAGACCTTGAAGCCTACACCAAAAAAGAAGCCCATAGTTTTCTTGCCGACAAACAACTCTATCTTCTCCGCAACCAGACACGCGGCGGGGGAATTGGCTTTTTTGAAAACGACAACTTCCATCCTGACTTCATCCTCTGGATTCTCCACAAGAACAAGCAATACGTTACCTACCTAGACCCCAAAGGAATCCGCAACCTGGAGGGCGGCTTAAACGGAAAGAAAGCAAGGCTTTTTGAGCACCTCTGGAACACCATCGAACCCGAGCTAGCCGACACCAACCTAGTCTTAAACTCATTTCTTATCTCTAACACCCGCAAGCGCGAGCTTGATTGGCTTCCCAACACCAATCTTGATACAATATTTACCGAAGCTCACGTACTGCTTCAAAAAGACAACAAAGAAACCTACATCACCGAGCTAATCAACCACATTTTCGAGACACGCAACAAGCCTAAAAAATAGCAAAACAACACTAATAAGAAAGACAACATCATGGAAGAACAACCACAGGCCATTGAAGAAAAAACAGCTATCGTAGAAAAAAAGCGGAAAAACTCAGAACAAGACCAGCGCATCCAGAACGACATCACGGAGACCGCTGTAATGCTTCAAAACATCGAGAGTGACAGTGAGCTAAAGTCTGCTCTAAATGGAGCAGGCATTGATGATGATGAGCTAGATCTAGGAAAAGCCAAGCAGACTGCTTCTCAAGATGGCTACAATACACGACAAGACTCTATCGGTGCTGAAGAAAGCGCCAACAACACTCTCAAAGTAGTCTGGCCTATCATCGAAGCCGAGGCCATAGATATCCGAGAAGTCCTGCGTGCGCGTTTCTCTGATAGCGGCAACCGTCGCGCTCTAGGCATTGTCGGCAACCTTCCCCAAGACCGTCAAAAAACCATCACTGTCATGCGGGCCACTTACAGCGAGTGCAAAAAGCCAGAGTACCAAACTATCCTCAGCAAGTCTGGCTATGGTATCTCTGCCATCGATGAATATTTAGGTAATCTTACCACCGCAGAAAACGCCATCTCCGCCGCTCGAAAAGCCGTCGCCGATGGAAAACGTGCCACCACACTACGCAATGCCGCCATCAAAGATCTTCGCCAGTGGGTCAGCATGGTAAAACGCATCGCCAAGCGTGCCCTCCGCACCCGCCCCGATCTCTTAGACAAGCTTGGGATATAAAAAAATGCCCTCCAGGGAACTGACAGACAAAGTGGCGCTTGTGACGGGTGCGTCGCGTGGCATCGGCGCGGCGACGGCGTTATTACTGGCGGAAGGCGGCACCGATGTCGTCATCAACTACCGAAGCAAAGCCCCCCGTGCGGAGGAAGTCGCGGCGCAGGTTGAGTCTCTTGGGCGGCAGGCGCTGCTCGCCCAGGCCGATATCACCGACGCAGCGGAGCGCAGTGCGATGGCTGAGAGCGTCCGAGCGCACTTCGGCCACTTAGACCTGCTCATTCTCAATGCCAGCGGGGGCATGGAGAAGGACAAAGAGGCAGGCTATGCGCTGCGCCTCAACCGCGACGCACAGCTTGCCACGCTCGATGCGCTCTTGCCGCTGATGGCTCCGGGCAGCCGCGTCGTCTTTGTCACTAGCCACTGGGCGCATTTCTACGGCACGTATCCCGTCGCGCCTGTCTACGAAGCCGTCGCGGCGAGTAAGAAAGCAGGTGAGGACGCGCTCCGTGCCCGAATCCCCGAGCTAGCAGCACGCGGCATTCGCTTGACGATTGTCAGCGGCGACGGCATTGAGGGGACTATCACCGTGAAGCTTCTGGAGCGTGTGCAGCGAGGCGCACTAGACAGCAGCCGGGACCTTCCCACCATAGCGGAGTTCGCCGCCGCCATTGTCGCCTCCGCCACCGACGACAGCCTACCGTCGGGGCACATCGCTTTTATCGGGTCTATTGAGCCGTGAACGAATCTGGGTGAGTGTTCCGCAGGTCAGGGCGAGATCGTAGGTGAAGACCATTCCAGGCGTGATGGCGAACTTGGCCAGCGGCGCAAAGTAGGAGCAGCTCCCGTGCTCCGGCTTGCCGTCGCCGAAGCGGTAGCAGGTCAGCTCATCCGCGAGGGGCACTTTCGCTCCGACCCCAAACTCGTCTTTGTCCACATAGGCCGCCCAGTGCTCGGGGAGCTTTCGACTCTCATTGGGCCAGCCAGGTTTACTGCGCGCTGCCTCGTCGCCCCCGATCACCAGTGTGTCGAGATCAGGCTCTAAGAAAATGGCGGGAATCTCATGGTGGCGGCTTGCGTGAGAGTGCGTCCCCGAGTACGTAAGCCGGTATTTGACATGCGCCACATCGCCTTTGAGTGTGATCCACTGCTCAAAAACTGCCTCGGGCAAGTCCGTGCAACCCGCCCAGTTGCGCCCCATACTCTTGGCATAGAGTGTGGTCTTCGTCTGCTTAAGCGCAAGCACTTTTGCGGCTGTGCCTTTATAATCCCCGCCCTGCACGGGGTTCCAGCGCCAGGGTTTGTTGCCCCAGATCGAGCCGTCGTCGTCGCCGTAGTAGCTCTGCTGGACGAGGCGCCCGTGGTCCCAGTGATTGAGCAAGTTACGCCCCGACTTGGAGAGCGAGAGCCAGCCAATCGCCGCCCCCGACGACACTTTCACGCCAATCCGAATTTTTCCATTGTCCAGATGTGCCCACTTCTCCGCAGGCGGCAAAGCTCCCACCGGCTCGGCATCTTTGAGGCCGGTGAACCTCCACTCACGAATAAGCTTTCCGTCGGTATCCTTCAACCGCAGCCATGCAAGCTCGATCTCGCCACGCCCCTGAAACGGATCAAGCCGTAGCCCGGTGAGCGCCCCTTTAACGGGTAACTCCACGCGTAGTTCCTGCCATTTTTCGCCGGGAGTGTAGCCCACTCGAGTGCACCGGGAAGGCGCGAATGCACCACTCGCATCGCTCCAAAACACTTCACATGAGCCCTGGACACGCGTTCTCTGTCGCCACTCAAGAGTTAGTGTGCCACTTGCGGCGATCACTTCCGCCAGCATAACATAGGGATCCTCCCCCAACGAGCGCATCACAAGGCTCCCCTTCCGCACTCCCAGAGAGCAGTCATGTTCCGCCCGCCAGCCGCCAAGCTCTTGTTGTTTCATAATTTCAGCGTACCTGATTTTCAGCCCACTGAGACGCTAGTTGTGAATTACGTTTTCAAGGAATAACATTACTGATGTACGCCCCCTTGTCACCCAAACCCAGGCCGATAGTGCCCTGATCGCCAAGCTTGCAGCGCTAGCTACTCAGAGAAGCTCCCTTTGCCGGCAAAGACAGCGGCGTACTTGCGGGCGGCGGGAGCCAGCGGGTGCTTCGGGTAGCGCCTCACAAAAGTCGCCATGAGCCGAGAGGCTTCTTTGCTATGGTCGAGCAGTGGGTGCTGGCGGCGGCGCACCTTGCCCTCATCCCACCCACTCTGGGATGTCCACCAGCTTCCATCTTCATCAGTGCGCCACCACTCATTGAGATGATCAAGCCTCTCGGCGGCGCAGGCGGCGCGGTAGAGCGCGGCGGGTGCTACGGTGGTGCTTGGGTAGTCGGCGACAATCTCCAGGCAGATCTGGCGCGTGTGGGCGTAGACCTCGTGCTGGTACATGTAGCGCTGCACCGCTTTATCATCGGCAGGCGTGGCGACATCTTTATTCCAGAAGTAGACGAGTGTGAACATCCTCTCACCTTGCCAGAGCGGGGCGTTGTAGAGCTGGAGCAGCCCTTGCGTGTAGTAGGCCCGCGCGTAGGCAAACCGAGCCGCCGCCTTCGCCTCCGCGCCCCGCGCCTTTTCCGTGACTCGGTAAAGGTGCGAGAGATTCGCCAGCACCTTCTTGGGATTTGCCCCCTGCTCGGAGAAGCTCTCCGACCAGTCGGCATCGTGGGTGATACGCCCCACAAAGAGCGCGTAGGACTTCTCCGGCACACGCGCCAGCCAGCGGCGGGCATCGTCCCAGCGCTCTAGCCGTAAGTGACGCAGTGCGAGGCTATACGCGAGCAAGTCTTTGTGGTTCGAGCGTGTCTGCCAGTAGCTCTCCAGAGTCGCGATCGGCATCCGAGCATCTATCAAGTAGGCGTAGTCGTCACGGTACTCCAGGGCAAAGTACTGATCCAGCGCCGTGGAAAAGTCCCCCTGCCGCTCGGCGACAATTGCGAGAAGCTCACGGGCGGCGTGGCGGACATTGCTTCTGGGGCACTGGGCTAAAATGTGCTCCAGGTCGGTGCGGGCCGGATCGAAGCGACTCTGGCGGTAGCGGCTCCCGGCTCGCACGTAGAGCGCCCGGCCTCGGATTTTCTCGTCGGGATCGCGGGTGGCGGTGCTGGCCCAGCGTGCGGCGCGGCGAAAGTCACGGTTCTGGTAGTAGATCTCCGCCAGCCGAACGCGAACTACGGGTGGCAGTGCCTCGCGCTCCGCGATCCGATCCGCGAGCTGCGCCAGGCGTATGAAGTCAGCGGGCTTGTTGTCACAGTGGGAGAGGCGGAAGTAAAAGTAAGGCGCGGCCAGCGACGGGTCGGCGACCATCAGCTCTAAAAAACGCTTGCCCGTGTCGGGCTTGAAGAGTGCGAGCGACTTTGAGACGCCCTGAACGGCGTCCCGGTACGCACGGTGAGTGGTCGCGTTGCTAAGAGCGTGCAAGTACGCGATGAGCTGGAGCGTCCGCAGGCGCGGCTCCTGCGCCGTGTTCTCGAAGCGTCGGCGCACCTCCACAATCGAGTCGCCATCGTTGAGGGCGCAGTAGGTTGTCGCGGCGGCTTCGTAGCGGCCCGCTTCCAGATCGGCGCGGGCGAGTAAGCCACGAACTGCCACGCGAAAGCGGGTGTTTGGAAAAGCCCGCAGGAGCTGCTCGGCGGCGGCGCGGCCCGTGGGGACACCATCGAGGATGCCTTTGTGGAGCAGACACGCCCGAGCGATCATGAGCAAGGCCGCCTCGCGCTTCTCCCCCTCGGGGAACTGCAAGATCTGCGCCCTCCAGAGCGGGATCGCGTCTTTGTAGTTCAGCCACTGCGCCAGCCCGGCGGCGCTCTGGTAGGCCGCGTGCTCCCGGAGCCAGCGCGGCAGGGAGCTATCGGCGTGGAGCGCAGCCAGCTCGGTGCGGGCCGCATTCCAGCCCGTGTTTGCTCCCTCCAGCTTGTCCAGTGCGCTCAAGTAGCGATGCAGCGGCTCGGCGGGCGGGTTTGCGTGGGCGAGTACTTCCAGCCGGTCGCGCACTTCACCACTGATTCCAAAGCGTGCCCCAAAGTCCTGCCAGAGCCGCCGCACACCCGTCCAGTCGGCTTTCGTAGCGGCAGTCTGTGCTTGGCGTTGGGTAGTCTCCAGCGCCCGCTGGTGGTTCTCCGCCCGGTCGTCGTCGTGTGCGTAGC
This sequence comes from Armatimonas sp., assembly GCF_043757465.1. Lineage (GTDB taxonomy): Bacteria > Armatimonadota > Armatimonadia > Armatimonadales > Armatimonadaceae > Armatimonas. The sequence goes on from NZ_JAYVPL010000066.1 coordinate 9,461, forward strand.
TCAGCTCGATATGATCAATCTGGCCATTGCCCCAGCCCGAACCCGGGCGGTCGTCTTGTTCCCTACCTCCCATCAGGCCACGACGGGGCGGCGTGCCAAAATCCGGGTGGTTGCTGTTGAAGTGAATCGAGGTCAGGTTATCACTCCAGCTTGCCCATGCCGGAGCCGCCAGCGTCAGCGCCGCAATTATCGCAAAAACTCGTATTTTCATTTCCCGTCCCCCGTCAGTGCCGTTTTACCGTCGTGCGTGATAATGCGCCAGTGTGCCTTCAGTGCGCTGATCTCGGTCCTTTTCAGGCGCAGTGGCCCCGCAGTGAGAGTCGTGCCGGGCGGCAGGTTCGCGGCGCTCCAGCGCACGCCCGTGGCACGCAGCGGGCTCACCGCACGCTCGGGACTCTCGGCAAAAAGTGTCGCCTTTGCAAAGCCGCCGGGTGCGACTTCGACTATGCCGGGCTGGGGCAGTTCGAGATCGAGAGTCACCGTTTCAGGCCCGAGTGCACTGCCCGCGTCGCCGTCGTTGATAAGGTCCACGAAGACATCGGTGCCCGCCTCACCGCCGCCCTCGATGGCGCTCCAGGCGGCGGCGGGCTTGGTACGAATGCGCATTCTGGGACGCAGCGCCGGGGTCTGGTTTTTCAGCACGGCGAGCAGCGTGGGAAGTGGCAGTGTCGCGGTCTCCCCCGGCTCCGGCAGGCGAAAAAGCACGACTCCTGTGCAGCTCGCAGGCCGGTTTTCCGTGACGAATCGCAGCGCTTTCTGAACAGAGAGCACGGTGGGAAGATCAAAGAGAATGCGATAGTCCACGGCACTTTCTCGGGCCGACGTGAACTCAAGCCGCCGGTTGCCCGTGCCGGGGTCGGTCTCGGCACGCAGGCAGCGAAAGGCGGGATCGGAGGCGAGCGTGTCGGCGCCGCCATCGCGGTACATTCCCCGCAGTCGCCCTGGCCCATCAAAGACCAGCGCGTGGCCGTAGGCAGGAAGCCCGGCGCGAAACGGCTTGCCCCGGCGGCCCGCAGCGATTAGCCCACGCTCTAGCACTTTCGGGCTAAAAATCGGCGTGAAGTCCGCGTAGCCGCGCGGGGTCTGCGACTCATAAAACTGTGGCACGGAGAAGTCCAGAACCTCAAGCACGCTGTCTAGTTTGCGGCTCGTGTACCAGCTAGAGAGTAGCGTGGCCGAGAGCTGCCAGCCGGGGAGTTTCTGCCGAAGCAGTTTTAAGAGAGCGGCGTAGCGCGGAAGAAGCCGGGTCGGGAAATCCAGATCGCACTGGAGCCCGACTACCGCCACGCCCGCTTTTTGCGCCGACTGCTTCTGCGCCGTTGCCGCATCGGCGATCACGCTTGCCAGTGCCTCGTCGGGGAGCGCTTCCAGGTGCGCCAGCACATCCGCCGACGCATTAAAAACCAGATGAATCTTGAGGCTGTCGGCGCGGCTCTTCCAGCTCTGCCGAAGTGTCACCCCGAGCTTTCCGTCACTGTCGTCGCTTCTGTAGAGCAGCCCCGCATGCACAAAGATCTCCGCCACTCCCGCCGCGCGTAGCTGCGTGGCATCGTCAGGCTTGAGGCGAAACGGTCGGTGCCAGTACCAGAGCGACTTACTCAGTGGCGGAAGTGGCGTCTGACCGCGTTTCCAAAGCCCGATACCCCCGACAAGCGCCAGCCCTGCAACAGCGAGCAAGGCGGGGCGGGCTTTCATGTAAAGAACTTTCCCTCCCTACTTACCTACCCAGGCCCGGTGCGGCGTTGTTAATCACACGTCGGAGCTTCGCTGCTGCAGTAAAGTTCTGGCAGCGCTCCCACATCTGAACATAGTCCTCAGCGGAGCGGGAGAGGGGAACAAAGTCGCGGGCGGTCATGCCATTGTTTTTCATGTCCTGGAGCATGTCCGGGAGCATCCCGTAGTGCGCGATCCCATCGAAGTTGATGTCGAACTGCCGTGTCCCCAGCATGCTACGCTCCAGCGGAACCCGGTCCGCCTCGCGGACTTTCTTGAGCTGGGGATAGACCTTACTGAGCACCTGATAGCTCTGATAATAAAACGCGTAGTCAAAGTCCGGCGTGCCCGCGCGGCGCGGTAGCTCGTCGCGGCGACGAGGGCCACGTCCCTGCTTCACATCCAGCGCGGCAAGCTCGATATCCGGTCCCTTGAAAGAGTCGCCCAGCAGTGGCGCACTGATCTCGGCAATCGCGTTGCGGCTCAGGCCTTTGATCACATTGAGCATCCACTTGCGACGGCCATCTAGTGCGGGGCCGAGCCCAAAAGTTACCGGGCTATCGCGCAGTGTCGCACCAATCGCGGAGAGGAAGCCGTAGACAGGCATCTGCCAGAAATCTGCCACCTTGCGCTCAAACGTCTCGGGCGTCTCTCCGGCAAAAGAGGCGGCGAGGGCACAGAACGTATCACGCTCCCGCTGAGTGTAGCCACCATCGGCCTCCCAGCGGTAGCCGCCCCAGTCCGTGAGTGGCGTCCGGTAGGCCACAGGGTTGTTCTGGCCGTACCAGATCGGCTGCCAGGCAGTCGCCAGCGCGGGAATGATGGGGAGCGAATAGTGCTCACGCTCGTGGTCGTAGCCAAGAAGCCACTGCGGCGAGGCGTGCCCGGCAATACTGTGCCCCGCACCGGGGCCAAAGCGCGGCCCAAACGCCCCGTTAAGCGCCATGTCGGAGGCGATCCCGACCCCTACTCCATTCATTTGCTGCGTCGCGTAGAGGTACTGCTGGGCAAAGGCCGCCGATGAGTCTGGGCAGTTATTAGGAACGCTGCTTCCCGGAAGTGACTTGACCGCCTTACCCGCCGTGATAGGGGAGACCATTCCCCCCAGCGCCCGAATCCGTTCCACGGCACGCTCAGGCTTGTCACCCTCATGGGAGTTCGTGTGATCGTCAAAGAGCGGGTAGCCCGGCGTGAGGGAGAGGGCACGAAATGTCGTGTGCCCGGCGATCAGCGGATAGCCCTTGCCATCGGGCGAGCCTATCGCCTCAGCCTCACAGAGTGTCAGAGTACGCTCCAGTGCGAGATCACTCAGATGATCAGCATCCAAGATCATCCCGCGTGCCATTACTTCTTTGAGGAAAAACTCGCCCAGAGGGTTCAGGCCATTGGCATTGACAAACCCGTGACGGCTACGGTTGTTTCCTATAAAGTCAGCGCGGTGGCTGTCTTCAAAAGCGAAGATCGTATCCATCGCGCTTCCCATAGGGACGTTGAGCCCCCCGTTGAGCCGGATATTCTCCAGGCCCTTGGTACGCACCACATCACGTAGCTGCCTGCGCCGCACATCCCGATCCGCAGCACCAAAGAGATCGGACATCCCCATCACGGACTTATAAAACACTCCAACGTCAGCGCCCTCACGTACCGAGTGCATACTTCCCGTAAGAACAAAGTGGTTCAGATCAAAGATAGGGTTGTAGAGCGAGCAGGCACCAAAAGGATTGTCTGCAAAGTGAATGGAGTAGAGATGGCGCACTCCCAGGCGCTGTAAGTCATTGAGATAGCTACGAACATTGGCCTCCGTCGCCTCCGGGCCACCAGGCCGCCCAAAGTCCCCCAGATGGTCCACTTCGACTCCAAGCACCAGGGCCAGCTTGTTCTGACCGACAATGCGCCGCGCATCGGCGGGAGTGTAGGCAATCTCCATCCAGCCACTATGCCGCGCCGCCATCGCCTTGATCCAGACGAGCTGCCGCTCAACCGCGCTTCGGTTATTAAGCGGGCCAAACCCGGGCTTGGGATTAAGATTGGCGATCAGCTCCGTCTCAACCACATGGGCCACCATGAGCCGCAGGCCACCGTCGTAGGAGCGCTTGATCCATGCCTCGTGCATGTGCTGGTGGGTGCGGCTGTTGTGCTTGGGCCACTCACGAAACGCTCGGGTTGTCCCAGCGTTGGTTCCGTGGCCTCCCGACTGCTCCACCGCATTCAGAGAAAGTCGGCTGATCTTGTCGTGCGAGATCACGGGCAGGCTCGCCAGCACATTGCCCAGAGTGTCCATCGGTGCGGAGTGAACGCCAAAGAGGCTCGCACCCGCATTGATAAACCCGGAGCCCAGCGCCGCAAATCCAGGGCCAATCAAGCTCGCGACGAGATCCAGCCCCTCGCCCAGCCCCGTCAGGCCCGTTCCTCCAAACCCGTGCCCGGGCGTGCAGTCCAGCAGGGTTGTCTCCGGCGTCCTGCCCGCTGCGGGGTTCCAGGTCGGATCGCCCCAGTAGGTCTGTCCTCCAAACGCAAGGTGCGCTGCGGGGTGAGCGTGGGTATCCGCAAAGCCCCAGAGCACAGGAGCGGCAACAGAGACACCAAGCGGCTTATTGGTCTCGATAAACTGGAAGTCATCGGCGGTGATAAAGCTCGCCGCCGACTGATCCCGAATCACAATCCGCCCCCGACGCCCCTGATAGCTGTGTAGATCCCAGATCACGGGCTGGAGCAAGCCATCCGCCGAGCTACCGCGTACGCTCTGCACGGTCGCGAATGCCTCCCCTGCCGCACCACGCACCTGAAGCTCGACGGCAACTTGCGCATCCGGTTCGCCACCCACTTTAAAGTGCATAAACGGCTGCCCACAGACGAACTCATTGGAGGTAACCGTCCCTTGCCACGCAACACTTCGAGTGCCCTGTCGAGGAACTCCACTATCGAAGTACCCACGCCCCACACCGCCGCGCCCCAGAAGCGCATTCGCACTCAGAGGCTGCCAGTAGTCGCCACCCAAGGGCATCACGGAAGGCGGACGTGGCAGCGCATCCCAGTCCCGCTGCGCAAAAACCTCACGCGGGCCGTAGGGATACGCCGTCTCGACTTTCCAGCCGAGGCCACCAGCCTCGAACTTCCAGTCCGTGAAGAGAGTGGCCTCTGCCGAAATAGTGGTAACTGCACTCAAGAGCGCGGAAGACAGCTCGGGGGAGCGCAGGTTGAAGGCGACACTCTCGGGCAGAGCACTCTGATCCTGGGTAAAGACCGACCACTCCCCGCCACTGTAGAACACTCCTGTGGGAGACAGCGTCCCTGAAAACACGGGGGTGGCGAGTACAAAAGCGCTCCGTTTTTTAAGCTCCGTGCGGGTGTAGTTCTGGGTGGCGTTGGTCTTACTGGCAGCATGGCGCACCCCGGGCTCAATGACGACATTAAACGACGAGTTCTCTGACATTGCCGCCCCATCGGTATTGGCAATCGCCCACTTACGGAGCTTCGCCTGATAGGCCAACGCAATCGGGTGCGGATTATACGTGCCGCCCTGTCCTCCCGGATTCCAGTTCGCGGTCACGAAAAACACAGCATCGGGCTTACCATCAAGCAACGGATGTGAGAGTGTACTTAGTGCCCCAGCACTGGCACTGATCGTGCCCCCGGTGGCCTTGTGCACAAAGTGGTTCGCAGAGGGCTTGAAGACCTCCACATTAAAAGCAGCACTCTCGGGCAGAGCGCTCTGGTCTTGTGTGAAGATCGCCCACTTGCCCGCGTTATAGAACACCCCAAGCGGCGCTTTGACATAGACGCCCGTTCCCTTCTCTGGCGACCAGTTGGGAGTAATAATCAAGAGCGCGTTGGGATCCCCCGCGCCCAGTGTCTCAAGTACCGTGAAATTATTGGAGAGATTGGCCCTGGTCGCCAGATGCACCGTGCTGGTCTGTGCAAGCGTGGGCGCAGCAAGTGCCACTACAGAGAGAAGAATTGCTGTTTGTATGCTCATCTTTGCCTTTCAGTCTTTCACTAAATTGATTCTGAAGTTACTGTACTTCTTGGCAACTCCTAGCCTGGCGTAGCACAATGTGAAAACCATGTCCTTGGGGCTAAAGTCGCGGGGGACACTGGCAACGGCAACAAAATCATAGGCCGCGCCCGGCAAAATACTCTCGGACTGATCCCAGTTTCCACCACCACCAAACGGCTGACCGCTGCCCGTGCGCATGTCGTACATCCGAATGGGGTAGCTGTGCCCCTCAGAGTCCGTGAGCGCGGTGACGATCTTGTTGTCGGCAAGATTCAGATCAAGGTAGCTCTGCTCTTTCTGAGCATTGCGCACTTGCAGCTCAAGGATCAGAAGCTTCTCCCCGCTCTTGGGCATGTAGGTGCGAGGCCGGTTCGGTGTGAAGCGATCGGTGTAGCTCTGAACGTCTTTAAGCTCTTTGACTTTAAGCCGCCAGACACCATCAAAGAGCATCTCGCCCAGCTTTCCATTTAGGCCCTCCACCCGATTAGCCCCACCCTCACGGTAGATTTCAAGGCCACCGTCAATAGCCCGAACACTCATTCCAAGCCCAGAGGCCATATCGCGCACGGGAACATAACTCTCCTTGCCCTGCGTGATCACGCCCGTGGAGACAACTTTACCATTGAGCATAAGTTTCTTCGGAGCCAGTGCAACTGCCACGGTCGCCGATGCTGCCAGCACCCCGAGAAAAAAACTCCCTACAGAATTTGTCAATCTAGACTTCATCTCTCTATTCCCCCACGACAACGGTACCACAAAACTCTACATAGCAGTTATGAAGCTCTGTACCCTACAGATTTTTCCCATTAAGGCGATAGCTCCGATCTGATAAACTCAGCGAAGTATGCATGAAACAACTCTCTGGTATGAGCAGCCTGCCACGCACGGGGACGCGGCACTTCCTGTGGGCAACCGACGCCTTGAGGCGAGGGTCTTTGGCGGAATCGAGCACGAGCGGATTCAGCTCAATGAGGAATCACTCCAGAGCTTGGGGGATTTATTTGTCGAGCAGGTGCTCCCCGGCCCGTCTAAGAACTACCGGCGTTCGCTCGACCTAGACGCCGCCGTGGCGAGCACGGCGTTTACAGCAAAGAGCACACGCTTCACGCGCGATGTCTTCTCCAGTGCTACCGACAATGTTATTATTGCCCGTTTTCACACCGACACGCCGGGCAGCCTGAACCTCAAGATTCGCCTTACCCGTGGGGAAGCGGGCGATGTCACCCAGCCTGCCTACGCTGCAAACCAGAACCTTGAAGTGAAAGCTGTGGGCCGCGATAGCCTGGCGCTACGCGCTCAGATCGAGCGCGACGGTAAGGAAATGCACTTCGCGTGCTTTGTTCGTGCAAGAGTGGAAGGCGGCTTGGTCAAAGCCACTGACAACACGATCCAGATCGTGGACGCGACTCTGGTCACGGTTTTTCTGACGGCAGCCACAAGCGAGCAGGGCCACGACCCCGAGGCGGCGCTTGCCACACTCGAAGCCGCGTTTCACCGCCCCTACAACGAGCTGCTCGCACGCCACCAGGCGGAGCACCAGCGCCTCTTTCGCCGCGTCGAGCTGAGCCTGCCCACTGCAAACCCCAAAGTTCCCACGGATCAGCGCCTCACGCTTCACCCCGATGACCCCGGGCTTGCCGCGCTCTACTTTCACTACGGACGCTACTTGCTCATCGCCAGCTCGCGCCCTGGCAGGCTTCCCGCGAACTTGCAGGGGCTGATGCACTACTGGCCTGCTGAGGTCACCAGCCTCTCGGACTGCCACGAGGCGCTCTTTGACTACATCGAGAGCCTGGTCGCACCAGGGAAAGAGCTCGCGACACAACACTACGGCAGCTCGCGCGGTTGGGTCGCGCCCGCCGACGGAACAGGGGAAATAGAGCTACGGGGCGGCGCGTGGCTCTGTCAGCATCTCTTTGAGCACTGGTGCTTCGCCCCGGAAAAACAAAAACACCTGCGACGCATCTACCCCATTCTCAAAGGCGCGTCCGAATTTCTCCTCGATTTTGAGGATGTCTGGCGCACCGACGGCGCGAGCATGGATCTGCAAATTACCCGCGAGTGCTGGGAGAACACACTGGCTCTTGCGCAGATGCTCAGCATGGACGATGCTTTCCAGAGCGAGCTGGAGCGGGCGCTGGAAAAGCTCTCTCCCCCGCACATCAGCCATGCCTACGCCTTCTACCCTGGCAACGCGATCACGCTCCGCCAGAACCCCGAGCAGGCGGCGGCACTCAAAAAGACCCTCGACACCGATCTCAGTCGCGCCTGGCTGCTCTGCCTCGCCGCCCGCTTCGATGATAGTGAGGCCGTTCAGGAATATCTGAGCGCACTCCTTACCCTGGACAGCTTCGGCGCGACGGCAGGAATCGCGGAGTGTCTGCTGCAAAGCCACGCCGCAGAGCTGCATCTCCTCCCTGCACTCCCGCCGGATTGGAAATCAGGCAGCATCACGGGCTTGCGTGCCCGTGGTGGCATCACGGTGAGTATTTCTTGGGAGGACGGCAAGCTCACCCGCGCGACGCTGATCTGCGCCAACACCTTGAAAGTGCCCCTACGCGTCCAGGGCTCGGCGGAGACCAAGCTCGTCACACTGCCCGCAGGCAAGACCGTGGTGATTACCCCAGTCCCGTAATCACGGCTTCGCGCAGATCGCCGCCGATGCTCAGGCGGCTGGCGTCGAGCTTGAGGGTTCCCGTGGCAGTGAAGTCCACCAACGCGACGGTGTAGATTTTTGTGGGATCGCTTGCCGGGGCACTGAGAACCAGGCCCTTGGTTTTCTGCTTCAGCTCGGCAAGCTCCGCACCGGTCATGGTCAGAGTCGCGACGCGGTTTTTAAAGGGCATTACGGCCCAGATATCGTAGCGGGTCAGCGTTCGAGTGCGGAAGACCTCGAAGAGCCCGTCGCCTTCCACGTGCAAGCCAATCTCGGAGCCCGTGGCTTTTGCCAGCGCCGCCGCAATCGCCTCAGTGGTTCGGTGGGCCCGCTCCGCGGGGGTTGTGCCTAGGAAACGCTCGGGCAGAGTCGCCACGACTCCGTTCTTCAGCGGCGCGGCGTAGGCATCCGCCACGGATTTGACATCTTTGGCCTCTTTGAGCTTCGAGGTGATGGGGAGCAGCGCGTACTCATAGCCTGCCAGTTTCCAGCCACCTGCCGGTGTCTTGGCGAAGTGGAGATCGAACTTCCCCAGATTCACCCCGAACTCGCCGGTCTGGACAATAGGGACGCCATTAATAACCACCGCCTTGTACAAAAAGGTGTGCGAGTCCCCGCCCACAATGGCATCAATGCCCGGCACCTCCGCGATTTTTTTGTCGTCGTCCACGCCCACATGGGTCAGCGCCACCAGGACATCGCAGTTCTTGCGGACAATTGGCACCCACTTCTTCGCCGCCTCGACCGGATCGCTCACCCACCAGCCTTTGACCTGCGGATAGCCATTGGAGCGCGGCGCGGTCAGCCCCAGAAAGCCTACGCGCACGCCGTTGATCTCGCGCACCAAATAGGGATGGACGCCTGGAATCAGCTCGCCCTTTGCCGCCTCCCCGACCCCTGCATTGGCACAGACCCAGGGAAAGTGCGAGCGGCGCAGCACCTGCAGCAGCGCGTTCTGCGCCCCGGCGGCATCGAAGCGCTCGGCAGCGTCTTTGAGCTTGAACTCGTTGTTGCCCACTGTCCCGATATCGTAGCCCGTCGCGTTGAGTGCCTCGATATCCGCGATTCCCTCGTAGGCATTGGTCAGCGGGCCACGGGTCGCCACATCGCCCAGATCAATCACCAGCACGGGGTTCTTCGCCTTTTTCTTTAGCTCCCGAATCAGAGTCGCCCGCCGCGCCGCGCCCCCCACCGATGCCTGCTCGTCTTTACTGCGCTCCGGCTCCGTGTAAGCAAACGGCAGCGTGTGCCCGTGCAGGTCGTTGGTGTGGAGAATGGTCAGATCAAGCTTATCTTGAGCGAAAGTAGGAAGCGCGGCCAGAGCACAGGCGGCGACGAGTAAGACGCGTCGGGTTAGCATGCCGCTATTTTACCCTGTGCCGCCGGTTGGAAACCGGCGTCTGCAGTGGCCTTTGGCCGCGAAGCCCGTGCCAGGCTCGAGATAAAATAATGACATGACCACTTGGGAGATCATAGAGCACGGAGAATATCTCTACCAAACCAAAATCCGTATACATGTCGAGACGGAAGCAAACCGAGGGAAATTCGTCGTACTAGACACCCTGACCGGTGATTTTGAGCTCCATCTTAGCAGGTATCCGCTTTGGACTGTCATGTGTGGCTACTCTCACAAAGCTTGTCCAGACAAACATTGACGCAGAAGTTTTCGAAGAGCACAAAATCCTCTATGGAGCAATTTGGACTCTGCCCCCTCTGCGCCGTGCTGGAGAAGGCGGAGATGACGCGCATCTAACACACGGTGCACAGGCAGAAGCCCCTCGGGATAGGTTCTCCCGAGGGGCTTTGTTGTTTGTAGTAACTCACCGCACGCCCGTACACGAGGAAGAGTCGTAGCCTGAAAATGAAGGAATCGCTGGTGAATTCACCAGCGATTCCTTCATTTTTTGGCCCCTTAACGGGTGAGTATGTTCGGTGACTACGGCGAGTGGTAAGTGCCCGGACCGGTTCCGGGGTAATAGTCGCCGCCCGCCGCCCAACCGCTAAAGCTAGACATCAGAACGCTCCGTCCCCCACTCACCGAGGTGTAGTAATGGGCGGAGATGTTCTTAATCCCCCCACTCACCGAGGCGCCAGGCCCCGAGGCGATGTTAATACCCCCCCCACTCACTGAGGAGGCGATCCCGGAGGCGGTGTTCTCAAACCCCCCGGTCACAGTGGAGCTGTCGCCGCTGGCGGTGTTAAAATACCCCCCTATCACCGAGGCGTAGAAATTCGTAATAGAGTTGGCGTACCCTGAGACAATTCCACCATAGGAGGAATAGTTGTTCAGGTCGCCCATAACCAGGTTGTGGCTCCCCGTGCGATCATTACTAGGCAGACTAGAGGTGACTCCTCGCAGGGCGTTGTAGCCGATGATGAGGTTGCCCAACCCGTTGATCGCACCATCGGTTGCTCCACTACCCGAGACGATCTGGAGGTTGGTTCCGCTGAATCGAGTTACGCTACCAGACACGCTCATGAACTGCGTCTTGTTCTCCAGTGCCGCCACCCGTGTCATGTCCGCAGGGGTACCAGCAGGACTCTGGGGACCAGTTAAGCCGGTATCGCCCTTGGCTCCAGCAGGACCGGCGGGGCCAGCGGGACCAGGTTGAAGAACAAGATTTGCTAAACGTACTTCCAGTGCTGCAACACGCTTTTCAAGGGCAGGCAAGCCCCCCGACTGTTGAGCAATAGCTTGACGGCCCAGTGGAGAGAGCAGTAGGGCAATCGTTAATATGCCCAGTGCTACTCCACTTTGAACCCGATAACGCAAGCGCATCGTGGCTAACTGACTTCCCATCTGAAAATCCATAGAGGCTAACTGCCTCTCCATCTGCAAATACTTAGATTCGAGATCTTGAATTTCCGAATTAACCGCCATTACATTTTTCCTTTCCACGGCGTTATTACACAACGTCGTGCCAGTAGTTTTTCTAGGCAGGCCCCGAACAAACATAGTCGTTAATTTCGGCTACTTCTATTCCCCCATCTACTACTAAGCAGGATTGAAAAAATGTAGCAACGTTTTTAGCCCACTCCAATACCGAGTGGGTCCGAGCAAAACGTTGCCTCAAATATGCATTTATGCTTAGGCTTAGTCTAACATCCTCTACATTGATTCATGCGTAAATTTATCGTAAATTTTGAGGGATATTAGAAAAAAGTTGAAATTGTTGCCTCTCTACGCCTCGCATGCGATGGAGACAGGCAGTAGCCTCACAGGAGCATAGGCCACCTCTATCGATCTCCCTTCTTGTCACTACTCACCGCTGAGGCTTGGGCCGGAGGGGGGGGGTTAGTGGGAGCGGGCGGAAATGCTTGGTGCTCTGGAACACTGGAGCGCTTCGATGTTCGTATGATTCGGTAGAGATGCTGTGAGGGGATACTTAACGGTCCCCTTCCATGCCACACCATCCCTATCAGATAATGACGGTGCAACCGCAGGTGAGTGCGATGTTCTGTGGCGACGGGTGGCGCTGCTCGGAGTGGCCGGGGCGGAAGTGGCGGACTTCGGCTGTGGCGGGATCGAAGACAATCACGTCCTTGATGCCTTGGCGCAGGAAAAACGGCACTCCCACACTGAGGTCCTTGCCTTCGTAGTCCGGGCTGACGATCTCAATCACGGCCTCGGGGAGCATGGTGACCGCCGTGGTCTGCTCCTCGGGTTCGCCGCAGAAGATCGCGATATCGGGGCGCTTGAGCGAGCCGTCGGGGAACTGGACATAGATATCGGCATAGTGGACGCAGCCGCAGTCGGTGATAGGGGTTGTCGCAGGCTTGATCGAGGCGCGAATCCGATCCACGGCCCGCTGGTGGCGCACGGAGGGAAATGCTTCCCAGGTCGTGATGCCTCCCGCCACTTCCAGCCGAACCCCGCTCGCCTCGCCCAGCCGGATTGCCTGCTCAAAACTGCTCATACCGCTATTTTACCGCTACTTGAGCCCGCCGAAGCGGCGCTCGCGGCGCTGGAACTCGGCGATGGCTTCTTCGAGATGCGGCTTGCGAAAGTCCGGCCAGCGCACAGGAGTGAAGTAGATCTCGGCGTAGGCGATCTGCCAGAGCAAGTAGTTAGAGATGCGCAGATCCCCAGCGGGGCGGATGAGTAAATCCGGGTCGGGCATTCCAGCGGTGTAGAGCTCTTGCTCAAAAAGCGTGTCCGTGATCTCGTCGGGCGTGATTTCCCCAGCCGCGACTTTCTCCGCCAAACGCCGCGCCGCGTTCACGATCTCCGCCCGTCCGCCGTAGTTCAGGCAGATATTGAGCACAAGGCCGGTGTTGGCGCGTGTGACCTCACAGTGCCGATCCAGCTCTTTTCTCAGGTCCGCCGGGAGTGCCTCAAGCCGCCCGGAGAAGCGCATCTGGACATTGTTCTCGTGGAGTTCCTTGAGCTCGCGACGTGCCCCCTCCACAAAGAGCCGCATGAGGCCATCGGTCTCGGCCTGTGGGCGACGCCAGTTCTCGGTAGAGAAAGCATAGAGTGTCAGCGCTTCAAGCCTCATGTCCGACGCAGCCCGCACGACTTCACGGACACTCTGGTAGCCCTGCCAGTGCCCGGAAAGACGCGGCAGTCCCCGGTCTTTGGCCCAGCGCCCGTTGCCATCGCAGATTATCGCGACATGCCGGGGCAGACGCTCCGGGTCAGGGTCGTAGGGGAGCGGTTGAGCGGGCGCAGAGGACATAGTTATTGGTCGAGTAGCCAGGGTGGTCATAGCGGTTCACTTTGCCTTACAAAGAACTTCGTAGACAAATTACCACGATTTAGCCCATTGGTCAAGTGATCAAGCCCAGTTTACCCGACGCTTTTGAGCCATGCGCGGATTTCATCCTCGCTAAGTTTTTCGGGTTCTAATCGGCAGGTAATATTCTCTGCTCGGAACTTGCGCTGCGTGTTGTGCAGAAGCAGTGGTTTAGTATTGGCTAGAAACGCCGCCGTGTGCAGTCCGCCAATCCCACGCAAGCCCGGCGCGTAGGCCCGCTCCAGATACGCCGCATCGTCGTCGGCAGCGAAGCCTTGCATATCCACAACCGTCGGCCCCGGGCAGAGCTCAGGTGCGACCGCACGCGCCAACAGTACCTCAATCCCCCCGATCAGCGTGATGCTCCCGACACCCGCTTGGCTCGCCTCCACCATATTTTTCAGGACTGTCTGCACCTGATTCCCCAGTGGGGTTCGGTTGTAGCACGAGAAATAGTCCTTCCAGAGTGTATTGGGATCGTTATCCAGCGGTGATGCCACAACCTTGAGCCAGTCTGCGCGTCCGTTCGTGCCCTTTCCCTTTGGCACCTCCACCGCCAGCGCAATTGCCAAGCCCTTACGCAAGAGCTCCCGGGATTTTTTGTCGTTCTTCTGGCGCAGGGCAAGAATCGTCTCGGCACGCTCGCGCTTGAGCTCACTCAGCAGCTCTGAGTCACTCTTACCGGCGGGGCGCTTGACACGGAGCTGCTTGGGATCGAGCTCCACGGGCCTTTCTTTTTCCGCCGCCTCACCGCGTAGGTGCTTCTTGAAGAACGCGTACATGGCCTCGCGGCTCTCGACATTGTAGTTGTGACCGTAGTTGAACTGCACCCACTGCAAGTTCTCTGGCTTCCCGTACAGCTCGTAGACTTTCTTAACCGCCGGGCCTTCCTCCAGCGGCACTTTACTGGTCCAGTCGCCCGTGCAGGCAACAAAGAGCTGCGGCTTGGGCGCAAACACCGACGCCACTTCCACATTGTCCGTCCCGACCCGCAGCCCCGGCGCATTCTCGCAGTTGCAGCCGCCCTGCATATAGGCTGAGACCATGTTCACTGGCACACTGACTTGCACCCGGTCGTCTATGGCGGCCAGTAAAAACGTCTGTGAGCCGCCGCCCGATGCCCCCGTCGCTCCGAGTTTTTTCTTATCTACAAATGGCAATGACTGCAAATAATCTAAAACACGAATGCTATTCCAGGTCTGCACGCCCAGCTCGCTCACCCCCCAGAGCCACTGGTCCAAGCTCGCGCCGAGCTTTCGGTGCACGAACTGATCGGTGTCGTTATAGCCGAGCATGTCGTAGGCAAAGACCACAAAACCCTGCCGCGCTAAACTGGCCGCCAGATTCACCAGATCTGCCTTCCCCGCCCCACGCGGCCCTGGCACAGGTGGCGCTTTTGGCACATCCGCCTCGCGCTGCAATCGCCCCTGATCCCAGTGCCCATGCATGTTGGCAATCGCCGGAAACGGCCCCGCCCCCTTTGGCCTGTACAAGCTCCCGCAGAGCCAGAACCCTGGGAAAGTCTCCAGCGCCACGTTCTCAATCGTAATATCCGCCAGCTCCACGGTGCTCGTCACCTTAGGCTTCAATGGCGTCTTTTCCGGCAGTGGCCAGAGCCCACACGAAAACAAAATCCGCTCCCGGATTTCTTTAGCGCGGGCCTCCCATGCCGCACGAGTGGCGGGGGCAGAAAACAAATGATGGGTATTCAGATCACGCGGCGGTGCAGACATGATAATTGCTCCTAGAGAAATTAGCTGAGATTTGATGACAGTTTAACAGATTTATCACCGAATTTTATAGAGAATATACTCGCCTTGTTGGGCAGCAACAGGGTAGCGCTGGCGGAAGAAGTTTTCATTGAGCGGGAGGCGTTTGCTGTTATCACTATGGCTGGGAATGTCGCCGCGCTCGCGGGGGGTGACTGCCACATAGTCAATCTCGTATTTTTTGAGAAGTGCCTCAGCTTCGGGCGGCGAGGCGGCTGTGTAGATCGCCAGCATCGCATCTTCCCGGTACTTGTAGACCAAGCCGTGTGAGCCAAGCCAGCCGGGATAGCCCAGCCACATCCGTCGTCCTGCCCAGTAGACCGGGTGGATATACGCCGGTGCGGTCAGGATGCGGGCGTGCGGTGGGGTGGTCGCTAGGATCGCATCCCCAAAGCGTTGCTCCTGCGGTGAGAAGATCTCTTGCTTGCCACTGCCCGTCGCCACGTGCCATGCGTCAATTGCCCCTGCCGTGACGCAGCAGAGCAGAACAAACGGTGTCCAGACACGCAGCCCGGGCGTTTTTAGCCAGCTTGCGAGAAGCCCGGCGACCAGCGGGACACTCAGCAGGTACCAGTAGATCAGCACTTTTAAGTTGTCCCAGATCCACGGTGCCATCTGCACCATATTGGGGCCAAAGAAGCAGACCAGAAACGGCAGGTAGAACCCGAGCAAGCGGCGCGGGACACGGCTCGCGGCCAGGACTAGTAGCGGGATAAACGGCCCGGTGTTGAACAGCCAGAACCGCGCCCAGCCCAGCACATCGGTCGCGTTGCCATCCCAGCCCAGCGCGAAGCGGCGAAACTTCGACGTGTCCGTCTGGCTACCCAGGAGCATGTACGCCAGCGACGGGAGAGCCAGCAGAACCAGAAGTGCGAAAAACGGTAACCAGCGGCTAAGAGCGACTCTCAATCCCGAATGCCGCACGGCCCCCAGCGCTTGCAACACTGCGACTCCCACCAGCGACGCAAAAGTATGAATATGCCCCAGTGGCAGCAGCCCGACCAGCAGCCCCGCCAGCCACATCCCCCGACGCTTCCCGTCCCACCAGAGCCGAGCCACCGTCAGCGCGAGGGGCATTCCTAGAACAATACTACGCTGTGTCCCGAGCAGAACACAGAGCATATTGCCCCAGCGCAGGCTCCGCTCCGCATCGTTGGTATAGCTCTTGGGCAGGTTGAGGAGAAACTCCCCCAGTCCCTTGCCCGAGGCCGCTTGCCAGTCCCCGCCAAAGTAGAGAAAGCCCCAGCCGCCACAAAAAAGCGCCACGGGCAGGGCAAGATGCGCCGCCAGAGCATCCTGAGTGAAGAGCCGTGTGAGCCGCCACAGCCAGTAGAGCGTGCAGGCGATCAGCGTGGCGTTCTGAAAGAAAAAGGCATCGGGAACACTCGCACCCGCTTTCACAAAGAGTGCCGCCGTAAAGTCAACAATAAAGGGATACGTGAGCTTCGCGCCCTCTAGCGCGGGGTGCTCCGGCGGGAAGTTCCCCCCCACGACGAAGCCCTTCACAATCCCGATATGCAGCGGCAGGTCGCCTAAATTCGCGACATTGAGTGTCCAGATCGCCCCGTCGGCGTCGGCGTAGCACGCGCCCCAGAAGAAGCGCAGCAAAAAAGCAAAGAGCACGGTGTACCAGAGCGTCAAAACCACACCGCTCTTGCCCGGCTTCCGTAGCTGATGCACCATCCGGCTCAGGCTCACGCTTGCCACCCGCAGGAGCCGCCGCCGTGGCCCCAGCCGCAGCCAGACCAGCGCGGGCGAAAAACTCAGCACTGTCGCGAGTCCCAGCGCCACGGGAGTCATTCCAAAACCCGATGCCAGCGCCAGGCCGAGCAATCCCAGCAGTAAGTTTCCCAGCGGAACCGCCGCCGCCAGCCGCTCTCCCAGTGTCCAGCGCCGTGCAAAAACTCCCACCAACGCCAGCGCCCCGAGTGTCGCCAGGAGAAAAAGAAGGAGCATTCCCTAGCGCCAGAGCTTTCCGAGCCAGATGTGCATCTGAACGTACGGATCGGGGATGGGCAGACCAGAGAGCAAGGGGTAGAAGAAGCCGAACCAGAAGAGGATCAGGACACCGTAGCCCGCCGCGATGTAGCGCGAGTCTTCGTCGCGACTGGTCCAGAGCCGCGCGCCAAAGTGCCCTAGCGCGATACACGCAAACGGCAGTGCCTCGAAGAAATAGTGCAGAAAGATCAGCGAGCGCGGCTGAATCGCCCACGCCAGCCAGAGCCCCAGCCCGAGCAGTGCGGCTAGGCCTAGGCCGGAGTGCTTGTCTTTCCACGCCCGCCAAGTGGCGAAGGCAAGCGCGGGAATGCTCGCCCACCAGACAAAGACATTGCCCACACATAAAATCCCGACAATACGATTGTCGCCCGGCCCCACTTTGCTGTACTCGTACCAGGTAGGGCGCAGCACCAGCGGCCAGGACCACCAGGGCGAGCTGTACGGATGCGTCTCTTTCATCCCCGCATGGTAGTCCCACATCACTTTCTGCTCGGTGAAGACCTTGAATAGATCATGGTTCTGGCGCATGTAGGGAATGTAGGAGAGCAGGTAGAGGGCCACGGGAATGCCGATAAACGCGAGCAGGTACCAGCCTGGCAGCGCAAGCTGCGCCACCCAAGCCGAGTGCCGCTCGCTCCACCGGGCCGCGATATAGGCCAGCAGATAGAGCCCCACTCCACCAATCAGCCACCACAGAAGTCCCGATAGAATCACTCGCTGCTGCTCAGGGTAGGCAGTATCGGCGGTGTAGAAGCGACGCAGTTGCAAGAAGAGCGCCCCCAACACCGCCACACCAAGCCCGGCCAGCGCCAGCACCTTCGGGTGGTTCACGACACGGGGCAGGTCGTGGGCGAGCAGCCAGAGCGCGATCAGCCCAAACGCATAGAGTGTCGTCCAGCGCGTCGCAATCGCCAGCCCCAGCGCCACTCCGAGAACGGGCAGCAACAGAGGGTTTCGCTTGGTCTTGTAGGTCCAGGCCAGCAGGGCCGACAGGAGAATAAAGCAGACCGTGTAGATATTGGTCATGGCCATGCGGCTCTGGACAAAGAACACCCCATCGAGCGCCAGCATTCCCGTCGCCAATAGTGCCGCCAGCCGGTTGCCGGTGAGTGTCCGTGCGAGAAAGAACATCAGCAGTACCGAGAGTGCTCCAAAGACCGCGCTCCCAAAACGCCAGCCAAACGCTGCGGCATGCGAAAACCCCATGTCGGGTTTGTAGATGCCTTCAACAGGATTGAAGTTCCCTCCGAAGAGCTTCAGCCCCCCGGCGATCACCAGCTTGGCCAGCGGCGGATGCGTCCACTCCATCGGGTTCTGCCCAAGGAGATACTGCATCCCGGTGCGGGAGTGGTAGCACTCATCGAAGACGGCTTTAGCAGGGAAGTCCAGCCGAACGAGTATCACGCAGAAGAAGCTCATGGCCAGGGTTGCCGCGAGCAAGTAGTCCAGTCGCTCCATCGGCTCCTGTGTCAGCCCAGGCTTCTCCTGCGCTTCTTTAAGCTGGAAAAACCCGCGCAATGACCAACAGACGAGCACGACCACCGTCAGTGGCAGGATAAAGTGAGCGGGTGTCAGACTGTCCATACACTACATTATAGCCGAGGCTCGATAAGCTCCACAGACTTATTCTTCTTATCGGAGGTTGCCCGGATATTGAGCACTTGCACAAATACCGAGAACCCCATGGAGAAATAGACATAGCCCTGGGGAATCTCGAAGTGAAAGCCCTCGATCACCAGATTGAATCCGATTAGCAACAAGAAGGAGAGCGCCAGAATTTTCACTCCCGGATGCTTCTCTACAAACCGGCTCACAGGATTCACTGTCAGCGCCATGATTCCTGTGGAGACAAGTACCGCAAGAACCATCACGGTCACCTGGCTGGGCGGGATCATGCCAATGGCCGTCACAATGGAGTCGAGCGAAAAAACAATATTGAGTAGCATGATCTGCACCATCACGGCCCCAAACTGACCGCTGCCGCTCTTGCGCTCGTCCGGGTTCTGCTCAATATGATCGTCACCCTCTAGCTTGTGATGCAGCTCGTGAGAAGCCTTGGCGAGCAAGAAAATCCCGCCGATGATCAGCACCAAGTCTTGCAAAGAGATTCCAATCGTCGTGCCGTGTGTGTGTGGATCTTTAAACGGCAGACTAAACAGAGGGTCTTTCATCCGAAGGACGATAGGAATAAACAGGAGCAGGAGGATGCGCGGAATCACCGCCAGCACCATTCCCTTCCGGCGCCCCTCAGCTTGCCTCTCGGGTGCGAGCTTGCCGGCGAGAATCGAGATAAAGACGATATTATCTATCCCCAGCACGATCTCCAGCGCAATCAGGGTCAGTAGACCAATCCAGGCACTGGGCATACTCACCCAGTTAAAATTAAGAAGATTCTCCAAACTAGCTTGCCCCCTGGCCCCCACCCTGCGGAGGAACCAAAAATGTCATGATTTGACCTCGTTTTACCCGATTTTGTTGCGCTTTAGGAGAAACACCACGTTCCGTCAGTAGTGTCTCCACTTTCTCGCGGACAAAGTGGACTTCCTCGGGTGCGTGACAGTCCGAGCCAAACGTCAGGGGAACCCCGCGCGCGATCAGCGCCGTCAGCATCTTCCGATTCGGATACGGCTCGTCCCAGGCAGGCTGTTTACGGTAGCACGACGTATTGATCTCCACGATGCAGCCAGACTCCGCAATCGCCGCTGCCACTTCCGGGTAGAGCTCGGCGGCAAGCGCGTCCGGCATTCCGGGTGAGTAGGTATCTATCACGGTGAGGTGCGAGAGAATATCAAAGAGCCCGGAGCGTGCGGCCAGAATCACCTGCCGGTAGTAGTCTCGAAAGATCGCCTCAGGCCGCTGCGTCTTCCAACGCCGTCGGTCAAAGACACTATGGCCGAGGCAGTAGTGCACCGAGCCCAGAACGTAGTCAAAGGGATGCGCCGCCAGCCAAGCACTGAGTTTCTCTTCCGCGCCCTCGATAAAATCGGCCTCGATCCCAACGGATAGCACAATTTCATCGGCGAAGCGCTCTTTGAGAGCCACGGCCTCCCCGACATAGTTAGGCAGCTCGGAGACGGCCATCTGCACCCAGGGCTGGGCATGGTCGCCCTCAAGCCAGTAGGCGGGGCCGTGGTCGGACATCCCGAAGTGGGTCAGGCCGAGGGAAATGGCTTGCTGGACATAGTCCTCCAGCTTCCCGACTGCGTGGCCACAGCGGTCGTTGTGGCTGTGGTAGTCAAAGGTAATCACGCCGGTAGTGTACCCGGCCTGCCCCCTAACCCCCGCCGGGCGGGGGGACAGGTTAGCGGCGCGTGACGGTGAAGGGCAGGTGGCTGGTGAGGGTTTGCTCGCCATTGCCAGGGACGGTGACGGTGAGTGAGAAGCGGGCCTCGTACGGGCTGGGCGGCGGCGAGCCGCTAGAGAGATACGGCCCTTGTGGCAGCGAGTCCCACCGCTCTTGCGCTTCTTTGGGAATCGCAATCGTCCCCAGCACCACGGTTTCTCCTGAGGCAAGCTTTCGGCCTGTGCTCATGTACGGCCCCGCAACGGTATGCACATAGGCAATTGGCTCGCCGTCTTTGGTGAAAATATCCGGGCCGTAGAACTCGAATCGTACGGGGGTGATCCACGAGGCGCTTAGGGGCTTGTCGGAAGTGTTTCGCAGGAGCACCTCGAAGCGTGCTTGGCTAAGATTAGAGAACGTCGTCATGGCTTTGGGCAAGCGCAGGCTGAGCTGGAGCCCCTCCGCGTTTCGTGGCTCGTCGCCGATGACCTTGAACTCAATCTCCCCGCTTCTGGGATCAGGATCACCTGCTCGACTGACACCGCCGGAGCCGCTGAGTTTGTACGGGAGCAAGTGTTGTGTGCGCGGGTGTCAGCTTGACCTGGATCACCCCAAGCGAGCGGACTTCGCCGGGGGCGTAGGTGGCGTGACCGGGCAGCAGCAGTATTCGCGCTCCGAGGTCAAGGGGCAAATACTGACCTGCGGCATCGTGTAGATTAACGTCCTCGGAAAGACGTATAATGCCAGTCAATTATGTCTAAATACGATACATTTTTGCCGCACTGGGATCTGTCTCCGCTTTTTACAGAGCTGGACACCCCAGAGTTTATCGCCGCTTTTGAGGGAATTCTCCAGCAAACCCAGGCGCTTAACACCCTCTTTGATGATTTCAAGATCGGGCTACGCTCCATAAGTACCCTCACTGATGACGATGTGGCAGCCTACGAGGCGGCGACCAATGCTTTCAACACACTCTACGCCGGTTTGCGTCGGGTACGAGCCTATCTGGGGCTTCGGGTGGCAACCGACTCCCGCGATGCCGCCGCGCAGGCGAAGCTGAGCGAGCTCCGTGGGGCACTGATTCCTCTTGCCAACCTGAGCACCCGCTACACCGCCTTTGTGGGGTCCCTCGATAGCGAAGCGCTTATCGCCCGCTCCACCGTGGCTGCGACCCACGACTACGGGGTTCGGGAGGCGCGGATTCAAGCACAGCACCAGCTTCCCCTGGAGCAGGAAGACCTTGTTGCCAATCTATCGCTCTCGGGAAGCAGTGCGTGGGCACGGCTTCACAACGACTTAACAAGCCAGCTCACGGTGGAGCTTAACGCAGAGCGCATCCCCATGAGCGTGATCCGCACCCTCGCCACCGATGCGAGCGCCGCGATCCGTAAGAGCGCCTACGAAGCCGAGCTGGAGGCCTGGAAGGCAGTGGCGCTCCCCCTCTCGTTCGCGATGAATGGCATCAAGCACGAGACCCGCCTGCTCACCGAGCGCCGGGGCTGGAGCGATGTTTTAGAGCGTTGTTGCCGGGATAACAGCATCAGCCGCGCCACACTCGATGCTATGCGCACCGCCGCCGAGAGATCTTTCCCGGACTTTCGCCGCTACCTGAAGGCCAAGGCAAAAAAAGTCAGTGGAGCCGAGAGTCTGCCGTGGTGGGATCTCTTTGCGCCACTAACGGTGGAAGGTGCGGAGGGCCGCAGCTGGAGCTGGAGCGAGGCCGAGCGCTTTATAGGCACACACTTTGATGCCTACTCGGAGAAAATGGGTGACTTTGCCCGGAAGACTTTTGCGGAGCGCTGGATAGATGCGGAGCCACGCCCAGGCAAGCGTGATGGGGCGTTCTGTATGGGAATTGGGCCGGGCGAGTCGCGGATCCTACAAAACTTTCGCCCGAGCTTCGATGGTATCAGCACACTCGCCCATGAATTAGGCCATGCCTACCACAATCTGTGTTTGAAAGACCGCACGATTCTCCAGTCCAGCACGCCCATGACGCTCGCAGAGACGGCTAGTATCTTCTGCGAGACCATTGTGAAACACGCTGCCCTGAAAAGCGCGGAGCCGCAGGAGCGTCTTGCGATTCTGGAGGCATCACTTCAGAACTCCTGCCAAGTGGTGGTAGATATTGATAGCCGGTTTCGGTTTGAGAAAGCCGTGATTGAGAAGCGCCGCGAGCGCGATCTCTCCGAGGCGGAGCTCTGCGAGCTGATGCTGCAAGCGCAAAAAGAGACCTACGGCGACGGTTTAGATGCTAGTGCGCTCCATCCGTACATGTGGGCGGTCAAGGGCCACTACTACGGCTCGGCGTTCTACAACTTCCCCTACATGTTTGGCTTTCTTTTTGGCCTGGGGCTCTACGCACAGTACGAAGCAAACCCCGAGAGCTTCCACGCCGCCTACGACGAGCTTCTTTCGCAGACCGGGATGGCCGATGCCACGGAGCTAGCACGGCGCTTCGGGCTAGATATCGAGAGCGACGCGTTCTGGACCGCGTCGCTAGATGTTGTCCGTGCTGAGATTGACCAGTTTGTGAGCTTGGTCGAAGGCTAGCGTTTCATGGCAACCGTCGCTGGAGGCTGGCTGGGTGAGTACCACTTCGATCATGACTTCGGAGAGCCCTGTGGCTTTGAGGCGACATTCTCCGCTGTCGGCTCAGACGGCATGTTCCACGGCACGATCCTCGACGATGGCCCGCTGGGTGAGGCGGTAATCCACCACGCCCGGCAGGTCGGCGACGAAGTGATCTTTACCAAGGTCTACCGCCTCAAGAAACGCTCGCTTGTGCCCGTGCGCTACGAGGGCAAGCTGCTCAACGAAGGCAAGCTCCTGCGCGGCAAGTGGGCCATTGCCCACAGCAAGTACGGCACCACCGGTTGGTGGGAAGCACGGCGCACCTGGGAGGAGCAAGAGCGAGAAGTCCCGGATGAAGAGGAAGAAACCGAAGCCCGCAGTGCCGCTACCCGGACTTTGTCGCTGCCTCTGCACGCGCATCGCGTGGGGTTTGCTTGATCTCGTTCCACGGAAACCGGCGCGGTGCGCCAGGGCGGGGTTTGTTGGAAAGCCCGGCTCCTAAAATCAAAGCGCGGCGCGGAATCGTGGAAGTGTTTGGCCCCGCGTAGTGCGCCGTTCGGTTTCTATGAATCGTGATGCCACCCGGTGGGAGCGGGCACGCAATGGCATCTTTGGCGAACGCGGTGTCGAGCATTTCGAGGCCATGAATGCGTGCGTCGCCGTTGATACTCTGGTGGGGCTGAACATCCCACTCGTGGCTCCCCGGCATAAACCAGAGACAGCCGTTCTCGAGAGTCGCTTCTTGCAGCGGCATCCAGATCGAGACATTTTTATACTGCCACTGTGGGTCCCAGTAGGCTTCGTCCTGGTGCCACGGGGTCGGAGCGCCGTGCCCCGCCGGTTTGAAGATGGCGTGGGCCACTCCCGCCGAGACTTCCGGGCCAAGAAGCTGCCGCACAATTTCTGTCGCCACAGCTAAATACTTACCCTCTTTGAGCTCAGGAGCGTACTTGGCGGGATTCAGAATCTGCGGGAGCGCCTCGGTCTTGCCGTCTTCATCGGTGCCGCCCAAGTCAAACTGGTCACCCGATTCGCGCCCAGCCTTCTCGGCAAAAATCCGGTCATAGACCTCGCGCATCCAGGCAAGCTCGGTGCCGTCGGTGATCGGCTCAGCGATGGAGAGAAAGCCATTGAGGTGAAAGAAGCGCATCTGGCCAGTCGTCAGTGTCATGACTTGCAATTTCCTTCCAGGAGGCCGATAATCCTTCTAACGATGAAACGCTTTCTTGTCACCGGTGGGGCTGGGTTTATTGGCTCTAACTTTGTACGCTACTTTCTGGGCAAGTACCCCGACTACACGGTCTGGGTACTCGATGCCCTCACCTACGCCGGGAACACCGATAATTTTCAAGATATTGTCGCCAACCCGCGCTTCGCGTTTTTCCACGGACGGATCGAGGATGCCGCGCTCGTCGAGAATCTGGCGCGCAACGTGGACTGCATCATCAACTTCGCCGCCGAGAGCCACAACGACCGGGCGATCTTAGACCCGGAAACCGCGCAGCGCACGAACTTTAATGGCGTCGGTGTGCTTTTAGAAGCCGCACGGAAGCATAAGCACATTAGATTCCATCAAGTGTCTTGCTACGATACGGATTCGCGTGCCCTAACCACAACTGGCCTCAAGCGCTTTGATGAGATTGAAATAGGAGACAGAGTTCTCTCGGTCAATCCTGAAACGGGACTACTTGAAGAAAAAGCAGTCGAAAAAGTCATTATCCAAGACTATGCTGGGCCGATGATCCAGTTCAAAAGTAATCGAGTAGATCTTTTGGTGACTCCCAATCACAGGATGTTCTTCACCACTCCCAGTCACCCCGCTACGATTCAAGTTGCCACTGCAGAGGAGCTTAGCCAACGTACGGCTACCAATATTGTTAAGGCTCGCTGGCAGGGATGTGATGAGGAAACGATCTTTATCGAAGAAGTAGGCTCGGTTCCTACTCAGGAGCTATTTTATCTTGCGGGTATCTTCCTTGGCGATGGCTTTGTCTCAATACAAACACAGCAACACCCCAATAAAACAGGCCACGGGCGATCAGAGTTTCTCAAAGTCTGCCGAGACGCCAATGGGAGATTCTACACTCCTACAGAGAGGGGCAGTCAAGAGCTGACAACGGTAACCTGCCACCGTATTTTCTTTGACATTCCTGAGAAAGACAAAGGCAGGAAACGTCTTGAGGAGACTCTCGACCGGCTTTCCATTCCCTGGAAAGCGCATAAAGGCAAAGCGGGGGAACATCTGTACTTCTCTTCAGAAGTCTGGGCAAAATTCTTTTTACAGTTCGGTCAGGGAGCAGCGAACAAACAAATACCAGCTTGGATGCTAGAGTACGACACTCCCTATCTGAAAGCCCTCTTTGATGGACTCATTGACAGTGACGGTCACTACAGATCTGGAAAAAATCTTCCAAGTTTTTCGACGTCTTCGCAACATCTGATGGAAGGTATGGTTGAACTTGGTTTTAAGCTAGGTTATCTTCCTCGATTTTCTCTACGTAGCATGGAGGCACAAGGTTCTATTGAGAGCCGTGTGATTCATCCTCGGCTTCCGGCCTATATGGTTTTTTTTCGTCAGGAAAATGTCGCTACGGAAAAGCGCTGTGCCAAGACAGTAGAGTACAGTGGTAAAATCTGGTGCCTAAAAGTACAGGACAATGGCAACTTCATTGTTGAGCGCAACGGCATTTTTGTTATTTCTGGTAATACAGATGAAGTTTATGGTAGCACAGATGGCGAGTTTAAAGAGGGCGATCCGTTGGAGCCCAACCAGCCGTACTCGGCAGCCAAGGCGGGGGGCGAGCTGCTCGTGCGCGCCTACAATGTCACATTTGGCCTGAACACCATCGTGACGCGCGGCTCGAACACCTTCGGACCGTACCACTATCCGGAAAAACTCATCCCGCTGATGATCACCAACGCCATGCAGGACATTCCCCTGCCTGTCTACGGCGACGGCAAACAGGAGCGCGACTGGATGTGGGTTCTGGATCACTGCATCGGCGTAGATATTGCCCTGCACCAGGGAGTCCCCGGCGAGATCTACAATGTCGGGGGGGGCTCCGAGCGGCACAATATTGATGTGGTCAAAGGCATCCTCGCCGCGCTCGGCAAGCCCGAGAGCCTGATCCGCTATGTCACGGACCGCCCCGGCCACGACCGGCGCTACAGTCTCAACACCGACAAGATGCAGGCGCTCGGCTTCGCCCCCCGCCGCGATTTTGAGGTGCTGCTGGAGCAAACCGTCAAGTGGTACGTGGACAATGAACCCTGGTGGCGCAAGATAAAGTCCAGCGACGACTACCAGAACTTCACCAAAAAATGGTACGGCGAGCGGCAGTAACCAGCCCTCATGAACAAGGGCGGCACCGCTTCGCGGCTGGCGTCCCGCCACAAAGTCGCTCCGCGACAGGGGGAAATTATTTAATAAATCCTTAATAGCTGACATCAGCCGCAACGGGTCATATCCAGTGAAAGTGAAAAATAAACAAGCGACGAAAAGGAATGAAAATATGCGAAACAACACTCAAGTAACCCACTCTCTGGATGATACGCTCTGGCAGCGGCTGGCGGCATTTCCGCTGGAAGAGGGTTTTGTGCAACGCCTCGCTCGTGAAAACGAGTGGGGCATTTTATTTGCGGAGCAAGTGATTACGGAGTACCGGAGGTTTCTGTATCTCACACAAGTGGCTGGACATCCCGTGACACCGTCAAAGGCGATAGATGAAGTTTGGCACCTGCACCTACTCTACACACGCTCCTACTGGGAAGGACTCTGTGGCGAGATTCTCAGTAAGCCGCTGCACCATGAGCCCGGTACGGGCAAGCCCGGCGACACGGCGCACTTTGCGATTCAGTACCAGAAGACGCGAGAGAGCTACCAGCAAATATTTGGCGAAGCCCCCCCGATTCCTGCCTGGGGCGCGCAGACCCCCAAGCCGCAGCAACAAACCGTCGCGTCTATGCCCCGAAGGCGTGCGTTGGGCTGGCTCGCAACGGGTATCGGAAGTGCAGCGCTTAGTGGAGCGAGTGGTGGGGATATTCTGATTGCGATGGGCTGCTTCGGGCTCGTGGCGTGGGCATTTGCCGCACTCGATCGCTACAACCCGGGCAGGAAATCTCCCAGCTCCTGCGGCGGTTTCTTTGCCACAAACACCACGACTATGGACACAAACACCACGACAGACACAAGCACCACGACAGACACAAGCACCACGACAGACACAAATTCGACGAGCACAGAAAGCGGCGACGGAAACGCCAACCACACACACTCCCACTCCGATAGTGGGCAGAGCCATAGCCACGGGCACGGTGCAGGCGTTTCCTCCGACTCTAGTAGTTCTAGCAACTCGAGCAGCGACACAAGCGCTAGTTCTTGCTCTAGTGCGAGCTCTTGCTCCTCGGCAAGCTCCTGCGGCGGGGGAAGTTCCTGCGGCGGCGGGAGCTAACCCGTAACGGTTGCGCAGGGGACGGGGATTTTAGATATTTCGGTATAGTCTTCACATACAAAGAGTGCGCTGCTAGAGCGATACAATAGAAGCCATGCAGCCGACGTTTCTCACCTTTCCTGATCCTGATGCCGTTGCGAGCGACGCGGCGGCTCGTTTTATTGCCCTCGCGGAAGGGGCAATTGCCGAACGGGGGCGGTTTGTGGTGGCGCTGGCGGGCGGCTCCACGCCGGAGCGACTCTACAAAATTTTGGCGACACAGACGCTGGACTGGACACAGATCATGGTGTTCTTCTCCGATGATCGTTTTGTCTCGGTGAACAATCGCTTCAGTAACGCCGGGCTAGCGTTACGCCTACTCCCGCTCTGCCCGAGGACGACATTTCCTATTCCTGCCGAGACAACACTGGATGCTGCCGAGTGCGCCGCACAGTACGAGAACGAGCTGATTGCAGCGCTAGGCGGCGAGCCGCGCTTTGACTTGGTGCTGCTGGGCCTGGGCGACGACGGCCACACGGCATCGCTTTTTCCCGGGAAAGCAGCGCTCACAGCGACAAGTGGGGTGACACACTCAACACCGGGAGTGTTGCCGCCACCCGTGGACCGTGTGACGTTTACGTTTGCGCTGATCAATGCCGCCCGCAATGTACTCTTTCTGGTGACGGGAGCTGGTAAAAAAGAGAAAGTGGCGCAGTGGCGAGCGGGCGAGGGAAGCGTGAGCACGCTGCCCGTGCGGGGGGTCGCGCCCACCAACGGCACCTGCACCGTGCTTCTCGATCAGGCGGCAAGCTGATGCGGCGCGGTGGGAAGATGAACCGGCTGGGCATTGATATGGAGCGGGTTCTGGGCGGGCGCGAGATGCTGCGCAAGCTCAAGGAGCACACCGCGCCGATTGTCTGGGCCGAGGTGGTCGGGGAGCAAGTGGCGGCGGCGACCGAGGTGCTGGGCGTCAGCGGCGGCGTGCTGCGCGTCTCGGCTAAGTCGTCGGTGTGGGCCAATGAGCTGACATTTTACAAGACCGATATTCTCAAGCGCCTCAATATCAAGCTAGGCACTCCCCGCGTGCCCGTCATCACCGACATTCACTTCCAGAGCCGTGGCATCAAGCCCTTGCCCGATGCTCCCCAACGAGAGCCCGAGGTGGAGATAGACTCCATCGCGCTCTCCGTGCGGGAGCGCCAGCAGATCGAGGAGAGCATCTACGCCATCAAGGACCCGGAGCTACGCGAGCGCCTCCGCCGCACGCGCTTCACCGAGCTACGGCTGCGCAACTGGCGGCTCGACAACGGCTGGGTCCCCTGTTCCGGTTGCGGCGAGCTGGTCGCACCTTTTCTGGGCGGCACGGGCATGAGCTGTCCCCGCTGCCGCATCCTGGGAGACAGAGGCTAGCTTGTGCGCCTTCGTCCCCTCTTTTGCGCCCTCGCGCTCGTCGTGCTCGGCATTCTTGTGGCACCATTCCTTCCCCACCAGCCGCTGATTTTCGATGCCCTCGCGCTCGCATTCACAGTCGTTGGCGTCGCGTTTCTGCGCCACCCTACCGTTGCGACACTCTTCTTACTTCTTCCCTTCTTGCTCTTCTCCCTCGCCCAAACCCAGCGCACGCTCCTGCCCGATGCGCTGGTGCAAGCCTCCGGGCGCTACCAGATTCTGAGCGGGACTGTGCAGAGTGCCCCAGAACCCACTCGCTCGGGAGGCTTGCGGTTCGTGTTGGCAAGCGCAGAGGGCAGAACACAAGTAACAACACCCACGAACCAAGTGCTTCACCGAGGTGATTCTGTCAGGGTGCATGGCCGCCTGGAGCTTCCCTCACGCGCTACCAACCCCGGCGAGTTCGACTACCGTGCCTCGCTCCTGCGGCATGGTATCCACACGGTCTTGTGGGCCAATCGCGTGGAGACTCACCTACTCCTGCGCCGCGCGACCCCCGCCGAGCGGCTCCGCGAGACCATTCGCACCACCTGCCACGCCCACCTGCCGCCCGAAGACGCCGGACTTCTGGCGAGCCTGCTCGTCTCGGACCGGAGCCAGCTCCCAGCAAATCTACAGGAGGCGTTCGTGCGCACGGGCACGATCCACATTCTCTCGACCTCGGGCCTGCATCTGAGTGTCTTTGCCGGAGTTCTGGTACTACTCTTTGGCCGAGGAAAGCCGCTCCCCACACTCCTCGCGCTGGCCCTACTCTGGACCTACGCACTCGCGGCAGGCACGGGCGGCGCCGTGATGCGCTCCGCGGTCATGACGACAACGCTTCTTCTCGCTCCTCTGCTGAGGCGCGAGGCGGAGCCGCTCCACACCCTCGCCTTCGCCGCCATTTTGATCTTGCTCCCCGAACCCTTGGCGCTCTATGATCCGGGAACCCAGCTCTCGTTTGCGACGATGGCAACACTCGTCGCCTGGGCACGTCCCCTGGAAAACCTTATCTGGCCCTGGGAGCCCGAGCAGAGCGTCCTGGCTCGTTTTGCCCGCATCTGCATCCTCGGCCTACTGATTGGAGTTCTGGCGCAGGTCGGCTCCGCGCCGCTCGTGGCCTACCACTACAATCTTTTCTCGTGGGTCTCGCCTATCGCCAACCTGCCGATTGCCGCCCTCGCCGAAGTGCTTCTCTTGCTCGGCCTCGCCGCCGTCGCGCTCCCCTTTCTCACCCCGCTCTGGTGGCTTATCGGCCTCAGCCTCGCGCTTCTCAAAACCCTTGCGCTCGGCTTCGCCGCCCTGCCCTACGCCGCGCTCTCGGTCGCCTCGCCCCCCGCCGAGTTCGTCTTCCTCTGGTACGCGCTCTTACTGCTTCCCACACACTACGTCTGTGTGCGGCTCAACCGTAGGCGGTTTAGTCAAGCCTCGTTTATTTCAAAACCTGAAATGGCCGCCTAACGAATCCGTCTGTAACTTAGGGTTTGTGGCAGGAAATGGCATGCTTCTGCCATAATCAAACAGTCATGACTGAAACACGTCCGCTCCGTGGCGCTCTCCTTGCGCTGACATCCCTCGCGCTTGCCAGTGCAAGCCTGCTGCCCGCGCGGTCGTCCGGTCAGATCAAGGCACCCACCGCCCAAGCCCCTGACTTCGCCAAAGAGGTTCAGCCACTTCTCAATGCCAAGTGCATGCCGTGTCATGGCGATATCCAAGCTGCCGGTGGGCTGAAGCTGACCCGCCTCAAGAGCGCCCTGACCGGGGGAGGCAGTGGGGCGCGGGGCTTGGTGCCGCACGACCCCGATGCCAGCGCCGTCATTCAGCGCATCTCCACTACCGACACCGATCTGATCATGCCGCCCAAGACCAGCGGCAAGACCCCGCTGACACCCACCGAGGTGGCAACTCTGCGTAGCTGGGTCCAGTCTGGTGCGCCTTGGCCCGAGGCGGGTGCCGCTGCGCCCGTCGGGGACACGCACTGGTCGCTCCAACGGATCAAGAAACCCGCGCTCCCTTCGGGCAAGGCGACGCACCCCGTGGATCGTTTTCTGGAGGTGCGCCTCGCTGCCAAGGGCCTTGCCATGAGTCCCGCCGCCGATCGCCCCACCCTGATACGCCGCGTCACGTTCGATCTCATCGGCCTCCCGCCCACCGAAGCGGAGCTCGCTGCTTTTGTTAATGATAAGGCGCCGGGTGCGTATGAACGTGTCGTGGATCGGCTACTGGCGTCGCCGCGCTACGGCGAGCGCTGGGCTCGCCACTGGCTCGACACCATCCACTACGCCGACTCCCACGGCTCCGAGCACGACATGGGCCGCAAGAACGCCTGGCCGTTCCGCGACTATGTCATCCAAACGTTCAACAACGATGTCCCCTACGCCCGCTTCGTCCGCGAGCAGCTCGCCGCCGATGCGCTCTACCCGAATCGCCCCGCCCTCACCCCCGCCCTCGGCTACCTGAGCGCTGGTAACTTCGACCTCAGCGCCTACTACAGCGCCCCCGTCCCGTTCCAAATCCTCGACCGCGACGACATGGTCAACCAGGCCATGTCTACTTTCGTCAGCACCACCGCCAACTGTGCGCGGTGCCACAACCACAAGTTCGACCCCATTCCCACCACCGACTACTGGTCGCTCCAGGCCGTGTTCGCGGGAGTCATCAAGGGCGATGTCACCTATGACGAGACGCCCAGCATCGCGGAGCAACGCGCGAAGTGGAACAAGCTGAAGGAAGTCGCTGACAGCAAGAGTGCCACACGAATCCTCGCCGCCGAGCACCAACCGGTGGTGGATGCCTTCGTTTCGGCAATCTCTGGTTTCGGCGGCTGGAAGCCGCTGCGCGTGACCAAGGCCACCAGCGCTGGTGGCGCGACGTTCGCTCTCGCCGACGACGGCCGGGTCGCAGTGGGCGGGCCTCGCCCCGCCAAGGACACCTACACACTCCTCGCCCGCCCCGGCGCCGGGCGCATCGGTGCCCTCCGAGTAGATGCGCTGGCATCGCCTGACCTCCCCAAAGGCGGCCCCGGACGCGCCGACGACGGTGGCTACCTGCTCCACGAAGTCATCGTAGACATTGTCCGCGCGAGCGGCAAGCGCGAGAAGGCAAAGATAGTCCGGGCCAGCGCCGATTATGCCCAGCCGAACAGGGACGCCGCGCACGCCGCCGACGGCAACTCCGGCTCCGCGTGGGGTATCGGACCTGAGTTTGGCAAGGATCACCACCTCGTGCTGGCCTTCGCCGAACCCCTCGAAATCGCCGACGACGACGCGCTTGAGGTGGTTCTCGAGCAAAACGACGGCGCTACCCACGTGCTGGGACGCTTCCGCTTGAGCGTCGCCGATGCCCCCCGAGTGGCCCTCTGCGCCGTGCCCCCGAAGGTGGCCGATCTGCTGAGGGCGCCCACACAAGACCAGGCTGCCCGTGTGGAGATCGCCACGTTCGCGCTACGGGAAACGGCCGACGACGGCATCGCGTCCCTGCCCCCCCTGCAGCGTGTCTACGTGGCCGCGAAAGCCGCCGATGTGGCCAACGTGGGTTTCGTCAACATCGACAAGCCTCGGGAGATCCACGTGCTGGAGCGTGGCGAGATGAGTCGGCCCAAGCAGGTGGTCGAGCCGGGTGCCCTATCGGTGCTCTCGGAGCTTGGGATCTACTTCAAGCGCCGTGACATGACCCAAGAGAGCCAGCGCCGCGCCGCGCTCGCGGAGTGGTTCGTGGACCGTCGCAACCCCCTCACTTGGCGCAGCATCGTCAATCGTGTCTGGCACTACCACTTTGGCAAAGGCATTGTCGACACGCCCAGCGACTTCGGCCGCATGGGCGGTGCGCCGAGCCATCCGGAGCTACTCGACTATCTCGCGGCTTGGTTCCGGGACGACGCGCAAGGGTCGTTCAAAAAACTGCACCGGCTGCTGGTGACGAGCCGCGCCTACCGGCAGAGCTCAGCCAACCGCCCGGAAGCGGACAAGCTCGATCGGGACAACCGGCTGCTGTGGCGGGCCAATCGCCTCCGCGTGGATGCCGACCAGTACCGCGACGCCGCGCTCCAGACTGCCGGGCGGATAAACTTCACCATGGGCGGGCCGGGCGTCAACCACTTCAAGCAGGGCCCGGGACCGCAGATGACGCCCGCCCTAGACTACGCGGCGTTCGACTGGGAAAGCCCCGCGGCCAACCGGCGCTCGGTCTACCGCACGGTCTGGCGCTCCATTCCGGACCCGTTCATGGACTCCCTGGACTTCCCCGACCTGACATTGCTCTCCCCCACCCGGGGCACGAGCGTGTCGGCCCTGCAGGCCCTCACGCTCTACAACAACAACTTCGTGCTCTCGTGCGCCCAGTCTCTGGCAAAGCGCGTGGTGGCCGAGGGCGGCACAGCCCCACGGCAGATCGAGCGGGCGGCGGTTCTCGCGTGGGGCCGAACCATCACCGACCAAGAGCGGAAGGTGCTACAGACCCTGGCAAGCGCCCATGGGCTTGAGGCGGCTTGCCGCGTTATCTTGAACGCGAATGCGTTCCTGTTCATAGACTGATAGGTACGATGAATGAACGATGATCACTGGGGTCTTCCCACAAACCGACGAGAGTTCTTGACCGGACTCGGCGGGGGCTTCGCGGGCCTCGCACTGACCAGCCTGCTAGCCAAGGACAGCCAAGCGATACCGACTGAGCCGTCAGGGCAGGGCTCGCTGCACCTGCAGCACCACCCGCCTAAAGTGAAGCGCATCATCCAGCTGTTCATGAACGGCGGCGCGAGCCCGATGGACCTCTTCGACTACAAGCCCGTGCTGATCAAGTACCACGGCCAAAAGCTCCCGGAGCACGTCCGGCCCGAGGGCTCGCCCAACGTCCCCGGCCTGTGCCTCAAGAGCCCATTCACGTTTAAGCAATACGGCCAGTCGGGTCGCTGGGTCAGCGAGGTGTTTCCCGAGCAGGCGAAGCTGGTGGATGAAATGGCGTTCTTCATGGCGATGGCCAGCAAGTCCAGTGTCCATGGGCCGGCTTCGTACATGATGAACACGGGCTTCATCCAGCCGGGATTCCCGTCCATGGGGGCGTGGATTTCGTACGCAATCGGGAACATCCGAGACAACTTGCCGACCTTTGTGGTGCTCCCGGATGCGCGTGGCCTTCCGTACAACCAGCGAGGAAACTTCAGCAGCGGGTTCCTGCCAGTGGTGCACCAGGGAACGATGATCAACGGTACGGGGCCGGGGGCGGTGTCCGACCTCTTCGCCGGCAGCCGGTACAAGTTCGCGAATCCGACCTCAGACAAGGCGGGGCTGGACGCCTTGAACCAGCTGAATAAGGCCCATTCAGCGTCCCATCCCGGCGATTCCCGGCTGGATGCCCGAATCGCTAGCTACGAGCTGGCGGCCCGGATGCAGCTGAGCGCACCGGAGGCGTTCGACCTCTCGCGTGAGCCGCAGGCGCTGAAGGACTCGTACGGAATCGGGGCGCAGCCCACCGACGACTTCGGCAAGCGCTGCCTGCTCGCTGCGCGGCTGGTGGAGCGGGGCGTGCGCTTTGTCCAGGTATGGAGCGGCCCACAGGGCGCGGTGAACAACTGGGACAACCACGGGAGCATCAAGCGGGAGCTGGTGCCGATGGCGGCGCAGGTGGACAAGCCGATCGCGGCACTGCTACGCGACCTCAAGGCCCGTGGGCTGGACAAAGACACGCTGGTGATCTGGACCACCGAGTTTGGCCGAACCCCCACAGCGCAGAGTGGCGACGGGCGCGACCACAACGGCGGGACGTTCGTGAGCTGGATCTGGGGCGCGGGCGTGAAGCCGGGCGTGGCATATGGCGAAAGCGACGAGCTGGCGTTCAAGACCGCCGTGAACACCACCTATTCGTATGACTTCCACGCGACAGTGCTACACCTGCTGGGCATTGATCACACCAAGCTGACCTGGCGTCAGAACGGCATTGATCGCCGCCTGACCGATGTGCACGGGCACGTGGTGAAAGAAGTTCTCGGGTAGCCGCTGGCAAGTGCCAGCGGAGGAAAATCGAGCAACGACGCAGAACTGGCACGCAACACCAAGACAACGATTGGAAAGCATTATGAGTACAACAAACGATTCGAAGCGGGGCCGCAGACAGTTTCTCACCGAGGCAGGACTCGGCGCGGCACTCTTGACACTAAGTCCTTCCTCCGTCCTAGCCGACGACCGGCCGATTAACTTTGCCGGAATTGGGGTCGGTAGCCAGGGCGGCAGTGACGTGGATCAGGTGATCGCGGCAGGCGGAAACCTGGTGGCCCTATGTGATGTGGACCATAAATACGCCACGAAGAAGTTTGAGCAGTATCCCAATGCCCGAAAGTTCACCGACTATCGCGTGATGCTGAAGGAGATGGGCAAGGAGCTGGATGCCGTGGTCATCGGCACACCCGACCATACCCACGCCGTGATCGCTATGGAGGCAATGAAGCGCGGCAAGCATGTCTACTGTGAGAAGCCCCTGGCACACACGGTCCATGAGGTGCGCACCCTGATGGCAGCCGCGCGCAAGTATAAAGTGGTCACCCAGCTGGGCAACCAAGGACACTCCAGCGACTCCATCCGCCGTGTGGTCGAGTGGGTTGGCGTGGGAGCCATTGGCCAGGTTCATACGGTTCATGCGGCCTGCGGCGAGTTTAAAGATGTCTACAGCCAAATCCGAAACCTGGATAAATTAGAGCAGAAATACGACGTGCCCTCCGAGCTCGACTACGATCTCTGGCTTGGCCCCGCCGCCTACCGTCCCTACACCCCCTTCTGGGTTCACTGGAACTGGCGCGGCTGGATGCCCTTTGGAACCGGCACGATCGGAGACTGGTTCTGCCACGTGATTGACCCCGCGTTCTGGGCACTTGAACTAGATGCTCCCACAACGATCCGCGCCGAAGTGACCGGGTACGACCCGGCCACTCAGGGGCTGACCTACCCCGCTGCAACCCGCATCACCTTCGAATTTCCTGCCCGAAAAGAGCGAGCCCCTGTCACCCTGGTCTGGCACGACGGAGACAATCACATACCGGAACCCAAAGACTTTGGCGACGATGAGGTGCCACGAACCGGCGCGATTCTCTTTGGTGAAAAAGGAATGATCGTCCACGGCTCACACGGCGGCGGCGGCTGCCACATCTTGCCCGAGAAGCTGCGCAACGAAAACACGGGAGCCAATGCGCCCAAAGAGACCATTGCGCGTGTCAAGGGGCATCACTGGGACTGGCTTGAGGCGATCAAAACGGGTCGTCAAGCAGGCTCCAACTTCGACTACGGTGGCCGTCTCACCCAGGTGGCGCTTCTGGGGGCCATCGCGATTCGTTTCCCCGGCCAGACTCTCAAGTGGGACGTGAAAGCGGGGCGCTTCACTAACAACGATGCTGCCAACGCCTATATCAATCCCCCTTACCGGAAGGGCTGGAAGCTCTAGCTAGCCGCGCATGTCCATTCCACCATCAACCGTGAGGGTCATGCCGGTGACAAACTTCGCCAAATCGGACAGCAGAAAGACGGTAGGCCCGGCGATATCGTCGGGCTGGCCGATACGGCCGAGAGCGAACTTTTTGCCCTCACTCTCGCGGCCCAGTGCGTCCAGCGACGGCGCGGACATGTCGGTGTCGGTCCAGGCAGGAGCGATGCAGTTGACACGGATCTGATCTCCGCCTAGCTCTTTTGCCATCGAGCGCATGAAGAGAATCTGTGCGCCCTTGCTGGTGGCATACGCGGAGAAAATATCGCTACCCCGCTGACCGGCAGTGCTCGTGTAGATCACGATACTCCCACCGCCCTGTTCTCGCAGATGGGGAACAGCGGCCTTCACGGCGAGAAATGTCCCGGCGAGGTTGATCTCCATGGTCCGGTTCCAGAACGCCAGATCCATTTCTTCAAGCGATGCCCCCTCAAAGATTCCCGCCGAAACCACCATACCCGTCAACGGCCCCAGTGTTGCGACAGCGGCGTCAATCGCCTTCTGCGCCGCGCCTTCGTGGGAGACATCGGCTTGGAACGCCGCCGCACGTCCACCCACTGCCACAATCGCGTCCACGGTCGCGTGCGCCGCCGCCGCGTTGCTTAGATAGTTCACGGAGACTGCCGCCCCCGCCTTCGCGGCCATTAGCGCTGTCGCCCGCCCGATCCCGCGCGAGCCACCCGCGATAAAAACATGTTGGTTAGAAAGATCAATCATGCAGGTATTTTACCCGCTGGCGCGCTGCTTTTTCGTCGTAGTTTGCCAGACATGGAGCCGGTAGTAGCAAAAAAGCATAGTGTCTGAGTTGCTGCCAGCACAGTGTCTTCAGCACACGCTCCGTCTCACCAAAATTCGCACAGGCGGAGACACTGGTTCTGCATCTTGTCCTCCTAAATTCCCAAGGATGCGCTCGACATTTTTTGCGTAGCTGCGCCAGAGGCTCGCGCGGCGGCTGGCCTCGGCCTTGCCTTCATCGGTGAGGCGGTAGGTCTTGCGGGGCGGGCCGCCGCTCTCGGTGCTGGGCTGCCACTCCCCGACAATTAAGTCATCGTCTTCGAGGGTGCGCAGGGCCGGGTAGAGCGCACCATCGCGTAGGACGAGCCCGCCCTCGCAGCGCTTATCAATCTCGCGAGCGATGGCGTAGCCGTGCGCGGGGCCGCTCTCCAAAATGGCGAGGACAAAGATCGGTATGTCGTTGCGGGGAAGCTCTTTTGCCATGGTTTTTCGTTAACTATTCTGAAATAAGCATACCCCGAATTAAGAATAGCGTCAAGCCGATATACTTACCGGAACAGAATGCGTAAGCCTGCCAGTAGGATAACAGCCGTCCCCAAAACAAAAGCCAGCCGGGCTGCGCGTACGCTTCGAGGGGTCGTGGTAGTGTTAGACCCTGGCCACGGCGGCACCGACCCGGGAGCCAGCCGGGAGGGAATCTATGAGGCCGCGCTCAGCTACCGTATGGCGGCCACACTCGCGGAAGTGCTCAAGCCACTGGGGGCGGAAGTACGCTTCACGGTGCGCAGCGCCGCACTCCGTCGCAAGCCGATCTCGGGCAAGTCCGAGCCCGCGCTTATCCTCCCGCGCGATGCCACGCTCCCGAATGGT
This sequence comes from Armatimonas sp., assembly GCF_043757465.1. Classification (GTDB taxonomy): domain Bacteria; phylum Armatimonadota; class Armatimonadia; order Armatimonadales; family Armatimonadaceae; genus Armatimonas. The sequence continues at coordinate 47,114 of NZ_JAYVPL010000066.1, forward strand.
CAGCGCCTCAATGCGGGGCGCGAGGTCCCTGAGTATCTCCACGCCCGCGCCGCCGTCGCTGCTCGCGCCTGGAAGCAGAAACGCCCCCATGTCGTCTTTCTGGCTCTGCATTTTGATGTCTCGGAGAACCCCAATGATCACGGCGGCTTTGCGATGTGGGACATCCGTGAGAACCACGCCTGTACCCTTGCCTGCGAGATCACCCGCCGCTTCGCCGCCGCTGGTCTGAGCGGCAACCGTCGCCCCCAGCCGCGCCCCAATGACTTGGGCGTCCTCAACCCCCAGTTCAACCCCGTGCGCCAGAAAACCCTGGTGGAGCTCGCGACGATCACCAACACCGCTGATCGAAAAAAAGCCCTCGATCCCAAGTGGCGCTGGCGAGTCGCACGGATTCTGGCGGCGGCAATTGTGGCTTGTAAAAAAGCACGTCTGACCTAGCAGGGTATACTAGCCCTTGTGCCGGATGAAGAAAATAATGACTCGGTAGTACGTCTGCTCGACGATAACACGGCCAACCAGATCGCGGCGGGTGAGGTGGTCGAGAGGCCGTCGTCGGTGGTGAAGGAGCTGGTCGAGAATAGCCTGGACGCCGGGGCGAGCCGGATCGAGGTGGAGCTTTTTGAGGGCGGCAAAAATAAGATCGTCGTGCGAGACAACGGAGCGGGGATGAGCCGCGCGGATGCCGTTCTCGCACTCCAGCGCCACGCCACCAGCAAGATTCGCTCCGCCGACGATCTTTTCTCCATCCACACCCTGGGCTTTCGCGGCGAAGCGCTCCCCTCCATTGCGTCGGTCTCGGACTTTCGGATTCTGACCAAGCGCCCTCAGGACGAGACCGGCACCGAGATTATTGTCAGGGCGGGCGAGCTGGCCGACGTTCGTGATGCTGCCGCGCCCGACGGCACCCAGATCACGGTGGAGAACTTATTTTTCTGTGTTCCGGCACGCCTGAAGTTTCTCAAGACCACCCAGACCGAGCTGAACCACGCCACGGATTTTCTGCACCGGCTGATTCTGGCCTACCACACGATTGGGTTCCGGCTCACCCACGACAGCCACGAGCTGATTGCCTACCCTGGCTCTGCCGACCCGCGTCAGGCACTTGCGACGGTCTACGGCCGCGATGTGGCACGTGAGATGGTGCCGCTGCTCTACGAGTCGCCCGGCCTCACGGTGCGCGGCTCGGTGAGTAAGCCCAGTGTCAGTAAAGCAACACGCAGTGCGCAGGCGTTTTTCGTCAATGGCCGCCATGTGCGCAGCCGCACGGTTCAGCACGCCTTCGATGCCGCGTTCTCCAGGCTCATGACCACGGAGCGCCACCCTGTCGTCGCGCTCTTCGTGGAAATCTCCCCGGAGCTGGTGGATGTCAATGTCCATCCCGCAAAAACAGAGGTACGCTTCACCCGTGATGGTGAGGTCTACGCCGCGATCAGTCGTGCCGTCGAGAGTGCGCTGCTCACAGGCGGCCTGGTTCCCGAAGTGACGGTTCAGGCCTCACTCCCGGAGCTTTCCCAACCCACCACACTGACCATGCCCGGCATGGGGGAGCGCGGCAGTGAGCGCCTTGCGCCACCGCTACGCACCAGCCTCTCGAACTACGTGAATCTGGAGTCTGCCCTAGCGTCAGAACCCACCCCGGTTTCGTTCGTCCCTCCCTCCAACGACCCGGGTGGGTTCGAGCAACCAAGCGCCTACATTGGCTTCGACGGCTACCGAATCGGGCGGCTTCGGGTACTGGGGCAGTCGCGCAACACCTATATTATTGCCGAGACCGACGATGCCCTCTTGCTCATTGACCAGCATATCGCCCATGAGCGCGTGCTCTACGAGCAGATGATGAACGGCGCGACCGACAGCGCCTGGGGCGTCGTGACGCAGCATCTCGCGGTTCCTCAGACTCTGGATCTCTCCCCCGCCGATGCGCGCGTGGTGCAGGAGCGACTCGGCGCTCTGGAGAGATCGGGATTTATTCTAGAGCCTTTTGGGGGAGAGACGTTCATGGTTCGCGCCGTCCCCGCCCGTGTCGCCGACAAGCCCTATTTGGAGATTCTCAAAGAAATTATCGAGGAACTCACCCAGACCAGTGTCGCGCGACGCTTACTGGTTGCCCATGAGTCGGCAATTATCATGGCATCGTGTAAAATGGCAGTCAAGAAAGGCGACCCGCTGACCATGGACGAGATGACACGCCTGCTCGCCGATCTCGCCCAGATGCGCAATCCCTTCACCTGTCCGCACGGTCGCCCGATCCTCCTAGCCCTCTCGCACCACGAGATGGATAGGAAGTTCCATCGGATTGGCCCTCACTAAATGTTATGCTAAAACTTGGTCTTATCGTCTTGGCTACCTGTGTGGCCCTTCCTACCATGGCCCAGCCCGCATGGACTCCCCGTGTTGAAGTACAAGGCACAGAGCTACGGGTCAACGACGTGGTCGTCCTGCGTGCCCGTAGCACAGTTGGGGGCATCGTGCCCACGGACCGTGTCCGGCTGAGTGCGGAGCGCCTGAGAGATCTCACCCGTGTGGGCCTGGAGCCCGGTGCGGTGCGTGTCGATATCGAAACCGAGACACGCCACCGCACCGAAGTACGCACTGTCACCAAGATGGTGGAGCGTACCATCACACGGCGTGTGAATAAAAAACGCCGCAGGGTCAAGATCGAGGTGCCGGTTCAAGTCAAGCAGACGGTCAATGTCACCTACGAGATTGAGACAGAAGCGCGCCTGATCGCCAGCGGCAAGGTTCTAGCTACAGCCAGCCCCACGGAAGCGAAGGCACTGAGCCTCGCCAAACCCTCACTGCTCGTTGAGAACTGGGCCAAGTCGTTGCGCCACGCCCTGGCCATTCCCGGTATCGCCGTTAGCGATACGGGGCAGATCGTCCCCTGGATGGAAAAGCGCACCCTCAAGTTCTCCGGAGCAGCCCGCGGGCCAGTGACAGTCCAGCGCCAGAGTGGTCTGGGCAGCCCCGTGGAGGCCAGTGTGAACCTGTCAAACAGCACTATCACACTGCTAGGTAAGTCCGTGGGGCGCGATATCTTAGTGATTTCACGCGAAGGTGCCAGCGATAAACTCACCGTGGCAGTGCAGCCCTATGCCGCCACTCTGCTTGCCCCACAACCCGTTGTCCTTACGGGAACCGGTGTTGGCGGGGAGAAAGTTGCGAAGCTGGTTTTAGCCAGTGCACGCGCGGCAGTGCAGCCCCTCTCGGGAGCGAGTTTCAAGATAGAGACAGACCCTGATTCCGTGCCCCCGCCCGCATCCGGGAAATCGCTGGCCGTTCCTATCAACGTGAGTATCTCCGGCCCTGAGATGCTCCCGGTGCACCAGACTCTGAAGATTCCGGTCGTGTCTCGAAGCCTCCCCAAGGCGGAGACCAATGCCCTATTTTTCTCCAATAACCCCGAGCGCATCACTGCCGCCCAGACTCTCTATGTCGCACGCCTCAGCATGGGCACAGCAAGGCTTCTGTACCACCACTGGAATAACACGGGGCAGAACCTCTGGTTTGTTGCCGAGCTCGTCAACGACGGCGAGACGTCTGCACAGGTTCAGGTACTCGGGGCGGACGCAGGCCCGGTGCGGGATACGGTCTGGGTTGGCTATCGCGCCACATCGGATTTTTTCAGTGCCTACCAGAGCGACTCTGGAATGGTAGTGGAGGTTCCCGCACACAGCCGCATGGCCTTCCAGGCGATCCGGCTCCCCAATGACCTGACGATTTCCGGACTGTTTCAGCTACGCCTGATCTCTGGAACCGCTCCTCTGGTGCGCGTGGGTGCCGACACGCCCGGATCCCCAACAACAATACCAGACATCCTACGGGCTACCCCTCTGACAGAGAGCATGCAGGCCCAGCTCCGCGACACCGACCGCCAGTCGCCCCACGTCTATCCCAAGCCCAGTATCAACCTGACAGCCAAGCACAGTGTCGGAGGGCGGTGGGGTTTTTTCTCTGTAGGACGCTCACCCATTGCGGCCACGGATCCCGCCCAAGCGCTGGAGGGCAACTACGGGGTATTCTACAACATCCAGCTCACACTGGAGAATACGACAAGCGCTCCGGCAGATATCAAGCTGATCTTTGAGCCCGCCGGTGGCATGGCGGGAGCCGTTTTCTTGATCGACGGTAAACGCGTAGAGATTCCCCGCACCAACATGCCCACCGAGACGACTCTGGCCACCTTCCGCCTCGCGCCCGGTGCAAGAAAAGTCGTCCCCGTCCGAACACTGCCTCTCTCAGGCTCCAACTATCCGATTAATTTGATCGTAAAATCCTAAACTTTCACAAAAACGCTTGACAGATAGAGGGAGGATTGGTAGAGTGGTAGGTGCGCGACAGAAGCCTCTGACAACAAGGTTGTCAAAGTGTTGGTCGCCAACAGGTTTAATCATCTCCCTAATAGGGTATAATCCCATGGGTAGGGTCTCGAAATTAAGAGCATGCAAAAAGCGTGCCAAACAGTAGATCCCTCTCAGTTTTGTTTGTAAGAAGAGGTAAAAACAGATGCAAATTTCTCGTAATTTTTTAAGTGGTGCTTTAGCAAGTGCACTTATTTTGGGGATAGCTAGTGGATCTGATGCTCAGTCCGTGTTCGGAACAGTGGGGACTGTTGCGGGCAATCAGAATTTCTTCAATTCTATGGGGACTTATTTTACGATCGCAAGCTCTCTCGGTGAGGGTTTTACGGTAGATAGCATCGGTGTGTTCGATTCAAATGCAGATGGTATCGCAGGAACACTCACAGCCGCTATTTTCAATGTGACTACTAGTAGTATAGTTTCCGGTACGCAACAAACATTTACGAGTGGTTCGCCGGGGACGCTTGGAGCTGGTTCCTATCGCTTTAAATCAATCACTCCTGTGACTCTTGCTCCTGGTAGCTATGCAATCGTCGGTCGTGGATTCGGTAGTAGTGACCTGAACTACAATGCAGGGGCTGATTCTGGCGCACCACCCTCCAAAATTATCACCATAGATGCAGTCAATGGCCCTACTCAGCTCACTTTCAGCAATACCTATTTTGATGGCACTGGGAATGCAAGTCTAATTCTGCCGACTACTCTCGATGGTGCTAAAGATCGCTATGGAGCAGGAGCTTTCACCGTCGTGATTCCCGAACCTGGGACACTCGCACTGCTTGGCTTTGGGCTGGCACCGGTCACTCTTGCGATTCGCCGCCGCCGAAAGTAAGTTCCTACCTCTTTTTACTTAAGCCGGGTGGAGTCCACCCGGCTTTTTTGCGTCTATGATTCTCCTTGATCCCCATGAGCTTGACCTTGAAGCCACGCTTTTTTCCGGTCAGCTCTTTCGTTGGCAAAGAGATAAATCGGGTTGGCTGGCAGGAACCGTCGGTGCACAGTCTCTTCAGTTGCGCCAGCAAGAAAATACACTAGAATTCTCAGGAGCCACGGAGGCGTTTGTACGCTCTTTCCTACGGCTCGATGACTTCGCTCTGGCACAACAAGCCAAGTGGTGGTGCGCAAACGATCCGCTTTTTGCGACGGCATGGAATCGCCAGCCCGGCCTGCGACTCCTGCGCCAGGAGCCACACGAGTGTTTTTTCTCCTTTCTCTGCGCCTCCGTAGCACCTATCGCTCGGATTAGCAAGATGCTGCAAGCCGTCTGTGAAGAAGCCACGGGCGATCCATTTGGTTCCTTCCCCACACTCGATCAGCTTCTTACGCTCCGCGAGAGTAGGCTGCGAGAGCGTGGGCTAGGCTTTCGGGCTGGGCGCGTGGTGGCATCCGCACGTAAACTAGCCGAAAAGCCTGAGGGCTGGCTGGAGTCGCTACGCGGAAAACCTTTGAGTGAGATGGAGGCAGAGCTGACACAGTTCCCTGGTATTGGCCGCAAGATCGCCGACTGTATTGCCCTGTTTTCACTCAATGCCGATGCCGCCGTTCCGGTGGACACACACATCTGGCGCATTGCTAAAACATACTATGCTCCCGAGCTACGGGACGCCTCACTCACACCCGCCCACTACGAGCGCGCCGTGTCAGCGTTCCAGAGTAAGTTCGGTTCCTATGCGGGTTGGGCGCAGCAGACACTCTTCTACCAGCAGGCGGTAAAATAGGAAATCGCCCCGATGAACCGGGGCGGCGCAACATTATGAATATTTTTCTCTATAATACGCTCAGCCGCACTAAAGAGCGCCTCGTACCGCTCGTTCCTGGACAGATCGGGCTGTATACTTGCGGACCGACGGTCTACAACTATGCCCATATCGGCAACCTGCGCACATTTCTCTTCGAGGACCTGCTGGTTCGGACGCTGCGGTTTTGTGGACTCAAAACCACCTGGGTGATGAATATCACCGATGTGGGGCACTTGACCAGCGATGAGGATGAGGGCGATGACAAGATGCAGATCGCGGCTCAGCGTGAGGGGAAAGACCCGTGGGCGATTGCAGAGTTCTATACTGAGGCGTTTCTGAGTGACATTGACCGCCTGAATCTCACCCGGCCTGATCACCTGCCCCGCGCTACGGCGCACGTGCAGGAGATGATCGAGATCAATAAGACACTGGAGGCGAAGGGCTACACCTACACTACCGCAGAAGCGCTTTATTTCGATACCAGCCAGTTCCCAGAGTACGGCAAGCTCGCTCGTCTGAGACTTGATGAGCTAAAAGTGGCGGCCCGTGACGATGTAAATGTAGATAGCGGCAAGCGCGGCCCGGCGGACTTTGTGCTCTGGTTCTCGAACAAGCCCAACCACATCATGAAGTGGGAGTCGCCGTGGGGCGTGGGCTACCCAGGCTGGCATATCGAGTGCTCGGCGATGAGCATGAAGTATCTTGGGGAGACCTTGGATATCCACTGCGGCGGCAACGACCATATCTCGGTGCACCACACCAATGAGATCGCGCAGTCTGAGTGCTGCACGGGGCACACGTTTGCCAATATCTGGATGCATGCCGCGTTTCTGACGCTAGGCCGCGACACCAAGATGAGTAAGAGTAAAGGCGGATTTATCACGCTGGAGACTCTGATTGCCTCAAAATACGACCCACTGGCGTATCGGTATCTCTGCCTTCAGGCGCACTACCGAAGCGAGCTGGAGCTGAAGTGGACCTGGAACCCAGAGAATCAAGAGATCGGCAGCGCATCGAACTTGGATGCCGCTGCCGGAACCCTCAAGCGCCTCTACGAGCGAGTCGCGCGAGTGGAGGACGAGCCACTCGCGGATACAGCGGCATTCAAGGCCGCAAAGACCGATGTGCTGGCCGCTCTCACGGATGACTTGAACGTACCACGTGCCGTCGGCTTGCTCCACTCCTACGACTCACCACGACTCTGGAAACACTTCGATGCCGTGCTTGGCCTGAAGCTGGAGGAACGTGCGGTCAAGACCGAAGAAGTGATTATTGAGGTTCCCAATGATATTCAGTCACTGGTCGAGGAGCGGCAGGCCGCTCGGAAAGCCAAAGACTTTACCCGCTCTGATGTGATTCGCGCCCAGCTCGCGGAGCGGGGCTGGGAGCTCGCCGACACCCCACAAGGCCCAAAAGTAACAAGAAAATGAGACTTTGGAGTGCTGAGCAACACACGGCGTTTAACCAAGACGGCTTTGTGCTCGTCCCTGGCCTGATTCCGGGTGATATCGCCGCAAAGGCGGAGGCAGTGATCTGGAAGAATTTAGAGGCCGATCCCGCGGATCCCAGAACTTGGGAAGGCAAACCCGTCGGCTCCGGACATCGCTCACCCGAGGTGCTCGCGATATTCACGGAGGAAATGGCGCAGCTTGTGGATGAGATTTGTGAGGAGCCCCAGCCCGACTGGCAACCACCGATGTCGGCGTTTGCGATCAATATCTTTCCTCAGCCGGGAGAATGGAGCCACTACGGCCCCCACATTGACCATGCCCTAGAAAAAGATGGCTACCGAACGTTTCCGCGCCCGATGCGGCTGGCGTCGCTGCTCTATCTCACGGACTGTAAGCACGACGGTGCCGCAACCGTGGTCTGGCCGAGTTCTCATAAAAAAATTGAGGCATTCGCAAAGAGCGATCCCGAGCGGTTCACGCGGATGTTCACGCTCAATAACAGCCTCAGCGAGTTGGATTTAGGGGAGGGTATTCAGGTGGAGGGCAAGCGCGGTGACGTGCTCTTCTACCATTACCTCTGCGCTCACTCGGGAAGCCGTAACGTCCGCGACTATCCCCGCTTCGCTATCGCCCACAAATGGTAGAGAGAGGCCTTTGGGATAGAACTGCGTTACAATGGATAGAACTGCGTTACAATGGGAAGCATGAAGGACATGGATGTCGCATTTTTTCTTGTCGGGGACACGCACTATCTCGCCGACAAGACTGCCCCAGAGAAGCTAGATACCGCCTCGCAGGAAGTGACCAGTCGGTTGGTTGAGCAGCTCAATAAGCTCCCAGGGACACCGATTCCGCCGAGCGCAGGCGGGGGCCGGGTGGAGGAGCCGCGTGGACTGATCCATGCGGGCGACTTGATAGATAGTGGGGACAAGAACAACGGCGCTTACCCCGTCATGCAGCGCACCGAGTGGGCGGCGTTCTCGGCGGATTATAGCCTGACGCACAAAGATGGTAAGCTGCGGTTTCCCGTCTACGAGGTCTACGGCAACCACGATAGCCCGTCGGGGGATGGCCTCGTGGTACAGAAAATCATCGAGCGCAACCGGAAGCGTCTGGGTATAAACCTCTCCCCCAACGGTCTGCACTACTCCTGGGACTGGGGACAGGTGCACTGTGTGAATCTCGGAATCGTGGTGGGCTCCGTGCCGGAAGTCACACGCAAGCGGCGCTACAACCCGCTGGAGAGCCTTGCCTTCCTCAAAGCCGACCTGGAAAAACGGGTTGGGAAGAGCGGACGGCCCGTTGTTCTAACACACCACGTGGATGTGGGCCGCTACGCCACGCCGCCCGATCCCGATGCGCCCCCGAGTAATAAAGAGTGGGATGCCTGTGATGTGCGTGGCTATTATGAGGTCATCAAGGGCTACAATACTGTCGCCATTCTCTACGGTCACACCCACGTCCGCAATATCTTCCCCTGGGACGGCACCACGGCAAAAGCAACGCTGGGACTGCCCGTCTTCAATGTGGACAACGGAGCGCACTTCGCCTTTGACACCCAGGCGATGCTCTACTTTCATCTAAAAAACGACACCATGACCGTCCGCGAGTGGGCCACCACGGACCGCTGGAAGACCGCCGCCTGGACACCACAGGTCTGGAAATTCCCGCTGGAGCCGAAAAAGCCATGAGGGACAAAATTATCCACAGCCTGTGGATAACCTGTGGATAACTCACCAATGCCCGTGCGCCAATACCCAGAGTTACGGCTTGAGGAGGTTCTGAATACGAGGAGAGAGCTTTTGGCAGTAAAGTGCGTACCCCTGCGCAGTAAGATGGATGCCGTCGCGAAATAAAGACGGGTTCAGGCTGCCGTCCTGCTTTAAAAAGACACTTCCTAGGTCCAAAAAATCGGGGAACTGCCTGGTGAGCAAGGCATTAACACGGCGGATCTGAGCACGGAGCGGGCGCGTCGGGCTATCCTGGACGGGGAAGAGCCCCACGACCAGAACGCGCGTGCCCGGACAAGCCCGGTTTATCGCTCGGACACAGGCCTTGATCCCCTCAACAACACGCTCCGGAGGGTAGGTATCGCGAATCAGGTTGTTGATCCCCACGCCCAGCACCACCAGCCTCGGATGGAGCCCCGCCAGTGCCCCGTCCTGAATCCGCCAGAGAATCTGCGAGGTGCGATCACCGCCCAGCCCTAGGTTGAGTGCCCACAGTGGCTTGAAGTGACTCTCCCACACGTCGCGGCCCTCGCGCTGCCAGTCCCAGGTAAGCGAATCGCCCAGAAATACCACGGGGTGCTCTTTCCGAGCCTGCTGCTTAAGCATCCGCTGGCTGGAAAGCCAGCCACCGCCCGGGGCCCCTGGATAGGGCAACTCGGGTTCCTGGTGCTCCGGGGGAGCGACCCTAATCGGGTCGGCGGGAACCGTCTCCACGCGCTCGCCAGAGAGTTGCACCTCATCAAGCCAGACCGTGCCGGTTCCCTCTGCACGGAGCGCCACACTGAAGTGCGTGCTGTCCGCAGCCAGCGTCACTTTTTGCATGAACAAAAACCAGTCGCTTGTTTTTTCCAGACGCGCCGCCGGAAGGAGCGCCAAGGGGCGAGCGCGTCTATCGTAGGGCAGAAGCCCAACTTGCACCTGGAGCGCTCCTTCGGTCTTGATCCAGCCCCACAGAGTGATCTCCCTACCCGCGCCACCTCGCATCACCTGCTCTAGGGTGCGCTCACCGGAGATACCCGATAAACGAAACTTGAGTGCCGCCTGCCCGCTGTGTTTGATCTTGGTGTCCCGGCTCAGTGCACGACGCTTGTAGCCTACCCAGGGCTCGCCCCAGTCCGTCGGGTAGTCGGTGCCCTGCTCCATGTCACCATTGTGTAGCTCCAAGAGAGGCAGAGGTGCAGGCTGGCGCGGCGCACAGCCTACGAGCAAGATACCCAGCCCCAGCAAGATACCTAGCCCCAGTACGAATCGCCTCACTCCCATCGCCGACAACCTACCACAAAAAACGAGAGTCGGTACAAAATCTGGAGTCGCTCAAGATATAATCGTGGGGTGCAACAAACAGAGCAAGGCGTTCGGGTACGCATCGGGGGTGCCCCCTGTCTCCTAACCCTGGAAATAGAGCGATTGCAAGAGCGGATGGTAGCCCTAGGTCACTCCGGCCAAGTGCGCGTGGAGTGGACGGCGGGAATAAACCCTGGTGAGTATTTTCAGGACGAGACCGGCAAGGACATTGTGTGTCTCAATCCGTACTTTATTGTCCTGATGCGCCTAGGGCTCTTTCCCCTGCCCTGGCCCGCCGCCTTCTGCCCCGCACCGCTCTATCGCAAGCGTCTTCTCCAGACCCTCGCGCACGAGCTACGCCACGCCCAACAGACCGCCGGGCTGACAGATGTCAGCGAGAAAGCACCCTGGCTCTCGTACGAAATCCTGCGTAATATTGGGCGTGGCTATATTGCTGTCGCGCTGGTGGGAGCGCTCGCGATCCAGTGGCTCCTGGCGCGTGAGCTGCTGCTCCCCGCAGTGATTGTCGGCAGTGTGCTGATTGTCCTAGCGCTTGTCTATATCGTCTTGGCCTACTTGAACTACCACCTCGACCCGATGGAAGTGGATGCCCGCGCCTACGAGCGGAGCAACTGGCAGGAGTGGGAAGAGTGCCTTCAGCTAAAATCCCCCCCCAACCCATAATAAAATATGAACACAAAGATAAACCCAGCAGCAAACGCGATGCAGGAGAAGCTCAAGAACAACAAGCTCCTCCGTGATGCGCGGCGTGAGATGGGAAAGTTTAGCCTGGACAGCACTAAAGTCACTCTTTCTGTCCGCCGTGGCACGCTCTCTGTCTTTGGGAAGTTTGCCGCACTCATGGGGCACGAGACGATCTTTGACAATGAGCGAAAGGCACTTCTCAAGGCCCTACACAGCCTGCCCGGTATTCACGAGGTAGTGCTTCAGTAGCCACTGCCTATGGATCCCATCGAAACAATTCGTTGGACACGGGGGAGAGACGCGGCCTATAATGAGAGCATGAAGCCACGAACGCTCTTTGAGAAGATCTGGGATGCGCATATTGTCCGCGACGAAGCTGGGAAGCCTGCCCTGCTCTACATTGACCTGCACCTTGTGCATGAAGTGACCAGCCCACAAGCCTTCGAGGGGCTGCGCCTGGCGGGCCGCAAAGTGCGCCGCCCGGAGCGCACCGTGGCGACCATGGACCACAATGTCCCGACCACCAGCCGCCTGTTGCCAATTCTGGATGTGATCTCGCTCAAGCAAATCCAGGCACTCGCCAAGAACTGCGAGGAGTTTGGGATCACCCTCTACGACCTGCACTCGGATAAGCAGGGGGTCGTGCACGTGATCGGGCCGGAGCTGGGCTACACACAGCCCGGTCAGACCATTGTCTGTGGCGACTCGCACACCAGTACCCACGGCGCGTTTGGCGCGCTCGCCTTCGGAATAGGGACGAGTGAAGTGGAGCATGTTCTCGCCACCCAGTGTCTACAGCAGAGCATCCCCAAGACCATGGAGATTCGCATCAACGGCATGCTCCACCCTGATGCCACCCCAAAAGACATCATTCTTGCGATTATTGGCAAGATTGGCACCGATGGCGCAACGGGCTACGTGGTCGAGTACACGGGTGAGGCGATTCGCAATCTCTCGGTCGAGGGCCGCATGACGGTCTGCAATATGAGTATCGAGGCCGGAGCGCGCGCCGGAATGATCGCCCCTGACGAGACAACTTTTACCTACCTCAAGGGCCGCGAGTTTGCGCCGCAGGGCGATGCCTGGGACGCTGCTGTGGTGCAGTGGAGCACGCTGGCCACCGATCCCGGCGCAACCTACGATGTTCTGATCGAGCTCAACGGCCCCCAGATCGCCCCGCATGTCACCTGGGGAACCTCCCCCGGTCAAGCACTCCCCCTCACCGCCGTCGTCCCCAGCCCCGATCAGTTCACCGACCACGCCGACCGTCGCTCGTGTGAGCAAGCGCTGGCCTACATGGATCTCACACCCGGCACCCCGCTGCGCTCCATCGCGGTGGATACGGTCTGGATCGGCTCCTGCACCAATGGCCGCATCGAGGATCTCCGCGCCGCCGCCGCCGTGCTCAAGGGTCGCAGAGTCACTGTCAAGCGGGCCCTGTGCGTCCCTGGCTCGGGATTAGTGAAGCGCCAAGCCGAGGCCGAGGGCCTCGATAAAATCTTTGTGGAGTCCGGCTTTGAGTGGCGCGAGCCCGGCTGCTCGATGTGCCTGGGCATGAACCCCGACATTCTCCAGCCCGGCGAGCGCTGCGCCTCCACCAGCAATCGCAACTTCGAGGGCCGCCAGGGCAAAGGTGGACGCACGCATCTTGTCAGCCCCACCATGGCCGCTGCCACCGCCATCCGAGGAACTCTCTCTACACCTAGCGATTTATGATGCCTGCCTTTGAATTCGTTGTGGCAGGGCCACCTGCCACGGTAAACTCTAAAGATAATAACTCTAAACGCTACCAGAGGTGGATCAAGACAGTACGAGAAGCAGCAAGAGTGCGCTGGCCCAGAGAGCAAAATCCTGTGGATATGCAAGAACTAACCGTGGAGGTGACAAATTACTATCGTGTCCAGAAAGACAGACCCTCACCACCCGATGTGGACAATGTTCTCAAGCCAATTCTCGATGCCATGAATACCGTGGTCTACGAAGATGATGGGCAGGTCGCTCGGGTCGTGAGTGATCGTTTTGACCTTGGCAAGCCAGTCCCACTCAAAAGTGAGGTCACTCTCGAAGCAGTGGCAACACACAGCGAATTTTTATATATCCGGGTCTTTTGGAGCTAGAAATGACAGCATTAACACAACACAATCAAAAAATTTTAGAAGTTGCGGATGACTATCGTCGTCGTGGCTATGTCGTGTATATAGAGCCAACCGGAAAAAATCTACCTACCTTCTTACAGGAGTTTCGTCCTGATCTAGTTGCTGAAGGTCTGGAAGACTCTGTCGTTGTTGAAGTTAAAAAAATCGGAAGCAAAGCGGCAAAATCATGGCCTCAATTAATGAAGCTAGTACAACAGCATCCCGGCTGGCGTCTGGAAGTCGTTGGTCTGGATCGCGACGCAGACCAGGTGCATCCCCTCCTCACTGCCTCAGAGATAGAAGGGCGACTGGAGCAAGGGCAGCGACTTCTTCGAGCAACTTCAACAGATACCGCGCTTTTGGTTATCTGGTCGGCAGTGGAAGCCATTTTGCGCCATATCAGTGAAAAAACGAGCCTAGAAACACCGGATTACCGTACGGGAACTCTTGTAACACGTCTTTATAGTAATGGGGAAATGGATCGAGAAGATTATGATGTACTGATTCAGGGCATTAGCTGGCGGAACTCGCTGGCACACGGTTTTTCTGTTTCCATCTCGAAAGAAGATGTACGCAAGATCGTGGCAACAACGAAGCGTCTTTTTGCGGAGCACATCTCCACAGACACTCCATGAAGTCATTGATGGAAATCTTTGTTGCACCCGATGGCGCGGACACGAACTCAGGGACGCGGGCGAGGCCATTGGCGACTCTGAAGCGGGCGCAGGAGCTTACCCGATCCCAGAGTGGTTCCGTGGTGACACTACGAGCGGGGACGCACTACCTGCCAGAGACGTTGGTGCTGACCGAGGCCGACTCAGGGACGACATGGCGGGCGGCGCGGGGCGAAGAGGCGGTGGTGAGCGGCGGGGTGCGCCTGATGCTGGCATGGGAGCCGCATAAAAACGGAGTCTGGCGGGCAAAGACGCCGGAAAATCTTGTCCTAGATCAGATTTTTGTCAACGGCGATCGCCAGCACATGGCCCGCTACCCGAATTTCGACCCAAGTGTGCGCCACTTCAATGGCTACGCCGCCGATGCGTTCTCTCCCGAGCGTGCCCGGCGCTGGGCCGATCCCACGGGCGCGTATCTCCATGCGATGCACCTGCACGAGTGGGGCGACTTCCACTACCGTGTCACCGGGAAAAACGCCGACGGCACCTTGGCCTACGAGGGTGGCTGGCAGAACAACCGCCGTCTTGGGATGCACAAGACCTACCGCATGGTGGAGAATGTCTTCGAGGAGCTGGACGCGCCTGGCGAGTGGTTTCACGATGCCAAAACCGCGACCCTCTACTTTTACCCGCCTCCTGGGGTGGAACTTGCCAAAGCCGTCGTCGAAGCCGTGCGCCTGCGGCACTTGATCGAGCTCCGTGGGGCCAAGAAAGTCACGTTGCACGATCTGACCTTTCGGCACGCGGCACGGACATTTATGGATAATAAGGAGCCGTTGCTTCGGAGCGACTGGACTTGCTATCGTGGCGGTGCACTCTTTTTCACCAACACGGTGGACTGCACGCTGGAGAACCTGACCCTGGATCAAGTGGGGGGCAACGCGGTCTTTGTGAGTGGGCGAAACCGAAATGTGGTCGTCCGGAGCTGCCATATCGTGAAGGCGGGGGGCAACGGGGTCGCGTTTGTCGGGGAGCCGAAGGCGGTTCGTAGCCCGCTGTTTGAGTACGAGGAGCGCCAAAGCCTGAGCCAACTCGATCTTGCGCCCGGCCCCAAGACCGACGACTTCCCCACGGAATGCTTCGTTGAGGACTGCCTGATTCACGAGACGGGCCGAGTCGAGAAGCAAACGGCTCCTGTGCAGATCGCGATGGCGCGGCGCATCACGGTTCGCCATTGCTCCCTCTACGATGTCCCCCGCGCCGGGCTCAATATCGGCGATGGCTGCTGGGGCGGTCACGTGATTGAACACTGCGATATCTTCAACACGGTTCTCGAGACCGGCGATCATGGCTCGTTTAACTCCTGGGGCCGTGACCGCTACTGGGGCCTCAAAGAGGTCAACTTGAACACGATCACTCAGAGCACGCAGAAAAACTTGCCGCTTCTGGATGTGACAGAGCCGATTGTGATCCGTAACAACCGCTGGCGCTGCGACCATGGGTGGGACATTGACCTAGACGATGGCTCGTCGCACTACGAGCTTCGCAATAATCTCTGCCTGAACGGGGGCATCAAGCTCCGCGAGGGGTTTTACAGAGTCTGTGAGAACAACGTGATGGTGGGCAACTCGTTCCATCCCCATGTCTGGTACGAAGGTAGCAAGGATGTCTTCCGCAGGAACATTGTCTTCACCGCCTACCGCCCGATCCGCGTCCCTCAGCCGTGGGGCGAGGAGTGCGACACGAATCTATGGCACGTCCCAGGCCAGGCAACCGTCGCGCCCGCAACCGAACTTCAGCAGCAAAGTGGCCGCGACACGCACTCTCTCCAGGCCGATGCACGCTTTGTCGCCCCAGAGCGTGGTGACTACCGCGTGAAGCCCGGCTCGCCCGCCCTGGCTCTGGGTTTCCAAAACTTCCCCATGGACCGCTTCGGGGTGACCAGCAAGCATCTCAAGGCCCTTGCCAAGACTCCCACGCTTCCCCAAACCGTCGCGCCCCCAGCGACAAAAGCTACCCGTGACGCCACTCCGATTACCTGGCAGGGCGCAAAGGTCAAGAATATCGTCGGGCAGGGCGAGGTCTCCGCCTACGGCCTCCCCGGTGAAGCAGGCGTTCTTGTACTCGAACTGGAACCAGACAGCCCAATCGCTCGTGTTGGCCTGCGCAAAAATGACGTTATTATCGCTGTGGGTCAGAAAGCTATCTCCTCGGTAGAAGAGCTTCGAAGGGCAGCTCCCGCGAAGCAGAAAGTCACGTTCTACCGCGACCAGAAACGCCTCGTCACCGATCCCTTATTGTAGAGGTATCCTATAACCATGAACTCTCTTGGACGAAGCATGATTCAGGGTGGACTGAGCTTTGGGATGGCAAGCCTGGTGGTCTTTGCGACCGTGGCTTTTGGGGAGCGCTGGATGTACACGCACCTCGGACTCTGGGGGGCGTATGTCACTTGGACAGTGCTCTTTATTGGGCTAGGCGGTGGGGCGCTGCTGCCGCTGGCGGACAAATCCTGGCGCGGTTGGCGTTTCTTCGGGCTCTTCGGACTGGCGTTTTTTCTCTACTCGGTCGGCTGGGTAGCGGCGTACTTTGCGAAACCCGGCCCACTGGGCGAGTGGCTGGGCTCGCTGGTCGGCTCGCTGGTGATGGGCCAGGTCTTTGTGATCGGCTTCAAAGTACGAAAAGCGCCTTTTCGGTTGGCACTGATTCTCTTTCTGGCTAACTCGGCAGGCTACTTTGCCGGGAGCATACTTAACGATGCTTTCCCTCGGCCCACGGGAATGCTGCTCTGGGGTGGGCTCTACGGTATCTGCCTCGGAGCCGGACTGGGTGCTGTTCTGCATCTTGCGCCCAAGCAGGCGGCAGCGCTCTGAGGCGATAGAATTATCCATGGAACCCTTTGTCCAGCTTGTCGGTGCAATTCTGGTGCTGGTTGCCTTTGTGCTAGCACAGCGACGACGACTCACGCAGGACTCCTTTATCTACTTGCTACTCAACACTCTGGGATCGGTGGTTCTTGGTGTAGCCGCTCTACGAGGACAGCAGTGGGGATTTCTCGTGCTGGAGGTAGTCTGGGGTCTAGTCTCGCTCCAAGGGCTGATTACCTGCCTCCGCGCACGAAAGAAAAAAGTAATGCCATGAGAGTGATCGCCGTCAGTGCCCACCCCGAGCACGCCTTCAGTAAGCAAAACCAGCCCGTGATTCGCTTGCTGGCGGGCCTTGGGGTAGAGGGCGATGCCCACTGTGGAGCAACCGTCAAACACCGCTCACGCGTGGCCCAGAACCCGGATCAGCCGAATCTGCGGCAGGTGCATCTGATCCACGCAGAGCTTTTCGAGGAGCTAGAGACGGCGGGCTTTACTCTTACCCCCGGGGAGCTAGGCGAGAATATCACGACGCTCGGCGTGGAGTTGCTCAGCCTGCCGGTAGGGACACAGCTACAGCTAGGCGAGACGGCAATCGTGGAGCTAACGGGCTTGCGTAACCCTTGTGCCCAGATCGAAAGCTTTCAAAAGGGCCTGCTCGCCGCCGTGCTGGGCCGCGATAGTCAAGAAAATCTCATCCGAAAAGCCGGTGTCATGGGTGTTGTGCGCATCAGTGGCAGTGTGGCCTCCGGGGATGCGATTCGTGTGGTTCTGCCACCAGAGCCTCACCAGCCTCTGGAGCGTGTCTGACTTTTCGGATAAACTGGACTGACATGACTTTACTAAATGTAGGCATCGGCCTACTGATCTTTTTCGGGTTCGGAATCTATGATTTAAGCCGGAATCGTAAAATTGATGCTTCCGTCGTAAAACGCTACTTTCTGGGAAATGGGCTCTTTACCTGGCTTCTCTCCCCCATCAACACACTCCTGGATCTGCTCTCTCTGCCGTATGTCAATAAAGGTATCTACAAGCTGGAAGATCTGCCCGCGACGCATCAGGCAGAAATCAAGCGCCTGATCGAGGCAGCCTACAAAGAGAACCTCGTGGAGAAGCTGGCGGAGACGATCAAGGAGAACCCACGGACGATGTTCTTCTTCAAGTGGTACGGGCAGGATGTCAAGAATAGCATTGACGTTCCCTCGTTCTATGAGAAGTACACCTACATCAAGACTATCGGGGTCTCGGTATTTAATAAGAAACAGTCCACATCCAAGCACTTTGGCCCCATGCGGGCGACATTGCGTGTTCTCTATAATATCAACGACATGACGGATAAGTCGGCCTATATCGAGGTGGGTGATACGATTAGCTACTGGCAAGACTCCAAGTTATTTATCTTTGATGATACGCTTCAGCACCAGTCCTTCAATGAGTCGGGCAACGTGCGCTACTGTCTTTTTGTGGACATTCTGCGCCCCTGTTTGCTTCCGGGTGTGCTGTCGGCCTTTGTAAGCCTTTTGTGTGTGCTGCTCAAAGGGGTCAATAATGTCTTCTACAAGAACTGGAAGATTGTCAAACCGTAAGGAAAAGAAATGAAAAAGCATCGTGTGGTTTTGGATATTGGCATCGAAGGTGCTGATAAGTGGGAGGCGGTCTTCCGCAACCTAGACAACCTGCGCGCCGATCTGGGCGCAAACAGTGTGGAGATCGAGGGTGTCATCCATGGCAAGGCATGGCCACTACTGGTTCGTCCTGAAAAAGGGGGCGCAGCCGAGTTCCATCCGAAAGTGGAGGCGGCTATTCGCTCGGGCGTGAAGCTGGTGCTCTGTGAGAACACGATGAAGCGCAACAAAATAGAGAAAGCGGATGTGCTTCCCTACGCAGCCACCGTGTCCTCCGCGATTGGGGAGCTCGTGCGCAAGCAAACCGACGGCTGGGCCTACCTCAAGCTCGGGACGTAGCCACAGGAGCAAGCCAGCGCACGAACCAGCTCACAAAAGCTTTGTGCTGCCCGTCCGTTACTTGGTGTGCGACTCCCGGCGCGACATCAATCTTGAGACAGTCGGGCTTTCCTTTGTAGGCTTCCTCGGCGGCGGCGAAGGCGAGCTTTGCGCCCCCGAGAGGGCAGTTTGGGTCTTTCTCCCCACTGAGAATCAGCAGCGGACGCGGCGCTATTGCCGTCAGCATCTGAGGGCAGTCGAACTCATCCAAAATCCCGGGGAGGACTTTATTCCAGAGAGCCCGGCAGACCTCGGCGTCAATCTCTTTTTTCCCCAGCTCCCGCGCAACGGCAAGATGCGCGTCTTTGACCGTGTTAGCTCGCGCTTGCCACTGCCCGTTCTCCAGACTCCAGCGCAGCGACTGCACCGCAATCGCAGGAACAGCCACTTTGATGCGCTCGTCCACAGCGGCAGCGAGCCAGGTCTCGATCCCGCCCTTACTAAACCCGACGACGCCGATGCGCTTGCCGTCTACGGCGGGGTGTTTCTGCAGAAAATCAACGGCACGTAGCACATCCCAGACCGTGTCGTAGTAGAGCGGATGCGGGCGCGGCGCGGGCTTTTGGTAGGCCCGAAAGATCGCCTCATTGTACTCCTTCGTGCCGTGCGCACCGCCAGGCACGCGCTCCCCGTGGTAGCGCCCATCTATCGCCATCGCCACAAACCCGCGCCCGGCAAGCTCACTTAAAAGCGCCGTATTTCCCTCTTTGTTGCCACCTGTTCCGTGCAGCACCAGCACCGCCGGGCGCAGGCGCTTGTCATCAGCAGAGCGCTGAAGCAAGAACGGCACGCGCTCGCCCGGCTGGCTGGCAAATGTCCCGCGCTCCGTCACCAGCATCCCACTGGCGACTCCGACGAACTTGGGATCGAGCGGCACGCGGGGCCGCTCCAGAAGTTTCAGAAAGCGCGCACGCCGCTGCGCCGGAGTGAGATTGTCTCGCATCATGCTTCCTATTGTACACAGTTTATGCAAAGCAGGACAGGGCGAGCGCATCTAAATTCTGGGGATTATTTTGGGCCATAATAATGCATGGCCGACTCCAAAAAACGAAAAACACTTGCACTGATTTTCGTAGA
>NZ_JAYVPL010000067.1:0-6365 GCF_043757465.1 Armatimonas sp.
GTTGAAACTCCCGGTGTAGAATGAGTTTGACAACCAAACCTACCCCAGGAGTTTCCCCATGAGTATAGCCCAATCAGACACTGTTTTAGATGGCCCCATCACCATAGAGTATCAAATGACATCTGTTTTCTGTCAGACAGATGACTTCCTCAAGCAAAATCCAAAGCTGGCAAACTGGCGAAATTCCAACAACCACCAGCCTGAGTTTACTGATGCTGAGGTCATCACCATCGCCCTGATGCAACCTATCTTCGGAGTGTCCAATCTTAAAAGAGCCTATCTGCTCACCAAGAATTTCTTTGCCAAAGCCTTTCCTAAACTACCCAGCTATGCCCAATTCATCGCCCGTCTTCATGCATTGGCCCCCTTTATCGGGATGCTGACGATGAAGATCGCTCTCAAAAGTGCGGGAGAAGGAAACGTATTTCTGATAGATAGCAAGCCTATCCCGGTGTGTAAGCCGATTCGACATGTGAGAGTTCGACTCTTACGCGACCAAGGAGCCTACTTCGGAAAGAATAAGGCAGGGTGGTACTTTGGTTTCAAGCTTCATCTGCTTGCCCATAGTGACGGTACAATTCTAGGAGCGGTTTTAACGCCTGGAAACTGGGATGACCGTGATGTTGCCGCTGCTCTTGCGGAAGGTTTAGAGGCAGAAAGCATTTTGATTGCCGACTTGGGTTATCGTGACTCCAAAGAGCTGGAACCTCTGCTAGCGGAGCAATATGGTGTTGTCCTGGTAACGCGCTCTCACGCACCAAAGCAATTGCGCCCATTGATCTCTTGCATCCGTGAGCGCATCGAGACTGTCTTTTCTTGCTTCTGGAACCGTTTTATGGACTTAGTTTTTTCCCGTTCCTTCGTGGGACTATGGAGTGCCATCCGTATGAAAATGCTCCACTACACACTTTGCAAGGCAGGAATCTTGCTGCCGCTCAACCCATGACTGGAGTTTAGCTACCCGAAAGACAGATAACTGACATGAATAGTACGACAATAGCGACCAGGGCGCAAGCCAGCGAACAGCCCATGACCCGCGACGAAGCGATTGCCTGGATTGTGACCGAGCAGCGCAACCGGATTAACAGAGCAGACGCGCAGTTTTGCCACTACCGCGCCGAGCAGATAGCGCCGGGTAAGGTGAAGATGTGGGGACCACGACAGCCCTACAACCTGAACTATGCCGAGAATATCTGCACTTGCCCCGATGCGAAGTGGTGCGCCTTGGTGAACACATGGGCGCAAGCCAGCGGCCTGACCGAGCGCTTGTACTGCAAGCACTGGCGCATGGCAAGGAGGCTGGCAGCACTGGCAAAGGCAGCGAGCGAGCAGACCAGGCCCGAGGAGCTGCGGCCTGGACTGGAACAACGCATGGCCTTCGGAGCGCGATTGGTGGGGGCCGTGGTGAGTGCTGAGAGTGACGAGAGCCCAGCACAGAAGCTGGCACGGATGCGCGCTGAGGACGACGCCCGGTACGACGCTTGGGGCAACAGGACCACGAGCGACCATGAGCGGTTCACGGTGAGCCAAGTACGCGAGCTGGCCGACGATTACCGGGCCACCAGCTACAACCCCACACTAGGTGACTGTGACGGCCAACGATACCTGACCCAGCTACGTGAGCGCATGGGAGGGCAGGGGCTGTTCTTCTTCGTTGACAGGCGAGGGCCGGTGCTGGAAGTGATCTGCCAGCGAGCCAACGGCCAGCGGCAGGTACGACGCTTCGCCTTTGAGGAGACACAGGGCGCGGTGTGACCCACCAGGCCGGGAGGGTGGTTGGTGCCAAGAGCCAGCCACCAGCTCGGCCACACGTGGACCCCGAGGAGGACTGCCTGGCCCCGCTGTGTGCCTTGTGAGCGTGCAGCGCGTGGGCCGGGTTGGGCGCGGAGCGCCCGACCCGGCTTTCTTTCCCTGGCTGGCCCTGACGGCGGCGGCGCGCTGGCCTTCCCGAGCTGCACCCGTGCTTCGTGCCGACCGACGCAGGAGCACCGGAGCCGCTTCACGCACTGGCACCAAGAGAGGAGATTACACCCAGGCCACTTCCTGACCGCCCGGCGGCAACCCCTCGACGACGACCGGCTCGACGACCGAGCGCCCCCACTCTGGCCCCGCTCTGATTGTCAGTTTTTCTACGGGCCGATGGTCTAACGCCTATACAGATTCGATACATACCACTTCTACACCACCTTAACACGCATGAAAAACTGTTTTCCGCGCCTTGTTTCCGCAAATTTTCCGTATTTAGGTAAGCCTCGGACATTGGCGAAGCCAACACGATAGCTCTTACTGCGATTCTGTGGACGGTTGGGGCGGTAGAGAGGTAGGCTCGGAGTCGGTGAGGGCTTCAGCCCTGACTGATGCGCCTCTGCGAGCCGTTTCATGCGCTTTTGTGGGGTTGTGGGAAGGGGAGCGCCCGGCAGCATGATACGGCGAGCTTAGTCTGTGAGCGTGTGACGCACCAGGCCAAAGCCCCCTGCCGAAGAAAAGGGCCGTAGAACTCTCTGAGAGCGCCCTACAGCCCTGGAACCCGATCATGGGACTAGGAACCCCTCTGTGGGCCTTACCTAATCCCCTGCCGCCAGCGCCACGGTTCGATAGGAGCGCTGGCAGACCAGAGCGCCTTCTTTTCACCCCTGGCTACAAGCTCGGCGTCTCGTATATCCGTGGCTCCGGGTGCTGTTGCGGTATACCACCAGGCGTTCCCGGTGAAGGCGAGCTCTAGCGACACATCTTTCGAGCGGTCCGTGACGATGCGAGCGATCAAGCGCCCGTACATGTCGGTGCCCATGGGGTAAACCGTAACGTTCTGCTTTCCCATCCACTGAGTAAGGAACTTCGTGGCTTGGGGACCGCCGGGCTGGTTCCGCTCAGGTGCATCAATCCCGAAGAGTCGCACTTTCAGGAGCTGCTGAGCGACGACAGAGGGAGGACCGGGCGCGGGTGGTGCGGCGGCTATCTCGAACGTATCGCCATCTATCACCCGTTCCACACGGGCCGAGTAGCTACCCGAGGGGTTGTAGTTCACGGTTTGCTGTGACAGCAGGACCATGGAGCTGTCGGGGTTCTTCAACCATGCCGGTATGACGAGCGCCGCGAGCGCTGCTCCTGTCCCCAGGGCGTACCGTGCCCAGCCGGGCCGCATCTTGATGGTTGCCATTACTTTGCCTTCCCTAGTGGCCCGTTTAAGCGCGAGGCCGTGCGCCGTGAAAAGATCCGCAGACCTCGCACAGTGGCCCGTGTGGTGGCCCTGACGGTTGAGAGCGGCCCTTCCACGGGTGGCACGACGTCATTCGTTTTCCTTCGCATCCAGAACATGAGCATTTTGTAACGTATCCTTTCCGGGCTTTAGCCCGTGTGCTAGTCATTCCACCCGATGATTAGCGCGGAGGCGTTTGTGGCAGGAATGGCAGGGAACGCAGGAGCGACGGTGGCGACCGCTCCGATTAGGCTAACGATGGGCCTTGCCTGACCTTTTAGCGCCCCCGAGGTGATGAGCAGGAACCCACCCCAATCGAGCCCGGTAGCCCTGTGAGGTTCACAGCGAGCGCGGAGGAGCCAGCCGCGACAGTGACAGGAACTCCTTGCCCTTCCAGGAGCGCCGTTGTGATTGCAGTTAAGGCACTGACCGCGAGATTCGCGCTGGTGATCGCCTCCGCGACCAGTGCCATTGCATCGCCCGGAGCGGCACGGGTCCCGAGAATCTTACCTGCCGTGCCCTCTGCAAGCGCCCCGAGGCCACCCTGCGCCCATACGGAGTCTCGCACCTGGGCGGCTGTGGGGAGCTCGTTGAGTGAGCGCGTGAGGAAAGCAGCTCGTGCAGCGGTCCAGTCTTCTTCCCAGAGAATTGCCACGGAAGAAGGAAGGATTCCTGAGCCTGAGACACTGAGCGCACCCTCTGGCACATCCGATAGACCCGCTGAGATGGTCACTCGCCAGAAGTGCGTAGAACCTACCCGTGTGGGAGTGAGCGCCGTTGGTGCAGCTCCTCCCCCGGAATATTCGACGGTGGGGGCGGTCGCGCTTGCGTAGATCGCTCCCGCCGTTGTGAAGATGGGGATAGATAGCACAAGCGCTACCCCTCGCAATGCCTTTGCCATAATGTAACGTTCTCTTTCTGTTGATTAGCTGGCAAGCAGGGTTGCCAGACCGAAGTTGATTGGGTTGGGTGGGGCGTTACCACCGTTTTCGGGTGGGATATTAGTGTCGAATCCGTAGTATGATCCGTTCCATGTCAGTTTCCCGCCTAGTGTGTTGAACAATGCTAGTCCGGGCGGTCCAGCACCGGTATTGTAGTTGGTGAGGTTTCCTGCCGCGCTGACCATGTAGGTTCCTGCGCCCAGGACTACCGGGGTGACATAGATTGCTCGGTAGGAACCTGCAACAAGATCATAAGGACCCGCACCGAAGGTTGCGGTTAGCCCTGCCACTGCTGTACTCGTTGCCATGTTCCAGACCTTCACCGTTGCCGTTCCATTGGTCGCCGCCCCGTTGTCTACAAAGATTCCCAGCCCTGACACGGTGATACTTTGGCCCGATCCTACTGTGAACTTCTCGCCCATTCCCCAGATGAAGGTCTGGTTCTGGTTCACTGGCCCTGCTGCATAGATCACCCATTCACCAGGAGCTGCTAGGAGCTTCTGGCCGGGTGTGATCAAGTCAGAGACAGGGCCACCGCCTAGAGTGCTCACGGCAGCATTTCAGGAAGATCTGAAAGCTCCAGAACCACTTCTTCCAGCCCTAGCACCACTTCGGCCCGTGAGGGTAGCAAGACACTCTCGTACCACTCCACTTCGGGAACCGAGAACAACGCAGCGAGCTCCTCAGCCGTCACCAGCCCATCCGCGACCATCTGAGCCGCGAACCCTGCCAGCATTTTAGAGTCCCCGTTAATCACTTCTGAGTCTGAGATGGTCGGCACAAGCGCACTGGATAGCCCCGCCCACTTCTTAGAGACAGTGCCACCTAGTTCAAGAGCTCTAGTGAGGACACTCCGTAGCCAGACTTTTAACTCTTTACCGCTGATGCTCTGCACTGCCGTTTTGCCCCGCTCGTTGGGGTTCGGGCCGATCTTCCGCTCATTCAGAAGCGCCAGCACATCGCCCGGTTCCTTGCCCTCGTAGCCTTTCCCGGTGGGGTCTTTGGCAAGCTCCGTACGAAGCGCATCAAGCTGCTCTTTACCTAGCACCAGCAGGCTTGCCAGCAACGCCGAAACCGCCGCCCGATCAATCATCAAACCGTCTGTACTTCTCATGTCTTAATTTTCCTACTCTTTTTTCTGTGGGGCTTCAGCCCCTGCTTCTCGTGCCGCCTCAAGCAGCGCGTCTGTGATTCCGCCTAGGCTTTCCAGGGCCTTCTGTGGCCTTCCATCGGCGACATGGTTAATCAGCATCCCTAGAGGCCCGGAGAGCAGCGCGATGACGAGCTGCCCCCGCTTCACTCCTAGACCCTGCTCTAGCGCCCATCGGGTGAAGATGCCGAGTTTCATAACGAGCCTTTACCTTCAGTCTCTTTCGGGGCTTCAGCCCCTGCTTTAGTGCGCCTCTGTGCTGTAATCGGCTTACCGAGCGCCGTTTGAATGAGTGCAGTTATCAGCTCACCCTGCTGCTCTTGCATGGAATGTATCTCCGCTCTGAGCGCCTTCATTTCGGCTACGAATGATTTCCGCCATGAGGCTATTTCAGAGCGCACTCCGAGCACTAGCACCAGCCCGACCGCCGCACTTCCCCCCGCTTTCAGTATCTCCAACAGCATCGGATTCATCAGACCTCCTCACAAAAAGGGCCGGGGCCGAAGCCCCAGCCCGTTCAAGACATGAGAGGAGATTAATCACTCTCGACGACAACATAACCCGCTGGCTTCTTGCGAAACCCGTTGGCGTTGCAGTACACGATATTGATCTGACACTTGGAATTATCCCCGAGGAGAACGCCGAATTTAGCGAGGTACGCCGCCTTCATATCCACGTTGCTTGCCGTGGCCGGTGTCATGATTTGCAGGAGCCGGAACTCAGACGCCGCAATCTTCATGGTGCCGAAGCTCAGCGGCTTGGAGGCGAAGATCAGAGCATAGACCCCGAACGCCGCTCCTGATGCGCTGATTCGGTAGGTGGTCTGGCTGTTGAACGCGATTGCGATTGCCTGGCCCGTTTCGGTGACTGCGAACCCATCAACAGGAGCTGCTGTCAGTAGCCCCAGGCCGAGCTCCGTACGGGTTCTATTCAGGCTTGCGTGAAGGTTCTTGGCACTCAGCGAGTAGGAACCATCAGAGAAGTGCGCTGCCCCCCAAAAACTGGTCCAGTGAATGAGTTGGTATCCTGACAAGAGGCGGCTTGCCCGCCTCGGGAGAACCAACCGTGAAACAAGGTC
>NZ_JAYVPL010000068.1:0-23887 GCF_043757465.1 Armatimonas sp.
CATTTCTTCTCGTCGTCTGCGTCGGGTTTGTCCGAAGCGCAAGGAGAATATTATCGCAGCATACATAAACTGTCAAGAAAAAACACAAAATACTTTGCTCCTAAGATTTCGAGAGACCACTCCACTCAATTTCGTGCGTGCTAAGATACCGTATGGGCAGAGAGACCATACGAATTCTTTTAGAGGCCGAGCAGGTTTCCATCTATTGGCTAACCTCGGTGCTCGGGCGCACCGTCACCAGTTTCAAGGCAGAAACGCAGGCGAGCAACTGGTCGAGTCAGGTGCCGCTGAGGGTGTCTTTTAACGATGGCAGCTCGCAAGCACTGCGGCTAAAAATCTGTTTGGGGGAGACATTTGGACGCTCCGAGGTGGACTACTACAAGACAGATTATGTCGGGCTTCAAAACGCGCCACTTGTGCGTTGCTACGATGCTCAGTTCGAGCACGGCGTGGGCTACCACCTACTCCTCGACGATCTTTCAGAAACGCACCACAATAGGCGCGATGTAGTGCCGACCCTTGACTACGGCCTCGCTGTCGCTGAAGCGCTAGGACGACTTCAACGGCACCACTGGGAGTCTGAGCCCGCTCCTAGCGACGCAGTCTGGAACCGTTACTTCGCCGAGATCCGCCCTGGCGTCGGACCGCTGGAACAGGCAACGGGGCAAGAATTTTCAGAGCGTTTTATCGCGCATGAGAAAGCTCTCCGAACACGCTGGGCCAACCCGCATGGGATGAGCCTACTCCACGGCGACCTCAACACCACCAACATTCTCACGCCCCAAGACGCCGACTACCCCGTGTATTTCCTGGACCGTCAGCCCTTTGACTGGTCGCTTACCTACGGCCTTGCCAGCTACGACCTGGCGTATTTCCTGGTGATCTGGTGGCCGCAGGAGCTTCGGAGTGCTCACGAGGCCACCATCCTGCGCCACTGGTACGGGGCCCTCGGCCAGCCTGACTACTCCTGGGAGCAGGCCCAATCGGACTGGGAACTCTCCGTAGAGCAGTGCCTTCATGTACCCATGGAGTGGTGCTCCAAGCCCAAAACGGCGGAGAAGATGCGCTGGCTCTGGGAGATACAGCTAGCACGGATTCAGTCGGCGAGTGAGAGCCTCAGGGAGCGGGCAGCACAAAACTAAGGTTCAGTGTCTGTCCACCGCGCTGGATTGTCAGAGGGATCGTGTCGCCGGGTTTCTTGACTTGCAGTGCGTGGGCGATTAGATCAGACTCGCGTACGGGGCTGGTCAGGGTGTCGAAGCTCGTCAGAATATCGCCCTTCACGAGCCCGGCGCGCTTTGCCAGATCATGCGGAGCAAACTGCCCCACATTTGCAACCAGCAATCCCTTGCCGCTCGGATTTGGATCGAGTTTCATACCGCCGAGCGCGGCGCGGCGCAGTCCCCACGTGCTTGCTCGCCAGGAGATGTCGTCACGCCGTCGCCAGCCATTCGGAAGTGTCAACTTGAGTGCTATCGGGTACGCTGCCCGCCGCACAATTGCCGTCAGTGTCGCCCCCTCAGCGGGAGTGGTGTTGAGCACCCACTGGATATCGGCCAGTGAGAGAAGTGGCTGGCCTTCGAGTGCCTGAATCACATCACCGGGAAGAAAGCCTGCCTTTGCGGCAGCGCTACCTGGCTCGGTGCGGAGCACGGTGGGCCGTTCTTTGGGATCGAGGATCAGGCCCAGAATCTTGGGATGCGGGTAGGGAAAGAGAAGCGCGTCGGTAAGCTGACGGTTCTGAATCGCGACAGCATGCTGTGCCTCACTGATCATATGACAGTGGATACAGCTCGGGACGACCTTGCCCTCGTAGTTGAGAAACGGCGTGTACTTTGCACGGAGCGAGGGAAACAGCTCGGGCTTGGCGAACGCTGGCACAGCGCCGCGCTTGGCGACAAGTTGTGCCTTGTTCTTTGGATAATTTTTATGAAGCGCCAGCGCTCCTTCCATCGCCTTGGCCATTCCCTCCACAGAGACATCCCCCTGCCACTCGGTTCTATGGGAGCGGGTTCCATAGCGTCCGTAGATCGTGCCATCGGCATTGAGCAGAAACACGGCAAAGGACTGGTCGGTATCGTACTGGAAAAGAGAGAGGTCCAGCCCGTTCGTGGCGATCACTCGCACGCGAACAAACTGCTCTAGGAGTGCTTTCATCTTCGGGTCGGCCTCGATCATGTCATCGTCGAGCTTGACGCACTCCTCGCAAGGAATACAGCGCAGTACAACCACGATAGGCTTGCCGCTCGCTTTGGCATCGGTGAAGGCGCGAGGCAAGTCGTTGTAGAGCCAGTAGCCCTCCGCCTCCAGCTTTTTCTTATCGTTGCGAACCTGATCTTCTCGCGTGGGCTTCTGCTGAGGCAACACGGCCCCGGTCAGTAATCCTCCAAGCAATACCGTTGCTAGTACCTGTCGAATCATTCTAAAATCTCCCTAAGAGCTTACAATCTCACTATAACACAGCATCAAGCGACCAAGTCGCTAATAGAGCTTTACACTCACCAAAGAATTCGCACGAATCGCCACTCGCAGCGTCTCTCCATCAAAGCTCACGACCTCGCCCGTGGGGTTCTCCATCAAGTCGGTTAGGCTAGCTTTTGTGCCGAAACCCTGGGCGAGCGTGACAACCACCTCCGTGTCGAGACCATCGTACTCCACCAATCGCAGGATAATTCCGTCGCCGTCCTCGGCTTTTTTGAAGCTCGTCAACACGACATTGGGGCTCTCGACAGCGGCGAACGACTTAGACAGCGGCCCACTTCCCTCCTGAACACCCGCTGGGAACGCAATCAGCGGGTGGTTGAAAGCCGCCCCCATCCGTGTCAGCTCCGACACTTCCACGGTCTGGTCGTGGAAGACCATCGAGTAGCGGATCGTCTGCTTACAGACCTCGGGTGCGTGGTCGGGGTCGAACGATGAGCGTGTCACGCGCATGGCAATATTGCCGCCCTGAACCGTGAACCCGTACTTACTATCGTTGAGGAGCGTGAAGCCACCTTCGTCAAAGTGGGCATGGACATAGCGTAGGCTCGGCATCTCCTCCCCTTCCATCTCCTCCCGAACCACACTGCCAAACGGTGTCTCGCAGCGCAGCGCGTAGCTGTCGTAGCCATCGAAGGGGAAGTGCACCCGCAGGCCAGGAATCCCCCGATCTGCGTCACCAATCTCACGCCAGTCAATCTCCGCCGTCACATCCACGCGTGGTGCGAAGCCATGGATGAGATACTGCACTTTTATCGTACTCTTGGTGTCGGGGACGCGGTAGTGCTGATGAACGACGTAGGCCATGCTGCTACCGCTCGGGTAGCTCGTCCCCCGGTTTCGTGCAACCCCATGGACATGGTGGCTCGCCGTCCGGATCGGCTGGTAGTCGAGGACTCCGCCCAGTACCCAGGCGGTCATCCCGCGTGGCTGCTCCCGGGTCAGCTCCCACTCCCCGAGGCTGTCGTAGTCGCCCTCCAGAAAAGTAATATCACTCTCTCGGTGATGCACTTCGACAAGCCCGCCCTTGTAGCGGTCGAAGCGCAGCATCCCAAACGGCGTCTCGAAGAGGTCGCGCTGCAGAGCTTTGACTTGCGGCACGTCTACTGTCACTTTGCCCTCACACAGCGCAAAAGTCTTGTAGCCAAGCGCGGGCACATTCTGAGCGAAGAACAAAATATCCAGGTAGCTATGGCCCCAGTCATCGCCGCGTGTGAGAAAGAAGGTGGGGTGATTTCCCCCGTTCTCATCGTGCGCCACAATGCGCCCCGGCTCAAAGTCCGTGTCGTAGAGCCGAATGGTCACGGCTTCGGTGCGCTGCCAGGCGCAGGGATTGTAGATGACATACGGTCGGACGCTCCCTCCTCCCCCTGTCTTAGAAATCCCGGACTCCATCGCGCCAATTCCCGCGCCTGCACCACTGGCGAAGGCATGTCCTACCCCCTGCCCCCCGCCGGGCGGGGCAACAAGCAGGTTTGTGGGGAGATTTATTGCCAGCGCCTTTCCCGCCTCGCGCTTGATTGCCCCCGTGATCGCGCCCGTCTCCTGAAAGAGCGCCATGGCGTGCTCGCGGGTCTGGCGGACACCGGAGCCGGGGAGAATATCGTGGAACTGGTTGAAGAGAATATTGATCCACGCCTCACGCAAAAGTACCCGGCAGTCGCGGCCCGTCACGGCGGCAAGGGTCTCGGCCTCAATACAGTAGTTCTCCCCAAAGCGATTAGCCTGCGTGATGAGCGTCTGGGTGGTGTAGCAGCCGGTGAACTCGTAGTTGAGCTCGTGGTCGAGCACGGGCAAGTGGGTAAGATCGCCGCTGGCGACTTTCTCGTACCAGCTTTTAGCGGTGCCAAACGTCACACTGGGGTAGATCGGCCATGTCGCCATCTCCAATAGATACTCAATCTCGACGCGGGTCGGGCCGCCACCGTGGTTGCCAATTCCGTAGATATTCAGCCAGTCGGAGAGCTTTGTCTCCTGCCAGAACTCAACAGCGGGCAGGGCGATATTATCGCCGATATTGACGTAGGAGTTGTACCAGGTGGACTCTTTGTTCACGAGCACGCGGCTACCGTCAGGGCCTTGCCACCAGAAGAGCTTCGGACGCGGAAACTCCCCCGTGGCGGCGTGATCGAAGCCGCCGCCCAGGCGGCACGCGTAGTAGAACTTCACCCCACCCTGCGCCAGAATTGTCGGGATGGTGTTGGCGTGGCCGAACGTGTCCGGCTCCCAGTCCAGCGGTAGGTCGGCGGCATCGAGCCCGAACTTCTCTTTAGTGTACTGGCGCGTGTAGAGCAAGTGCCGCGCGAGAGATTCCCCGCTGGCTAAATTCTTATCGCCCTCCACCCAGTGCACTGCCGTCACTTCCCAGCGCCCCTCGGCGATGCGCGCTTTTATTTCCTCAAACAGCTCCGGGTGGTACTTCTCCATCAGCGCATAGACCGATGCCTGCGACTGTGAGAACGTCAGAGTGGGGTACTCGCGCATGAGCTGGAGCACGGAGGCGAACGTGTCGTGGGTCGTGGCGACGGTTTCCTGCCACGACCACATCCAGTTCATGTCAATATGCCCGTGCCCCACGCAGTGAATCGTATAGGCTTTGGCGGCAACGCCAATCGGAGCCAGAATCGCCTCCGCTTCGGCAACCACAGTGGCAAGCTCACCCGTGCAGCCCTCTATCAGCGCCGTCGCCCGCTCAACCAGCCCGGGCCACTCGGAGTTTTCGGTGAGTTGTGCAAAGGCGCTGGCAAAGTCAAGCTCACAGCCAATCCGACGCAGGAGAGCTTTCGTAGCATCAACCGACTGCGCGGCAGCGCGCAAGAGACGAGGCGAGGTCATCGGGTTCATAATCCTCTACTTCGCTGGCTGTGCTACAATGTCCTCCGTGCTTAAAGATTTCTGGGCGCGGAAGCGTCTTATTGGGATGGTGCACCTCGGGCCGCTGCCGGGGAGCCCACGGGACTGTGGCGATTTTGCGGGTGTGCTCCGTCGCGCCGCCGCAGACGCGCAGGCTTTGGTAGCCGGCGGCGCGGATGCGATCATGGTCGAGAACTTCTTCGACGCGCCTTTTGCCAAAGACGCCGTGCCGCCCCACACGCTCGCCGCCCTCACCCGCGCCGCGCTTGTGGTGCGTGAGGCTGCACTGGAGCTTCCGCTGGGGATTAACTGCCTGCGCAACGACGCCAAAGGGGCGCTGGCAATTGCCCATATCGTCGGGGCGCAGTTTGTCAGAGTCAATGTCTGGGTGGGCGCTGCTGTCACCGACCAGGGCATTATTGAGGGCGCGGCACGTGAGGGGATTCTCTACCGAAAAATGCTCGGTGCGGAGCATATCCAGATTTTCACCGATGTCTTTGTGAAACACGCCACGCAGCTTGGTGATGGCACCCAGACCATTCAAGATGCCGCCAAGGACGCCGTACTACGCGGCATGGCCGATGCCTTAATCGTGAGTGGCAGTGCAACCGGCAGCGGAACCCGCGTGTCGGATGTTGCGTCGGTTGCCCAGGCACTGCCCGGTGTGCCTGTATTAATAGGAAGTGGCTTCGGCCTAGAGACCGCAAGAGCGCTTCTTGCTGCCGGAGCGGCGGGCGCAATTGTAGGAAGTAGCTTGAAAGTGGGCGCAGTGGACTCGCCCGTTGATCCTGAGAAAGTCCGCGCTTTGAAAGCAATTATGCAATGACCAGTAAGTTCAAAAAGTGGTTTTTAGAAGGCTATGTCTCGAATGTCGAGGGTGCCTTCGAAGAGGAACATGAGCCGGGACACAAGCCCCACCCCTGGTGGCAGGTCATGTGCCTGACGGGGGTAGACTACTTCTCCACCCTAGGCTACCAGCCAGGAATCGCGTTTCTGGCCGCCGGGGCGATCTCACCTTTCGCCACACTTGTGCTGGTCTTGCTCACGCTGCTGGGCGCATATCCTATCTACCGCCGTGTCGCCCAGGAGAGCCCCCACGGAGAAGGTTCGATCTCCATGCTGGAGATGTTACTCAAGCGCTGGACGAGCAAGTTCATGGTGCTTATCCTCCTAGGATTTGTCGCCACGGACTTTGTGATTACCATGACTCTCTCCGCCGCCGATGCCGCCGCCCATGTACGAGAGAACCACTTTGTCGCCCATTTTATGGAACATAATCCCACGGGCTGGCAGATTGGAATCACGCTCTTCTTGCTGTTGATGCTCGGTGCCGTTTTTCTGAGAGGCTTCAAGGAGGCGGTCGGTATTGCGGTTGTGCTAACAATTGCCTATCTGGTACTCAATGCCGTCGTCATTGGTAAAGGCGTCTGGATACTTCTCTCGGACCTACCAAAGCACCAAGCGGATCTCCAGGTGATGCTATCTGCCGCCGCACCCCAGCTCTTTGGTAAACCCTTTGCGGTTCATGGCAGTATCGGCCTGATTCTCTTAGCGGCACTCGGACTCTTTCCCAAGCTCGCACTCGGACTTTCCGGCTTCGAGACAGGCGTCGCCGTCATGCCCCTGGTTAAGGGTAGCAACGACGATACAGAGGAAAACCCCAAAGGCCGGATCATCAACACCCGCAAGCTCCTCTTCTCTGCGGCAGCAATTATGAGTTGCTATCTCATTGCCTCTAGCTTCGTTGCCGCACTTCTCATCCCCGCTCATGAGTTTTATCCTAAGCTGATCGCCGAAAAAAGCGTGGATCAAAAACAGCTCACGGGCACGATTTTGTTATCTATTCACCCCGACAGTGCCTACGTCAAAGACCCCGTCTGGAATGTCTCTATCCCTGTCCAGCCGTACCTTGATGGGCAGACGAGCTACGCGGTGCCCGTAACAGTCAATGGCATTGACACGGACCAGGTTGCTATCACGTTTGCGGAAGATAAAGACAGGTTAGGCTCAACCAAAATCAGTGCAGTCAAAAAAGTGGGCAAGGCCAACGGGCGGGCCCTGGCCTATCTTGCGGAGAAATTTTTCGGCCCCGGCTTTGGTACGGTCTATGACATCTCCACGATCTTAATTCTCTGGTTTGCGGGGGCAAGCGCGATGGCGGGCCTACTGAACATCGTCCCGCGCTATCTGCCACGCTACGGCATGGCCCCCGAGTGGACACGTGCCAACCGCCCTCTCGTGATGGTCTATATGGTTCTAGCAGTGATCGTAACTCTGATTTTCCAGGCCGATGTGGATGCACAAGGCGGAGCCTACGCCACGGGTGTACTGGTGCTCATGACGAGCGCCGCTGTGGCTGTGACGATTGCGGCACACCGGGCGGGGCAGCATGGCCTCAAAGTGGCCTTTGCGGTGATTACGGCAATATTTGTCTATACCACCATCATCAATATTATCGAGCGCAGCGACGGCCTCAAGATCGCAAGCTTCTTCATTGGCACCATTGTCGTTCTCTCTCTGCTCTCGCGCCTCTGGCGCGTCACGGAACTTCGCGTTGATAAGATCGAGTTCGACGAGAATGCACAGCAGATGCTCGCACAGATGGCACAGATGGGTGAAGTTCGCTTTATCGCCAACCACCCCGATGGGCGTGATGCCGCCGAGTACTCCACTGCGATTCGCGATGCCGCCTGGACCCACCACTTCGGAGAGGCAGAACGCTGGGCGTTCTTAGAGGTGTATGTCCCCGACTCCTCATCCTTCTCCTCAACGCTTCGGGTAGAGGGTGTGGATGTGGGCGGGTTCTGGGTACTGCGCTGCTACGGGGTGGCCGTCCCCAACGCCATCGCATCAGTGCTTTTGGAGGTGCAGAAGCGCCACAAGCGCCGCCCGCATGTCTACTTTAATTGGATTGAGTCCAACCCGATGCTCTTTTTGTTGCGGTTTGTCTTCTTCGGGGAGGGTGATATTGCGCCGCTCACTCACGAAATTTTGCGCCGCAACGAGCCCGATCCCGGCAAGCGCCCGATTGTTCACGCCGCAGGCTAGCTGGCACTCTCACACTGCACTCCCAATGCCAGAATCAACCCGCTCGCAATATCGGTTAAAAACCAGACAAAGGGGCGGCTGCTCCTGAGTGTCTGGTTCGCAATGTGTGTCTGGTTTGCGGTGATCGTGAGGTTGAAACCGTGGCGGAGCCCGGCAAGGTACGGGGGGTTTCCGGAGACGACCATCGGTGAAAAATCAGCCGACGGAGTAATACCTGGCCCCAGTTCCATCCCTGTGAGCAGAGGGAGCAGATCAAAAGTTCCCGAAATTTTCGAGAGGGGTAGCGCCTTCACTCGAGACTCCTCTGCGTCCTGAAAGCACATCTGCCAGCCAAGCCAGTAGGCCTCGTTGAGTACACAGAGCAGCTCCTGAAGCGGCTTCTGCTTATTCTGCCAGAAAAAAGCCTCGGGAGGCGTGAGGAGAGTGAGGGCCTGTTTCCCCGACACGTCCGGCACATAGATCCCTCTCACTTTATTTTGTTCCGCTTCTTTGCCCCGCTCCGCAAGCGCAATTTGGGCGACGAAACGTGTCCGTACTTGGAGCTGAGAGACCTCTTCGTGGCTCACTAAAATCTGAAAAACATCTTCAGCACGCTCGATAAACTTGGGAGAGAGGCCCCAGTGCTTCGTCAAGACGAGAGTCCCGCCAAAAGACACACTCTCCGAGTTCAAGATACGGACAAGAGTCTGAACCCACTCCAGCCTTAGCTCTTCCGTAAGCAGCTCATTCATGAGCAAGGCTTGGGTCATCCGCGTCCGTGTGGTTCCCAATGCGACACTTCGGAGAAGCGCCAGAGGAAGATACACCACCGGTGATGATACAAAAATGTCCCTGTCGGGTTGCTGCTCAAAAAGAGATTGGAGCAACTCAAAGCTAAATCGGTTTGATCCTGCAAACATAGTTCCTCGTGTTAAAGTAACTATCGGTTTGACTGTATTTTCCATCCAGATGCCTGTGAGCAAACAGACACATTAGAGCTTCCAGGTACACTTTGCAGCATGAGCACAGATCCCCTCCCAAATGCTGAGGCGACACGTATCGCCGAAATGGCAAACTCGCCCAATACCTGGCGGCTCTGGGGTCCCTATTTGGCGGAGCGGCAGTGGGGCACGGTTCGGGAGGACTACAGTACGGACGGTAGTGCGTGGGAGTACTTCCCCCATGAGCACGCCCGAAGCCGTGCCTACCGGTGGGGCGAGGACGGCCTCGCGGGCATCTCCGACATCCGCCAGCAGCTTTGTTTTGCCGTGGCGCTCTGGAACGGGGCCGACCCGATCTTAAAAGAGCGCCTTTTCGGGCTCACTAATGGCGAGGGCAACCACGGCGAGGATGTGAAAGAGCTCTACTGGTACGCCGATGCCACCCCAAGCCACAGCTACCTAAAGTTCGTCTACCGCTACCCCCAGCGTGCCTTCCCCTACGAGCAACTGATCCAAGAGAATGCCCAGCGCAAGAGCGATCCCCACTCCACGGAGTTTGAGCTCGCGGAGACGGGTATCTTTGAGGAGAACCGTTATTTTGATGTGATAGTGGAGTATGCCAAGGCCGATACCGACGATATTATTATCTGCATCACGGCGCACAATGCCGGGCCTGACGATGCCCCGCTCTGGATACTGCCGACATTCTGGTTCCGCAATACCTGGAGCTGGTCTTCGGAGACACCACGCCCCGAGATCACACGCCTCCGTGAGTCTGTTTTGCTGGCGCAGCATGAGAAGCTAGGAAGCTACACGCTGGCGATCGAAACCCCATCGGTTGCGTGGCTAACCCACAATGAAAGTAACAACTCTAAGCTCTGGGGAACCCCTCAGAACGCCCTAGATACGAAAGATGCCTTCGGAAACAAACTTATTAATGCTGAGGAGAACGCGTGTGAGAGCCGGGATGCAGGCACGAAGGCTTGCTTTGTGGAACAGATTCTGGTTCCGCCCAACGCCAGCAAGTCAACGTGGCTTCGCCTCTCACAAACCACAGAACCACTGCTCGACAAAGAGCCCCTGGAGCAGGTAATGCAACAGCGACGGCAAGAGGCAGACGAGTTCTACGCAGCGCTGGCTCCTCCCCAGGCGACTCCCGCCCAAAAGCAAGTGCAACGAGAAGCCTTTGCCGGGCTGATCTGGAGCAAGCAGTACTACAAGCTCGATGTGGAGTGCTGGCTCGACGGTGATCCGGGACAGCCTTCCCCCCCCGAGCAGCGAAAATCCGCCAGAAACAGCGCCTGGCGCACACTCAAC
The DNA here is from genome assembly GCF_043757465.1 of Armatimonas sp. Classification (GTDB taxonomy): domain Bacteria; phylum Armatimonadota; class Armatimonadia; order Armatimonadales; family Armatimonadaceae; genus Armatimonas. Next base: position 10,620 of record NZ_JAYVPL010000068.1, read on the forward strand.
GCCGCCGATATTCTCTCCATGCCCGATACATGGGAGTACCCTTGGTTCGCCGCCTGGGACCTGGCGTTTCACATGATTCCCTTCGCGCAGATAGACCCGGAGTTTGCCAAGCACCAGCTTCTCTTGCTCTGCCGGGAGTGGTACATGCACCCGAGCGGTCAGCTCCCCGCCTACGAGTGGGCCTTTGAGGATGTCAATCCCCCAGTGCATGCCTGGGCAGCCTTGCGGGTCTATAAGATCGAACGGAAGCGCCAGGGCAAGCGCCGCGATGAGCCCGGTGACACGGTCTTTTTGGAGAAGATTTTCCACAAGTTGCTGCTGAACTTCACCTGGTGGGTGAACCGCAAAGATGCTAAGGACAACAATCTCTTCGAGGGAGGCTTTCTGGGGCTAGACAATATCGGAGTCTTTGATCGGAGTGCGCCGCTACCCACGGGAGGAACCCTAGAGCAGTGCGATGGCACGGCGTGGATGGCGATGTTCTCGCTGAACATGCTAGCAATCGCGCTGGAGCTTTGTAAGACCGATCCGACCTACGAGGATGTCGCCACCAAGTTCGCCGAGCACTTTGTCTATATCGCCCATGCCTTCAATCACTCTGGCGTGCTCTGGGACGAAGCTGATGGCTGGTTCTACGATGCCCTGCGCCTGCCAAATGGCGCGACCCAGCGGCTCCCCGTGCGCTCGATTGTTGGTCTGATTCCTCTTTTTGCGGTCGAGGTGTTCGATAGTGAGACTTTGGCGCGGGTGCCAGGCTTTATGAAGCGTCTGAAGTGGTTTACGGAGCACAAGCCGGGGCTCTGCGCCGAGGTCGCGCACCTGGCCGCACCCGGTCAGAGCGAGCGCGTGATCTTCTCCCTGGTCGGCCCGGAGCGCCTGCGCCGGGTTCTGACGCGGGCACTTGATCCCAATGAGTTTCTTTCGGAGTTCGGGATTCGCTCGCTCTCGGCCTGGCACCGGCAGCACCCGTTTGCGCTCACGGTGGGCGGCCAGGAGTACCGAGTGAGCTACGACCCGGGCGACTCCACCAGCGGGCTCTTTGGCGGGAACTCCAACTGGCGCGGCCCGATCTGGATGCCCCTGAACTATCTCTTGATCGAGTCGCTGCAAAAGTTCGACTACGCCTACGGCACAAGCTTCCCCTGGGGCGACACCGACCTCTGGGGCGTCGCCACGGATCTGTCGCACCGCCTGATCTCACTGATCCGGCGCGCCCCGGGCCACCCGCACTATCTCTTCCACGAGTACTTCCACGGCGATACGGGCGCAGGTCTCGGCGCGAGCCATCAAACCGGCTGGACGGCACTCATCGCCAAGCTCATCGCCCAGTCGAGCTGAGGTACAATAGCGGCATGGCAACGGCGGAAAAGCTACTGCGCCCAGAGGAGTTTCTGGACTGGGAGGCCACTCAACCCGAGCGCTATGAGTACGTGGCGGGCAGTGTCTACGCGATGGCGGGAATGTCCGATGAGCACAATCAGCTCTCGACAAATCTTGTCACGGCCTGCGCGGCGCATCTTGCCCCACCGTGCCACGTCCGGGCGGAAGGGCTGAAGGTACAGATTGGGGCCACGTTTCTGTATCCCGATGCCATGATTCTCTGCTCCCCCCCACTTTTCTTCAATGTCCGCTGCGACACGATTCGCAACCCCACCGTGATCTTCGAGGTGCTCTCCGAGTCTACGGAAGCCTTTGATCGGGGCGAAAAGTTCCGGCGCTACCGTAGTCTGGCAAGCCTGAAGGCCATTGTCTTTGTCTCACAAGATCGGATTTTAGTGGAGTGCTGGAGCCGCAAGGGCGATGCCTGGCAAGCGCAAGAGTGGGAAAATTGGAGCGAGAGTCTGGAGATCGAAGCGCTCGGTCTACAAATCCCACTGGCAAAGATCTACGAGGGGCTGGAGTTTCTGGACTTGGTACAATAGTTCACCATGTCTTCGTCTGTGCCGCTGACGCTTGAGGAAAAGCTCAAGAACTTACCTACCAATCCGGGGTGCTATATCTACAAAGACGTCGAGGGGCAGATTATCTATGTCGGGAAGGCGATTAACCTGCGAAACCGAGTGCGCTCGTACTTCCAGAAGTCGGCCAATCATACGCCCAAGACGCGCCGGTTGGTAGCACATATTGCCGACATGGACTGGGTGCTCACGGACACGGAGCTGGAGGCGCTGATCTTAGAGTGCAACCTCATTAAGAAGCACCAGCCAAAATACAATGTCCGGCTGCGGGATGACAAGCAGTACCCCTATCTGATGCTCACCACCAGCGAGCCGTTTCCGAGGGTTTTAATCACGCGGCGGGTGAAGCAGGGCGATGGGAATAAGTACTTCGGCCCCTACACGAACGGTGCGGCGGTGCGCGAGTCCGTGGATCTGATCTATAGAGTCTTCCCACTGGTGACGTGCAAAAAAGAGTGGACGAACAAGAAAGAGCAGAAGCCGTGTCTGTACCACCACATGGGCCGTTGCCCCGAAGCGCCGTGTGCGGGGCTCGCCGATAAAGAGCGCTACGCCCAGACCGTCAAAGACACCGAGGTTTTTCTCCAGGGACGGCAAGATAGCCTTGCGAAGAATCTCCAAGCCAAGATGGAGACTGCCGCCGAAAACTTAGAGTTCGAGCGCGCGGCCAAGCTGCGGGATCAATTGGTGGCGATTAACACGATTGTCGAGCGCCAGAAAGTGGTCAGCACCACCACGGGCGACCAGGACGTGATGGCGGTGGTCGCGGATGAGACCGGCGCGGCGGTGCAGATGTTCTTTATCCGAGGCGGCAAGCTCATCGGGCAGGAGCACTTTCTGCTCGACGGCGCGGAAGACGGCGTCGGGGAGGCGACGGCGGAGTTTCTGAAGCGCTACTACCAAGATGCCAGCTTTGTCCCTAGCGAGATTCTCTTACCCACGCACGTCGAGGAGCTGGAAATTATCGAGAGCTGGCTGCGGCAGAAACGCGGCGCGAAAGTGACTATCTCGGTGCCGGAGCGCGGCGAGAAAAAGCGCCTGATGGAGCTAGCCTCCGCCAATGCCGAGCAAGCACTCACGCAGCTGAGGGCGGCGTCTGCGGCGGAGCAGAGCCGTATTGACAGCGCTCTGGGCGAGCTGGCGACGGCGCTCGGGATGGCAAATAACCCGCTTACGCGAATCGAGGCCTACGACAATTCCAATATTCAGGGCCGCCATGCCGTCGGCGGGATGGTGGTCTTTGAGCGGGGCAAGCCCAAGAAGAGTGAGTATAGGCGCTTTAAGATCGCAAGCCTGCCCGACAACACCCCCAATGACTTTGCGATGATGTTCGAGGTGCTCACGCGCCGCTTCGCGCAGATGGCCGAGGGCAATACGAAGTTCACCCAAAAGCCGGACTTGATCATCGTAGACGGCGGCAAGGGCCAGCTCTCAGCGGCGCAGGATGCCATGAAGCAGTTCGGCTACGACTTTCCCATGATCGGTCTCGCCAAACAGTACGAGCAGGTCTTTCTGCCCGGAGCCCACGAGCCCATCGAGTTCCCTAGAAACGCCCCGGCCCTCTTTCTGCTCCAGCGTGTCCGCGATGAAGTCCATAGATGGGCCATCACCTACCACCGAAATGTCCGAGGCAGCGCCGCCAACATGAGTATTTTGGATGAGATTCCTGGTATCGGCCCGCTCCGGCGCAAGAACCTCCTCAAGTTCTTTGGCAGTGTCGCGAAGATGAAGAAAGCCAGCGCCGTCGAGCTTGCCAAAGCGCCGGGGATGAGCCCCAAGCTCGCGCAAGAAGTCTTTGATTATTTGAAGGGGGCGTAGCACCGCCGCTCTAACCGGCGGGACTACTCAGTGCTGCCTTGAGATCGCCGCCCGTGCCGGGTGTGGCCTCGGAGAGGTAGAGGGCGCAGCGGATGAGCCCGGCCCAGGTGGAGAGGCGGGCGGCGTGGATGTTCCAGCCCTGCGCGGTAATCGTGCGCAGAAGGGCGTGGATCGCGCCGGGGCCACGGGGCACCACCACATCCAGAAGTGTCAGGCTGTCCTCCGTGAGCTCTAGCCGCAGGTTATTCACCGTTCCCAGCGATGGTTCTGGACGACGGCGGCGTGTTAACAGATCATCGGCGGTCTCGGCCCCACCCAGAACCCGTCCGAGTGCCGTTGCCAGCTCGCCGCGCATCGCACGATCCAGAGGCTGATCCCGGTGATCAATGGTCAGCGTATCCACCACAATCGCCTGCCCTTTCTGCTCTTTTATGGTGCGCGTGAAGACCTGCGCCGCATGCAGCCGGATATCGTAGGCGTAGAGCACTCCTGTGATCTTAGCCAGCAAGCCGGGCGTAGGATCGTCGTAGGCCACGAGAGTCAGCTCCGTCTGTTGCGTCCCGGAGAGGGTGCGCAGATCCGTGACGACCCCGTGCTCCGCCTCGTCGCTGGTCAGTGCTCCGATCATAGTCAGGTGCAGTGTCATTGTTTCCAGCGACGTGTTCAGCAGATAGGCGGCGGGCATTGCGCTGGTGTGTGCCTGCACAGCCTCCGCTTCTTCGTCGGTGGCTTGTGAAGCAAGGCGGCGGCGCACTCGATCACGAACGCCCTCCAGGCGACGGCTCACCTGATCGGGTGCTTCTTCGTCGGGCTGATCACTCTCCAGTGCACCTAACGTCCGTCCATAGAGCTCGTCTAACAGGCGGGCTGTCATGTCTGTCCAGATGCCTGGCCCCACCGCGGACGTATCCGCCCAGGTGAGTAAATAAAGCATCTTTAGGTGCTCCGCATCGGGCACCTGTCGTAGCACTTCGCGGATCGTCTCCGGGCGAGCCAGATCACGCAGGCGAGAGATCTCCGCCAGGAGCAAGTGCCAGCGCACGAGAAAGATCGCACTCTGTGTCCGCTGCGCGTAGGCTCCCAGTCGCTCGCAGATCGCCTCGGCCCGCTCCGCACCGGTGAGCTCATGGGGCGCACGGGAGCCATCGAGCCGTGTAGGCCACTGCTTGCCCAGATCGTGCAGGAGTGCTCCTAGATAGAGGGTCGCGGGTGACTCCAGCGAAGAGAAAACCTCACGGTAGGCAACAGGTAGATCCGCCGTGGGGGGGGAATCAGGGCGCAGGCGCACCAAGTTGCGCAGAACGCGCAGCGTGTGCTCTCCTACCGTCCAGACATGGGCGGGGTCGTAGGGCACCAAGCCCATACAGACTTCCAGCTCGGGGAGCAGTGCTCTGAGTAGCCCCGCGCGTTGCATACGGCGCAACGTCTGCTCGACATCGCCCGGCTGCATCAGCAGATTAAGAAAGCGTGTCCCGCTGTCGGGGGGAAGCCCCTCGCGGCCCACAAGCTCCTCAATCGCCTCAATGGTTGCCGGAGCGAGTTCTAGCTCGTAGCGCTGGCAGAACTCCAGAGCCGCGAGGGGCCAGTGCGGATCTGCAGCCACACGGCGGGGCTCGGCGACAATTACCGTGCGCCGCAGCGATGCCAGCCCGGAGTCGCTTCCCAGAGTAAGAGGTGCCTCCAGGCAGCGCTGCATGATCTTCTCGGACAGTGCAAAAGCATTCTGTGCATGGGCATAGTGCGCCCGCATAAAGACCTCGACAGGGGGTGCGTCTGCCTGTGCCACCACTCCCAGGCGCTGGGCAATCTCCTCCTGTCGGGCCGTGCTGAGCCGCTCCCGACGCTCATCCGTGATCAAGTGCAGGAGGTTGCGTACTGTGTAGAGATGCTCCCGAGCCTCCTGAAGCCGTGTCTTTTCCACAGCCGTGAGGATATGGCGGCGCACCAGCTCTCTCCAGAGCGCATCTCCCGTTTTATCGAAGCGTGCCCGCGCCATCCAGAGCGCGGTCTGAATATCCCTCAGCCCGCCTGCACCTTCTTTCAGATCGGGCTCAATCACAAAGGGAGACTCCCCCATTTTCTGGCGAACGCGCTCCCGTTCCGAAATTTTTCGAAAAAGAAAGTCCGCAATATGAAGGCCAGGCCCGTAGATGCGGTCGAAACGGGCAAATAGCGCACCATCGCCCCCTATCAGACGGGCAGAGAGCAGCGCGGTCTGGGTCTGATGATCCAGCCGATCTCCTCCGATCTCTGAGATATGGCGGTAGGCATAGCCCACTTTGATTCGGGCTCCGGCCATCAGGACATCCATCACGAGGCGAAATGCCTCGCGCAGAAGCGGCGGGTCATCGTCGCGATCTACCAGGAAGGTCAGGTCAACGTCAGAGTAGGGTGCCAGCACGCGCTGGCCGTAGCCGCCGGTTGCGAGCAGAGCAATCCCCTGGGGGCTCTGTCCGGCGCGTTCGGAAGCGAGTGTTAGAAGCCGCCGTAAGACGGCATCCAGCAAATCGCTATGGGCCTGTGCCCAGCTTCGGCCTCCCGTATCGGGGTGCCAGCGAGCACGTAGCTCAGCACGAGCTTGAACAAGATAGCCCGTTAGGGCGCGCTCCTCGCGAAGAGAAGCAAGAGTCGTAGTGTGAAGAGAAATGGACACAGTCAGAAGTTTTATACCATTTTGTGAAAAACACTGGTAGAATATGTGGCATCTAGTCCGAAGTGTATGGCTCCTCAGACCGGGGAGTTTTGGGAGGATGAAGTTTATGAACTGGCAAAAGACAGTAGGCATTGGCGGCGTGGCATTGGTTGTGACGGGAATGTTCCCAGCACATGCCCAAAAAGACGGGATCGAGCGAGCACTCGCGGGCATTCGTATCAACGCGTCGGCAAAAGAAATTTTGCGCGTCTTCGGTAACCCCAACGATATCCAGATCGGCGATGTTGCGGTTCGTCCTCCATCGCAAGCGGGCGGCGGACAGGGCGGCACGCAGGGTATGCCGGGTATGGGCGGCGCTGACGACGGCGGTGCTATGCCCGGCATGGGTGGCCGCGGTATGGGCAGCAGCGGCATGTCGGGCATGGGTAGCAGCGGCATGATGGGCGGCGGCAAGATGGGGGCCATGGGCGGCGGCATGAGCGGCAGCATGAGCGGCAGCGGCCCGATGGGTGGTGGCGGCATGAGCATGGGCGGCCTCAGCGGTATGGGCGGCGGAATGTCAGGTATGAGCGGCAGCATGGGCAGCAGCGGCATGCAAGGTAAAATGGGCGGTGGTGGCCCGATGGGTATGGGCGGCCCCAGTGGTATGGGCGGCGGAATGCAAATGGGTGGTCGGGGCATGGGCAGCGGTAGTCGTATGGGTGCTGGAACCGACGATGGCGCTCCAGTGGGCGGCGGTGGCATGCAAATGGGTGGTGGCGGCGGTGGCCTCGGAGCCTTTGGGCAGACGGTCTCCTCTTCGACATTCCAGCAGGAAGTGACCTGGAGCTACTCCATGAAGGCACTGGATGCTAAGAAGCAAAAACAAGCCATCGGCTACGACTTCTTGATCTCCCCTGAAGGTAAAGTCTCGCAGATTCGCATCACGGGCTACGTCCCACGCACTGCCAAGGACAAGAGCGCCAAGGGCCTCACCCTAGGCTCCACCTACAAAGACCTGATCCGAACTTACGGCAATCCCAAGTCCGTCATGAAAAGTGGCGAGCTCCTGGTGTGCTCCTATCCGACGCAGCACATTGAGTTCCAGCTCATGAACATGAAATATGTCAATGGCTACACGGATCCGTACAACGGTATCTATAAAGTCGTGGCGATCCAGATCAACGGCGTCGAGTAGACAAAACTAAAGAGAACTTCTTGCCCCTGGTGCACTTTTTGTGCACTGGGGGTTTTGTTTTTCCGGGTACTATTGAGATCCCCATGGAACTTAGTGAGAAAGATGAAATCCGCCAGCGCGTAGACCTGGTTGACTTCATCTCACGCTACACCGCACTGAAGCGCTCCGGACGGACATTTAAAGGGCTCTGCCCCTTTCATAATGAGCGCACTCCCTCGTTTACCGTAGACCCAGATCGAGCATCGTGGCATTGTTGGGGAGGGTGCTCCACAGGAGGAGATATCTTCGCCTTTGTGATGAAGGCGGAAAGTCTGACATTCCCGGAAGCGGCGGAGCGGCTGGCACAGATTGCTGGCGTCACGCTGAGTCGTGGCGGAGTGGACAGCGTGGAGGCAGCGCGGCAGCGTGATGAAAAAGAGCGCCTGTACAGTGTCAATGCCGAAGCGATGCGCTTTTTCCAGAATTTTCTGGGTAAGGCGAAGCTGGCCCAAGACTATATCAAAGAGCGTGGACTAGCCCACGAGACCCTCGAAAACTTCCAGATCGGCTACGCACCAGAAGAGTGGAGCGCCCTTTCCCGCTATCTGCTGAGCAAGAACGTGAGCCGCGAGGATGCAAAACAGGCGGGGCTCCTCTATGAGTCGCAGCGGGTGCAGGGCGACTACAACGATAAGTTTCGCGGGCGGCTGATCTTTCCCATTCTTGATGTTCAAGAGCGTGTTGTGGCTTTTGGAGGGCGTACTATCCCTAACCCCGAGCTGCCGCCCGACACCAATGTCGGTCCCAAGTACCTCAACTCCCCCGAGACCAAGGTATTCTCCAAGAGCCGCATTCTCTATGGCCTGAACCGGGCACGAAAAATCATCAGTGACGTAGACCGGGTTCTGGTGGTCGAGGGCTACATGGATGTGATTGCAGCGCACCAGGCGGGTATTGGGAATGTCGTGGCCACTCTAGGGACATCACTGACCGACGATCACATTCGGATACTGGGACGCTACACCAAAAATATCGTGCTCTCTTTTGACTCCGATGAGGCGGGAGTGCGCGCCGCCCTGCGCGCCGCTGAGCTCTTCACGGCACATGGTCCGGAGTTCGCCTTGAAGATTCTGGCCCTGCCTGAGGGAGATGATCCGGACTCTATGCTACGGCGGGGTAACATCGCGGGCTTTCACAAGGCAATCGACAGTGCGCGCACTGTCCCTGAGTTTCGGATCGAGGGGATTAAGCGCAAGTCCGACCTCACCAACGAAGGCGGGCGAATGGCTTACTTGCGTGAGGCGATCCCCATCCTTGCGGAGGTTCGCTCCTCACTGGAGCTGGATGTGCTGGTGCAGCGGCTCACGCCGTACCATCCCTCGTTTGGTTCAGGCACACGCGCCGAGGCGTCGATCCTGGCCGAAGTCCAGCGCTGGCGCTCACAGCGCCCGGGAAGTACGCCGCCACCCGACGACGGCCTGCTGGTGCCTACCCCGCCACGCCCACGCTATCAGAATAATGCGGGCGGCGGACAACAAAATAATCCCAATGGCGGCTGGCAACAACGTCCTCGTTACGGCCAGCAACCACCACCCCGCCCGGAAGCGCCTGCCGCTCCCCCAACATCAGCACTCGAAAAGGCGGAGAGAACCGTTATCCAAGGCCTGCTCTCCGATGACTGGCGCAGTGTGACCATCAAGGAGCTGGATCGCGCTGCAAAGGCGCTGAGCTGTACTCCGGGCGAGCTGCTGGCCCACCCGCAGGCACGGCTCCTTGTTGAGGCGCTCTACCCCTTGCTCTCGGGTCGGATGCTTCTTCAGCGTGCCTTGGATCAGTTGGCAGATCAAGAGCTCGCTTTTTTTGCCACGCGCTATCTTGTCTCTGCGGGCAACGATGCTCCCCTCTCGGGGGAAGCCCTCCATGACTGTGTTAATGAGCTGGTTGTTCGCCACCCGCCAGAGCATATTCGGACGATCCAAAAAAAACGGACAGAAGGAATTGTCCTCACCGATGCCGAACTACTGGTTCTACAAGCTTGGACCCTCGCCAAAAAGCGTGGGGGGGAGGCGAGTCCTTGAAAACGTGTGATGCCTTTGGTAAGTAAACTGTCCTCTTTTGAGCACTCTGACACCCTCCACGACGATAGTGTGGGGGGGTGGCTTCATGTGGCGGGGCGAAGCCGCTTGCTCACTCTGGAGCAGGAGGTTCGTCTAGCACAGCAGATAGAGTGTGGTGATGAGCACGCTCGGGCTCGCCTTGCAGAAGCCAATCTGCGCTTGGTGGTCTCGATTGCGCGACGCTACCAGGGCCGAGGCCTGACCCTCGCCGATCTAATTCAGGAAGGCAATGTTGGCCTGATCCGCGCCGTAGAGAAGTACGACTGGCGTAAGGGCTTCAAGTTTTCGACGTGTGCGACGTGGTGGATTCGGCAGGCGATTCTCCGTGCCCTCGCTGAGCAGAGCCGCACGATCCGGCTTCCCGTGCACATGATTGACTCCATTCAGCGCCTGCTGCGCACCAGCCTGATGCTTCGCCAGGAGCTGGGTCGCACTCCCACCCTGGAGGAGCTGGCGTTCCGGCTGCAAGTGCCTGTTCTACGTGTGCAAGAGACCCTCCGTGCCGTCCCAGAGCCTCTCTCACTTGATGGCCCCTCTGGAGAGGACTCGGAGACCACGTGCCCCTTAGACTTTATTGCCGATCCCAATGCACTGTGCCCAACCGATGCGGCAAGCCGCCGCGTGCTACGCGATCAACTAGAGCGTGTGCTGGCCCTGCTAACAGAGCGCGAGCGTGATGTTGTTTCCCTCAGATTCGGCCTCCGTGGCGATGGGACACCACAGACACTAGAGGAAGTAGGGCGGCATCTGAGCGTCACCCGCGAGCGTGTCCGACAGATCGAGAGTAAAGCGATGGGCAAGCTCCGTAGCCCGGACTCCTTGCACCTCCTACGCGAGTTTGCAGGGTAGCCCAGTATGCCGTCGGGAAAGATCCACGACCGTATTACGGCTATCGGTGCTGCACTCGCAGTGCCTGTCTGGTGGTACCTAACTCCCTCACCCCCCAACTGGGCAGTCGGTGGAACGCTTGTGGCGTCCACACTGTTCTCCGGCTGGTTCCTCTCTCCCGATCTGGATCTGGACTCCTCAATCTACAAGCGCTGGGGGCCGCTGCGCTTCCTCTGGTATCCCTACAAAAAGATGGTGCCCCACCGCTCCTGGGTTTCGCACTCCTGGTTTCTCTCCCCGCTGATGCGAGTGGGCTATCTATTGGGGATGACTTGGCTCGTTGCCTGGGCCGTACTCTGGGGAATCCGACAGGCATCCGGACTTGGGCCAGGCGCACCGGAGCGCACTCCTTGGGATCTCTGCCAAGATATCTACTACCACAACCCACAAGCTACCCTCATGGCTGTGGTCGGCCTGTTCTTTGGCACAATTCTTCATACGGGCGCGGATACAATCTACAGCACAATGAAAAAGCGCGCCTAGCGCCGCCAGCTCGTCTGAAGCTCTCCAATGACGACGTAATCAGTCACAGAAATCCCCTATCAGCACGGTGCGCATCGAGATCGAGTTCAGCGTCACCTGCTCCGAGAAGAACTGTACAGCCTCATCCTTACTCTGCATGCCGAGGGTATAAAGTAAGGGCAGGTAGTGCTCGTTTGTGGGAATCGAGAGAAGCGCCTCCTGGCCAAGCGCCGTGTAGTTCACCAGCGCAGCGTGGTCTCCCGCAAGAATCCGCTCTTTTACCCTGGCATCGAAGGCCAGTGCCCAGTCCGCCGCCACATCGGCCCAGCGCGCCTGGCGCAAATTATGAACCACGTTGCCACTGGTCACCACCAGCACGCCCCGCTGACGCAGGCTCTTTAGTGCCTGCCCCAGCTCGTAGTGAAACAGTGGAGGCTGTGTCCGATCCAGGCTGAGCTGGATAACGGGAATGCTCGCCGCCGGGAACATGCGACAGAGAACCGACCACGCGCCATGATCCAGCCCCCAGTGTTGATCAAAACCAACACTCGTTTTTTTCGAGCCTTTCGAGAGCACCTCTCGGGTCAGCTCCGCAAGCGCCGGTGAGCCCGGAGCGGGGTACTCCACGGCGAAGAGCTCCGGGGGGAAACCCCCAAAATCATGAATCGTCTGAGGACGTTCCATCGCCGTTACAAATGCCCCCTGTGTCTCCCAGTGGGCGGAGACGCACAAAATCGCCTTGGGAATAGGTAGTGCGGCCCCGAGCTGCTCCCAGGTCTGGCTGAAGGCATTGTCCTCGATAGCGTTCATAGGGTTTCCATGCCCTACAAACAACGCGGGCAGGATCTCGTCGGTTTCGGGGAAAAGAGCGCGAAGCTGAGACAGGGTTTGATCTAGTGACATATTCTGATAAACACCTCCTGGGCTATAGGGTTCCGATGTGAGAGTCTTATTGCCGTGGGAGTCTTATTGCGACAAAGCGGCAACGAAATACCCAAATTTTACGTCCTAATACGTATGAAAAAATTCTGGGTACGCCTGAAGGCGGTTGGTTGTCTGGGGGTTCTAGCACTTATTGCCCTGCTGTACTTTTCCCCCGCACTGCGTGAGTTTCTTTTTAGACGCTCGATGCAGTCGCAGACACTTGAGCGGCAGGAGACGACGCGTAAGTTTTTCACGATGGTTCACTTACTCCCAGCGCAAACAGCTCCCACAACCGTACTAGCATCTGCCGCGACACCCTCACCCGTGCCTTTAGTCCCTTCGTCGCCCATGCCTACAGGCACCCCAGTCCCACAAGCGACTCCAGAACCTACGCCAGGCCCCCCTGTTATCGCAACTCCCGAGCCCGCGATGCTCGCGGAGCGCACTGCGGATGCCGTGGTGATCAAGCGCGGCGAGGACGAAATCGGACGCTTTACGACACTCTATAAAACGGATATGCCTGGGGGGAAAGGCCCAGCGGCTGTGAGTGGCGCACATGCGTGGTGGGCAACCAAAGAACTACTGTTCCATGGTGATCTAGTGACCAAGAAAATTGAAGTTTTTCTGCCCTATGCCGGAGCGAAGGGCGAGATCACGGCGCTCAAATCAGATGACGAAGGCGTCAGTGTTACCACGAGCTCCGGGCAGAACCTGCGCGTTCTCCCCGAGCGCCATGTCTGGAAAGGCTTCATCCGTGCTCCCCTTGGGCCAGAGACCGAGGAGCCTGGCACAAAGCACGCTGTGCTCAAGAAAACCATAGACGGCTGGATTGGAACGCCCTATGTCTGGGGAGGCGATACCAAGCAAGGCATAGACTGCTCCGGGCTGGTCTGTCAGGTTTTCAACACAATAAAGATCTCGCTGCCACGTACCTCCAAAGAGCAGGCTACGGTCGGAAAACCCGCTACGGATGAGCTACGCTGGGGGGATCTGCTCTGCTACGAGGGGCATGTCTCGATCTATGTAGGCAATGGCCGCTCTGCCGAGGCACTGGGCACAAAAGAGGTAGGGGGGACGGTCAAGTACGCGACTATCTGGCACCGCCCCTGCACCGGAGCGCGCCGTGTTCTACCGTAGCTCTCCCTTACGCGATATACTTTCGGCGCACTTCTTGCCATAGAGAGTCCCTGAAGAACTGTGACGACTCCCTCCGCTAAAGCAGAGAGCTTCTGAAATTATGTCTAGGACACAATCACCAAAAACAACAATGCCAAGCATCAGGCTTCTTGGGA
>NZ_JAYVPL010000069.1:0-23880 GCF_043757465.1 Armatimonas sp.
AAGTTTGTGGCTTGGGCTTCGTCGTTTAGATGGTTTGGAAGAGGGCTGGCAAATGGCGATGTCAGCCCTGTCGGGAAAAGATATGGGACAAGATTAGTCTTGAAGAGGGTGAAGTGCTCCTAAGAACGAATCATCGTCCGCTCTGCGGGGCCGCAAGCGTATTTCATCCACGCGACGGCTCGTTCATCTTTGCGCGAGCTGCATGGGAAAGCTCGGCGAGGTGGCCGTCGTTGGCGCGGACTTGCTCTAGGTACCTCAGGCGCTCGGGCGTGGCGGTGGCAATAAGTGTCTCGTGGTAGGCGCTCTCCACCCAGAACCGCGCACCGCCGCTAAGATAGTCACGGAGCTCTTGTAATTTCTCGTCGGGGTAGCGCTCACAGAGGTTCATCGTGAACATCCGCCGCCGGGTGCCGCCGCCAAACGCGGCGTGCTTGGTGTTGTGGTTGAAGACCAGCACATCGCCGGGTTGGGTTTCCAGCGCAATGGCGGGAATCTCGGGGCCGGTGATGCCCCAGAGGTCGCGGCTCTGGCGCAGATTCGCTTGCAGGTCTTCCGTGTAGCCTTCCCCGATCCGATGGCTTCCGGGGATCACGCGCAGACAGCCGGTGTCTTTTGTCAGCGGGTCGAGATAGAATGCGATCTTGATATGGCGCAACTGCCGGTGCCAACCGTCGGAGTGCCAGCCAGTATCCCCGACATAGTAGTTGCCATCGCTGCCCATGTAGTTAAAGTCATCGCCGCACAGTGCCTTGGCGATACCTAGAATCCGAGGATCATCGAGAAGAGCACAGAGCCGCTCGTGATGGTCCAAAAACTGGGCAATGCACGAGCGAGCCACTCCCTCGTGCGGACGGCCCGCGTGGCCGCCGCCATTGCTCTGCCAGATCGCCTCGAAGCCCTCAATGATCTCGCCAATGCTGTCAGAAAGCAGGTTAGGAAGGCCAATGTAGCCAAAAGTGTCGAAAAAGCGACGTTGCTGCTCGGTCATGTGTGGGAGTTCGCCACCCACGAAGAGGATTCCTGCCCGCCGCCACCGAACCCTGAGGCATGACTCTAATCCCTGCCCTTATTTTTTTCGCCGCCCTGCCGCAAAAGCCCGCCGTCTGGAAGCCGGAGCTAAACGGGGACCACCGCGCCGCACTGGAGCGCATCTCGCCCGACTCGCTCAAGGGTAATCTCTCCTTTCTAGCGTCCGATGCGCTGGAAGGCCGCGCCACGCCATCGCGTGGGTTGAACCTTGCCGCCGAGTACATTGCCGCACAGTTTCGCAAGGCGGGTCTGGAGCCCAGTGTTAAAACCGAGGCGGGGGAGAGCTATTTCCAAACCACAACTCTCAAGGCACGCGGCTCCGACGACGAGCAGCCCGTGCACAATGTGATTGGTGTGCTGCGCGGCTCCGATCCGAAGCTTAAGGACAGCTATATTATTGTCACAGCGCACTACGATCACCTGGGAACCAATCCCAATATGCCTGGCGACGATAAAATCTTCAACGGGGCCAACGACGATGGCAGCGGCACAATCGGGGTGATCGAGCTGGCGCAGGCGCTGAGTACGCTCAAGAAGCGCCCTAAGCGCAGTCTTGTTTTTATGACGTTCTTTGGCGAGGAGCGCGGCCTGCTGGGCTCGCGCTTCTACGGCAAGAACCCTGTCTTTCCGCTGAACCAGACCATCGCCCATATTAACTTAGAGCAGATAGGCCGCACCGATGACCGCGAAGGCCCACGGATCAGCGCCGCCTCGATGACGGGCTTTGATTTCTCCGACATCGGCCCTATCTTTGCGGTGGCTGGCAAAGTTATGGGCGTGGAGATTAGCAAGCACTCCAAAAACAGCGACGCGTTCTTTGGCCGCTCCGATAATCAGGCCCTCGCCGATCTCGGGGTTCCCGCCCACACGCTCTGCGTCGCCTATGTCTACCCTGACTACCACGGGGTCGCCGATCACTGGGAAAAGCTCGACTACCCCAACACCGCCAAAGTTCTGAAGGGAATCGCCCTGGGCATCCTCACCCTCGCCGATAGCCAGAACGAGCCCCGCTGGAACGCAGCCAACGAGAAAACCGCTCGCTACTTAAAGGCATGGCAGGAACGACAGGCGACAAAATAAATCACCCTGGACAAGGTACAATAAAAACTCCCCGTGCTAATACTTCAGACTATTGTCAACGGCCCCGAGCCTTGCCCCTACCTCGCCGATCAGAGCTGGACCATGAAGTACCAGCATATTGGTGAGATGGTCTCGGGCGAGTACGAGCGGCGCTTGCGCCTAGGCTGGTTTAAGTTCGGAGCGTTTTTGCAGCGCCCTGTCTGCGAAACCTGCCGGGAGTGCCTCTCGATGCGCGTGCCCATGAACGAGTGGCACCCCAATCGGATCCAGCGGCGTACTCTGGCAAAGAACGCGGACCTACGGGTTCAGGTGAGCACCCCCCCGCTCTGTGACCCCGAGCGCCTGCTGCTCTACAATCGCTATCGGATTGCCCAAACACAGGGAAAAGGCTGGACTCCCACCCTCATGGACACCACCGCCTACCAGCGGGAGTTTCTCGTAGGCCCCACAGACATGACCGAGATCAGTGTCTGGGAAGGAAACCGCCTGCGCGCTATTGTCCTCGCCGATGTGGAGCCTAATGCGGTGGCAGGAGTGACGCACTATTACGATCCCGACTGGAAAGAGCGCAGCATCGGGCTTTTCGCCATGCTCCAGACCTTCCTGCTGGCAAAGGAGCTGGGCAGACAGTGGGTCTACCTGGGCTACTACGTCCAAGACAGCCCGACGATGGGCTACAAGCTCCAGTTTCGCCCCTGTGAGCTGCGGGGTTGGGATGGCACCTGGAGCCGGATCGAGAAGTAGCGAAGTAGCAACAAAGACAACAAAAGAGCGGAGGCAGGAGAGTGCTTCGTCGCCGCCGAACTGAAGACTATGAAATCAGTCTGGAGCTTGCTCTCGGGGACACTTGTTTTGACAGGGCTTGCCTTTGCACAGCCCCCCGCGCCAAAGCTTGTATCAAAGATAGATTACAACCGCGATATTCGCCCCATTCTCTCCGCCAAGTGCTTTGCGTGCCACGGCCAAGACGAGAGTAAGCGAGTGGCAGGGCTACGGCTGGATCTACCCAACCGAGCAATTGTCTCCGGCGATATTCTCGCCAGCGCACTGACCCACCGGATTGGGCGCACCGACGCGCTCCAGATGCCGCCTGCGGACTCCGGCAAGACACTCACCCCAAGTGAGAGGACACTGCTCAAGCGCTGGATCGGCCAGGGCGGGCGCTACACTGAGCACTGGGCGTTCGCTTCTCTCCTCCCTCGCCGAGCAGGGGCAGGGGGGATAGATAGCTATATCACGGCGCGGCTGGCTCAAGAGGGCCTGACACTCTCACCTGCCACCGATAAAACGACCCTCATCCGGCGTGTCTCCCTGGACCTGACGGGCCTGCCGCCGACGCCGCAAGCGGTGGAGGCATTTCTAGCCGACAAGTCCCCCAGCGCCTACGAGAAAGTGGTGGATCACCTGCTCGCAAGCCCGCGCTACGGCGAAAAAATGGCGCAGCAGTGGATGGACATGGCACGCTACGCCGACTCCAACGGCTTTCAGAACGACCACGAGCGCTACCAGTGGCGCTGGCGCGACTGGGTAATCGAGGCGTTCAATAAGAATATGCCCTTTGATCAGTTCACCATCGAGCAGATTGCGGGTGATCTTTTACCCAATGCCACTATAAGCCAAAGACTAGCGACAGGATTCAATAGAAATCATCGCATCAACACGGAAGGTGGCTTGATCGCCGAGGAATGGCGCGTTGAAGGCGTGATAGATCGCCTAGAGACGGTCGGTTCGGTCTGGATGGGGCTCTCCGTGGGCTGTGCACGCTGCCACGACCACAAGTACGATCCCATCAGCCAACGCGAATTTTACGCGCTTTTTTCCTACTTCAACAATGTCCCCGAGAGCGGCGCGGGCGTCGAGGGAGTTAATATCAATACTCCACCAACCCTCAAGGCTCCGAGCACCCAGGAAACAACACGGCTTGCGGAGCTAGGCAAAAAAGTGGCTGAGGGGGAGTCGTCCGTGAAAGTCGCGGAGCAGAAGCTCCCCGGCCTGCTGGCGGCGTGGGAGGCGAGCGGGGCGGCGGCAAAGTATCCGATCACCGCATGGCGCGGCGCGAAGCCCACCAAAGCCACGGCGGAGAGCGCAAAGCTTGCCATCCAGCCCGATAACCAGCTTCTGGCAAGCGGCAAGAACGGCGATACCGAGACCTACACACTCACGTTCCCTCTCGATAACAAGTCCGTGCGGGGGATTCGACTAGAAATATTCCCAGAAAAGGGCCAGGTCGGGCGCTCCACCAATGGGAACTTTGTCCTAACGGATGTCATGCTCGAAGGCACACGGCCTACAAAAGCGATCGCAGACTTTGCGCAGTCCGGCAACCCGGCGAGCGATGCCATTGACACGGACCCCAAAACGGGCTGGGGAATCTATGGCCAGACCGACAAGCCACACACCGCGACATTTATCTGGGAGAAGCCCATCCGCCCGCTTCGTGGCGAGAGCGTGACACTCAGGCTGATCTTTAACTCGCAGTACGGCCAGCACCAGTTCGCCCGCTTCCGTGTCTCCCTCACAGACACCGAAAACCCACAGGCGGAGGGCATTCCCCCCGCAGGCACGCCTGAGCGGCTCGCCTGGTTCCGAGCCAATATCGAAAACGAAGCACGGGTCTCGGACCGACAATTTGCGGTTGCCAAGAAAGCATTAACGGACTACGATGCCACGATTCCGGCGACGATGGTGATGGCGGAGATGGAAAAACCGCGCAAGTGCTATGTCCTCAAGCGCGGCCAGTACGACCAGCCCGGCGACGAAGTGCAGCCGGGTCTGCCCGCAGCCTTTGGGAAGCTTCCTGCGGGTGTCCCCAACAACCGACTTGGATTTGCAAAGTGGATTGCCAGCGCACAGAACCCCCTCACAGCCCGGGTCTTTGCGAACCGGCTCTGGGAGAAGTTCTTCGGGATGGGCCTTGTCGCCACAACCGAAGACTTCGGCACCCGTGCCGAGTACCCGAGTCATCCTGAGCTACTCGACTGGCTCGCCAGTGAGTTCATCCGGCTCCAGTGGGACATGAAAGCGATCCAGAAGACCATTGTTCTGAGCGCGACCTACCGCCAGAGCTCAAAAACGATTCCTACCCTCCTCAAACGTGACCCCGAGAACCGTCTCCTTGCACACGGCCCCCGCCTGCGCCTACCCGGCGAGGTGATCCGCGATCAGGTGCTCCTAGCGGGCGGGCTCCTGGTGGAGAAGCTCGGGGGGCGCAGCGTGCGGCCCTACCAGCCCGATGGCTTTTGGGACGAGCTTAATGTCTACGGGAATCTCAGGAACTACAAGAACGATACGCTGCCCGATGGCCTCTACCGGCGTAGTCTCTACACGATCTGGAAGCGCAGTGCCGGGCCACCGACCATGGGCCTCTTTGATGTGCCGGGCCGCGACACGTGCCGTGTCAAGCGCAGCCGCACCAATACGCCACTCCAGGCACTGGCACTACTCAATGAAGTGACCTTTGTGGAGGCGGCGCGTATGATCGGGCAACGCATGCTGCTTGAAGGCGGCTCAACTCCCGAAACACGCATCACCTGGGCCTACCAAACACTACTCTCGCGCCGCCCGAGTGCCCAAGAGCTTGCAATCCACAAGGCGGGCCTGGCGAAGCGCCTCGCACGCTACCAAGCGGCACCTGAGGAGGCGCAAAAACTACTCGCCCTTGGTGAGACAAAACCCGATCCGAAGTGCGCACCCTCAGAGCTCGCCGCCTACGCGATGACCGCAAGTATCCTACTCAACCTTGATGAGGCCATCACCCGGGAATAAGCGACAAGCTATTCCAATGTGAATCGAACCATTAGAAAAATTACCTCTGAACCTGAAAAACCTATCATGCGTCCGTAAGGATAAGACTGCCGATGATGGAATTGAGATTGAGGTTAAAAAGACAATGAACCACTTAAAAGACGTAGCACTGTGTTCGGGTCGGGATGTTACCCACTCCCGTCGTGAGTTCCTCAGCCGGACGGGGCTGGGTATCGGGGGGCTGGCACTCTCCGCACTTTTTGCATCCGAAACTCATGCCAGCTCTGAGGTGCATGCCGATGCGGGCAACACACTGACGGCGGCAAAAAAAGCACCGCTACCATCTAAAGCCAAGCACGTCATCCATATCTTCGCGTCGGGAGCCCCCTCGCACCTAGATACGTTTGACCCAAAGCCGGGCATGGAAAAGTTTCGTGGGCAGAGTGTCTCAGGCTCTAGCGGTGTGATCTTCCCCTCACCCTTCAAGTTTAGTAAGTGCGGGCAGAGTGGGCTGGAGATCAGCGAGCTCTTCCCGAACCTACAAAAGCTCGCCGACGATATGTGTGTGATTCGCACCATGAAGACCGATATTCCGGCGCATCCGGTAGCGGCCAAGATGATGCACACGGGCTCCGCACAGCTCGTCAAGCCAAGCCTGGGGAGCTGGGTGCTCTACGGCCTGGGCACGGACAATCAAGACCTGCCCGGCTTCGTGACGCTTGGGGGGAGCCCCGAGTGGCGGCAGTCGTCGTTTTTACCCAGCCCCTTCCAGGGAACCCGTGCGGATTTTGCGCCTGGCAAGCCCGTAGACAAAGTCTTGCTGAATCTCAAAAATGAGTTTAGCTCCTCAGAAGCGCAGCGCATGCAGCTTGATTTAGCGCGGCAGCTCAACACGAACCACAGCACCAAGTTCCAACACGACGAGCAGCTTGAAGCGCGCATTGACTCTTTCGAGCTGGCTTTCAAGATGCAGACAGCGGCCACCGATGCCTTTGATATCACCAAAGAGCCCGCCGCTGTGCGAGCAAAATACGGCACCTCAGACTTTGGTGGGAAGCTGCTCTGCGCCCGGCGATTAGTGGAGCGGGGTGTGCGTTTTGTGCAAGTAGAGATCGGGGGCTGGGATCATCACCAGCAACTTGTGCAGAGCCTCACCAAAAAGACCAATGAAATGGATCAGCCCGTGGCGGCACTGATCGCGGATCTCAAAGAGCGCGGCCTGCTCGACTCAACGCTGGTGATCTGGGGCGGCGAGTTTGGACGCACTCCCACCACGGCGGGCAGCATCAACGACCAGTCGGGCCGTGACCACCACGCACGCTGTTTCTCGGCGTTTATGGCGGGTGGCGGCGTGAAGGGGGGAATACACTACGGCGAGACCGACGAGCTGGGAATGAATGTCGCCGACAAGCCCGTGCCTGTCCATGACTTCCACGCGACAATCTTGCGTGTACTGGGCTTTGACCACACCAAGCTTACCTATCGCTACAACGGGCGCGACTTCCGCCTGACCGACAACTACGGGAATATCATCAATGAAATCCTGGCTTAAACTCGGCGGCCCTGCCGCCGCTCTGGGGATGGTGCTTACGGCGGGGGCGCAGAAACCCACGCCACCCGCACAAGCACTCACCCCAGAGCAGACAAAGCTCTTTGAGAGCAAGATTCGCCCGATCTTAACGGGTAAGTGTGCGCCGTGCCATGTCGACGGGGTTGCCAAAGGTGGCCTCTCGCTGGACTTTCGGGAGTCATGGCAGCTCGGCGGGGGGAGTGGCCCGGCTATTGTTCCCGGTAGCCCTGACAAGAGCCCCTTGCTCCAACGGGTGAAGGCCACTGCGAACCAGATGCCGCCCGGAGGCCATCTCTCAGCCAGCGAGATCGCGGCGCTGGAGTCCTGGATTAAGATGGGCGCACCCGATCCCCGAAGCGCCACGGCAGTGAAGACCACCTCCAAGCTCACCGGAATGACCGATAAGGCGCGAAATCACTGGGCATTTCAGCCCGTCGAGAAACCCGCAATTCCCAAGGTGAAGAACGCGGCGTGGGTAAAAAACCCCATTGATAGCTTTGTGCTGGCGAAGCTAGAGGCCAGTGGCATGGCCCCGAGTCCCGCCGCCAGCCGCGCCACTCTGATCCGCCGTGCGTACTACGATCTGGTTGGAATGCCTCCCACAGTGGAGGAAGTCAGGACATTTTTGGCCGACAAATCCCCTACGGCCTGGGAAAAAGTGGTGGACACGCTTTTAGCCTCACCTCACTACGGCGAGCGCTGGGGGCGGCACTGGCTCGATACCGTGCGCTACTCAGATACCACAGGGGCGGCTCAGGCCGGGCAGAATCGGCTTGCGGATTTCCGCTACGCCAATGCCTGGACCTACCGTGACTGGGTGATCGGGGCGATCAATAAAGACACGCCCTACAATGAGTTTCTGATGGCGCAGCTTGCAGCCGATCAGATCTCCACCACCAAAGACGACCCCGCGCAGCTTGCCGCGCTGGGCTTTCTGACGGTCGGGAAGCGCTTTCAGGATAAGAACGATCTGATTGACGAGCGCATTGATACTGTCACCAAAGCGACCATGGGCATCACTGTGGCCTGTGCGCGCTGCCACGACCACAAGTTCGACCCGATCCCCACTGCCGACTACTACTCGCTCTACGGCATCTTCAACTCCATTGAGGAGCCCGAAATCGGGCCAGAGATCCCTGGCAGCGGCGATCCTGAGCAGCGCGGTGACTATGAGAGACAAGAAAAAGTGCTCCTGGATAAGGGCCGTGTCGCGTACTACGAGTATGTCGGGGAGAAGCTAGAGGCGTTCCAGCAAAAAGCGGCGGGCTACCTGATGCTCGCCACGGCCAACGCACGCTCCAAAGAGGGCAGTGAGCTAGCACAAAAATACGGCATCAATCCGTCGAATACCCGTGAGCGCGATACGATTCGCATCCTGCAACAAGCGGTTCGAAGCAGTAAAGAGTCGGCTGCGGTACTGGGGCCTTTCACTGCCCTCCAGCGCCTCCCTGAGGGGAGTTTCTCCACACAGTATGCCCAAACAATCGGACGGATGCTCGGAACCGCACCCACCGTGGCCACGCCGCAGGGACGCTTCGCGAAACAGCGCGCGATTCCACAGCGCGGGGCGAATCTGCCCGTGAGGCCGGTCAATGCGCTGGTCACCCAGGAGCTGTCAAGCCTTAAGCCGCGCTCCCTCGCCGAGGTGGCGGAGGCGTATGGGCGCCTCTTTGCCAAAGTGGCCGTGCAGCGCGATGCCTACATTGAGGCGCGCAAGAAAAACCAGGTGCTCAGTGTGGACAGTGCCACCGCGCAGCTCATCGAGTTCCCGCTGGAGCTGCCACCCGCCTCGGAGTTTAACACAACCAGTAGCCTGCGTAAGCTGGCCAGTCGCTTCAATGCCGATAACCGGGCGGCGGCACGCTTCCCCTTCGACGAGCTCAATCGCTTGCAGCTTACCCACCCTGGTGCGCCCGGCCATGCGATGGTTGTTACAGATATAGAAAGCCCCAGTGACGCGCGTATCCTGATCCGTGGCGAGAAACAGCGCCCAGGTGAGGTGGTTCCCCGCCGTGTCTTCGCACTCTGCACACCCGGTTCTGAGCCGCAGCCCATAAAGGCCGGATCCGGAAGGCTGGATCTTGCACGAGCGATCGCGGCACCGTCGAACCCGCTGACGGCGCGCACCGTGGTCAACCGGGCGTGGATGCACCACTTCGGGCAGGGCTTTATCCGCACCGCCGATGATCTGGGCAATATGAGCGAGAACCCCAGCCACCCGGAGCTGCTGGACTGGCTGTCGGGGCGCTTCATGGAGACGGGCTGGAGCCTCAAGAAGCTTCACAAGTGGGTTCTGCTCTCCAATACCTACCAGCAGAGCCCCGACACTCAACCTGCCTACGAGAAGAAAGACCCTGCCAATCGGCTTCTCTGGCGTGCGAATCTGCGGCGGCTAGACTTTGAGTCCATCCGCGATACGATGGTAGCTCTCACCGGCAAGCTCGACCCCGTACTGGGCGGCAAGCCCGTGAATATCACCGATGAGCCCTATGTCTACCGACGTTCAGTCTACGGCTACATTGACCGGCTCTTCCTCTCGGACTTGCTCACACAGTTCGATGTGAGCGATCCGACCATGACCAACACGGGGCGCATCTCCACCATTGTCCCGCAGCAGGCGCTCTTCTTCATGAACAGCGCGATGGCGGTGGATGTGGCGCGGCAGGTGGTGCGGCGCGACGAAGTGGGGAAGGCACAGACAGACGAGGAGAAAATTAAGTCTATCTATCTGATCCTCTACCAGCGCTCGCCCAAGCCCGAGGAGATTCAGGCGGGGCTAGGCTTCTTGGGCAAGATCGGAAGCGCCGCTCAGGGTGCTGAAGCCAGTAATACGGCGACGGCAACCAGCAAAGGGCGTCTGCAAAAGCGCCCCGTCGCGAAGCCCCCCCAGAAAAAGGGGATGGGAGTGGGTAAGTTCGCCCCTATCCGCAACAACACCGAGATGGTGGAGCGCAAGGCACTGGACAACTGGGAGCTCTACACGCAGGCACTGCTCTGCTCCAATGAGTTCGTCTACGTGAGCTAGCACACCCTAAAAAGCCGGGGGAGGAAATCCCCCGGCAATAAGGCCTTTAGATAATCCCCTCACATTCCCATAATAACGTCATGCAACAAACAGCCCCGGTTCTACACGAGATCGAGGTTAATGTTGCACGTCTTCTCGGAGCGGGTCTGACACTCATGGCTCAGACACCGTTTTTTGTACATCAACCTCTGCCGTCCGTCTCCATGGAGGAGTTTGCCGACGCACTCAATAACTTGGAGGGGCGCAACCGCTCCATTATTCTCGATGCCTCTCTGGGCGAGGATGCCCTCCTGGCAATGCATCGCAATGCCACCCGTATCACGCAGCTTGGTGTCCTACGGCGCGTTGTGCGACATCTGGAGCGCAGTGTGGCACTCCTCTCTGAAAGGGAGCGGGTACTTGTCGTGCGCTTTTTAGGCCCTTCCGCCGATAGCATTTTTCTTTTGGGAACGCGCATTCTCGCGTATCTTCTCCATCAGGACTCGGCAGAAAAGCTCCCCATGGAACACTTTACCTGGGAGCTGCTCATGGTGGATGGAGCGCTTCAGGCAGCACAGGAAGAAATCCACACCACCCGGCAGCTAGGCAGCAACGGACGTCGGTATGCCCGGGCGACCCTCTGGTCTTTCCAGGTGGCTCGGGATGCCTTACTGATTATCGGCAGCCGCTAATAAACCGGAACCCCCATAGCCGGTTCTGGGTAAACAGTAGAAGTGAGTAAAGAGACTCGACAAGGACTAATTCTCGAAGGACCGCTTGCACGGGGTGTCTTCTTGGTAGCGATGCCTTCCGTGGCTATGATGCTGGTGCAGACCTTCAATGGCTTTCTGGATCGTTTTTTCGTGAGTAAGCTCGGCCCCGAGGCGCTCGCCGCCGTGACAATCTGCACGTCGTGGATGTGGCTGCTTCTGGCCGCCGCAATGGCCGTCTCCACCGGAACGACGGCGCTGGTAGGGCGCTTTATAGGGGCAGGTAAGGTCGGTAGCTCGGAACAGGCAGCCACTGCACTGCGAGACGCCGCCTCAGCAACCCGCCAGTCTATTCTTCTGAGCCTGATGATCTCCCTTGTAGTAGGGGCTTGTCTGGTGCTCGTGCGCCGCCCTCTGCTCATTGTCCAGGGGCTGGATGCCCATGCACTTCCTCTGGCCGAGCCGTACTTGCTGATTCTGGCGCTAGGGCAGCCGGTGCAGTTTCTGGTAATGATTCTGGGGGGGGTCTTTCGTGGGCTAGGCGACACCACCCGCCCGTTTCTTGTCACCCTGGGCTCCGTGGCCATCCATGCGGTGGGAAATGCGATTCTCATTCCCCGTATCGGTATCGCAGGCGGTGCACTGGCGCTGATTGCCTCGCAGGTGCTGGCACTGGCACTGACCGTGTATTTTCTGCGGCGTAGCCCGGTAGCGGCAGGGCTGGGTGGCCCCTGGAGACTGGACACCACCTGGGCCTGGCGCATCCTCAAGATAGGGCTTCTGGCGGCGCTTCAGCAGCTTATCCGCGTGGGCTCGATGCTCGTCTTTCAGGGCATGCTCGCCCGCTCGTCGGCAGGAAGTGCGGCGGTCGCAGCCCTGGGAGTGGGCCTGCTTTTTGAGAGTATCGCCTTCATGCCCGGTTTTGGCTACTCCATCGCGGCAGCGGCGTTTGTGGGCCAGAACCTGGGGGCGGGCAATGTAAAGCGTGCCAATGCCGGAGCATGGGCGGCAACCTGGCAGGCAATCGCGGTGATGAGCGTGATGGGAGGGATCTGCTATGTCTTTGCGGCCCCCTTTGCCCACATCTTCCTCCAGCACGGCAGCGACCCGGCACAGAACGCTCGGGCGGACGAGACACTAAGGCTCGCGGTTGCGTATCTTAAGATCGTGGCGATCTCGGAGCCCTTTCTCGCGCTAGGAATGGGCCTGGTGGGTGGTCTTCAGGGCGCAGGGGAGACGATGAGTCCGACGGTTCTCACCATCGTGACGATGATCTTTATCCGCCTCCCGCTGGCGTGGTTTCTGCTTAGAAACTACG
This sequence comes from Armatimonas sp., assembly GCF_043757465.1. Lineage (GTDB taxonomy): Bacteria > Armatimonadota > Armatimonadia > Armatimonadales > Armatimonadaceae > Armatimonas. The sequence goes on from NZ_JAYVPL010000069.1 coordinate 12,456, forward strand.
GTCTGAATGGTGCCTGGTGGGCCATGAGCCTCTCCACGATTTTGCAAGGACTCTGCGTTATTGTTGTCTTCCGCCAGGGCCGCTGGCAAAAAATACAGGTTTAGTGTGAGCTACTTCGAGGCGGGCATAATGGGCTTGCCTGCCGCTCCCTGAATCCCCGCGCTGCTGTAGGCATTTATCTGCTTGCCCTGCTTTTCTACCCGTGCACGGGCGAACTCTGCCTCTTTCGACTGCGGGAAGCTTATCCAGTTCGGGTCGCCATCGGAGATGTAGCGCCCACCGCCCGGAGCGGCTAGTTTCTCCACCCAGAAACGAATGCCGTTGAGACCGTCTATGGAGTTGATGCGCTCCAAGCGCAGGGGGTTGTATTTCAGAGAAGCAGGCGAGGGAATCGGGCGCCAAGCGGCATCGAAGGCGGCTTTGTAGGCGTAGCTGTGCCCATTGTCCGTCCCTTTGAGGAGGAGTGGCCAGAGGGCTTTATTCTTGGGATACTTGCCCATCGGGAGCGCAATTGCCTCTAGTTTAGCCTCCGGGTTGAGATCCGTGACGAGTTTATCCGCCCCCGCAACCTCCTGCTGGAGCTGCACGGCGGTGTAACCCGAAAAGCTCTTGTGGACAATGGAGTGATTGGCGATCTCACAGCCGCTCTTCACGAGGTAGGCGATCTTGTCCTTGCCCATCCCCGTTTGTCCAAACGACTCGTTAGTGACTTTTGACTTTGGCAAGACAAAAAATGTCGCCTTGAGTTTCCAGTCCGGGTGCGCCTTGACAAAGCGCTCCAGAACACCGAGTGCGCAGTTCGGGGCCACTTGCGGCCCCTCTGCTGTCTGAAGCAGGTCGAACTGAGTCCGCCGCGCATCATCGAAAGTAAGCGCCACGGGGCTCTTGCCCGCCGGGACATCCAGCTGATTGTTGATGATATCCGAGGCGTTGACAAGATAAAAGCCCTTGTCGTAGAGCAGCTGAAGATCTTTCTCAAAAGAGGCGACCGTGCGATCCAGAGGAGTATTCTTCCCACTCTTGCCGATATCGTGGTACATGATCACTGGGATCTTACCCAGCTCGTCGGGAGCGTTCTTGGTCAGGTCGAGTTTGGGAGGCTTCGGCGCGGGTGCTGGCTCCGGTGTGGGGGTCGGAACAACTTTTCTGAACTTCGGGCAGCCTGTTAGCGCAATCAGAGGGAGGCAAAAGATAAGGGGGAGGATTCTCACGAAATCATTATATCGCCCAATTCCGATGTAATATAGGGGCTGTCTCTACTGATTTCTTAGTACAACTCGCAAGAGTTGTTCTCAGAAGAAACGAAGGAGAGATACTATGCAAGCCCCACGTGGCATGTTGTTTTTACAGCTCAGCGGTGCCGCTCTGATACTGGTCGCGACCACACTCTATCAGAACCGCACCGCTCTCATTCCCCAGGAGACCACGCCCCTCACACGCCGAACCACTTACGAGCGCTACAAGAGTGTTCTGAACCTCCTTGAGACCGATCGCCCGGCCGCAGCAGCGGCGCTACTGGCATCGTTCCCCGAGGATAAGCTGGGAATTAACAATGCCTTGCTCAAGGATCAGTTCGCCGACTACTCGCCCGCAATGCTCTTTTTGCACATTGGCAAATTGCTCTCCCGGCACGCTGCCGATGCGGCACGTAGCGGCTCGGAACATCAGGCACGGCTCCTGGTCGGTACCTGCGAGCTTCTCCAGCAACGGCTAGAGCGCGGTGGCAGGAGCGACGAGAGCATCCCAGAGCTGGAGCAGCGCCTGCAGGTGTCGCGGCTGCTCCGACAGCTTACCCAGCGTACGGAAGCGACCATCACGCTCTATCACAGCTCATAGAAGCGTGCGGCGTTGTCGTAGAAGAGCTTACGTTGCTCGGGCTCAGGGCGGGTAGCCATAAGAGCCTTGAGGGTGGTAATCCAGTCCTTGAGGCTCGCACGCAGCGTACAGACCGGCCAGTCGCTGGCAAAAATCACCCGCTCTGGCCCAAAGGCATCGAGTGTCTGGTTGATAGACGGTGCGAGCTGCTCGGCAAACGGGACACCGGGCATCGTCCCTGCGATAATTCCGCTGATCTTGACAACGGTGTTGGAGCAGGCAGCCACCTGCTCCAGCCCACGCTTCCAGGTGTCCTGCTGCGCTGCTGTTCCGGTCACGGGGGCGTTGCCGCAGTGGTCCAGCACGAAACGTGTCTCTGGGCATTTTTTGGCCAGCGCCGCGCCATCGGCCAGCTCTCCGGAGCGCAGGCATAGATCAAAACGCAGCTTGCGTTTTCCTAACTCCCGCACGCCCGCCACAAACTCCGGACTCAGGCAGTAGCCCTGTGCCAGCCCCCCATGGAGCACCTGGCGAATGCCCTTCAGGTGCGGGCTCGCGATCTTATCCAGATACGCCTTAAAATCTGCCGCTACGGGATCGCCCCCGACCACCGCGCCCACCATCAGGTTCTTGGGATCGTCGCAGAGCCCAAAAACATACTGCGCCTCCGCCTCGCGCTGATCAAGCCGCACGTCCACCTCCATGTAGATCGTCGCCGTGATCCCCAGCCCCGCCGCCGCCTTGGCATAGTCGTCGGGCGTGTGGCTCTTACTCAGTGGCTCCGTCGCACTGGCAAGCCAAGGCAGGTCAAAGCGCGTCCGATCCCAGAGATGCTGGTGTGTGTCAATGATTCGCATGGCAGAATTATAGCAACAAGAGCACAATAATGGGGAGGCCGCCGGTTTTCAACCGGCGGCGACAAAGGCAGGAAAATCTCCCCGCGCCGTCGAAGCAACTGCCATGAACGAAAAACTTTCGAAAAATGAACTTCCTTTGGAGCAGCGTGGCCTCCTGACACGCCGCAGTCTCTTACTTAAGGCGGGGGCAACTGCCGCCGCTGCGGTGATTACCGACCTACTCACTTCCGGCGATGCCGAGGCCGCGCAGAACGCGCCTAAGCTAGTTTTGGGCGTGGGTTCGCTACGCTACGAGTGTGTCCATGATTGGCTCGTGCCGCCCGCCACACACAAGTGGGGCGATACCCAAGGCGTCGCCCAAGACGAAAAAGGCAACATCTATATTTCACACACCGTTGGTGGGGATAGTAAGAGCGACGATGCGATCTATGTGTTCAGCAAAGACGGTAAGTTTCTGCGCTCGTTTGGCTCACAGTTCAAGGGCGGTGGCCACGGGCTCGACATTCGCAAGGAGAGCGGTGTAGAGTATCTTTACCACTGCGACACAGGGCACCGTAAAGTTGTGAAGACCACACTGGAGGGAAACACGCTCTGGAGCAAGGCTCTCAACGATCTGATTGTGGACACGGGACGACTGTATAAAGTCAACTCCCCGTTTATTCCGACCAATGTGGCGCTGGCTCCCAATGGGGATTTCTATATCACCGATGGCTACGGTTCGGACTACATCACACAGTACAACATCAAGGGCGAGTTTATCCGTGTCTTTGGCGGCAAGGGCAAGGAGCCAGGGAAGGTTCTCCAGGCACACGGGATCTGGGTAGACACGCGTGGAAAAGAGCCGCAGGTTGTGGTGGCGGATCGCGCCAACAGCCGACTTCAGTACTTCACCCTAGACGGCAAGCACATCAAGTTCGACACCGACGGCATGCGCCAGCCGTGTCACTTCCATGTTCAGGGCGATCTTTTGCTCGTGCCGGATCTGCGTAGCATTGTCACGGTGCTCGATAAGAACAATAAAGTGGCAGCGGCGCTGGGCGATGGCACGACGGTTACCAACCTTCCGGGCCGTGGCCGTCCGCGCAGTGAGTTCGTGGCGGGCAAGTTTGTGCATCCGCACTCCGCGAAGTTCCTTCACAACGGCGATATTCTTGTGGTAGAGTGGCTGCCGATTGGCCGCGTGACGCTGCTCAAGAAGCTTAGCTAGCCCATGCGAGGCGCACTGGCCCTTCTGTATCTTCTTGTGATTGGCAGTGTCCTGCTGGAAGCCTTCGAGGGGCTGGTGCTCCCGCGCCGGATCAGCCGACCGCTCCGTGCGGTCGGCTATTTCTATCGGTTTCTCTGGCTGAGCTGGCGTCGCCTCGGGCGGCGCTTGCGACCCGGGATGCGCGACGATTGGTTCGCGGTTTTTGGCCCCTTCTCGATTCTGACGCTCTTTGTGAGCTGGGGCATGCTCTTGGTGTTCGCCTTCGCGGGTCTGGGTTGGTCACTCCAGCTTCCGATCAGCGCCCCAGAAGCAATCCCGACCTTCGCGACCTATCTCTACCTCTCCGCGACCACGTTTATTACCCTCGGCTTTGGCGATGTCGCCCCGCGCACCAATCTTGCCCGCGCTATCACGGACTGTGAGGCGGCGCTCGGCTTTGGCTTTCTCGCCATCGTGATTGCCTACCTGCCCGTGCTCTACCAAGCGTTCGCAAGGCGCGAAGTGGAGATCGGCATGCTCGATGCCCGCGCCTCGACTCCCCCCAGTGCAGGCGAGCTTCTGCGGCGCATCGGCGGCTGCCCCGACCTGGGCGATCTCAAAGACACACTGAAAAACTGGGAGCGCTGGTCAGCGGAGCTGCTCGAAAGCCATCTCTCCTACCCTTCGCTCATGTACTGGCGCTCGCAGCACGACCGGCAGAGCTGGCTGGGAACCCTCACGGCGATTCTCGATACCTGCGCTCTGATTATCGCCACTCAGCCTAAAAGTGCTTTGCTCTACCAGGCGCGCCTGACGTTTGCGATGGCACGCCATGCCGCCGTGGACCTGCGCCTCGCACTGAATCAAACGCCGATCACGCCGGATCGCCTCCCCGAAGCCGAACAGCAAGCCCTCTTCGCTCTCCTCACCGAGGCAGGAATGACACTCGACACGTCGCCCGAGGCCCACGCCCACTTACGCGAGCTCCGCACCCTCTACGAGCCGCATCTTGCCGCGATGGCCCAGTGGCTGGAGCTTTCGCTTCCCACTATCGCGCCTAACCCCAACGCCCACGACCACTGGCGCATGAGCACCGATCCGCGTGGGCATTTTTTCAATATTGAGTGATCGCCCCCCGGGATCGCTCCCGTTCATGGGGGTGACACCTCAAATTCTCTTTCTTCAATACTCCCCGACGACTCCAGCGGCTTGCCGTCTAAGCTGCGGCGCACCCGCCAGGCGCGTTTGGAGAACTCTACCGTTCTGACCCGTAGCGCGTCGTGGGCTTCAAACTGCGGGTGGCGGACATAGAACCCGCCGGGCGGGAGAAGAAGCTCACCGGTCTCATACAGCTCCGTCTCGCTCTGGTTGATAAGAACATACGTCTTATCCGAGTAGTGCGCCTCCTCTACAAGAAAGTCCGGGGTGAGGAACTCATGGGCGGTTAGGAATGCAGGAAAGGTGAGGGCGTGAAGCGGGCAGAGAATCGCCACTTGGGGGCGAAGTGTGGTCAGCATTTCCTTACTTGCACCATCGATAATCCCAGTGGGCAACGCCAGATAGGGTGGATTGAGTCGCAATAAGGCTTTGAGGAAGAAGGTTTTATCAAAATAGGACACCCCAGAAAAGCACACCACAGAATCACGATAGATAGCGCTTAGCAAGGGAACCGACTGGGATTTTTTACTTTGCTGACTTCCGTTGAATAACATCTCCAAGGTAAAGTCAGCCGCAACGGCTAACCAATCTAGGCCCCCAATCTCTCCCTGAAGGCTAACGAGAGAGCTGTTTTTAGAAATTTCCGCCAGCGTCTGCTCCATAAAATCCCACCAAGATGTCGTGAGGGGAACTGATGTAAACTTAACATAAGCAATCGCTGTATCTCCCCCATAAGCTTGCTGACTCTCCTCGATTGTGAGTCGCTCGTCTTGTGCATCTACAGGGCGAACAACAGCGTAGTAGCCAGCTTCTTTTATTTCTTTAAAAGTCTGTGGTACTTCCCCATCGGGGATTTCATGGCCGTAATTGTAGCGAAGCTGAAGGATTGCTTGGCTCATCCCCAGCTCATCTTGCAACAAGCGAAGATACTTTGATATTTGAATAATTCCTTCGCTATGAGCATCTACTTTGACAAATGCAGCTCCGACCAGTGCTGCCTTAGAGGGGTTATCGCGGAGTTTTTTGCGAAGTGTTCGATGATTGCGTTCACCAATGAGTTTTTCACGATAGGCATGAGCAATAGCAATATAGTCACCATCAGGTACCAGAATGATGCGAATATCAAGACGTCTCCGCTCTGGATCACGAAGGAAAATCCAGTTTGTGGAAGCTGATTGTGTGCTGTGACGTGATAGTTCTGCTGTGGCATACGCCGAATCAGTGATTAGAGCAAGTGCACTCGCTGGCTGACATGCTCCGAAAAACGGCATTGTCAAGCCTTCCCAAGATCGCCAAACTGGCAAGCGATCACCATCACGAACCTCTGCTGATCGTAGCAGTAACCCCTCTCCTTGAGGAATTACGAGGTTTCCTGTATCGTCCACCCGGCACAGCCCTGGTAGCAATCCCACACGCTCCAGTAAATGCGTTTTGCTGTCGCGGCTGGCCTCCACCGTGAGCTGGATTTCTTTGGGGCCGCAGATCAGATAGATGTCCACGGGGACGCCGCCCGGCGCATCGAGGCCCAGCAAGATGCGCTTGCCCGCCGCGCTCATTTTTTCGGCGATGCTGATGAGCTTGCAGTCGCTAAAATCCGTTCGGGCAATCGCTCCCGTCTCGCGCTCTTTTAGCTCGATCCAGCCCAGCGAGAGATTCGTCGCCCAGACGGTTTTGGTGACGGTCTCGGTGAGCGAGTAGGTGAGGTTTGTGCGATCCAGTACGAACTCATAATCGCCAAACGCAATCCGAAAGAGGGTATTCACGGGTTGAGTGTACCCCCGCCGTCTGTCGCGGAGCGACTTTGTGGCCGCAGGTCAGGAGCGCAGCGAGCCGCCCACGTTCATGTGGGCAGCGAGACGGAACGCCAGGGCGAAGATGGTCAGCACCGGGTTGAAGCCGCCGTTGGTGACGTGGACGCTCCCATCCCCCACAAAGACATTCTCGAAGCCATGCACGCGCCCGTTGCGATCCACCACGCCCACGCGGGGGTCGTCGCTCATGCGGCAGGTGCCCGCCTGGTGCTGACCGCCGGAGAGAGAGGGCGTGGTCGGAGGGCCGCCCCAGACCTGCGTCGCCCCGGAGGCTTGCAGCCACTCGACGGCTTTTTTCTGCAAAAACTGTCCCGTGCGGATCGTCTCCGGGTGCGTCGTGCCGGAGAGCCGCGCCACGGGGAGGCCCCAGCGGTCTTTGACATTTGGATCCAGCGTGACGCGAGCATCGGGCGAGGGAATGTCCTGCACGGGGCCTTTGATGTCCGAGAGATAGCGGTAGTGGTTGCGCAGCCAGTCTTTCGCCTCCTTTCCCCAGGTCGGCACGCCCGGTGCACGGTAGCGCTTCCAAGCAATAATCGGCAGCAGGATAAACTCATCGGCGAGCATCCCCCCGCCGATCACGCCCTCGTTGCCGTGGCTCCACTCGGTCGTTGCCGTGGTGACACCCGGCCCAAGGCCGTCCCAGATGTCTTCCGGAAAGAGCGCCGTGGCTCCCACATAGACATGCCCTTGCAGGTGCCGCCCGACGTGATCGTTGCCAATTCCAGAAAGTTGGAGAAGTCGCGCTGACTCTATTGCACCTGCCGCCACGACAATCTGCTCCGCCGTCGCCGTTTTGGCTTCGTCACCGATAAAGTACGTCACGCCGCTGGCGCGCTTGCCGTCGTGGTGGATCTTGGCCGCCATCGCGCCTGTTTGTAAGAAAAGCCTTCCCGTGAGCTTGCCACGCGCAATCAGCGTGTTCTGCGAGCCGTTTTTCGCGTCCACCGGGCAGGCAAACCCGACGCAGTGGAGGCAGCGGGTGCAGGCGGGCCGCCCATTGTACTCGGTTGAGTTGATCGCCAGCGGCACGGGCAGTGTTCGCCAGCCCAGTGCCTCCGCGCCTTTTTGGTAGATCGCCCCTTGCTTGGTGATTGCCATCGGGGGCATCGGGTAATCGCGTCTGTACTCCGGCAGATGAAACATTGCGCTTGCCTGACCGCACACCCCGATCTCGTGCTCCGCCTGCTCATAAAACGGCACGAGCTCTTGGTAGTCTATCGGCCAGTCCGCCAGCGACGAGCCATCCGGGATGCCGTAGGTGGAGGCCATCTTGAAGTCCAGCGGGTGGAAGCGCCACGCCTGCGCCCCATAAACCCGTGTCCCGCCGCCGACAATCGCCGCGTTAGCATGGTAGCCCCCGTCCCAGGGCTGCACTCTATGGTTATTGGCAACCCGTGGATGGTCGGCGTCCGGCCCCGCATTATGCCCGTAGTGCGAGAGGCGCTGGTTTCTCAGATGATCCCGTCCGACTTCCTCAAAGCTAGGCTCCCCGCCGCGCTCCAGAAGTAGTACCCGTCGCCCCGCCTCGGCTAACAAGCCCGCCACCACCCCGCCGCCCGCCCCGGAGCCGATCACAATCACATCATAGTCGCACAGCATGAGGTAAGGTTCGCGTTCGCGGTATAATTTTCCTATGCCTTATTCAGCGGAGATCAGCCGCGCCAAGCCGACGGCGTTTTGTTTTTTGATAGATCAGTCCGGCTCGATGGACGACCCGTATGGGATGGACTCGGGCAAGCGCAAGTGCGATGCGGTAGCCGATGCGGTCAACCGTCTCATCGCCACCCTGGTACTACGCTGCGCCAAGGGCGAGGATGTGCGCGATTACTTCCAGATCGCCGTGATTGGCTACGGCGGCGCGGTGCGCACGGGCTTTGGCGGACAGCTTGCGGGGCGGCAGTTCGTGCCCATCTCCGAGGTCGCCGACAACCCCTTGCGGGTGGAGACGCGTGCCCGGAAAGAGGACGATGGAACGGGGGGCCTGATCGAGCGTCAGGTGCGCTTCCCCGTCTGGTTCGAGCCCATGGCCAATGGCAACACCCCCATGGTCGCCGCCGTGGAAGAGGCCCATCAGATCGTCAAAGCCTGGACGGAGCTCTACCCACTCTCCTATCCACCGAGCATTATCAATATCTCCGACGGCGAGCCCACCGACGGCTCGCCCCGCCCTGCCACCGACAAGCTCAAGAGCCTGGGTACCAACGATGGCAAGGCACTTCTCTTTAATATTCACCTCTCTGGGGTCGCCAAGCGACCCGTCGAGTTCCCCGACACGCAGCTTGGCCTACCCGATGAGTACGCGCAGATGCTCTTCGAGATCAGCAGTGTGCTGCCCCCCAAGCTCCGCGACGAGGCACGACGGGAGGGGTTCACCACCACGGAGAGCTCACGTGGCTTCGCTTTCAATGCGGATCTGCGCTCGCTGGTACAGTTCCTCGATATCGGGACACGCACGGCGGATCTGCGCTAGCCATGAAACGGATCCGTGCACTCACCGCCCCCAAAGACGGCAACACCGAGGAGCAGTACGAGGATGCCTGGGCGCTCTCCGACGAGCGGCCTCTCCTCGCGGTAGCGGATGGCGCATCAGCGGCTGTCTATGCCCGAGAGTGGGCGGAGCTACTGGTGACAGAGTTCGCCCATGGTGCGCCCTTTCCCGCGGACGACGAGGTATTCTGGGAGCGGGTCAGTGTGCTGGGAGCGCAGTGGCAGAAAAGTGTCAGCACCGGCGCGACAACCTGGTACGCGCAGGAAAAGCTTCCTCAGGGCTCGCAAGCGTCCTTGCTGGTGCTAGACTTTGAGCCACAGAATCGCCAGCTCACGGCGCGAGCGATTGGCGATGTGTGTCTTTTTTTAGTGGTGAATGACATGCTGCACTACGCCTTCCCCCTCACCAAGTCCCGGCAGTTCAATACGCACCCCGGCTTAGTTGCCACCGATCCTGATGCCCTCAAAGACCGCCCCGAGATCGTCCGGTTTAGCGCCAAGCTCCCTCCTGCCTCCGTGCGCCTCTTCGCCTGCTCGGATGCCGTCGCCGCTTGGTTCCTGCTGGAGTACGAGCGCAAGCGCAAGCCCTGGAACCTTATCCCCAGCGACACTATTTTCCCCGCCTGGCTGAAGGGCACCCGCGAGAGCGGCGCTCTCAAAAACGATGATGTCACCATTATCGAGCTAGAAGTCTAAGCTCCCCTTAAGCCGATCCGCATTGGGGAGCTTGACGATAGCTGTTAGAGTTATTTTGCAGTGGTATTGATCACAAAAGCGCGGCCTTCCTCGCCTTCCTGAATCCGAAGGGTCTTGGCACCCGCGGCGGCAGGTACGGCAATGACAATACGGGCCTTCCCTTCCTCGCCGGGCCTTAGCGTCCCGTTGGCGCTCTCGGCACTTCTGAGCTTGAGAATCTGCGACTCTTCCAGCTTCTCGCCGTCGGTCGTCACGAGCTCGGCCTTGAACGTGCCGCCAGAGTACTCCAGCGGTCGGTTGAGAAGGTTCTTGTATGTCAAGGTCACTACTGCATAGTGCTTGCCCTCCTCTGGGTCCTCACCACTAGGTTGCTTTGCCTGAAACGTAATGCTATCCACACGAAGATCGAACGATCCCGTAGTGTAGAAAGTGCCGACCAGACCGCCGGGAATTTCCCGCCGTGCGGTGGTGCCCGCCGTGTCTGCGGGATCGGCAATGGGCGGCGTGAGCGGCGTGACCTTGCCGCGCAAGTCGTAGCGCAGCACACGGCCGCCTCCGCGCTGGACGATCAGCTTAGGCACGGGGCCATCTGCGGGCACTTTCAGGGCTGTGAAGACATCGAGTTTCTGAGCGGGTTTGAGCTGCACGCTTAGCGACTCCGCCGAACCGTCACGTGCGACCCAAGAGGACAGGTGGTTGACATCCTTGGCATCCACAGCGGTGAAAACAAGGCTTTCCCAGTAGAAGTCCATGTCACTTGACTGCGGATTTTGGACAGAATAGTGAAGAATGAGCAGCTTTTCATCGGCTTTGGGGATCGCCTCATCACTGACATTGGCGATCTGAACCGGTCGTGTACTGTACTCCGCGCTCCGGAGCGTGATGACAAGCTCCTGATTTTTTTCACCAATCATGTAGGGAACACTCAGGCGGCCATTATCACCCGCCAGCTCCGTGGCTGCCTTAACTCCGGTTGCTGGTTTGACTGTTGGCGGCTGTGCCGGAGCGGGTTTTGGTTTAGGAGTGGGTTTCTTAGCCTGATGCGACGCTGCAGGGCGCGGGGTAGCCATCAACACGCCAAATAGGGCAGCAATGCCCGCCATCACGGGCGCGTTCCGGACAAAGTGGGGTAACATATAATTTCCTCCTTCGGCGCATAATAGCGCCACAAGCTCTAACTAAATTCGCCTGATACATTAAATATCCTCCTCGAGATGCTGGCTGGGCACGGTCATTCAGTTTTAACCTCCCCCTGCCTCGTTCCTCGGCTTCCCCCTCCGACTCTCGGTCGTTCCTCCCTGCGAAGGGGGACAAAATAGGAATCTGACTTTACCATCTTGATCTCTTGTACCCCCTTCGCGGAGCCGGAGGGGGTCGGCGAAGCCGGGGGGAGGCAAAAACTGAATAGCCGT
>NZ_JAYVPL010000070.1:0-66768 GCF_043757465.1 Armatimonas sp.
CAGGCATGGGGCATCCTCCGATCGAGATAAGATGCCTTGATTATGACATGAAATTCTGCTTCAATGTAGGGGGAGAAAATTTATGCCGGGTTGTACTAGCTTGGTATCAAGCGTGAGCTTCTGAATCCAGACATTTCGGAACCGCACCGGGTTGTGGTGCCCTTGCAAAAGAATAGGCAGGGGCTCCGGCCCTTCCTTTCGACCCGCGCCGGTCTTGCGGGGAATGGCGTAGTCATCGTGGATCAGCTGCTGATTCTGATACACCGTGATCCGCGCATTCTCGGTCTTTTTCTCACCGTCGAAACGGGCGGCGCGGAAGACAATATCATAGCTCTGCCACTCTCCGGCCTTTTTGTTGACAAGACGATCCGGCTTCTTCAGCTGGTACACGCTGCCGCCGTAGCTGGCCTTGTAGTCTTTTTCCGCCACGCCGAAGGAGTTGAGAATTTGGATTTCGTAGCGCTGTTGGAGGTAGATCCCGGAGTTGCCGTTCTTCTCTGGATCGGTGGCATCTTTGACTTCGTTGACATTGAATTCCACGTGCATACGGAAGTCCTGGTACGACTCTTTAGTGACGAGGCTCTCCCAGCCAAGAGGGGCGGTAAGGACGCCCCCCTCAAAGACCCACCGTGTGGGAGGCTCTTTCTCCGGAACCAGCTCGTATCTCGTTGCACCGACCAGTTGAACCGCATCCGCTGGACGACCCATCTTGTGGATGTCAATGATTCCACGAGTCGAGCCCAGACTCGGCTTCTCCTGTGCGGCGGCGCAGAGTGCGCACAGGAGAAGTGCCAGAAGAGTAAGCGGGGAGTTTAGCGTGCGCTGCATGGTTTTATAATCCTCACGTTGGACGGAACCGTTTTTGGTCTGCACCATTGTAACCCATCGAACATTTAGTTTCGCTCGGCGAGGCACCGTTCCTGGAACCGGGCAGGTAAAATAGCCCAAATGGCAAAAACACTCGTTCTCCTCGACGGTAACTCGCTGCTTTTCCGGGGCTTCTTTGCGGTGCGCTCACTCACAAACTCCAAGGGCCTACCCACTAACGCCCTGTTTGGCTTCACGCAGATGCTGTTGGGCGTGACGGAGAAGCACCACCCCGATCTGATGTTCTGTGCCTGGGACACGCACGAGCCCACTTTTCGACACGAGCTGTTCACCGAGTACAAAGGCACGCGCCAAGACACACCCGATGATCTTATTCAGCAAGGGCCGTATGCACGTCGCCTCGCCGATGTCTTTCGGGCAATCTCACTGGAAGCGCCCGGCTACGAGGCCGACGATATTATCGGGACGCTCGCCACGCGGGGCAAGGCGGCGGGCTACGACGTGCTCATTGTGAGTGGCGACTCCGATATGCTGCAACTCGTGCAGCCAGGAGTGACAGTGCTGACCACCATTAAAGGCATCACGGATACGGTGCTCTATGATGAGGCGGCAGTGGAGGCGCGCTACGGCCTCAAACCCTTCCAGCTCACGGACTACCGCGCACTCAAAGGCGACTCCAGCGACAATATCCCCGGCGTGCCGGGCATCGGCGAGAAAACGGCCACGACACTGCTGCAAGCCTTCCCGACCGTGGAGGAGCTGGAGGCGCGGCTCTCGGAAGTAACACCGGCACGCATTCAGGAGAAGATTCGCGAGAACTTAGATAAGATGCGCCTCTCGAAGTATCTGGCGGTGATTAAGAAAGACATTCCCCTCCCCGAGGCCGCTGCTCTCCCCACTCCCGACACCTGCCCCGATTACTCCCCTGACTACGCGGCGATAAAAGTCTTCTTCGATGAGCTAGAGTTCCGCACGCTGGCACGGCGGGTGGAGGCCATCAGCCAAGGCTCCCCGACCAGCCCCCCCCGCCCCCGCCCGGCGGGGGAGCCTGAAGCAGAGGTGGTAGCGGAGGCAAAGGCGGTTTTACTGACCGTCACTGAAGTTGAAACCGATGCCGATGTGGCGGAGCTGCTTGCTACGGCGAAAGCGGCAGGCAAGATTGCCATTCGGCTGCACACAGATGAGCAGTCAGCACTAGATGCGACTCTCTATGGAATTGCTATTGCCACCGGAGACGGACGCGTTTTCTACTGCGCCATCACCGATGTCCCTACCGTGCCAAGCAGCGACGGTCTCGGAGGGCTCTTCGATTCTCCTTCCTCAAATCCCCCCCGCCGGGCGGGGGATGGGGGGGAGGTTGTGCGGGCAGGGCGGATCACGACAGTCGCTCAGCTTCTTGTAGACAATGGCATTGGCAAGCTGACCTATGATGGACGAACTGACCTCACGGTTCTTTCACGGTACGGTATCAGTGTTTCCTCACTTGCCTTCGATGCAGAGCTAGCTGCGTATTTGCTCTTCGCCGGCCAGCGCGCGACCTATCCTTTGCGTGACATTGCGCAGAACCATGCCGGGCGGGAGTTGCCGCCTACCCTGGAGAAGAAAGAGCGTGCGACGCTGGATGTGGCGATGGTGTTTGAGCGCGATAAACAAATGGCGATTGCGTCGGCGGAGGCGATCTTTGCGCTACAAGAGGTGCTGGAGCCGCGCTTAGAAAAAAATAAACTCTCGGAACTTTTGCAGACTCTAGAGCTGCCGCTGGTGCCAGTTCTGGCCGAGATGGAACGCACGGGGCTGCTCCTAGACACGGTACTGCTGGGCAAGATCGCGGCGGAAATGGGGGGTCAGATCACGACACTGGAGAAGAGTATCCACGCACTCGCTGGGGAGCCGTTTGCGGTGAACTCGCCCAAGCAGCTCGCCGAGGTGCTCTTTGAAAAACTCAAGTTGCCGTCGGGGAAGAAGACCAAGACGGGATACTCAACCGATGCGGATGTGCTGGAGCCCCTTGCACTGGAGTACCCGATCGTGGCCAGTGTGGTGCAGTACCGCGAGCTGGCAAAACTCAAGAGCACCTACGCCGATGCGCTCCCGGCGCTAGTACGCTCAGACGGCCGGGTGCACACATCGCTGAACCAGACCGTGGCGGCGACGGGGCGCCTGTCGTCGTCGAATCCCAATCTTCAGAACATTCCCATTCGTACGGCCATTGGTCGGGAAATTAGAAAAGCGTTTGTCGCGCCGCCTGGAAGAATCCTGCTCTCGGCGGACTACTCCCAGATCGAGCTGCGTATCTTTGCCCACGTGGCAAACGACACGGACATGCGGGCGGCGTTCTCCTCGGGCGAGGACATCCATAAGTACACAGCGAGTAAAGTCTACGGTGTCGCGCCCGGGGACGTCACTTCCGATATGCGGCGTGCGGCCAAGACGGTGAACTTCGCGGTGCTCTATGGCATCTCGGACTTCGCGCTGGCGCGGCAGCTCAAGATTCCACAGAGCGAGGCAAAAGCCTTGAAAGAGTCGTACTTTGCGCGCTTCCCGGGCGTGAAGGTGTACTTAGACTCCACGATCGAGTTTGCGCAGAAGAACGGCTACGTCCAGACCCTCTTTGGCCGTCGCCGCTGGATCCCCGACATCAACAACCGCGTGTTTAACTTCCGCCAGGCGGCGGAGCGGGCGGCGGCGAACATGCCGATTCAGGGGCTGAGTGCGGACATCATGAAGAAGGCAATGCTCTCGGTGTCGGCGATGCTGAAAGACACGCAGCTCCCGGCGCTACTGCTGCTACAGGTGCACGATGAGCTGCTCTTTGAGGTGGAGAAAGACGCGGCAGGCGAGCTTGGGTCGCAGGTGAAGGCGTGCATGGAGGGAGCATATGCGCTGACAGTGAGCCTGGACGTGGAGGTAAAAACGGGGCTGTCGTGGGGCGATACGACGGTGGTCGGGTGAACCTAAAAACAAGCTCTGCAAAGACAGCAAGTAGCCCCGCCATAGCTCTGGCTGTGGGAGTCATCAAGTCCAAAGCCTCCGTCAAGGAGAGAAAGCCCGCCGCCTTGCCGCTTTCATCAGGGCTTCACGTTCAGGGCGGAGTTTTGCCCCGAATGAGATGTAGGTGACTTCACCAGCGATAGTCCAGCCCCGCGAGGTGACGTACTGGCACACAGGGCTCCGATCCGAATACGCTCCGGGAATTCGCCAACAAGGTCAATGATTGTCAGAGCCCATTTCCGGTATTTTAACGATCTCAGGGAAAGATATAACTCTGCCGCTATTTAGGGCATGATTAGACGCCGTTTCCTCAAATCGTTTCTGTCCACCGCGCTTGGTCTCGTGGGAGGTAGTCTGTTTCTCTCCCCCGTACCCGCTGCCGCACAATCTGCCCTGTTTAACATGAACACGGCCAGTGTGCCCAATGAGGTGCTCGTCGGCGTGAACCCGGAATTTGGGTCTCTTGCGCTGATGAATATCGAAGCCAGTGTGGGGCACGTGATCGAGTACCTTCCTGCGCTACGAGTCGCCCGAGTGCGCTTGTACGGAGGGCTGGAGGGCTACCGTGTGAGCACTTTCGCAAGCCGGATGGTTGGGGTGTCTTTTGTTGAGCCAAACTATGTACTAACGGCCTACCAGGCGACGACGGAAGCGGCTCCCAACGATCCTGGCTATGCCGCGCAACAGTGGGCACCGCAGAAAGTGAAAGCGGACCTCGCTTGGCCTCTCTGGAGCCCCAAAGAGTCCACCGTCATTGCCATTGTAGATACGGGAGTGGCGATGGATCATCCTGATCTGGTTGATAAGATCTACCGAAACTCCAGCGGTCAGGTTATCGGCTACGACTTTATCAATGGGGATGCCGACCCCAGCGACGATCATGGCGGCTCCTTTGGTAGCCGGTGAAGTGGCACTCTTAGCCTCGCACGCCCCCAATCTCTCCAATGCCGCCTTGCGTGACTTTGTGCTGAACAACACCGATCCTGTGAAATCCTTTTCGGGTCGGACGATCAAAGGAGGGCGGGTCAATATCTACAAGGCGATCTTTGCAATCAACTCACTGCCTGCCCCCCCCAGTAATCTCAGTGCAACAGCAAAATCGCGCTCGCAGATTACTCTGACGTGGACGGACAACTCCACCAACGAGGCCAATTTTGTGCTGGAGCGCTCCTTGGATAACATCACTTTCACGACGGTGGCAACGCTGGTAGCCGGGGCGAAGACCTACACGAACTCGTCGCTGATAGCAAATAAGCTCTACTACTACCGACTACGTGCAAAGAACACCTACGGAGTTTCGGACTACTCCAACGTCGCCAGCGCGAGAACCCTTCCGTAGCCTCCTGCCCCCCACAAGTGCTAATCTTGTCCCGTAACTTCTTGTGCGAAGAGGGGCCTTGATGCGCTCCATAGGACTTTCGTCAAGTTTGCCTTCAGCAGGGCCGTGGGTAAGGTAGTGCCCGAGAAGCCCACCAATACGCTCGCGGGAAGGGTGTCTTCCTGCGAGCCTAGTTTTTCAAAAGGAGGAATGCTTTCTACAGACCTATTTCGGGCTATCCGGTCTCCTGAGGGTAATCGGTATCGTCGCTCATGATCTCCTGTGCACTCTTTGTTTTCACCCCGACGTAACGAAGAATACGAACCTGGCCCGCATCGGGATCTTGCTGCGTAGGATCATAGATTGAGAAGACGATTTTGCAGCCTACCCACTCCGGGTTCTTTCGATCTGGCCCGCGATAAAGCCGTGTGCGCACTTCAGCCCGTCGGCGCTCTGACTCCGGGCCATTCCTGGGAAACGAACGTGGGCCGGGAAACTCAGCAATACCATCCGTCGCGGAGAGCATGCCATCCCACCAACGCCTCGCGTACTCAGCGCCACGGGCCTGGCCAATCGTCAAGAAGAGTACGTCACGCTCCGCATGGGCGACATCGGTCAGAATCACTTCCCAAGGAGCGGGATCAAGCATCAAACAAGACCCGCTGCCTTGAGTAATTCCTCAGCATGAGCAAGTGACTCAGCACGATTGTGTGGCCTCGTCTTGCCTGCTTCGACTTGCGCCAAAGCCTCATCTACCTTGCTCCATTCGTCGGGAGTTAAATCCATGTTTTCCTCCGCAAAGGCGGCGTCTACAATCTCTCCGGCCTTACGGAGCGCCTCAGGATCGTCTACGAGCCGTCGGGCAGTTTCGGGAGAGACATTTATCATCAGTGTCATAATTTTTCTTCTTCGCTTAAGTCTGTCGCACTAGGCGGAGGTCGCCCCCTCATTGATCCGAGCCTGTTCCTGCTTGAGAAGCCGCCGCACCACCTCAGACAATCCCCCTGGTTGCTGTTTCCCCCACTCTGCAAGCAGCTCATCAAGGTAGACAGTAGTACGAACACGCCCTGGAATGGGAGCTGGCCCTGGGGGTCTTCGTCGCTTTATCTCAGTCATGTTTACCAGTCTATCCTGGACATAAAAAACATGCAAAGTGGCAGGGATGTACTGACTCAGTGGTGAATCTCTCAGGGACAGGCGCTGAATACTCATGCACAACACCTCTGGCCTTACCCATAATTTTGCCCAACTTCAGGAGCACGATGTCGCGTGTGGGGCTGCTGACGGCACCCGATGCGACGTTCTTCGACCTGCTCGACCGACTGCGGGATGAGGACTTTCTCCCCCGTGAAGTAGCTCAGCTCTTCGGGGAGCGCCTTCCCCTTCGAAGGGCCAGAGTTTCAGCCCCTGGTCGGCTGAATTTGTCATGCAAGACTCACTAAAAAGCCTGCTGGAAGTATCTTCCAGCAGGCTTGGTTTCTAGCGAGAGTAGCCCGTAGGGGGATCGAACCCCTGGTCTCCTCCGTGAAAGGGAGGCGTCCTAACCGCTAGACCAACGGGCCAAAGCGTGAAGATTATACCGTGCTCCGACCACTGCGTCAAGCTTTGCGGCGACGACAGAAGGGAACAAGGCCAAGCAGGCAGAGCGCCACCGTCGTGGGCTCGGGAGCTACCGCTGCAGCCCCTTCGGACTGGGAATAGAGCCAGTCGCGGTTGGCAAGGCTACCAAAAACAGCGCTGGAGACGCTAAAGTGATTCTCCCCGGGGAGGAGCTGCGCGGTTCCGATTGCACCCGCGTTATTTAGAGCCGTCTGCATCTTGAGCAAGGCACTCTGCTGATCCGGGAGGTCGCTGCCCCCTGCGAAGGCACGTAAAGGCTGCGACAAAAGGCCAGATATCAGGTGGCTCCCAAAGGCCCCCGAATCCCCCACACCAGAGAGAGGAATTGCCGCGGCGTACTTGTGAGGCTGGCGGGTGACAGCATCCCAGACACCATCGCCTCCGGATGACCAACCGACCAGGTACTGACGGTTAGGATCTACCAGAGGAATGCTAAACGGGGTGCTGTCTACTAGATTCGTAAAGGTCGGGGAGGTCAGTAGAGCATCGGTGAGGCTAAAGGTGCCGCGCAGGCTCGCGGAGATTGGGAAGTTACGGTAGTCGTACTCATCACTCGTGCCATAGTTATTGAGCCAGTATTCACCCAGGCTATCGTAGCCATAGTTGACCGGCGCAGTGCTTCCCCAGCGTGCCTGGTTCTCCAGATACTCCGCATCGCTCGGGAGAAAGTCCTTGATCCCACGAGGCGCGACATAGATCGCGGGGCGGTCAATGAGCTGGAGGGAGTCGGCAAAGGCCCAGCTATCAATTCCCGGAGTGCCATCTATATCAATCCCATTACCGCGCTCGCCCTGTCCATGCAGATACATCACCACGGGCAGCGGCACCAGAGGATTGTAGGTTCCCGGCGCAGGGATATAGACCTTAGTAGGAATCGTCCTCGTCACCGATGCGCCCCCCGCAGTCGTGTAGCTGTAGGTGTAGTTGAAGACTTTCAAGCTACTCTCTGTAGGTTGAGCAAGAGCGGGCACACTCGCCAACCCGACCCAGGCAAAAACAAGGAGAAAACGCGAATTATTCACAAAGTCGAGACATGAGCAAGAGTTATGCCAGTAGCACTCGGCCTTCACCCACCGATTGGATCGGTGATTCGTGAAAAACATTAAGATCTCAACGTCATTTGGATCTGGCTACCCTCTAGGCAAGAACAATGCCAAAGTGTATAGTTCTTCAGACAGGCTCTCGACGTTTTAGAGCATCATAGGTGGCAGATTTATAGGATTCGGAGAGCGTCGGATAGTTGTAGCAAGTGCGCAGAAACAAGTCCGCCCCTTGTTCGGCCAGCATCGCAGTCAGACCGATGTGCACGAGCTCCGAGGCGCTCTCGCCGATAATATGCACTCCAATAAGCCGCATGTCCTCGCGACGGAACACCAGCTTGATAAACCCGAACTGCTCCCCGATAATCTGCCCTCGGGCGTTGGCGGCAAAGCTGGCACGCCCACAGACCGCGTCTATGTTTTTCTCCCGTGCGCTCTGCTCGGTCTCGCCCGCACTACTCGCCTCAGGGATGGTGTAGATGCCGTACGGGAGAATCGGGGCCAGATGGCCCGTGAAGTTGCTCTGAAACGCGTGCGACATCGCCAGGCGCGCCTGCTCCATAGAGGCGGAGGCAAGCGACGGAAAGCCTACGACATCACCCGCCGCGTAGATTGAGGGGACGTTAGTCTGAAAGCACCCATTGACCGTGAGCAGCCCCCGTTTGACAGCCTCCAGCCCGGCGGCGGCTAGATTCAGGCTCTCGGTATTGCCGCTACGCCCCGCCGCAATCAGAACCGTATCGGCAACAATCGAGCCGCCGTAGCACAGGGCGCAGCGCCAGCCCACTTCATCGCCTTCGTCGTCGCGCTCTACATGCTCGATCTGATCAGGCATCCGAAAGAGTATCCCCAGGGCGACCATACGCTCTTTCAGCGCACGTGAGAGATCGCGGTCAAGAAATGAGAGTAGCTCGTCGCGAGCCTCCACCACGGTCACTTTCACGCCCAGGGTCGCAAAGAGGCAGGCATACTCGCATCCGATCACGCCGCCCCCCGCAATAATCAGACTCTGTGGGATATGCTGCAGCTGCAAGATCGTATCGGAGTCGTAGATATCAGGCTGGCCTGAGGGGAAAACCGGCGGGTGCCAGGGCCGAGAGCCGGTGGCGATGAGCACAATATCGCCCCGCAGAACCGTCGTCGTCGCCCCCTCAACTTTCACGGTGTGTGCATCCACGAACGACGCCGCGCCGCGATAGAGCTCAATGCCGTGGCTGCCGATGCTGCCCGCGATCCGCTGCCGCTCGGTCTCGGCCACACGCCGCTCACGCCGCAGAAAATCCTGCACGGTAGCTTTATCACGTAGGCACGCATCCAGGCCATAGAGCTCTCTCTGCTGAAACCCCGAGAGAAAGAGTGCCGTCTCTCGCAGCGTTTTCGAGGGAAGCGTCCCCGTGTTGGCCGCCGCCCCGCCCAGATGTTGGCCCCGTTCAATCAGCGCGACTTTCTTTCCCAGAAGCGCCGCCTGCGCCGCCCCTTTCTCCCCCGCCGGGCCGGAGCCAATCACGATCAAGTCGTAGCGCGTTGTCTCTTCCATGTAAGCCTCAGCATACCCGAAATGTCAGAGAGCGTATCTTGCAGCACACTTTCTGCGTCTACTTTGCTATGACTCTTTTCTTCACCGGACTCGCCTGGTGCTTTCAGGGCTTTGGGCTCCCCACTCTCCTCGTTCTTACCTTTGTGGGTCTGGGGCTCGTCGCTTACAACCGTCGTAATCCTCCGCAGACCAGTCCCCCGGAGCGCCTGAAGCAGCACTACTAGCCCAAAACGGGTATGGTAGAGCCATGGGTGTAGGAGGTGGGTGGCGGGGGCCGGATCAGAGCCTGGGGGGCTTGCCTCGGACGTTTGGGTTGCAGAACCGCAATACCGGCGGCGAGGGGCCAAAAGGGCCGCTGGATCGAGCGCTGCTAAAACGCGTGCTGACGTGCCTTGCTCCGTACAAAACGCTCTGGCTGGGGATTTTTGGCTGCCTCGGGGTGAACGCGGCGCTCGGGGTGGTGCCCCCGCTTTTGGTGCGCGGGATTCTCGACGACGCGATTCCCAAGCACCAGCTCGCTCTCCTCTTCTGGCTGGTCGGCGGCATCCTCGGAGTGAATATCCTGATGGGCCTGCTCGGGGTTTTGCAGAGCTTCTTGAGCGCCCAAGTCGGCGAGGGACTACTCTACGATCTTCGCAATCGCTTATTTTTGCGCCTCCAGCAGATGTCACTTAGCTACTACACGAATACCCGGGCAGGGGAGATTGTGGCGCGGGTGAGCAGTGATGTCGGGGCGGTTCAGGGCGTCGCGACGGGCACGGTGATTAGCATTGCCAATAACTTGCTGACCGTGATTGCGACCATTATCGTGATCTTTGGGATGAATCCCAAGCTGGCGTTGGTGGCGCTGATCGTGGTGCCGGGCCTCTACCTGCCGACAAAGCTTGTTGGGAAGCTGCGGCGCAGGCTCGCCACCGAGGCGCAGGAGACGCAGGCGGACTTGCTGGCCTTTGTGCAGGAGCGCCTGCATGTGGGCGGGATGCTACTGACTCAGCTCTACGGCCAGGCAAGGCCCGATGCGAGCGCATTCGAAAAACTCACACAGCAAGTGAAGTCTCTGAATCTGCGCCAGACACTCGCGGGGCGCTGGCTGTTCATGAGCCTAAGCGTTTTCTCCGTGGCAGGGCCCGCCCTCATCTATCTTTTTGGTGGCATTGAGGCATTGAGCGGGCGGCTGACCCTAGGGAGCATTATTGCAATCGTGGCATATCTGGCAAACCTCTACCGCCCGCTGGCGAATTTAGCGAATGTTTATGTAGATGTGCAAGGTGCACTGGCGATCTTCGAGCGCATCTTCTCCCTACTCGATCAAGCGCCAGAGATCGCCGATGCACCAACTGCCAAAACGCTCACACAAACACGCGGCGAAGTCCGCTTTGAGAGTGTGGGTTTTTCCTACCCAAACGCCGCGACTCCCGCACTAGCTGAGGTCTCTTTTACGATTGCGCCAGGTGAGCGCGTGGCCTTGGTCGGGCCAAGCGGCGCGGGCAAGACGACGATTACCTACTTACTGCCGCGCTTTTTCGATCCCACGTCGGGCAAGATCACACTCGACGGCCTGGACTTGCGCGAGATTACGCTGGAGAGCCTACGGGCGCGGCTCGGGATGGTGACCCAAGAGACTTTTTTGTTCCACGCCACCGTCCGACAGAACCTGCTCTATGCCCGCCCCGATGCCACTGATGAACAGCTTAGCGCCGCCGCAAAATCCGCCCACATCCATGACTTTCTCGCCAGCCTTCCCGATGGCTACGACACTATCGTGGGCGAGCGCGCGTTTCGCCTCTCCGGCGGTGAGCGTCAGCGGCTCTCAATTGCGCGTGCTTTGCTCAAGAATCCACAGCTCTTGATCCTAGACGAAGCCACGAGCAGCCTGGATGCCACGTCCGAAGCGCTGATCCAGGAGGCACTGGAGACGCTGCTTAAAAACCGCACGGCGCTGATTATCGCCCACCGGCTCTCTACCATCCGCACCTGCGACAAGATTGTCGTGCTGGAACAAGGCCGCGTGGTGGAAGTGGGGCCGCACGAGCAGCTCCTCGCCCAGAACGGCCTCTACGCGGAGCTGTACCACAAGCAGTTTCGCACAAACGCCCAATAAAATTGCCGACACCGATCTCAATCAGCGTCGGGGGTGATGCCCAGCACGATATCAAAACCCGCCGTGAGCTCCCCGATCTTGGAACCCTTCAGCGGCTTGAATTCGGCTAAAAGCAGCTTGCGCTGCGCCTCGGCGATTCCCTTCAACACACCGTCGGTCTGGTTTTGCGCCTCGCCCGCAATGTAGCACTGGGTGACGAACTTCTCTTTGCCTTTGAGCTTCACGGCCACATGAATGTGCGGCGTGCGCCCTGGGTACGGAACCGGCTTGATCGTGCGGAACAGATACTCGCCGGTCGAGCCGGTAATAAAGCGCCCAAAGCCCTGGAAGCCTTTGTCTTGCTTCTCTTTTTTAGGAACGCTGTCCTGGCTGTGGATATAGACCCCGTTGTTGTCGCACTGCCAGATCTCCACCGTGGCGCTGCGCAGGGGGTTGCCCCGTGCATCCAGAATCCGACCAGAGAGATAGGTGACGACTCCCACGGCAGGCGTGAGAGCATCGTTGATGGATAGCAAGTCGTTGTCCGTATCAAGCGGGAGCTTGTCCGGGTAGAACGGCCCTTCCGTTTGTTTGGGCGTGCGTACCAGTTGTTTAGGCGTACGCGCCGAGGCTAGCTCTTGGGCGAACGCGCCCGGTGTGGCGAGCAGCACGCTGCCCAGTGTCAGAAAACTTCGTCGTTGCATCATAGGAAAAGCGTACCATACATTCGCCCGCTCTGTGCAGGTCAAGGGGCTTCAATGCTCGCCCCATTCGCATCCAGATTGAGAGCCATCCACTGGGCTAGCACCCCAGCACTGCGGATAGCACCCGCCATTGCCTCCCCAATACGCTCTTCGTGGGCTTCGGTGAAGGCCAGCATGGCACTGCCGCTGCCAGAGAGAGCGGCTCCGTAGGCCCCTGCGGCGAGTGCGGCATCGAGTGCGGCACGAAAACCAGGGATGAGTTTCTCACGGTAGGGCTGGTGAAGGCGATCGTCCATTCCCACACGCAAAAGCTCCCAGCGGCGGGAGAGCAGTGCCGTCATGAGCACCGCAACCCGGCCCAGGTTGGCGACAGTCTCCGCGCGTGTCCAGGACTCCGGCAGAGCGGCGCGCGCTTGCTCGGTGGGAAGAATCAGCTCCGGGATGCAGACAACGGCTTTTAATCCCTCAGGCGCGGGCACCGAGACGCGTGTAATCGTGCCATCGGGCTCACGCACGGCAATCTGAAAGCCGCCGAAGAGTGCAGGTGCGACATTGTCCGGGTGTCCCTCGATCTCCAGCGCAAGCGCAAGAATTTCTTCGCGATCCAGAGGGTTCCCTAGCAGCGCATTGCCTCCCAGCAAGCCGCCCACAACCGCCGTGGAGCTACTTCCTAAACCACGGGAGAAGGGAATGTTTGCCTCGGTCTGCACAAAGAGCTTCGGGCGCTGTTTGCCCAGCTTTTCGTAGAGCCGATTGAGCGCGAGATGCGCCAGGCTATCCTCACCCAGCACGAGGGTACGGGGCCGTAGCACAGGCGATGCGCTGGCCGTGAGCACATCGAAGTAGAAGACATTGTGCAGATCCAGCGCAACCCCAATGGTATCAAAGCCGGGGCCGATATTAGCCGATGTTGCAGGGACACGAACCGAAATAGAGTTACTCAAGGTGTTTTCTCAGGTAGTTTTCGTAGAGTAGGCAGCGCAGACGTGTCTCGGAGGCACTCTCTCCAAACAGCACACCCGCAGCCCGCAGGCGGAAAAAGGCATCCACGGAGGGAGTTTTGCCTCCCAGTACCCGCAAAATGGCTTCACGAAGAAGGGGTTCCTGGCTCAAGGAGAAGAGGAGCCGCTCCAGGTGATCGTCGAAGACGTGGGTTGTCTCCAGCGTACCACCTGTGGCCAGCACTTCCAAGCCCCGACGGGTCAGATACGGGTGCCCACTCAGCAGCGCATACAGTGCGGCGGTTGCATCGCTTTGGTAGCGCCTGGCAAGCTGCTCGACTTCGCTTAGTGTAAAGTCCGTGAGAAGCAGGCGCACACCGACATTGAACGGCGACTGATTGGGATCCGTAATAAAAAGATGCGCCTCCGTGGCATAGGCAATCGCCACGCTCAGACGGCTCCACGGCCCTTCGGGATCAAGCGTCCGACGGTTGTGCCAGGAGCGCAGGAGCCCGAAGACCTCGCTCCCAAAGCTCAGGGGAAACAGCCGGTCAGCTTCATCCAACCCCCAGACCAGCGGGCGCTCACTAACGGCAAAAATAACCCGTCGCAGATAACGCT
Organism: Armatimonas sp.; assembly: GCF_043757465.1. Classification (GTDB taxonomy): domain Bacteria; phylum Armatimonadota; class Armatimonadia; order Armatimonadales; family Armatimonadaceae; genus Armatimonas. The sequence continues at coordinate 13,681 of NZ_JAYVPL010000070.1, forward strand.
CTAAGTTCGCCGCCCCCGAGCGACTTGCACTCCAGTGGCTCTCGGGGAGTGTGTCGAGGTCGAGCTGTTCACACAGGCTCTCGGCCATTGCCCGGTAGAGGCTCTCCGCCGAAGCAAGAACATCACTGCCCAGGCTCTGAAAATCCAAAATCACCACTTGTGCGCCACGCTGGCGTGCCGCCTGCAAGCCACGAGCGAGCAGGCTCGTCTTCCCCACCTGACGTGCGCCTTTAAGCAGCACAATAGCCGACTGTGCCTGCAACGCTGCATGAAACTGCCCGTCTGTAGCGCGCACCACGTAGTGCTCCGAAGTTAGAGGGACGGCACCACCAGGGGTAGCGCCGTGGATTAAAATCCATGGTGCCAGCTCCCACACGCGCACCCGCTCCCCGTGCTTGGTGTCGCGCTCGCCCACAAACTCAAGTCGCTCTTTCCAGGCATCGTGCTCTCTCACTAAAGCAACGGCAGCATCGGAGAGAAAGATCTGGCCCGCATCGGCAAGGTCCATGATGCGCTTGGCAGTGTTGATCCCACTTCCCGTGACACTTACCGCGCCGTTGATATCACTGACACGTGTCACCGGGCCAACATGAATCCCCATGCGCAGCGGAAGCGCGGCGGCCTTCTCCCTCACCTCACAAGCACAGGTCAGGGGCGCTAGCGCGTAGCGCAAAAAGACAAGTGCCACGCCATCGCCCGTTGCGATAGGAATAAGCTCTCCCGCCTGCTCCGCCCTCTGAAAGGCAGTCGTACTTCGAACACACGCCAGCAGCTCGGTGACACGCGCTGCCTGCGCCTCTTGCGAGAGCAGTGAGTAGCCCACGAGATCCAGAAAGAGAACGTGGCCTGTCTCTGTCAGGTTGACCGTCACAGCGGGCCTCGTCGCTTGATACGCCGCTCCTGCCAGAGACGAAGAATCGCACGGGCGAGGCGCTCATGGTCGTGGCGGACGAGCTGCGCTTCAAAGAGGAACTTACCGACGATAGGCCGGTAGCCCATGTCTTTAATGGCCTCAATATCCGCGGAAACAATCTCAGCCCCGGTCTTTGCATAGCGCTCCATCGCCTCCAAAGACGGGCGTGTCGTGTTCACTAACACATAGTCCACGATCTTACGGCCGACAGGCAAAGGGAGCAGATGCCTCTCAATAGCCGCCAGATGCTGAGAGGCCGTAAAACCATCGGTCTCACCAGGCTGAGTCATGACATTGCAAATATAAATACGTAGCGCACGGCTTTTGGCAAGCTCCTCCGCAATAGGACGTACCAGCAAGTTCGGGATCACCGATGTAAACACACTCCCAGGGCCGAGCACCACAATATCGGCATCGCGGATGGCTTCCAGAACAGCCTGTGGAGGAGTCGGCGCTTCTGGACAGAGCATAATCTGATCAATCGCACTCGGGTCCTTGACAATCTTCGTCTCCCCCGTCACTTCCCGACCATCGGCAAGCTTCCCCACAAGAACGACGGACTCCACGGTGGAGGGCAGTACCCGGCCACGAATCGCCAGAATCTCACTGGTCTTCTCCACGGCCTTTTCAAAATCCCCCGTAATCTGCATCATCGCCGCAATGAGAAGATTACCAAAACTATGACCGCTCAGACCGTCTTTCGTGTCTCGGGTCTCGAAGCGAAACTGAAAAAGCTGCTGCATCAGCGGCTCCGCATCGGCGAGCGCCACTAAACAGTTCCGGATGTCCCCCGGTGGCGGCATTCCCCCGAGCTGCTGCTGAAGCAAGCCCGACGAGCCACCGTCATCGGTCATGGTCACCACCGCCGTTAGATTCGAGGAATATTGTTTCAGGCCGCGCAAGAGAGTCGAGAGCCCCGTCCCGCCCCCGATCACCACGATCCGCGCCCCCTGATTGAGCGAGCGCTTCCTCTGAATTACCTCAGGCAGGCTCTCTAAATGCTCGGGCGAGATCACCCCGACGATACTGCGATTGACAGCGATCAAGGCGCTGAGAATCAGCAAGAGGCCCAATAGAATCAGCGCCAGCCCCACCGGCAGATAGAAGCGCATGTCGGCGATATCCACATGCAGAAGCTGGTTGATCCGGTGATCGAGCCAGTCGTAGTAGTCCGTATTGCGAATATTGATGAGAAGCGCCACCCCGATCACAACCGGCAAAAGCCCGATGGGGATCAGTAAAAGATAGCGCTTGACCTTCAGACCAGGTGCCAGCCACTTGACACCACTGACGACCATCTGCTGCGGATTGGAGAGCGGAGTGGCCACGCTTAGCGCCTCTCCACATCACGGTGCTGGGTGAGCACTCTGTAGCCCAGCGCTTTCAAGAACGCCGAGAGCTTCTCCGAGATCATCACGGAGCGGTGCTTGCCCCCTGTGCAGCCAATGCCAATGGTCAAGTAGGCCTTTCCCTCCGCAATATAGTGCGGGAGCGACCAGCCCACCAGATCATAGAGCCGCTCCAGAAACGCTCCGGTTCTTTCATCCGCCTCCACAAAGGTTCGGACTTCTTCGTCGCGCCCGTCTTTTTCTCTGAGTGCCTGATTGTAGTAGGGATTGCGCAAAAAACGCACGTCAAATAATAAATCCGCGTCGAGGGGTGTCCCGTGCTTGAAGCCAAACGAGGCAACGGTCACCGTGATGGGCTGCTGCTGGTGCTCGGGGGCGGCAAAGCGCTCGCGCAGAAACGCCTGTAGCTCGGGCATGCTCATGCCCGACGTGTCAATCACAAGATCAGCCTGCTCCTTGAGAGAGGTTAACCGTGTTCGTTCCAGAGCAATCGCGGGGAGGATCCCGCCTGCCTCAAAGAAAAACGGATGGGGACGGCGGGTTTCCTTGAAGCGGCGGATCAGGATCTCATCACTAGAGTCCAGAAAGACAAGAGTGGGCGCGACGGACAGAGAGAGAATTCCGGCGGGGAGCGCCTCAAACTCCCCGGAGCGCACATCGTTGACAATGCAGAGCGGCTCGTCCTTGGGCATGCCCGCAAGCAAAGACGAAAACAGGCGCGGCGGGATATTCTCCACGACCTGCCAGCCCATGTCCTCAAAACTGCGCGCCGCTGTCTGCTTGCCCGCCCCGCTCATTCCTGTCAGCACCACCACGGGAGTCATGCGCGCTTAGTCCTTATCCTTGGGAATCAGCAAATCCAGCACCCCCGAGATAGACGAGAGTGCTATGGAGCCATAGAGCGCGGGCAGAAACCCCTGCACCGAGAGCCCCAGCCCTACCGACCCGGCGATCCAGAAGAGAAGCGCATTGACCACGAAGCGCATCAGGCCCATTGTCAGGCAGTTCAGAGGCGCGGCCAGCAAGCGCAGGAGCGGCCCCACAAAGGCATTGACCAGGGTTACCACGGCGATGGCGAAAAACGCCCCGACCGCCCCCTCCAGCACCAGCCCCCGCTTGCCTCCGAGAAACGGTGCGAGCGGCTGAACATAACTCCAGGAAAACACGGTCAGGTAGAGCGCCACGGCCCCCACGATCCAGCGAACAATCCAGTTCATTTCTTTAATTTTCTCCCTTGGGCATTATACCGGGGACGAACCACCCCCAGAGACTTCGCTGATCAGGCCGTCTTCGATCCGCAGGATCCGGTCGGCGGCGGCGGCTAAGCGATCGTCGTGCGTTACCATGAGAAACGCGACACCCGTCTCTCGGGCGATCTCGCGCATGAGCTTGAACACGTCCTGGCCGGAGCGTGAGTCAAGGTTCCCCGTGGGCTCATCGGCGAGCACCAGCTTGGGCTTGTTGCAGAGCGCCCGCACAATCGCGTTGCGCTGCTGCTGCCCGCCCGACATCTGGTTTGCCCGCTTGTGCATCTGGCTCTCCAGCCCGACGCGCAGAAGGAGGTGCTTGGCGTAGGCGATATCCGCTTTCTCAGGCGCACCCTTCTGGATCGCGACCGGCATGAGGGTGTTCTCAAGGCAGCTAAACTCATCGAGTAAGTGATGGAATTGAAAGACAAACCCGATCTTCGTGCCGCGCAGGTTCGCCAGGCCATCCGACGAGAGCGTGGCGATATCAATGCCATCAATCAGCACCTGACCGCTTGTGGGCGTGTCCAGTGCCCCCAAAATATTGAGCAGTGTGGACTTGCCCGAGCCCGACTGCCCGATAATGGCCACAAACTCCCCCGCGAACGCCTGCATGTCTACTCCGTGCAGCACCTCAACTTCTTTGTTGGTGCCCGGGTTGTAAGCTTTGTACAGTCGGATCGCTTGAACAATCGGTTGCTCAGCCACGGATCACCTCGACCGGGTTGAGCTTGGAGGCACGACTTGCAGGAAGAATCGCGGCGATCAGGGTGGCGATAATCGCAGCAGCGGCAGCTCCCCCAAAGATGGTGGGGTCGTAGATTATCGTGAAAAGCTTGTCCACTTTGCCAAAACGCGCGGCCTGTGGGATGTTTTCCAAGGCACGAAGAATTAAGTAGCCCCAGAGACAGCCGACGAGTGCTCCCGCCACTGCGACACCTATCCCCTCCAAGGTGAAGACAATAAGAATCTGCTTATCCCGCGCGCCCATGCTCTTTAAGATTCCGATTTGCTTTTGCTTCTGAATCACGGAGACAATCAGCACCGAGGCAATCGCAAAAGCACTGGCAAGTAACACAAAGCCACAGATCATATTGCGTGTCTGGTTCTGCGAGCGGATGGCATTAACAATAAATGCCGAGTCCTTCATCCAGGACTCAACTTTATAGGGCAGACTGGCCGCGATCTGATCCGCCACGGCATCCGCGAGAAAGGCATCGTCGAGCTTGAGCAGCATTGAGCTAACATTCTGCCCGGTGTGAAAGAGGCTCTGGGCATCGCGCAGTAGCATAAATGCCTGCCCGAGGTCGGTGGCATTGTTGCCGGTGTAGATCAGGCCCGCAATCGTGAAGCTCTCGGTGACACCCTGTGCGGACTGGAGCCGCACGCGATCCCCCAGCCGCACCCCGGCATCCTCTGCCAGTCGCACCCCGATCACCAGCTCGCCAGGGCGCAGATCCAGCCAGCGCCCGGCAATCAGGTCTTTCTGGAGCAGGCTGATCCGCTCTAGTTTAGCAGGCTCCGCGCCGGAGATGCTCACAGCAAAGCGCTTCTCGCCTCGGATCAGAAAGGCACTGCCACGCACTGCCGGTGCCACGGTCGTGACATGAGAAAACTGTGCCAGCTCCGTTTCCAGACGCTGCCACTGCTCCAGCTCGGTCCGCTGCTGCACCGCTTTTTGCTGGTTCGTCGCCAGCAGCTCCCCTTCTTTTTGCGCCACTACCTCCGAGAGCATCTTAGGCAGCGGATCAGGTGCCTTGACGGTCACGTGTGCCAGCGAGCCTACCAGATCTCCGATAAAGCGCCGCTGAACCCCCGTGATCAGTGTCTGGATAAAGATAATCACCGCCACCGCAATCGCCACTGCAAAGACCGTCAGCACCGTCTGCCCCCCGCCAGAAACTAAGTGCCGCCACGCCAACTTGCTCTCAAATCTCATGGTAAGCGCCTACTTCCCGGGGCCGGGTGAGGGCTTGACGATGACCGGTTCGAGCTTGTCGCCTGGCTTGTGCCCCACAGGATTGAGGAGTACCTGCGTGGTCGCCTCCAGGCCCGCGAGCACGGGAATCCCATCGGGGCCGGGTGGCCCCGCTGTAATCACTTTCTTTTTGACCTCGTCGCCCTCCACGATCAATACCGTCGAGATGCCGCCAATGGTGGTGACACTCGTGAGCGGAATCACCAGACGCGACATCGGTTCGCCGAGCTTAATATTAACGGAGAGAGTCTGGCCGGGCCGCAGCCAAGCGGGTGGGTTTACGGGTGTCAGGCGCACCTCCACCGTGCCACGCTCGGTGTCTACCTGCGCTCCGAGCTCACGGACTTTGGCGCGGAAGGTCTGGCCGGGGTAGGCATCACTGGTGACAACGGCTTCCTGGCCCGTCTGGAGCTTGCCCAGGTTCACCTCATCCAGATCAATGCGGATCTCCGGCACGGAGGTTCGCACCAGCCGCACCAGCGCCGCGTTGGGGCCGGTGACACCGCCCGCCTCGGTGACGATCTGGGTGACCGTGCCCTCGAACGGAGCCGTGACAATCACATCGGCAAGCCGCTGCTTTGCGACTTCCTGCGCACGCTCCGCCTCGGCAAGCCGGGCCTGGGCGACCTCTCGGGCACGGGTAGCTTCACGCACCCGGTTTTGGGTCACGGTGATGTCTTCCGCGCGCGGGCTTGCTAGCAGCGAGGTGAGCTGTGCTTTGCCGGAGGCTCTTGCCCCGGTCACAGTGGCTTCGCTGGCACGGATCTCGGACTCCGCCGCTTTCGTATCGGCCTCGGCCTGTTCGAGTTGCTCGGGGCGTGTGCCCGCTTTAAGCTGCCGTAGCCGTGCCTGGGCGTTCTCCAGCGTGCGCTTCGCCACCCAGAACCCAGTCTCCGCCTGGTCGGCAGCGGCCTGGGACACGGCTCCCTCTTTGGCGAGCTGGGCCTGACGATTTCTATCCCGATCGGCCTGTGCGAGGCTGGCCTCCGCCTGACGTACCTGCGCTTCAGTGGCGTCTATTTCTTCGTCGCGTGGGCCTTTTCGGAGCTCCGCCAGCCGCCGCTGGGCGAAAATAAGCTTCTGTCTGGCCACTGCAAGCCGCGCCTCAGCCACCGCGACTGCCTGGTTGGTATCGGCCTTGAGGCGCGTTATATCAGAGGGAAGAGGGTTTCGAGAGGCCACAGCAACCTGCGACTGCGCCGTACGAATGGCGTCCTGTGCCTGTCCGAGTGCGGCACGTGCCGTCAGAACCGCATCCTGGGTCTGGGAGAGCTGTGAGCGCAAGACTTCGTCATCGAGTCGGGCAAGGATCTGGCCGGAGCGAACTTTATCGCCCTCGCGCACGGCAACACTCGCCACTCGCCCACTCACCCGCGCGCCCACACTGGTCTCAAGCTCACCCCGCAAGCGCCCCGAGGCCGCAATGCTCTCGGTTACGATCTTGGCTTGGGGAAGAACAACGTCAACTTTGGGAGGGAGAGCGCGCCAGTAGGAGACACCGCCTCCCGCAGCGGCGAGCACCACGAGCCCAGCAAGCACCTGTGGAATTTTTGGCATAGCACGGGCATTGTACCCGGAGGCTACGCTGCTTTTTGAAGACTTTGGGGCTGCTGTTCCAGGGCTTTGTCCACGGAGCGCTGCGCCTCGCGGAAGAGTTCATCCGCCGTTCGGCCCTGCTCCGGGTGCCAGGCAGTTCCCGCCACGACACGCAGAGGCAAGCGTACGTGAGCGCTCGCACTCTCCAAAACGCGGATCAAGCGCTGGGCTGCCAGCTCTACCTGGGGGCCCGTCCCAGCTAGAATTGCCAGCAGACTATCGCCCCCGCCCCGCCCCGCCATGTCCAGGCGACGGATCGAGCAGCGCAGTTGGCTCCCACACTGCTCCAAAGCTTCGTCCCGTGCCCGCCCACTGGAGGGGATTCCCAGGATATGAAACTGTATCAGAGAGATGGGCATCCCTGCCCGCACGGCCCGTGAGATCCCCTCGTCAAGGCGTGCCCGGAAGTGATCCAGCGTATAGAGGCCTGTGAGTGTGTCTACCACGGAGGCTTCGGGGCGACGGTGCCGGTCGTAGGCCTCGGCCTCCCCCATCATCTTGCCCAGGCGCTCCACAGACTTGCGCAGCATCACTGAAATGTAGTTACAGGAGACCCCCAGCTTTGTGGCAATCTCCGTCTGGTTGAGGTTACGGAAGTAGAACTCGTAGATTACCTGCTGCTCAAAAGGGCGAAGACGCTGCATGCTCTCATGAAGCACCACACGGTTCTCTACCAGTGCGGACAGGGATGCTTTATCGCCAAGATTGAAGCGCTCCAGCAGGTCTTCCGCACTCTCATCGCCGCTGCTCACATCATAGGAGATAACCCGGGAAGTACTCCGCGAGGCAAGAATCTCCTCAACTGTTTCCACAGGGATCGCGAGTGCGGCGGCAATTTCCCCTGAGGTTGGCTCATGTTCCAGTTGGGCTGTCAGCCCCTCGATGGCCCGCTCCATCTTTCCAGCCATCTCCTGAAGCCAGGCGGGCTCGCGGATCATTCGGCTTCGATCCCGGAGAAAGTGACGGATTGCGCCACTAATAAAATGGGTCGCGTAGGTGGAAAAACGCACGCCCTTGCTAGGGTCGTAGTACTCAAGCGCAGAGAGAAGCCCGACATAGCCTTCTTGAGCCAGATCTTCCAGGGGCTCACCGGTTCCCAAGAACTTACGTGCGACGGACTCTACCAGGGAGCTGTGTGCACAAGCAATATTCTCCTTGAGAAGAGGCAGTGGTAAGTCGCTAGAGGAGCGCCCATCCCCCGCCCCACGACGGCGTACATACTCTTGCAGCCAGCGCTGCACCGTCGGTTCGGGGACGATTCCGATATTATCAGAGAAAAAAGCCATAGTTTGCCCACTTAATATTTGGCACTCACACAAGTTTTTTCTACTTTTTTTTCGTCCCCACTCCGCCCTGAAGAGTTTAAGAGGATCGTCCGAAAATGGAGAGCATGAACTCACTCCTGCCTGACGATGATCTTGCACCCCTGTCTCAAGGAGGAGGGAGCCGGACTGCGGCACCCTCTGCTCCACCCGCACTGGATAGCACACAGATGCTTCGTGGACTTCTTGAGGATGGTGCCCTGCTCATGCCACCAGGCATGTCCAACCAGAGCCCTCTGGGAAATGATAGCTTCGAAGAAGTACGCTCCGCCCCCAGTGTGACACCGCTTGGAGATACCCATCTTGATGACATCCTGCGCTATAGCCAGCAGATGAAGGCATCGGATATCCACTTAACGGTCAACCTTCCCCCGATGGTTCGTGTGGATGGCAAGCTCATTCCTACCCCCTGGGAAGTGGTCACCCCACGCGAAGCACAGCGGCTGGTCTACGATATTTTGCTCTCGGATCAGATCGAGCGCTACGAGCGTACGAAAGAGCTGGACTTCTCCTATGGAGTGCATGGCGTGGGGCGCTTCCGCTTCAATGTGTACCGTCAGCGCGGCTCGGTGGGCTGCGCGATGCGTGCCATTCCCGCCAAGATTCCCTCGCTCGACTCCCTGCGCATGCCTCCTATTCTTAAGGAGCTGACCAAAAAACACTCGGGGGTGATTCTGGTGACGGGGCCAACGGGCTCGGGCAAGTCCACCACAATTGCATCCATGATTGATGTGATCAACGCCGAGCGTCCGGTACACATCCTGACCATGGAAGACCCTATTGAGTACATCCACAGTCATAAAGTAGCGATGGTTAATCAGCGCGAGATAGGCCACGACTCGCAAACCTTTGCCAATGCGATTCGCGCCGCCCTCCGCGAAGACCCTGATGTGATTCTAGTCGGTGAGCTTCGCGACAAAAAGACGATTGCGGCAGCACTCACCCTGGCGGAGACAGGTCACCTTGTCTTCGGAACACTCCACACGAGAAGCGCCCCGGCTACCGTGGACCGTATTATTGATGTCTTCCCCTCCGATCAACAAGATCAGATCCGTGTTCAGTTCGCGGGTTCTCTGCAGGCAGTCGTCGCCCAGCAGCTTCTCCCCATGGTGGGAGGGGGGCGTGTGGCGGCCATTGAGATCATGGTGGCCACCTCCGCCGTCCGCAATCTGATTCGTGAAGGTAAGAGCCACCAGCTACTGAGCTCCATTGAGACCGGTGGCCAGATTGGTATGCAACAAATGGACAAAGTGCTGGCCGAGTTACACCGCTCTGGAATGGTCACGATGGAGGAAGCACTCTCTCGCTCGAACGACCGTGATAGCTTCTTACGTCACCTAAAGGGAGGAAGCTAAACTTCCATGCCAACCTTTGTTTACGATGTCATTGACTCCTCCGGCAACACGGTAAAAGGCCGAATGGAGGCCGAATCCGAGGGAGCGGTTCTCAGCCGCCTCCACGAGCAGCGCCTCCATATCCTGGGCATTAGCGAGCAAAAAACCAGTAGCCTGTTCTCTGGCGGCTCCCAAAAGGCCATGGGGGCTCCCAAGCTCCAGTCGCTGGTGGTCTTCTCTAGGCAGTTCGCCACGATGATAGATGCTGGTCTTGCCGTTCTGAAGTGCCTCGATATTCTGGAGCAGCAGACCAAGGACCCGCCCCTGAAGCAGGCCCTGACGGCGATTAAGCGCGACGTTCAGACCGGCATCTCTCTAGGGGATTCGCTCACAAAATACCCCAACTGTTTTTCTAAGCTCTACATCAACATGATCCGTGCGGCGGAACTAGGAGGTATCCTCGATACGATCCTGGACCGTCTGGCTCAGTTTTTGGAGAAAGAGCAAGAGATCCGCCAGAAGGTCAAGTCGGCGCTTACCTACCCCGTTATCGTCCTGGTCTTTGCCATGATTATCCTCGCGGCAATGTTTATGTTTATTCTTCCGACTTTCAAGCAGATGTTTAGCGATATGGGGGCTAAAATGCCACCCATGACCGAAGCACTGTTTAACATGTCGGATTTCATGGTGCACAACTGGTATGTGTTTGTTTTTGGCCCTCTATTCACCGCGATAGGTGTCAAACAATATGGCAAGAGTGATGCTGGTCGCTACAAGCTTGATTTTCTTAAGCTCAAGGTTCCGATCATGGGGGAGATCGTGCTCAAGCTCTCCGTGGCGCGCTTTTGTCGTACTTTCGGAACTCTGCTGAACTCGGGCGTGCCCATGATGCGTGCTATTGAGATCGTCTCCGAGACGGCGGGCAACGAAGTGCTGACCCGTGCCATCATGGAGACAAAGGCAGCGCTACGCGAAGGCAGTCGCCTCTCCCCACCACTGGTCAAGTCTGGGCTCTTCCCGCCGATGGTCACTCACATGATTGATATTGGTGAGGAAACGGGTCGTATGTCGGAGATGCTCGTAAAAGTTGCCGAGTTCTATGAGCAAGAGGTGGATGCGACTGTCAAGGCCCTTACCAGTCTTATTGAGCCGATCCTGATCATCTTTCTAGGAGTGATTGTCGGCTTTATTGTGATCTCGATCATGGGACCGATGTTCTCGATCATCAATCAGATTCGCTAGAAATCTTAACCTGTCAGTTTCTCCACTTCCTCCCTCATGCGTTGACTGTATGGGGGAGATTGCTGTATACTGAGTTTCCGGCGCGGCAGCTCTGCCGCGCCGTAGCATTTCCTAGTTATTTGGTAGATTCTTGTTAACAAGAAAGGACCCTCCCCTCGATGAACTTGGACGACAGCGTCGAGTCCCTTAAGGCACGTATTTCCAGTCTGGAGTCGGAGCTCAATCAGAAAACTCAAGCGGTCACTCAGCTTGAGAAATCGATCAGAGACCTCAACCAGAAGGTTCAGACCGCCAGTGAAAATGCCCAGCCTACTGCCGAGCTCTCCGAGCTGGAGGAGACCCTCAAGCGCCTGATGACCCGAATCGCAATGATCGTGCAGGGCGGTAAGTGCCTCTTCATGATCCACGATCCGGAGACTCACGAGCTCTATGCCGGTCAGCCCGCGCTGGGTTTTGAGGAGGGGCAACTAGAGGACTTTCGTATCGGTGAGAGCGAGGGTGCCTCCGGTGTGTGCTACGCCTCCAGCAAGTCCGTCATTCTCTACGATACCGAGACCGATACACGTGAGGACAGCAAAGCCTTCGCCCGTTTTGGGGTTCGCAACGGAATTTCGGTTCCTCTCATCGTGGAGAAACGCGACGAGGAGACGAACGCCGTTGTAGACCGCAAGACCATTGGGGTGATCTGGGTCTTCAACAAAAAGTTCGGCGGGATCTTCATTGACGAGGATGTGCAGCTTCTGGATCGCATGTCGCGCAACGCCGCTGCCGTGATCAATACCGCCTCAATTTTCCGCCGCCTCTCGAATGAAAAAGAGCAGCTCCACGAGATGACCGATGCTCTGACGGCAGGGTTGGTCATGATTGGGCGCAACGGGCGCGTGCTTCAGATGAACTCGTCGGCGCGCAAAATCTTCGGGCTGGAGGCGGGGGAGGTGCTCGGCGTACGTACCTACGACCAGCTTGTCAAAGATGATACCGTCCGCGAGGTGCTTGGTAAAGCGGTCTCCGAGGAGCTGGACACCAATGTCCAGGAGGAAGTCACCATCACGGGTGCCGACGAGATAACCCGCACCTTCCAGATCCAGTCCACGGTCGTGCGCAACGAGAACGGCGACATGGTCGGCACTGCTGCCATCTTCAGTGACATCACGGAGCTGAAGAATATTGACAAGCTCAAGACCGCCTTCGTCTCCACTGTCTCTCACGAGCTGCGCACCCCGATGACCTCGATCAAGGGCTTTATTTCCACACTCCTCATGGACGAAGACGGCACGATGTTCCAGCACGCGGACCGCCTTGAGTTCTACGGCATTGTGGACAAAGAATGCGACCGTCTGAAGCGCTTAATTGACGACTTACTCAATGTGAGCCGCATCGAGGCCGGTGCCTCCATGATGCCCAACTTTGAGGAAGTACCGCTCCACGAGCTCGTCAAGAAGGCCATCATGATTGACAATGGCTCCACCTACAAAAAAGAAAACCATACTCTGGGCTTCAGTATTGACAGTGATGTCCCAGAGATCATCGAAGCCGACGGCGACAAGTTTGAGCAGATCCTTCATAACCTCGTGGGTAACTCGCTGAAATACTCCCCCGATGGGGGGGCGGTGCACCTGCACGTGAGCAAGAAGGACGAAGACACCCTTCAGTTCGCGATCTCGGATCATGGCCTGGGCATGACCCCAGAGTTCTTGCAGAAGTTTGGCCAGAAGTTCGCCCGCGCCGACAACCGTGATACGCGCTCTATCAACGGTACGGGAATCGGAGCGTTTCTAGTGAAGTCCTTTGTGGACATCCATAATGGCGAGATGTGGGCGCACTCCGATGGCCTCGGCAAGGGCACCACAGCCTACTTCACCCTCCCGATCAAGCAGCCCGAGTTCGACGAGAACGCTGCCTCACTCTCCAGCCGGGTCGCGGGGTAGAAACAAAGCACTCCCCCGGGGGCACTCCCCCGGGGCACTCCCCCGGCTCGTCCCTCGCCACCCCCTCTCGCCGTTTTCCCGCTTCGCGGGCGCGAGAGGGGGTTTTTCTATTTGAGAATAGTTGCATCCCCTACAGATAGGGCGATACAACAGCTCTCAGAGTTGCAAAACGTTCTTATTTTAACCCGTGACGCTCCTGAGCGTCCGCCGCTGCAAGTGACGCACGCGCTGATGGCGGCGAGTCTGCATGTCTGCCCCCTGCCCTTTGACGCCGATGAAGGGGAGTGGATCGGGGCATTTAATGGAGTGCCGCCGCATCTGATTGTGGCCGATCTCTCGGATAGCAGTGACTTATTTTTGCTCCGGAGCGCCCGGAGCCGGCTGCTGGCGATCTGGGGAGAAGGCGTCCCGATCCCGCCCCTGCTGGCCCTGCTCACGCGCCGACACCTGGCCTCTCCAGAGCTGCGCGCCTTTGTGGATGATTTTTTGCTGCCCCCCTACGAACCTGAGGAAGTTAAAGCTAGGGTCGCCCTGCTCTTTTTCCGCAAGCGCTCCGTCGAGGCGGGCGACATGCTTCACTTCGGCGGAATTCGACTGAGTCTGGGAGCGGGGAAGGTCTCCACGGCGGAGGGTAAGCCGCTGGCTCTCACGCCGCGCGAGTTTCAGCTTCTACGCTTTTTGCTCACCCATAGGGGGCGACGCTACCCCCGTGAGCAGATTCTAGCGATGGTCTGGGGCGTGGACTATGAGGGCGGTGAGCGCACCGTGGACATCCATATCCGCAGGCTACGCGCTAAGCTCCCCCCCGAGACCGCCGCGCTCCTAGAGACCCGGCGGGGGCTGGGGTATGGGTTTCGGGTGGAGTAGAAAGCTACCGCAAAGAAGCTTTCAAGGCATCGTCGGCGTGGCGCAGAAAGACAAAGCTCAGCTCCGCTCGCACATCCTCCGGAAGATCGTCCAGGTCTTTCTCGTTCTCGGCGGGCAGGAGCACGATGCGAATCCCAGAACGGTGTGCGGCGAGCACTTTCTCCTTGATTCCCCCAACCGGGAGTACCTTCCCTCGCAGCGTGATCTCACCGGTCATTGCCACGTCGCAGCGCACAGGCCGACCAGAGATCGCCGAGGCCAGCGCCACGACCATAGTGACACCCGCCGAGGGGCCATCTTTAGGAACCGCCCCCGCAGGAACGTGAATGTGAATATCTTTGCCCTTATCCGCATCCTCAGCAATTCCTAGAGTTGTCAGGCGCGAGCGCACAAAAGTCCATGCTGTCTGTGCCGACTCCCGCATCACCTCCCCTAGCTGGCCTGTGAGGGTCAGCTTGCCCTCGCCGCGTGTGGGAAGTACCTCAATGGTGATCGTGTCGCCCCCGGCCTCTGTATAGACCAGGCCCGTCGCCGCCCCCACCTCATCGGCGTCTTCCATCTTGCCCCAGTCGTAGCGCGGCTTGCCCAGGAGCGCCTCCAGTGTCGGCACATCCACCGCCACCACCGTGCTCTCATCGCCCGCGATCTTACGCGCCGCCTTCCGGCAGAGCGAGCCGATCTCCCGGTGGAGGTTGCGGACGCCCGCCTCACGCGTGTACTCGCGAATCAAGTGCACCAGTCCCTCAGGAGAGAGCGTGAAGTTCTCCTCGCTCAGCCCATGGCTCTCGCGCTGCCGGGGCAGGAGATGGTTTTGTGCAATCGCGCGCTTCTCGCTCTCGATGTAGCCCGAAAAATAAATAACCTCCAGCCGGTCACGTAGCGCCGGAGGGATCGTGTCGAGCAAGTTTGCGGTGGCGATAAAAAGCGCCTGCGAGAGATCAAAAGGCACTTCAAGGTAGTGATCCGAGAACTCTTTGTTCTGCTCCGGGTCAAGCGCCTCCAGAAGCGCGGAGCTGGGATCGCCGCGAAAGTCATTGCCCAGCTTATCAATTTCATCCAGCACGATCACGGGATTGCGGCTACCCGCCTGCCGAATGGCCTGTAAAATACGGCCTGGCATCGCTCCGACATAGGTCCGACGGTGCCCACGAATCTCGGCCTCATCACGCACTCCCCCCAGGGAGAGGCGTGCGAATTTGCGCCCCAGTGCCCGCGCCACCGAGCGGCCCAGGCTGGTCTTGCCGACACCCGGTGGCCCGACGAAACAAAGAATCGGTGCCTTGAGCTTGTCGCCCGCCAGCTTACGCACTGCCAGAAACTCCAAAATCCGTTCCTTGACTTTCGGCAAGCCGTAGTGATCCTCATCGAGAATACGCTCCGCCTCTGTAATATCCAGGCGATCCTCGGTGAGGGTGCTCCAGGGCATCGAGACCAGCAGATCCAAATAGTTGCGCAGAACCCCCGCCTCAGGGCTGACCAGCGGGGTCTTCTCGAAGCGATCCAGTTCCTTAAAGGCACGCGCCTCAATCTCCTCCGGCATCTTCGCGGACTGGATCTTCTCCCGATACTCGGAGAGCTCACTAGCGCGGTCATCGGCCTCGCCCAGCTCGGACTGAATCGCCTTGAGCTGCTCGCGCAGGAAGAACTCGCGCTGGTGATCGCCCATCTCTTTCTCGACGCGGGAGCGGATGTCTTTCTGAATCTCCAGAATCGCGCTCTCTTCGTGAAGTACAGCAGCCAGCTTCTCCAGGCGCTCGACGACGGAGAGAGTTTCTAGGAGCTTCTGTTTCTGCTCTACCCGCAACGCCAGATAGGGAATGATCGTATCCGCCAGTCGCCCAGGCTCGTCCACGGAGAGCACATTGACCAGCGCCTCGGGGGGAATCCCCTTGGCATCGGTGACCAGCCGCTCAAACTGCACTGTCACCGTTCGGGCAAGTGCCTCGACCTGTGGCGTCGGAGGCTCCGGTGGCAGAGGAAGCGACTCAACCTCGATCCGCAGGTAAGGATCAGTCTGTAGGAAGCGCCGCACCCGAATACGCGGCCCCGCCTCCAGAAGCACGCGCAGCATTCCATCAGGGATACGCGTGAACTGCATCACCTCCGCTGCAATCCCAATGTCGTAGAGATCTCCCGGGCGTGGGTCTTCCACTTGAAGATCACGCTGGGTGATGAGTGCCACCATCCGTGGCCTGCCCTCCTGCGCAACCTCCACCGCACGCACGGAGCACTCGCGCCCCAGGGTAAGCGGAAAGATCATCCCCGGAAAATAGACACTGTCCCGGATAGGAATCAGGGGCAAGACACCGGGTACCGGCTCCCCTTCCCAGTCCGCTTCTAGCTCCTCCAGAAACGCTTCGTCCTCTCTCAGGAGGACATCCTCTAATAAATCCAGCCCCAGCGGGGCGATATCTACACTCTTCTTGGCCTTGCGTGGCATTCGCCCATTGTACCAAGCCTCCCTGCCTCTGCCACCGCCAATAATGCTAGAGCTTGAAAAACAAGATTAATCTCTTGCAGTGGCGTGATTTGTGCGATAATTTCGGTATATGCAGCGCCAAGCAATTTTAGAGGAAGAGACGATCACCACCGCTCCGGCTCCCCCACAAGAAAATACCGCTCAGTCCGCGATCTCCTGGCTGGCGGGTGTGGCCAGCGGGACTCTGGGAGCGGCCGCCATGACAACTCTGGCGCGTTTCCAGAACCCGGACATGGTGATTGGGCAGCAGAATGCCTGGCTGCTCTATGCACTGCTCGGCGCGATCCTGGGCTTCTGTGCCGCTTCCGGTCGCCGCAAGGCGGCACGGGTAGCGGCGGGAATGAGCATTGCAGTCTTTCTGAGCCCGTGGCTACTGGAGATAATGTGTGCCTTCTTGCGGCTGCCGGTTCCTCCCGCAGCGCAGTCTCCGCTCGTGATTAATGCGTGCTTGCCTATCGGGGCCTTTGTCTTTCTTCAGAAATGGTCTCCGAGACGTGCGGCAATCTACGGGGGGATCGCCTTCTTTTTTCTGGACTTGCTCTACAACCTGGTCACTGTCGGCCCTGGCAGTGGTCTAGGACTCGCGGTGATAATCTCCACACTCCATGGTGCCCTTCTGGGTGGTCTGCTGGCCTTTCTGCGCGAGTGCTTCGCTGCCCTCCAGCCACGTAAACCAAAATAGATCCCCCAATATTTGGGGCTAAGGGGCTGTTTCGCGCAGTTCCCGCGCCAGTGTCACCGGGTCGCACACAACCCCCGCCCGCTTGAAGTAGTCGCAGAGGCGGGTGAGATCGCGCAGGAAGATCTCTTCGGCGTGCTCGTTCTGGTCGAAGCGCACCACCTGGGGCAGATCAATAATTGTAGCCCGCTCGCCATCGTAGAGGATATTGTAGGCGGAGAGATCGCCGTGCACCATACCCAACCCCACAAGAATTGCCAGGCTCTCTTTTACTTGGGCAAAGACACGCTGTGCCTCGGGCTTGGGTAAGATCAGCTCGATCAGGGTGGAGGCGGCGCGGGTCTCCTCGCCTTTGTAGCCCATCAAGATCGCGTTCTCCCCCACGGCGTAGGGCTCCGGAACGGCGCAGCCCGCCGCGAAGAGCGCTTGGAGTGTGGTGTACTCGTACAGAAGCCAGCTAGAGTGCTGCACCTGCATCCCAAACTCGGTCTTCTTACCCAGTGCGCGCATCAGGCGCTGGTCGGTAGCCTTGGCGGCTCGGCCTTCATCGGTGAGCACAGCGCGGCCCTGCCGGTACATCGCATCGTTGCGCAGGTTGCGGAACTGGCGCGGACGGTACACTTTCGCAGCCACCCGCTCCGCTCCCAGGGCTCTCTGGGCATCGGGGGCAACATGGCAGCAGTACACCGTGGCCTCTTTGCCGCCTTTCACCTGAAAAAGGACATCGTCAATGAGCTTCTGCTCATCGAAGAACGGCCGCAACGACGAATACAGCCAGACCGCTTCGTGGCGACTGGGCTTGTAGGTCGTTGTAAGAAGCACATTCTCATCCTCTTGCGCCAGCGTGGACGCGGCCTTCGCTTGCTTTTTAGTCGTGCGAGCCTTCACACGGCTATCGTGGAAGCGCTCAAACGTCTCAGGTTCGTCATCAATGTCAATGTCAAGGTCGAGATCAAAATCATCGGCATCGGCATCCTCGTCGGAGTTTTCTTCAGGCATCATCTACTCTATCGCCCTCGGGAGCCAGAGTGCTAAATTAGGGTAAAATGCGTCCATGTCTTCTTTGCCCACCGACTATGAGGAGCGCGTTTATGCAGGCGTGCTTGGTAAGATCATTGGCGTCTATCTGGGACGTCCCTTTGAAGGCTGGACCAATGCCCGGATCGAAAAAGAGCTGGGTGAGGTCTGGTACTACGTCCACGATAAGCTCGGGAAGCCGCTGATCGTCACCGATGACGATATTTCCGGGACTTTCACTTTCCCCCGCGCTTTTCCGGACAATAACAACGCCTATGATATTACGCCTGAGCAAGTGGGCAAGACCTGGCTGAACTATCTTATTGAGAACCGCACCGTTCTCTGGTGGGGCGGCATGGGGGTAAGCACGGAACACACAGCTTATCTGCGGCTCAAACACGGGGTGGTGCCTCCTGCCTCGGGGAGCGCGGAGATGAACGGGCAAGTGGTGGCGGAGCAGATCGGATCACAGATATTCATTGATGGCTGGGCGATGCTCTGCCCGGGCGATCCCGATAAAGCGGCGGCACTCGCACAGAAAGCCGCCAGTGTCTCCCACGACGGCGAGGCAATCTACGGGGCGCAAGTCATCGCCGCCCTGGAAGCGCTGGCCTTTACCGAGAGCGATCTAGGGCTGCTGCTGGATCAAGCGGTCACCTATATCCCCCGTGCCTCGGTGATCTGGAAGCTGATCCACGATATGCGTGCCTGGCATGAAGAGGAGCCTCGGAACTGGCGCGCCACTCTGCGCAAGATTGAGGAAACCTACGGCTACGACACGTTCGGCGGTGGGTGCCACCTGGTGCCCAACCACGCCGTGATCCTTCTGGCCCTGCTCTATGGCGACGATGACTTCCAGAAGTCGCTCATGATTGCCAATACGGCGGGCTGGGACACAGACTGCAACAGCGGCAATGTCGGCTGCTTACTAGGGATCAAGAACGGACTGGCGGGTCTCAGCCGTGGTGCGGACTTCCGCACGCCCGTCGCGGATCGCCTGTATATCCCCACAGCCGATGGGGGCCGAGCGATTACCGATGCCGCCACCGTCACCTACGAGCTGGTAAACAGTGCCCGCGCCATGCAGGGATTACGTCCCCTCGCGCCCAACAATGGCATGCAGTACCACTTCGCTCTGCCCGGTAGTCTCCAGGGTTTTATAACGGAGGACTCCCCTGAGTCGGCAGGAACGACCCGTCTTGAGAATGTCGTGTTGGGGGCACTTGCGGAGGGGGCAGGCGTGGCGGCAGATGAGCGAGCGCTCAAGCTCTCCTACACCGGCGTTGCTCAGGGACGCACGGCACGCGCGGCCACGGCTACTTTTACGCCACCCGATGCCCTGAACCTGCCGGGCTATAGCCTGATTGCCTCGCCGCGTCTCTACCCAGGACAGACCGTGCGTGCCCGTGTGGTCGCCGATGACACCAATGCCCGTCTGGCGCTGATTCGGCTCTATGTACGCTACTACGGCAAGGATGACCAGCTAGAGACGCTCGGAGGGCCGCTGACACAGCTAGCCTCCGGCGAGTTCGCCAACCTGACGTGGCAGCTTCCCGACATGGGCGGCTGCCCCATCGCCGAAGTGGGGATTAAAGTCGGTGGCCACAGCGGCGAGGGCGCGATCTACCTGGACTGGCTGGGCTGGTCAGGCATCCCCGAAACGGTGCTGGGAGCCAGTCAAGGTAAAGCCGCTCAGCACACATGGGTCAATGCGGCGGATCACTTCTGGGTGCGGGGCGGCGATTTCCCCTTCCGAATCGTACAGAACGAGGGCACGGGCTATGTCTTCCAAGGCTGCCACGAGTGGAGCGAGTACAGTGTCCATACCGAGGTGCAGGCACACCTTGCCGACACGGTGGGGCTCGTCGCAGCCGTGCGTGGCCTGAGGCGACATGTGGCCCTGGTTCTCTCTCCGGATGGCGCGGCACGGCTGGTGTGGACCCACGACGACCAGAGAGTGGTTCTCTCCGATGCTAGCATTGCCTGGCAGTACGACCATCCCTACCGGCTCGTCATGAGCGTGCACAGCGACGGGCGCATCACGGCTTCCGTGGAGGATGGAGACTCCGTCCAGCTTCTGGAGGGCAATATTCCGGCGGAGCAGGCACACGGCGCGATTGGGCTGCTCACCACCGTCGGTAATGCGTCGTTTGGCCCCGTGGGGATCGAGCCCGTCTAAGCCATGCGTCTGCTCGTCTGCGCGGCAACGGCTTGGGAGCTCTCGGCCTGGGGCGAGGTGCACGAGAGTGAGGAGCAAGAGAGTATCACGCTCCAAGTCACGGGAGTGGGGGCACCTGCCACTTTTGCCGCGCTCTCGCAGCGCCCCGAAGCCGATCTGATCCTCGCGATAGGGATTGCCGGGGCCTACCGCGAGACGGGTCTGGAGATTGGGGAGCTTGTGATCGGGGAGAGCGAGGTCTGGGGCGATATCGGCTTCGCACTTCCCGAGCCGCCCTACTTCCGTCCGATCCAGCAGAGCGAGTTTGGTGGCTTTTATAGTCAGCCCCAGCCTCTATGGGCACCAGAGTGGCTCCCGGCCAGGCGCGGGCGGGGTTGCACGGTTCACACGTGTACAGGCACCGAGGAGCAAGGCGCACTCCGGCGCGAGCTTTTCTCGGCCCATTTTGAAAGCATGGAGGGAGCTGCTCTGGCACAATTGGGACAGAGCTGGGGAATCCCCGTTTGTGAAATCCGCGCCATCAGCAATATTGCCGCGCACCGCGACATGCGCCCGGAGCATCTTGGTCTGGCGAAAGAGCGCCTGACAATGTTCCTGAAAAACCTTAAAGCAGGCAGTGATTTTTTTCACAGGCTGTCCGTGGAACTGTTTCGAGAGGAGTCGCAGTCATAGTTCAGGTACTACGTTCTGAAAGAACAATACGCTAGAAACCACGAACCCTATCTATGACAAAAATCACTCTTGACATGCCAACTCTGGAGCGCATCGCGCCTATTATCCGCGTTTTATCTCATCCTCTACGCCTACGTATCCTTGACTTCCTCGAAAAATCAGATTGTCCACAACGGGTAACCGAAATAGTGAATGCTTCTGACGGTGCACAGCAAGCCATTGTTAGCCAGCAACTCAAGATATTGCGTGATACGGGCATTTTAAATTCAGATCGCCGTGGTAACTGCGTTTATTATTCTATAGCGAACACGAAGGCTCTCTATTTCCTTGATTGTATCCGTCGTCATGAGGTCGTTTAATTCAGCACATAAACTTGAATATTTCTCACACCCCACTGTCTCATGTTACTCGCACTCTGCATTCTCAGGTCAATCCGATGCCCTTTAATCGCTCCTCCAATATCATCGGCAATCGCATGACCATAACCAGGAATCCAGAGACGGGTTCCTAAAGGGATCAGGGCGGGATCCACGGCCACTCCGTGAACCGCCCGGCCATCCCGCTCCGTCTTCGTCCAGCGGCCCCCTTCCATGGGGTCATCAATGGGCTGGTAGGCGGTTGCGGAAACAGACAGGCGGCGCTGGTAGCTCCCTCGGCTCGGATGTGCCTTCAAGTCGCTGTCCCAGCGCCGCCTTGGGGGAGCAGGCCGCCTTGGGGGAGTTTTAGACACATGCTTCTTCGTCACACTTTTGACGGGAAAGGGAGGTGTTGTGTGCCCAATATTTCCCCGAAACATTCCTATTCCCAATAGAAAAACGCATGCGATTCCCTGAGTTTCTGTGATGCTAAAACGCACTATTACGTAGTCTCCTCGATAAATTAAAGCTTTTCGCTCTTATTTATCGGCTAGACTATTTAATTGCTTGAGTATTTCTGTTGCAAGGAGCTGTGTCGCAGGGTCCTGAGCAAAGAGATCCGGATGGAGCGCACGTGCCAGAACACGACGTGCAGCAAGCACCGCAGGGCGTGGAAGGCGGGCTGCGGCAACCGAGAGTCCACTCCCTCCCGATGTGCCAGGCCGTGTTGCACCACGCTGCATCGCGGCCCGAGTTCCTGCCGAAAAGCCATCCGCATAGGCCTGAGTCCGGATGCGCTCCGCCTCACTGGTGCTAGGGGTATCCGTTGTGCTTTCCTGCTGGCGTCGCTCACGCTCCAGCGCCGCGCAGCGCCCCAGAAGCTCATCCACGCGCTTTTTAGTCTCGTTGAGCTCCCGGCGAAGCGCACGCCGTTCGCTCGCCAGAGTCTTTTTCTCGCTCTCAAGCTGAGCCACAAGCCGGGCATCGGCAGGGCGAACCTGGGGACCATCCCCGCGCGAGCCAACCAGATCGCGTAGCGCGGCATCGCGGTAGAGCGTAGCACGCGAGACTCCTGCACGATCAGCGACATCCTGCATGGTAAAGGGCAGATTCATGCTACCCAACTCCTGAACCGCCGCCACAACCAGCGCACGCCGTGCACGCGCATCCACCGGCCGTCGCCCCCGCTGCCGTTTTGCCTCCATGGCTACTGCCCCGGTGTCAATTTGTCGAGGTAGAGTGCCACCGCTTTTTCATAGTCACCGCGCGCGGTTAAAATCAGCTCGATTGCCTCACGGACAGCCCCTTCGCCGCCGCGTCGTGTAGCGACCCAGTCCGCCGCTCCCTGAATGTGCGAGGCAGCATCTGCGGGACAAAGGGCCACCCCGACCTCGCTCATGGCAGCCAGATCATTGAGATCATCACCCATAAATGCCATTTCCGAGAGCGTTATCTCCATCTCTTTTGCCAGAAAATTGACGGCTTTAATCTTGTCTTTCACTCCCTGAAGAACCAGGTTGCGCGGAGTTGCCAGCTCCTGCGAGCGCCGCCAGACAATGCTAGACTCGCGCCCGGTGACCCAGGCGGTCTGTAGCCCCACCCCACGCGCCAAAACCATTCCCAGGCCATCTTGTGTGTGAAAGCGCTTTAGCTCCTCGCCATTCCCCCCAAAGTAGATCCCTCCGTTGGTCAAAGTTCCATCCACATCCAGCACAAGGAGCCGAATACGGGAAAGCCGTGTCTCAAGATCGTCACTCATCTCGCTCTTTCTCTTTCTTATTCATTTCTGCTACTGGGCGGCATGATTCCCGCACGTACTAAATCCTTGAGGGTCAGCACTCCAAGCGGGCGCTGCTCGCTATCTACCACGGGAACATCACCAAAGCGCACGGGGCCACTCTCGAAGCTCTCCATCGCCTCAGCCGCGAGCCGGTCACCTTCGACCAAGCTTGGATTTCTTGTCATTGCCTCCGTGACGGGCCGATCCCATGCCTCGGGGCCAAGCGCCACGAAAAACCTCCGGGAGTCGCCATCTGAGAGTACTCCCACCAGCTTGCCTGCCACATCCACCACACAGGCCAACCCGGCACGCGCCCGTGTGATCGCGGTCATCGCATCGTGAACACTCACGGTATCGAAAACAACAGCCAGCTCGTCGCCTTTCCGCATTAAGTCTGAGACTTTTAAGAGCAGCCGTCGCCCCAGCGAGCCCGCGGGATGAAGGCGGGCATAGTCTTCGGAGCGGAAGCCACGTGCTTCCATAACAGCCACGGCGAGCGCATCCCCCAGAGCGAGCATTGCCGTGGTGGACGTCGTGGGTGCCAGGTTCATGGGACAGGCTTCTTTAGGAACACTCGTATCTAAAATCAGATCGGCGGCACGCCCCAGCGTGGACTCACGCCGCCCCGTCATCGCAATTAAACATGAGACGCGGCGCTTCAGAGCGGGCAGGAGTGCCCGCAGCTCATCCGACTCACCCGAGTTAGAGAGTACCAACGCGGTATCACCGGGGGCGGCCATCCCCAGATCACCATGCATCGCCTCCGCTGGGTGCAAAAACAGAGCAGGAGTGCCCGTAGAGGCCAAGGTCGCGGCGATCTTTCGCCCGATATGGCCGCTCTTGCCCATTCCGGAGACCACCACCCGCCCTGAAAGCCCCACCAACTGTGCGACCGCCGCATCAAACTCCTCATCGAGCCGGTGGGCAAGCAGACTCAGAGCCTCCGCTTCTTCCAACAGGACACGTCGGGCATGCACTCTAGCTTGGGACATCACGCCAGATTATACCTACACACTGATGATTTCTCAGCCAATGATAGCAATAGCATGAAATGGTTTCAAAAGCCCTCGGCAGAAACACTCCCTTCCTCTCAGGAGCTCTATGCCATCACGGTGATGGCAGCGGCGCGTCTGCTCTCCCGTTTACACAGCTCCACACAGCTTGAGGAGTCCCGCCTGGAGCTTGAGTGCCGCCGCGCACAAGAGCTGAACCAGCCACTGACCTTGCTCCAGCTGGAGCTGGCGGACTGGGCAGGTGTAGTCACAGCCATTGGGCCCGAGAGCGCCACGCAGACCCAGGATGAGCTTGCGCTCGTCCTCAGAGGAACCCTTCGTGCCACAGATATTATCTCCCCGGAGGGCATGGGCACTTTTACGATTTTTCTTCCAGGCACTCTGGCAGTGGATCTACCGACGATCACCCGTAACCTGCGTCAAGCCCTCCGTGGCTATCGTATCCTTGCTACAGACGGCGCTCCATTTTTTCTACGCCTACACCCATGGATAGCTAGCGCCTCCCTGCCTGATGATGGCCAGACGGCTTTAGAGCTCACCTCCTTGCTCAAGAGTCGCCTCGCTCAAGAGCGCATGCATCCCCTCCCTTCGTTAAGCGATGACGATTACAATAGCCCACCCCTACGCTTGGTTGCCTAAAATCCTTAGAGCAAACTCTAAAATAGCCTTCTCTTTCTGCCGATAATTTTGAAACAATGACCGAGCGTCTGCCAAAAACAGCAATCGCTTATATCGTAGCAATAACTCTTCTAGCCCTAGGGGCAGTCGTGGATACTTACCTACGCCAGCCACTCTCAGTACAAGATATAAAATTTCTTCCGGTGTTAATAATAATAGGCATGTTCTCCGGTAGCCTTAGAGTCCCTCTGACTTCCCATAAAAAAGGACATAGCGTCGCCTATACGAATTTAGGATTCATCACAACGATCATCTCTTTACTCGTGTATGGCCCATTTTTTGGTGTTATTGTTGGAGCATCAACCTTCATCACCTTCAAAAGAATAAAGTCAGAATTCTATAAAAAACTATTTAATATATCTGCGATAATAGTAACAGTCTGGATAACAAGCCACTTTCTTATCTTAGCAAATTATCTAAACCTATCAGTTGGAGAAAATTTCAAAAACGACAGTAAATCCAACATAATACCATCCATTGCGTTTACTGGAATCATATTAATTAGTGTACTATGCCATCATACTATAAATTCCCTATTTATAACAGGCGCAATATCAACATCACTAAAATGGAACAGAAGAAAAGCATTTGAATTCCTTGTTAATAGTACCATATGGACAATACCGACATATTTAGCTGCGGGATGCTTCGTAATAATGTCTACCTGGATATTCATAAAGATACAAGATGGACATTATAATGCGATCCCACTTCTTCTTTCTATAATCCCACTACCTTTTTTCTATTTTAATAATCTTCAATTGCACCGGGAACGCGATGAGGAGCGTGAGAATCGTTTCCAAGAACTAGAGAGTCTTTACTCCTCGCTCGTTCAGGCAATGGGGCGTGCTATTGAGGCCAAGGATCGCTACACAAAGGAACATATTGGTCGGGTTGTGGCAATGTCACTAGCAATTGGTCAGCAGCTTGGTCTATCGGAAGATAAGCTGAGAGCGCTTGAGGTTGGTGCAGCACTCCATGATATTGGTAAAATCGCCATTCCAGATACTGTCCTCAACAAGCCTGGCAAGCTCACCCCCGAAGAGTTCGATTTAATTAAAGAACATGCTGCACTAGGTAGTGATATCCTCCAGCCCATCCCCTTCCCCCCCGAGGTTGTCGAGGCCGTACGCCATCATCATGAGAAGTGGGATGGAACGGGCTATCCAGATAAGCTTATCGGTGAGAAAATCCCCTTTGTGGCGCGTATTGTCGCGGTCGCGGATGTCTACGATGCGCTGACATCCGATCGCCCTTACCGTGCGGCTTGGTCACACCAGAAGACGATGGAATTCATGGAAAGCCAGGTAGGCACGCATTTCAACGCGGAAGTCTTCACTGCCTTTAAAGTGGCGATGCTAGCTAACCCAGAGATGTGCTCCCAGGCAGTTGATCCTCCGCCTTCTGTTCTACGCCTTGCGGCCTGAGGCCGAGGCGAGAAGGCGAGAACAAATCGTTGCGCATGTGACGAGAGCATGATAGACTCCCTCCTTGGAAATCAATACTTCCACCCGAGACAGCCGGTACGCGTCCGCGTTTAATGGGTTTCTCATAGAAATCCGCCCGCCGAGGTAGAGAAGATGACAGCATCTTAAATATCTTCGTGCGCCCTCGACTGTCTTCGGTCGGGGGTTTTGTGTTTTTATCAGTAAGGAGGTGAAACTTTAAATGGCACAACCGCAAAAGAAACTCGGCACCAAACCTGGTGTCGTCGGAGAGATCAGCGACCTGATCAAAGGCAGCTCTGCCGTGATCTTGACTGAGTATCGTGGCCTGAGCGTTCCTCAGGTCGGTGATATCCGCACCAAGTTGCACGCAGCCGATAGTGGCAGCGACTTCTCTGTCGTGAAGAATACACTCTTCAAGCGCGCCGCCGACGGTATTATCGCCGCCGATCCTAACCTGGATGCGGCCCTCAACGGCCCTACCGCTGTTGTCTTCGCAAAAGACTCCCTGGCTGCCGCCAAGGTACTAAGCGACTACATTACGGGCAACCGCAACACGCCCCTCAAAATTAAGGGCGGTGTGGTCGACGGGGTATTCCAGAACGCGGAGCAAATTGATGCTCTGGCGAAAATCCCGCCGCGCGACACTCTCTACGCGATGATTCTCGGGGCTTTCCAGTCCCCTCTCTCTAGCCTTGCCGCTACTCTTGCTTCCATTGCGGAGCAGAAGGCAGCATAGGGCTAACCCAACTTACGTTTTAAAGGAAACTAAAATGGCTATCAATACCGCAGATTTTATTGAGCAGCTGAAGGGCATGACCATTCTTGAGGTAAACGACCTCGTGAAGGCCCTCCAGACCGAATTTGGCGTCTCCGCCGCGGTTGCTTCTGGCCCCTCGACGGGTGCAGCAGCACCTGTCGAGGAAGAGCAGACCGAGTTTGACGTTATTCTTGTGCACCCTGGTGACAAGAAGATCCAGGTGATCAAGATCATCCGTGATCTCACCGGCCTTGGTCTGAAGGAAGCGAAGGAAGTGGCTGACACCGCTCCTAAGGCTGTCAAGACCGCCGTCAGCAAGGAAGAAGCCGAGAAACTCAAGGCCCAGTTCGAGGCCGAAGGCGCTACCATCGAGCTCAAGTAAGAGCCCGTCTCGCACGCCCCGCCCCCTAGCCCCCGCCCAGCGGGGGAACTCTGGAGGCGGGTTTTCTTTTGCCGTATTTATTGCTTAAAGCCGTACTTATTGCTTAAACAGGAACGGCAACGAGAGCACTACCTCGCGGATTAGTGTCTCCGACTTATAGCCATCGGTCTTCAGCGCAGCTAGAATCTTCTTGACGGCGGGCTGGTCATGAGGCTCCAGGCCACGGCCCAAGGCGTAGGCCAGAGTCTTCTCCGTGAGGTTTTTGAGGAACGTCTCCTGCTGCTTGAGCACCAGTGCCTTGAACTCGGCGGGGCCGTTGTAGCTCTCGCCCGTAAGGAGCTTCGCGCTAGCCTCCACGGGATCGCCGCTGATTTTCTCGCGCCAGCGGCCAATCGGGTCGTAGTTTTCCAGGCCGAAGCCCATTGGGTCAATACGCGCATGGCACCCCGCGCAGGCGGGCTGTTCCCGGTGTTTTTCGAGACGCTGCTTGAAGGTCAGTCCCCCCTCTTTGCTATCGCTTGGCGGCAGAGTTTTAGTAACGGGCGGCGGCGGCGGTGGCGGCGTCCCTAAGACCTCGGAGAGAACCCACTTGCCCCGCAGCACCGGCGACGTGCGCTGTGGGTAGCTACTGATCGTCAGGGGCGCCGCCATCGTGAGAATCCCTCCCCGCCGCGCCGTGTCCACTGCCACCCGCTTAAAGCTCCCGCCCACCACCGGCTCCATCCCGTAGTGCGCGGCTAGTTTGTCGTTGACAAAGGTATAGTCTGCGGAAAGGAGCAGTGTTAAAGGCGCGTTGTCGCGAAAAAGGCTCTCAAAAAACAGAACGGGCTCCTGGTAGATCGCCTCTTTTAGCTCGGTGGTGAATTCAGGGAAGCGGCCCCGGTCGGGCGCAGCGACTCCCGTTTGCAAGTCACGGGTGTGGAGCCACTGACTCACGAAGCTATCGTAGAAACTGCGGGATTTGGGATCGAGCAGCATCCGTCGCACCTGCACCGCGAGCACGCCGGGCTGGCGCAGTTTTTTCTGGCGAGCAAGCGCAAAGAGGGCATCATCAGGCATGGATGACCACAAGAAATACGAAAGACGGCTAATTAGCTCGTAGTCCGAGAGCGCGATATTTCCCGCATTCACCGGCGCTTCCTCGACCCGAAACAGAAAACTCGGTGAGATGAGGACGGCCTTGAGCGCCGCCTTCACGCCGTCCTCATGGACTCTCTTGCTGTCGTAGAGGCGCATCAAGCGCACGGCCTCCTCGGGCAGAACAGGCCGACGGAAAGCGCGGGAGGCGTGACGTTCAATCACTACCTTCGCAGCGGCACGGGCGGAGAGCTTTGCGCTGGGCTTAACAAAAAATAATCGCTCCCCAGGCGCCGCCTCCAGAACGTCCTGCGCGGCCACCAGGTAGCGCTCCAGAAGCACTGGCGGCAGAAAGAGCGTGTCGGCGTTGTTGTCAAAGCCACCACCGCCACCACCATCGGCAGGGAACGTGTCGGCGGGCTTGATGCCTACTCCAAACAAATCGCGGACGGTGTTGTTGTACTCCAGCCGACTCAGGCGACGCAGCACCGTGTGCCCCGGCACCGCCTTCACCGGCGCGGCATCGAGCACGACAGTGAGATCGGCAATCAGTACATCGCGCTGTACCTGCGAAAGCCGTGCTGAGCCCTGCGGCGGCATACTTCGGTCTTTGAGGCGCACCAGCCCTTTGCGCCAGTTCTCCGCATTTTTATGGATCCCAGATACATCCGCCGGATCGAGTGAGACGCCTCCACTGGGCTGACTCCCCGCGTGGCAGCTCAGGCAGTATTGCTTTAAGAGCGGCTGCGCCTCTTTCTCATGGCGAGCGGTGAGTTCCGCAGGCGGCTGCACAGAGGGCGTAGCCGAAGCCAGTACTAGCAATCCAAACGGCAGCAGAGCCAGAAAGCCTCCACGACGGATAAGACGAGTCATGGCTTACTTACACCTCAGTCAGAATCGAAGCTTTTCTGGCCTCGAAGTCCGCTTCGGTGATCAGTCCCTCCGTCAGCAGTTCCCGGAGGTTCGCAAGGCGCTCCTTGAGACTCCCCAGGCTGGCCGGAACGGGGGCAGCAGCGACCGGTGCAGCGCCCCTAGTGACTCCCCCGCCGGGCGGGGGCTGGGGGGGTGGCACGGGAGCAACCACAACAGCGGGCATCTCAGGGTTGTAGTTGATGCTCTCTAAGTAGTCCGTGATGGCCTGCTGGTAAGGGCGTAGAATAATACGCCCGAAGTTTCTTGCGTTCTGTGCCTCCACATGCGCTAAAAGCTGCTGCCCCAAAAGCTGGACGCCCTGCTCTACTAACTTGGCCTGGATCCCTCGGTCAATCTGCTCTTTCAACAAGCGTTGGTCACTCAGTAGCAACACCATCTCGCGGGCTTCGCGTGGCGGACGGCTCGACTGCTCAGCCTCACTCTCGGCGGCTTGCCTGTATTTGGCAAGATCGCCCGTGATCGAGACGAAGGTTCCGAGCGGATCGGTCTTGGCCATGCCGAAGCGATCCCGGTAGCTCGCAATGAACTTGACTGTCTCCTTAGCACCGGCAGCAGTGTAGCGCGTGTCACGCTCCTCGCTGATCACCCCGACCGCCCAGCCCACACAGAATGTCTGCCAGGCGGCTTTCTGATCCTCGAAGCTCGGGGGGGCGATACGGAGCCACTCTTTAATGTCTTTACGCGTGTGTATCGGGTTGGCGCTCGCTCCGGCAGCCTTAGACTGCTCGTAGGCGAACTGGTAGTTCTCCATGCCCTCCAAGAGCCGCAGGGGAAACGCCGCCCGCTCCCGCAGAAATAGCACCTGGTGCTGCTCGCCCGCGTTGGTGATCTGGCCGTCACGGATGCCCTGTACCGTCTCCTTGAGCATCTTCATGAAGACATGCTCGCCATCTGAGCGCGGCTCGGAGCCGTGCATGACGCCCACAATGGTCTGGGATTTGTTCTGGTGGTGCTTGTAGTTTGGTGCATTCTCGGCCAAGTGAATAAACGGCTGAGAGAGCGCATGGATGCGCCGCAGCTCCTCAATGGCGCGATCCGTGCCCACGCCAAAGCGCTCAAAGAACTTCTCTAAGACCGACTCCTGCTCCACAGCCTTGAAGACCACGCGGCAGCGCCCAATAATCCCCGAGCGCACCCGGTTCAGATCG
The DNA here is from genome assembly GCF_043757465.1 of Armatimonas sp. Taxonomy (GTDB): domain Bacteria; phylum Armatimonadota; class Armatimonadia; order Armatimonadales; family Armatimonadaceae; genus Armatimonas. Next base: position 44,055 of record NZ_JAYVPL010000070.1, read on the forward strand.
GCATCGCGCAGACCGTAGATATTGCCGTTCGTGCCCAGCTCCGCGAGAATATCCGATGAGGTGGTATTGACAGTGGCATTGCCCGCATCCGCGCCATTGCCCACATAGGCCGTGTAGCGCTTGTCAATATCGCCTTCCACGTAGGTGACCTGGCCATTCTCCAGCTCGACACGGCGACCTCGATCAAAGATCACCAGGCCATTGACATCCACGGGATTCTCGACAGCGGTCTGCTCCTCTTTGTGGAAGAACGCCTCCAGGCCTTTCATCCGCTCGATGTAGGCGTCCATCTCGGTCTTGAGGTTCTCCAGGACGCTCAGCATGCCGGTGTAGAAATAAATGGCGTGCTCTGCGGTGCGGATATCCAGAAGGGTTGTCTCCCACTGCCGGGCGCGGGTCAGATACTCTTCTTTTTTCTCATCAATCTCCTTGCGCTTGGCTCCCATAATCAGGCTGAGCATGTTATCTTTGGCCAGGCGGTTTATCTCCGCTATCTGAGCGTCCCGTTTTTCTGCAATCGGAGCCATCGTCGGCTGGGCCTCATCACGAATCCGCCCCAGTTCCACGGCGTAGGCACGAAAGCGCTCCACCGCATGATCTAAAAACGCCCGAGCCACTCCATGCCGTCGGTTCGGATCATTCACACACTCGCTGATAAAACTGCGAAGCGCGTGCTCTTTGGCCGGAACCATTCCCCGCAGGTTCTGCTGCATCTGGAAAAGATACTCACCTAAATTGCCGCGCTGCTTGGAGAGAATATCCGGGTTGGGATCGGTGTCGTTGAAGCGGCTCTGGTGCTCACCCTGACGCGCCATTAAAAACGCCCCGACACTGTCGTGGCCCGGATACGCCGCGCCGTAGCTGCGATTCACCCCGTTCCAGTAGGCCAGCGCCACATCACGCAATAGCTCTCCAGATTCGATATTGGCCACTTGAATACCGCGCTGGATGTTCTCCGTATCGAGCCCCAGTCGCCCGATCTCCTGCTCCGCGAACGCCCCGACATTGCTGACGCGTGCCAGGGGCTCGGTCCAGCGGGTAAGAATCTGCCGCGCCAGACGGCTGGCGCAGGCATGGAGCACTTTATCTTTTGGAAAGTGAACCGCAGCCAAGCCCATCGCGAGATAGTTCTGCGCACAGCCTAGATCATCGGGCGTGGTCAGGAACTGGTCAAAATTATCGCGGTTGGATTTCTTCTGGCGCTGGAACTCACTGGTTAGATCCAGAAACACCGAGTGTCCCACCATCTCGACCATCTTGTCCACACTGCCTAGATTAGCCGCCGGACTTGACGTGTCCACCAGATAGGTGTAGCGAAAGGGCGGGTCGGCGTTCTCGATGCCGGGCTGGTCGGGCTTGTACTGCGCGGTAAACGCCGACGCTGAGTCCGTGTAGTGATTGAGTTCTAATAAGCTCGCGTAGGCATTGGGCCGGTTATCCACGGACACAGCGGAGGTGTTGGGAGGGATTCCGAAGATGCCAATGATCTCCAACATGCGCTGGTCTTTGAGCAGCTCTTTGACAGTGTAGGCAAGGTCTAAAAACATCCCCGAGCCCGTGCCGCCCAGCAGTGAGCCGACGATATAGACCGTGACGCCCTCCGAGACTTGAAGGCCATTTTTGATCGCTAGCGCCTTGCTGGCGTCCTTGGTGATCTCGGTGTACTCCTCCTCGACGCGCCGGGCGATGGTATCGTAGTTCCAGAAGTAGGCCAGCCGCCCCCGCGCACGGACTGCGCCCGCCCCCTGGTGGATATCCCCCGAGAGCGTCCGAGGGTCGAGCCAGTCTCTTAAATGCGGGTACTCTCGTAAGTTTCGGCGGAGCTGCTCCACGCCGTGCACCGAGCAGTGGATCTTGTCGGCATTATCTAAATTGGCAGCATCCGAGTAGTTAGGGTTCTTACCGAAGATCGCCTGGTCGGTGTCGAGAAGCAAGAACGAAACAATGGGCAGCTTGTCCAGGGAGCCATATTTCTGAATCATGCGCTGGCGCACGTCCAGCAAGATCTTATGACCCGTCCCCCCCACCGCGATCAGCAGCGAGCGGGAGATCCCCCGGAGCTTCTGATCCTCATTCTGGGCAAGAGGCGGGGCGGCAGAAGAAGAGGCAGGGGTAGACGTGGGCAGCGGTGGTGGCGCGGAAGGTGTCGTGGTCTCGTCAGGCATAGGAACATTATACTCCGAAGCATAGGACGCATCACAGTGCGCTTCGGTTGCGGGCACGCAAGGCTTGCTGTGTTATAGTGCACTATGCAAACACCTAGGGCAATCCTTACCCCGGAGGAAGTTTCCCAGCAAGTGAACGCCTGGCAACCGACGGCGCGTGAGCGGGCATGGGAGGCAATCGGCTGGGCCCCAACTCTGCTGGAGGCGCAGCGGCTCGCCAAAAAAGAAAACCGCCTTGTCTTTCTCTTTACCCTAGATGGCCGCATGCAGCGTGGCCGCTGCTGAGGGGGAGCCTTTGCGACACGGGCCGTGTCCTTCAATGACTCCCGCGTGGTAGCTGCTCTCAACAGCCTGAGTGTTCCTGTCTACCTGGCCAACGATACGCTTGCGGGCGAGGAGAAAGCCACGCTTCAGGCAATTCACCGTGAGGGATTTGCCAAGAAGCTCTCCGTGGGGACGGTGCACTGCTTTCTTCTGGCGCCCGATGGAACGCTACTCGACACGATCCATGTGGCGCAGGCCAGCCCCCAGAAAATTCTGGCGATGATTGAGCGCGAAGCCACGGCACTAAAAATCCACTCGGGAAAACCTCTCGTTGCGCCCTTGCCTCCGGCTCTGCCACCTACTCCCAAGAACGGTCTGCGGCTCCACGTGGTCGCTCGGTACTTGGAGAAAAAACCGGATGGCTCTCTAGGGTTGATCACCGGTGCAGGTGGAAACTGGAGCGCACTGCCCGGCGAGGACTGGCCTCTTTTTGATGCCGCTGCTGTGCGGGCACTTCTTGCGGGAGACAGAGCAGTCGCAGAGCGCCTGGTGACCCACTTCTACCCTCCCACGGAGAACAACGATCTGAGTAAGAATGTTCTTCAGGCCCTGGAGTGGAGGGCGGAAGCGCAGCCCGCCGGAGCGATCCGGCTCTCCGGCAGCCTGACTCTGAAGCACTCGTTCTACAGCCGCGATGATGACCGTCGGGTGAGCGCGGATTTTGTCGGCTATGCCAAAGGTGCACAGTTTATGCTCGTCACAACCCGAGCGACCTATAATAATCAGCCCTTCGCCATCGCGGTACAGGCAGTTTAAACAGTGCGACGGCGGGTACACTTCAGACTATGAAACTGACCTGGACAGATGCCGAGGATATCGGTATCGAGCTCTACGACGCAAATCCGACCACAGATCCGCTGACCGTGCGCTTCACGGATCTACACAAGCTCGTCACAGCGCTCCCCGACTTCGCCGACGACCCGCTGGCCTCAAACGAAGCCAAACTGGAGGCAATCCAGATGGCCTGGTACGAGGAGTACAAAGACAACCAATAGCCTACACTTCGCCAGGCTTGAGTTCCCCCAGAAATTGCCCGTTGGCGGCGGCACGAAAACGCCCGAAAGTAAGCAATGTGAGGCGCTCCGTGGAGGCAGTCGTGGAGAGTTTCAGGCGCTGGGTTTCGGGGTCGAAGCCAAGAAAGCGGCCCAGGCCCAGGAAGCGTCCGGTCTCGTCGTGAAGGCCCAGGCAGGTTCCCTCCAGCGCCGTGAGCGAGAGCGCTCGCACCCGCGCCACGCCAAAATGATCCAAGACAGGCCCCACCAGCGACTCCCAGCCGGGCCGCAACGTCCCCGTGATAAAGAGCGTCAGGGTAGACTCCGAAATCTCGCCGTAGACCACACTCAGGTGCAGCGCCGTGCCTGCCCAGCGTGCTAGATGAGGGGCGATAGGTGCGCCCGCTCCCAAAAGAGTGCCCAGTGTGGTGAGCCCCTCCAAGGAAGCCTGACGCTCGACGGCGTCTTCCAGAGCCCGTGCAAGCCGAGTCAGGCGACGGGTCGCACGAACACTAGGAGACTTTCGCAGCACGGCATCGGCAACGGGTAAAGAAGTGAGATCCGCACCACTGAGCGTGGCGAGCATCCCCGGCAGGCTCCCCAGCTCGCCCTCACGCTCCAGAACTAAGATCCGGCTCGGAGGGATTGCCTGCACCAGTGCGGCCAGAAAGCGCCGTGCGCCCGGCCCTTGCACGTAGCCGGGGGTGTCTACAAAGAGCAAGTTGGCTCCTGCACTCTCCGCTTGTCGCACGACTTCGAGAAGCGAAACGACTTGCTCCAAGGCCGCACTGGCCGGACTCAGCGCCCCGACAAAGCGTGTCCCCCCGCGCTGTGGGCCTTCGGGGGTCATCCACGCCCAGCTCACGGTTCCGGGCGGCCCCAGCTCAGACTGGCCCGTATCCGCATCAATGAGCGCCACTTTATGGGTTCGAGCCGCCTCACGCGCGAGCTGATGAGCCGTGTAGGTCTTCCCCCGGTCACTCACCCCCAGAATCAGAATCCGCTCAGCCACGGGCTCTTATTTTTTAAGCCGATCCGCGTATTTTTTACGGAACTCCGCGACATGAGGCTCGATAATGTACTGGCAGTAGCCCGCGTTCATCTTCATCTTCTTGAAGTAGTCCGCCTTGGTAAAGTTGGCAAAGTAGTTCTGATGGTACTCCTCGGCCTTGTAGAAAACCGTCAGCGGCTCCAGACTCGTGACCAGCTTATGTCGCCAGATCTTGGCCTTGACGACCTCCGCCATCACTTCCTGCGCTAGAGACTTCTCTACCGGGCTCTTAAAGAAGATTGCAGACCGGTACTGGGTGCCGTGGTCTTGTCCCTGCTGATTGAGGGTCGTGGGGTCGTGGACGGTAAAGAAGATCCGCAAAATATCACGCGACGAGATCACTTTGGGATCATAGGTGAGCTTGACCGCCTCCGCGTGACCTGTCTGACCCGTAAGAACTTGCTCATAAGTAGGATTAATCCCGCGTCCGCCACAGTAGCCAGACTCCGCCTTTACCACGCCCCTCAGCTCATTGTAGACGGCCTCAACACACCAAAAACAGCCACCTGCCACAACCATTGTCTCTTCTGCTTTCATCTCATCTTCCTCACTTAGTTGCTCTTCCATAGTGCTTCTAAATACATTCGACGGGCCAGGAAAGTTCCGTGTTCACTCCCGCCGGTTGGAGCGGCGGGCCTAAAACCGTGCGAGAACGCTCTCACGCTTGAACAGGCTGGCGGCGAAGGCAACCGCGATGACGGCGTAAACCACGGAGGTCCCGCAGGCAAGCGCCACAAAAGTCGGGTTGAGCATTCCTTGAAGCGCCTGCTTGAGTACCAGTCCCGAGTTCGTGATCGGCACGAGCGACCAGTAGAGCGCTGCATCGGCACGCACCAGCATGGAGAGCATCGCCCCCACGCTTCCCACCAGAATAATCGGGCCCACCATGGTCTGCATCTCTTTTTGGTTGCGCGCCATTGTGGAGATCGCCAGCAAGACCCCAGAGCCCAGAACCGCTAGGGGGAGTTGCACTAGGAGAATCGCCGCAAAAGCCGCCGGTCCTAGGCTCAGGCCATCCTGAGTCATCCAGTGGAAAAACGGAAGCTTGATATAGAACGGCCAGAAGAGCCCCACCACCGAGAGCAAGCTACTCACGAGCGCCGTGGCCGTGACGGTGCAGAACTTGCCTAGCGCAATGTCCCGGCGCGAGAGGGGCGCCACGAGAAGTGTCTCCAGTGTCCCCCGCTCTTTCTCTCCCGCCACGGAGTCGGTCGCGGCCATCAGGCCCCCCATGATCGCGGAGAGCGCCAGAATGTAGGGAAGAAATGTCGCGAGGAGCTGCATCCCGCTGCCGCCGCTGCCTTTGAGCTTCTTATCGCCCACAAGAAATGGCTTGACCAGCTGCTTAGAAAGCCCCGCGTCCTGGAGGCGCCGTGCTGCCAGAAGATCGCCGCGCTCGGTGAGGAGCTCTTTAACACGTTTTGCCGCCTGCCCAGAAGCCTCGTTGCCCGCATCTTGAACCACGGGAATAGAGAGCGAGTCTCCGTTGACAAGCCGCTCGTCGGCGTCGTCAGGGAGGATCAGTGCGACTTTGTGGCTTCGATCACGCACCTTTGCTTCCGCCGCCTCGACACTTGCCACGGGCTCCAGGGTGATCTTACTCGCGCCCTTGAGCTCCTCCATAAGCTGCGGCGCTCGTTGCATCCCGACCACGCCCACTTTGATGGTCTCACTGCGGCCCTCTTTTGCCTGCTTCTGCGCCATCGTGCCCACCAGCGCCAGGATGAGCGGGGTGATGAGCAGCGGGCTGGCAATCACATTAAAACGCGTCCGGGAGTCGGAGAAGATCTCCTTGAACTCTTTCTTAAAAACAACACGCCACATTAGTGCCCCCTATCCCCCGCCGGGCAGGGGGAATCCTCGAACCCGATCAGCCGCAGAAAGACGGTCTCGAAAAACTCCGCACCCGCCCGCTCCCGTAGCTCGGCGAGCGTGCCGATCGCCGCCACTTTGCCGTCGTAGATAATGGCAATTCGGTCACAGAGCGCCTCGACCTCACTCATAATATGCGTTGAAAAAACCACACACTTGCCTTGCTCTTTACAGCGCCGGATGTAGCGCACCACCGTTCGCGCCGCCATGAGATCCAGCCCACTGGTCGGCTCGTCGAAGAAGACCACCGGCGGGTCGTGCAGCACCGAGCGGGCGATGGAGACGCGCTGTTTCTGGCCCGTGGAGAGCTTGTCGCAGCGGCCATCCAGAAAATCCGCCATGTCCAGCTCAGCGCTCAGCTCCCGGATGCGCGCGTCTATCTTCTCAGGCGCCATGCCATAGAGCGCCCCAAAGTAGCGCAGGGTATCGCGCCCCGTGAGACGCTCATAGAGCCCTGCGGAGCCCGTCAGATAGCCAATCTGGGATCGTACTTTCTCTGGCTCACGGACAATATCATAGCCGCCGACCGTTGCCGTGCCCGAGGTGGGCGTCAGAATGGTGGCGAGCATTCGCAGGAGTGTGGTCTTTCCCGCGCCGTTAGGGCCGAGCACCCCGAAGATCTCGCCGGACTGGGCATCGAGCGAGACTTCCTGAACCGCATGCACCTCACCACGCTTCTTGTCGGTGAAGGTCTTGCACAAACTTTGAACATGGATCATTATTCTTTTGGCTTTACAAAACTCGCATCGTCTACTGTTGTATTGACCTTGAGCTCGGTGAACTGGATTGTCACCTCGATTTGCCCAAGCAACTGCCGGGTTTTGAAGGGAATCTTGACTCCACTCACGGTTCGGTAATCGGAGAGATACGACTCCACCGCGATCTTGCCCTGCGGGCTCTCGACAACCTGATCACTACGAACTTGGAGCCCGGTCTTCACATCGAAGTACTGTGTCTCCGGGTTGCCTGACTTGGGTGTGAGCTTCACTTTGTAGGCGGATGCCCCATTGACCTTCACGGTTCCTGATAGAACCGCGCTGGCGTAGACCCCTTTCCACTGCGCCGGGCGCAACGAGAGCGACGACTGCGCCTTGAGCGCGGCAAGCTCTGCCCCACTCAGGACACGCAGGCCAGAGAACGGGTCTTTTGACCAGCCGACCGACCCATCGAAGCCACTGCTCGACTCCCCCACCCCTTTGATGTTCTGTTTCATCGCGAACTTATTGGGGGCTTTGGCAAACACTTCCATGGTCCCCGTAATGCTCTGTGCCGGGATCGAGATTGTTCCTTTGGCCGTAAAATTCTGCACATCCAGCCACGCAGCGCCGCCACTGGCAAGAACATGCTTGCTCATGAGGGCACTGCCCGTAGGAGGGACAGGCTTGGCGGGAGGGGCGGCCTTCTTCGACTTCACAACTGTCGTTGACTTGGCTGTCTTAGGTGCCTGAGCACTAGCCGGGGCGACACAGAGTGCCGCAAGTAACAGTAAACCGTAACGATTCATCTATTTTTTCTCCGTTTGAGTTCGAAAATAAGCCAGTGCCGCCGCGATATCCGGGTCGCCAAGCTGGCGCAGTGACGATTGCGTAAGAGGGACGGCAATATCAGGGATCACTCCCTTGCCCTCCAGAAGCACCCCACGGGGGGTTTTGAAGTCCGCGAAGGCATACTGGAGCCGTACACCACCGGGGAGCTTGTCCACGGCGGAGGGCAACACCATTCCTGCGGTCTTGCGCCCAATCACCACGGCGCGTTTTAGCTCCTGTAAGCCCCCCGCTAAAATCTCCGAGCACGATGCGGAGAGCTCATCGGTGAGCACCACGACAGGCCCGGCATAGCGCGGTGCTTGAGGGAGTATGGGAAACTGAACCGTTGCCCGGCGCATCGTCATGGTTCCGAGCGTGCCAGGCTTCTGGCTCAGCATCCCCGCAATCGCGTAGGTCACAGGCCCCAGCCCCCCCGGGTTTCCGCGCAGGTCAATGATCATGCCGGGGGCATCGGCCACTTCCTTGAAAGCTTTCCTCAGGTCGTCCATCAGCAGCGCGGTGAAGAGGGAGAAACGCACGTAGCCGATATTGTTCTCCAGCCGCCGAGTCTCCAGCTCCGCCGGGAAAGGCGGGAAGCCAGGGAGAACATCATCGCGCTTCTTTGGCCCGACGCCCAGAGTGAGTTCTATTTCGTGGACACTGCCGTCGGGCTCGCGCAGCCGTAGTGCTCGCTTCTGGCCCTCATCGCCACCCAGGGCGCGCGTGAGAAGCACGCGCGACAGATAGCCCGTCTTTTTCTGGTCAGGCGTGAGCCGTGCAAGAACTTGCAAGAGTGGCTTGCCGTCCACGGCTTCAAGAATCGCACCAGGCAGTATGCCCGCCGCCTGCCCCGCGGAGCTTGGGGCGACAGCAATAACCATCGGCTGACTGTCAATCAGGCCCACGGTCAGCCCGCTTGCGCCCTCGCCCTTTGCCGCTTTACCCACTGCCTCACTCACGCTGTAGGCTTCCGGGGGCAAGATAGCGAAATGGCTCTGCTTAAGCTCCCCGATCAGCCGGGTGAGCAGTGTGTAGAACTCGGCATTGTTCTTGACTTTAGCAACCAGCGGCGCGTACTTTGTCTTCATCGCCGCCCAGCTCACCCCTCCAAAAGCCGTGTCGAAGTGGGTGACATTGATGCGGTTCCAGATTGCCTCAAACACTTGCTGTCTTGTCTTAGGATCAAGTTCTTTTTGTGATATTTTCATTTTTGGAACGGGTCAAGAAAAAAGCGCCCCAGAGATTTCTGGGGCGCCACAGAGACGACTTACTTCTTTCCGATGCCTAGCCCGCGGACGAAGCCGATACAGGCGGCAACATCTTCCAGCGGACCGTCGCCATTGATCTCGTACTCAATCGAGAGATGGCCTTGGTAGCCCTGACTGCGGAACTCAGCAAGAATCGCGGGAATATCGCTGACTCCCGTACCAAAGGGGACATCGTGACCGTGGGGCTCGCCAAACTGGTTGAGGTCTTTTAAGTGCGAGGCATGAATGCGCCCCTTGAGGATCTTAATGGCATCCACGGGCTTGATGCCGCTACGCACCCAGTGCCCCGTGTCGGCGCAGGATCCAATACGCTTGTCAAACGGAGAAACGAGCTCTAAAACATACTTCGGATCCCAGACCTTGTAGTTGGGGTTCTTGGGCTGGCGCGGGTGGTTGTGGATCGCCAGATAGAGATCCATCTCCTTGAGAAATGGCTCCATCACCTTGAGTTCCGCAGCCCCGGACTCGGTGACAATTGTACGGATGCCTAGCTTCTTGGCGAAAGTCGCGAGCTTGCGGGCATCCGCCTCGTTGGCACCAAAGCCGGTGACCCCAAAGGCAACGGGCGTAATCCCGGCCTGCTTACACCAGTCCTTGACCTTGGCAATGGTCGCATCGGAGTTGTCGGGGCCAAGCCCCTCGCCTCCCGCTTCCAGTTTCTGCCCAGGGAAGAACTCGATCGTCTTGCCCCCGGCCTTTGCGGTGAGCGCAATCGCCTCCGGGACGGTGCGCTTATTGAATGTCCAGGCCTGGCAACCCAGCCAGAAACCACCGATCTTGGGTGCGTTGATAGACGCACTATTGGATTGAAAATGCATAAAAGTATCCATTCGTTGATGCAAGATAGAGCCGTCCGCCCAAAAGAGCAGGAGCGGCCAGGAGAGAGCCGAGCTTGTAGTCCCAGACCTGTGTGCCTGTGCGTGTGCTCAGGGCAGTCAGGGTGGGATTATCACGGTAGGTGATGCTGCTCAGGTAGAGCAGCTCCCGTTTTTCGTCGAGCGCGGGCCGCGCCAGGGCGGAGCCAAGCACTTTGGTAGACCACTTTAGCTTGCCCGTGGTAGCGTCCAGCGCATAGACATTGCGGCGGTAGCTAGAGACATAGAGCGTCTTACCAACCACCAGAGGGGATCCGAACCAGTCCGGCCCTGTTTTTTCATCGCCCACTCGAAAGCGCCAGCGGCGCTCTCCGGTCTCGGCATCCAGAGCGACCACGCCCGCGCCGTCTCCTGCGACGTAGACCCGCCCGCCACTCAGCGCCGGAGTTCCCAGCGCCTTGCCGCCCACATTGGAGCGCCAGATCTCCTGACCCGTTGCGGCGTTGAGCCGGTAGACCGTGCTCTCGCCGCAGACAAGGACACTGCCTGGGGGTCCTAGGCTTGGCCCGGCATAACCCAGAGAGCCATCGGGGCGGACAAACTTCCACTTGACGGTTCCCGTTGCCAGCTCCAGTGCATAGACATAGTTGTCCAGACACTCCATGATCAGGCGATCCCCGACCACAACCGGAGCCATTCGTACCGCGTTGCCCAAGGTCGCTTTCCAGGCCACCGCCCCGCTCTGCCGATCCAGTGCGTAGACCGTCCCCCGCTCCGAGCCCACGTAGACCCGCTTGGCATCCAAAGTCACCTCGGCCAGGGATGTCCCAATCTCCGTGGCCCAGTCCGTGCGGCCCTCACTATTGAAGCGATGCACCGCCGTCCCTCCGGCCACGAACACTCCCTCCTTGCCAATAGCCGCCGTGCCCTCCCCGCGCTTAACCGTGGTGCGCCAGAGAAGTATCGGTCGCCAGGCAGCGGGCTCCGGCGGCATGGCGGTTGTGTCCTGAGGAGAGGGAGTTGGAGTCGCCAGCCTAGGCGCGGTCACCAGCGGCTTCTTGCCGGGAATCGGCGTAAACTGTCCCAGTGCGAGCAGTGCCAGTAACATCATAAAGCTTCCTCCAGAATCTCTCGAATCTCAATCCGACGGCCTGTCTCTGCGGAGCGAATCACGGCCTTACAGACCGCCACATCGGTGCAGCCCACACGCACGGGGACTTCAGGCGTAGCCCCCCGCCGCACGGCTTCCAGAAACGCGACATGCTGATCAAACTGCCCACCCTTGCCACGCACGGCCCCCGCCCCGATGGCCTTGCGCGAGAAACGCCCCTCGGTATCGGTGTAAAGCGCGTGGCCCGCAAAGGGCTTTCCAGCCTTCCCCTCGATGCGTGCGCCCTCGGTGCCATAAATAGTGACGTCTCCCTCCGAGCCGTAGAGCTGAAAGCAGGTTCCTTCCGCGTTCCATGCTGACTCAAAAACGCCAACCGCCCCGCCCGCAAACTCCGCCACACACGCCGCCGTGTCGTCGCCGCCGATATTGGCGCACATCAAGTTTTTGGCGTAGCCCACCACGGAGAGAATCTCCTCACCCAGAAGCCACGACGCCAAATTCGTATGATGAATGGCAAGCTGGATAAACGAGCCACCGCCGGTTTTTTCGGCGGAGCCACGCCAAGCACTGGGCGGCGCAGTCAGGCCGCCCCGGTGAGCGTAGCGTGCCCGAATCCCGGTGACGCGGCCAAAGTAGCCCCTGTGTACCATAGTGCGCAGGTCCCAGACCGCCGGGTCCTCTAAGTCAGAAAGATAGACACCCGCCTGCGTGCCACTTTGCTGCGCGGCCTCGACAATCCGGTGACACGCCGCGACACTCGGGGCGAGGGGCTTCTGAATAATCACATGCTTGCCCGCATTGAGCAACGCGACAGCTTGCTCCTCGTGCAGGTGATTGGGCGTGGAGATGTCCACCACATCAATTTCAAGATCTTCGGCGAGTGCCTCGCGCCAGTCCGTGGACCAGCGGGCGACCCCAAGCTCCTGGGCAACACTCTGTGCGACTTCGGCATTGGCATCCACCACCAGCCGAAATGGCGCGTGCGGATAGTGGGCATAGACCGCGCGGTAGTGGCTCGCCATGCCGCCACAGCCAATCAAAGCGGTTCCTCGCAAATTCTCCAGCACGGCGGCATTATACCGCCTTTCGTCTGTGGTGAGGGTATACTCACACGGATGTTTGAGGACGATGGCTATAAACTTATTCCGGGGGTGCTAGATCTGCCCCTGGTGGAGCGGCTCAGGGCGGCACTAGGCAGCGCGGGTGATGGCAATGCGACTGGTCGGTCGCAGCGCGGCGAGAGTGTCTATGCCCGGCGCAATATTCTCAGCCTGCCCGAAGTGCAAGCCGTGGCAACCGATCCACGGGTTCTCGCACTCACGGGCTGCGCGACAATCGCCACCCGTGCGCTCTTTTTTGATAAAGTGCCCGGTGCAAACTGGCACGTGGGCTGGCACCAGGACCGTGCAATCGCCGTCGCCGAGCGCCACGAGCTGCCCGGCTGGGCCCCCTGGACAGTTAAGGCGGGCGTGGTGCATGTTCTGCCCCCCGCCGCAATCTTAGAGAAAATGATCACCGTGCGCCTGCACCTCGACGACTGCGATGAAAACAACGGCCCACTGCGGGTGCTCCCCGGCTCGCACCGTCACGGGATTTTGAGCGCCGAGCAGTTCGCCGTACTGCGCGAGCAAGTGCCCGAGGTGGCATGTCTACTTCCCTCCGGCGGTGCCCTAGTGATGTCCCCGCTCCTGCTCCATGCCTCGTCACCCGCCCAGAGCCCACTCCACCGCCGCGTCTTGCATATCGAGTTCGCTCCCGAAAATCTTCTGCCAGAGGGTCTCGCATGGGCGACATCCCTCCCCCCAGCCCCCTCCCTTCGCCTGAAACCCCCGTTCCGAGGGGCGAAGGGAGGGGGAGTCCGAGAAATGAGAGCAGAGATAGACTCACCCCCTCTCCTCCCACGGAACGTGGATAAAGAGGGAGAGGGGGTCGCGCAGTGAGGAACGAACGAAGCGGGGGGAGTGCAAGAAGCGGGGGGAGTGCAAGAAACGGGGGGAGTGTCATCTGGTTCGAGCAGGAGGCTCACGCAGTGCGCCTCGACTGGGGCCAGGACGGCGCGGCGCGCGCGGGCGCACGCGGCGATGTTGTGATTATCGTGGACACCCTGCGCTTCTCTACCAGTGTCGCCGCGCATGTCGCCGCCGGGGCCACAGTCGAGCCGCGCCACTGGAAAGAGGGCGCGGATACATCCTTATTGTCCCCTCCACCCAGAGGGTACCCGGCGGGGGCTAGGGCGCTTCTTTCTCTAGCCTCGCCCAATGGCGCGATGTGTTGCCGCGCCGCGAGTACATCGGGAGCAAGGGCTATTTTTGCGGGAGCACTTGTCAATGCAAGCGCTGTTGCAGCAGCGGCACGCGCACTCAAGCCCCCTCTCACCGTCATCGCCTGCGGCGAAAAATGGCCCGACGGCTCGCTACGCTTTGCTCTTGAGGATCTACTCAGTGCGGGCGCAATTGTCGCTGCGCTAGGCAATCTCTCCTCTTCGCCCGAGGCAAAATCAGCGAGGGCCGCGTTTCTCTCCGCCAGATCACAGCTTCCTACACGCTTGCTGACCTGTGGGAGCGGCATCGAGCTAGTGGAGAAAGGGAAAGAAGCGGATGTACACTACGCCGCGCAGCTTGATTTCTTATCCGTGGCTCCGCGTTTACATGAGGGCATTTTTAGCAACAGCCTCGCCTCCAGCGATAGGATACTACAATGACAATTCGACCCGATACACAGAGCGACGCGGACTATGCCGTGCGCATCACGATTTCCCATGCCTGCTACCCGGACTATATCGAGACTATTGAGGAGCTCCGCTTCTCGGATAACAACCGCGATCCGAAGATCAAGTGGGCACGCTTTGTTGCGGAAGTAGACGGTATTCCTGTGGCGATTGGCAACTACGGCCAGAGCATGGACATGTACCACCCGCAGAAATTTGGCATCGGGGTTTCGGTGCTCCCAGAGTACCAGGCACAAGGAATTGGGAAAGCCCTCTATGAGCATGTCGTAGCGGCGCTCGCCCCGCATGAGCCGATCCTCTTGCGCGCCAATGCCCGCGAGGATAAGCCACGCGCGGTGCGTTTCCTCACCGACCGTGGCTACACAGAGGCGATGCGTGATTGGGAGAGCCGCCTCGCCGCCCAGAGTTTCGACCCAACACCGTTTACGGATGCCGCACAAAAAGCGACTGCGGCGGGCATCACGGTCCATAGTGTCGCCGCACTCGCCAAGAGTGTCCCTGACTGGAAGCAGCGCCTCAAGGAGCTGGACTGGACCATCACCCTGGACATGCCCTCCACCGACACCCTCACCGATCCTGGCTTTGAGCACTTCGAGAAGACCACGCTGGGCAATCCCAGCTTTCTACCCGATGCCTGGTTTGTGGCCCTTGATGGCGACCACTGGGTCGGGGAGAGCGCACTCTGGAAAAACGAGGGTGATCCGGAAGTTCTCTATGTCGGTGCAACGGGCGTGCGCCGCGAGTGGCGACGCAAAGGCATCGCTACCGCGCTCAAGCTCGCCGCCGTGCAGTGGGCCAAAGACGCTGGCAAGCGCGAGATCCGCACCTGGAACGCCCAGCAGAACTGCGCCATGCTCTCGATCAACGAGGCGATGGGTTTCGAGAAAATCCCCGCCTGGATCTCCTACGAAAAGAAAGTGAAAGAAGAAAATCCGTGACCATTCGAGACTTTGACCCCACGCAAGACTATGAAAAGCTCGTCGCACTGCACAACGCCGTCTGGCCAGACTACCCGGTTACCGTCGAGGAGCTCCAGTCCAGCGATGCCCAGCGCGAGGCAAAAATCCGCCACCACCGTCTCCTCGCCGAGAAAGACGGCCAGGTCGTCGCGCAGGGCAAGATCGGACAGTCGTCGTGGGCCTACCATCCCCAGAAGTTCAATCTGGGGCTGGAGGTGCTCCCGGAGTTCCGTCAGCGCGGCATTGGGCAGGCGCTCCTGGCAGCACTGGAGGAGAAAGTCGCCGATGCGGAGCCGATCCAGTTCGGTGCCGATGCCCGCGAAGACAAGCCCGAGTCGGTGAACTTCTTAACCAAGCGCGGTTTTGTGGAGTGCATGCGTGCCTGGGAGTCGCGCCTGAGAGTCGCCGACGTTGACCTTGCGCCGTTTGCGGAGGCTCGCAAAAATCCGCTGGAGCACGACATTCGCCTGACGGATCTCACCACGCTTCTCGCGGAAGAAGGGGAAGATGCCTACCTTAAGCTGCACGATATGGAAGTGGAGTGCGATGCCGATGTGCCGCTCCCGGAGGGCGAAGAGCACACGCCAATGGCCTACGAGGACTGGCGCGAGCGCATTCGCAAGAGTGTGCGCTTCACCCCGGCCTGCCAGTTTATCGCGGTCGCCCCGGATGGCGAGTACGTGGGCATCTCCATGCTTTTCCCCCCGAAAGTGGGCGACTACCTCGGCACCGGCCTGACCGGAGTTCGTCGTGCGCACCGGCGCAAAGGCATCGCACTGGCGCTCAAGTGCATGGCCATTGAGTATGCCAAGGCCCAGAGCGTCCCCGAGATCCGCACCGACAACGCCCAGCAAAACCGCGCGATGCTCTCCATCAACGAAGCGCTCGGCTTTGAGAAACAACCCGCTTGGATCATCTACGAAAAGCGTCTGACAGCAGCCGCAGCCCCGTGACGAGGCTACGCAGAACAATCCGAAATGGAGTTGGGACTATGAATTTTCAGCAGACAGTCCCCTTGGTCGTTTAACTATGGGATTTTACCCAGCCCCTCCCTGCTCACTCTACGATTTATTTACTTAGTGAAGGAAATAACTTATCTCTCAAATGCAGCACTGGCCACTCTATGAGCTTATTAAAAACGTAACCAACGAGACAGGAGCCAATTAAATACATACAAAGATAAACACCAAAATTCTCAGCAACACCCATTCTCCTTAGAATAATTTCCCCCCATTCATTTACAGGCATATGCCATAAATAAATCGAATAGCTTGCCCCACCAAGTGCTCCTAAAAATTTCAACAACGGGTTATTACTTTCTTTCAGACGAATAGCAGCTATCAGTAACAATCCCGACCCGATATAAAATAAAATCACACCATATACGGATACCCATTTATAAAGTTCAAGGGGGAATTTAAATGCAGGGATCAGCAACAATACCCCAGAGAGCAAGAGGACAAGACTCGGAATTTTACTAAATCTCCCTAATAAATCTTTATAATTGTACATATAAGACAAAAAAACGCCATAAAACAAAGAATCGAATCGCAAATGACTACCAAAAAGATACTCTCTAGGAGAATAAGTAGGAATCACAATTGATGTCACTACTCTTAATAAAAAACAAGTAACAGCAATAACAATAAAAAATAGTGGGATTCTAGAGAATGGGGATTTCTTAAATTTCAAAGTCAAGACATACATCAGAACGGATAGCAATAAGTAAAAATGTTCTTCAACTGCTAACGACCAGGTATGCCACCATAGACCAAATACATAATTCTGAATAAAAAGCAGTTCACTTAATACAACACTCTTGCTTAATGGTTGATGGAGAAATACAGAAACGCAGAGCGTACATAAAATCATAACCCAGAATGAGGGATATATCTTTAGAGCTCGCCTAATCAAGAATCGTTTAATATTAAGGCTGCCCGTGCGCTGGTGCTCTTTAAAAAGGAGACCTGAAACCAAGAACCCACTCAGAACAAAGAAAATATCAACCCCAACCCATCCCCCCCGCTGCCAGATACCCAAAAAATGAGAGCTACTTTCAGATAGATAGAGATGCCGTCCAAGAACAAGAAATACAGCCACAATCCGCATCAGATCTAAACCAAGATTTCGCATAGAGTGTTACCTACTTGCTATTCTACCCGAAGGGGGTTTACCCCAGCCATCAGCATCCGCAAACCCGTTAACAAGCGAGGTGTGGGGCGAAAGAGTAGGTCGGCGGGGATGCGGACAACCCGGACGTTGGGCAGATTCGGGGCGGGCGCGGCGACCCCGGGCGTGGTGGCGATCACGTAGACCTGGGGTTTGAGGGTGAGCAGCTTCTCTTTGGTGAGCTGTGGAAACGGCCCGCCCTCGGTGACCACGTTCTGGCCCCCCGCAAGGCGCACCAGATCGTCCACAAACGAGCCCGGCCCCACGGCGTAGAGCGGCGCGGCGCTGATCTCGACAAAGACGGGAATCGCAGTGGTGGGTTTGCGGACGAGCAGTGCGCGGCGTATCCGGTCGGCGACAAAGGCAGCGCTACGGTTATCTTTGATGGTCACCAGCATCCCCAGCTCCTCCAGGTGGCGCGGCACATCGGCGACTTTGAGGGAGCGCTGGACAAAGACCGGCACTCGCACGCGCACGGCGAAGCTCTCCACATCGGCTTTGTTCACCGTGGCGGAGTCGAAGACAATCAAATCGGGCTTGAGTGAGAGAATTTTCTCGTAGGAAGGGCGCGTAAAATCCCCGACGCGGGGGAGATTTTTCGCTTCCGCGGGAAAGTCACAGGCGCTGGTAACTCCGACCAGAGATTTCCCCGCTCCAATCGCAAAGAGATTCTCCGTGGTGGCGGGCGAGAGAGAGACAATGCGCCGGGCAGTGCCCGTCAGCGTGAGCTTGCGTCCTAGATCATCCATTCGTGTCTGTCTCATCGCCTTCTTCAGTCGCTTCATCGTCTTCTTCAGTCGCACGCTCGAAAAGCTCCAGCGGGGCAAGCTGCACCGAGAAGGTCGGGAGCATCTCCGTAAAGCGAGCCGGATGCAGGATTGTCGCAAGCACACGTGCCGCCTCGCCCAGCCCCTCGCCCCCTTCGCTGAGATAGGCAGGAGCGACCAGATAGATCTCGTGGTCGGTGACGGCAGGTAGCTCAAACCAGCCGGAAAGTTCCGTGAGGCCCTCGAGTTCTTCGCCCGCGATCACGATCACTTCCGGGGCAAAGGCGATAATTTCCTCGGCGGTGAGATCGTGCGCTTCTGCATTGACCAGCCCCGTCGCTCCGGCAGCAACCAGCAGCTCTTTTTCCCAGAGCCCCAGCGTCCGTGGCGGGTTCACCGAAGCCAGAAGCAGCGTCCGGGGACGTGCCACCATAATTGCTGTCCTCGCACGAACAGGCTCCCAGGCGAGAGTTATTTCCGCCGCCGCCGCTCCTAAAATCTCAGGCACCATAGACCGCTATGGTATCACGATGATGTCATCCGGCACCAGTCTACGACAGCGCCCCACTGATCCACCTGCTTTATTTCTAGCGCCGCCGTGTCCATCTCGATCACCGTGAGCGAGTGCCGGTCAGCGATGAAGCGGGCGATGTAGTCCAGATTCCCGTCTTCGGGGTGCGTCTGCGCCTTCTGCCCCCACTCAGAGTCGTAGAGATGCTTGCCACCCGCCCCCGTGGTGATGTAGATTACGCCACTTGGTTTTGTCTTTGTCTTGCCATCGAAGTGTGTGTCCAGCATGAACGTACCGGGCACCAGCCGCGCCTTACTTCCCACATTCGACGCGCCTTTCGTCTCGCGGGGAGCAAAGCGCAGAGGCACGGTGCGCTGGTAGTTGTGCTCATGCCCGTGCCAGACAATCGCCACGCCGCAGCGCTCGAAAATCGGGGCAAGAACGCGCATATGCTGCTCGGCGTAGTGATCCGCTCCAACATTGAAGCACGGGTGGTGAAAGACCACAAACTTCCAAGGCGCACTGCTAGCCAGCAGATCACGCTCGATATAGCTCTGAAGCGCCGCATCGTTGGGATCGACATAGAGGTTGGAGTCCAGACACAAGAAGTGCCCATCGCCGTAGTCAAAGCTATAGGTGCTCATCATTGGGAAGCGGCTCCCCGCACAGGTTTTGAAGTGCGCAATGGGCTCAGGTGGCCCCATCAAGGTCGGTGCAAAAGTGCCCGTCAGGCCATTCTCGGGCAAGTACATGTTGGTGAAGTAGGCAAGCGAGTCCGGGTGGGCGGTGAAATCTGCGACCGGGTGTTTTTTGTCGTCTTTGCCGTGCACATCGTGGTTGGCGATAACCGTGTAGAACGGCACGGAGCGCAGCAGAGGTGCGCCTATTCTTGGCCCGGCGATCTCGGAGTTGTAGACCGGAAAAAAGTGCCGCGCATATTCATCGTCGGTGCCGTCTTCATAGACGTTATCGCCCGTATTGAGTACAAAGTCTGGGAGGGCTTTGAAAGCTTGGTAAGCGATCATACGGTCGGAAATATCGCCAAAGGAGTTGTCTCCAAACGCGACAAAGCGTGTCTTGACGCAGCGTGGCTTCTGAGTGGTGAACCAGCCTTCGGCGATGCGCTTCTCGTCCATGAAGACCTGGTAGCGGAAGCGCTTGCCCGCGGCGAGCGTGGGAACCGACACGGCGTAGTTGAAGCGCGTCTCAAAATCCTCACCTTCACCGGAGAGCCGCTCAGTACGTCGAGGAGTCAGCGCCTCGGTGAGTCCCTCCACCTTCACAGTGAAACTTGCCGACTTGTGATCGGTCTGCCAGGCGATAATCAGCGAGGTGTCGTTGTGCGGCCCCGGCTGAAGATAGGGAAGCGCAGTGAAGAGAGGCTGAGCAGGGTCACTACCCGGCAGAGCAAAGCCCCGCTCAGCGGGGATCAACGCCAGAAAGCTCAGGCCACCAGCAGCGCGTAAAAGCTCACGTCGTGTCATATTTTTAGAATACCAGACAAGAAAGGAGCCACCGTGAGACTCTCACGGTGGCTGAAAAAACGCAGAGACAGCTTAGAGGCAGGGGGGAGCGTTGAGTGGGTTTGGAACAAATGGCGTGGGTAGAAACTTGTCTCCCCAGACAAAGTCGGTCGGGCTGAGAGTCTGCTCAAAACGCATCCACTTGGCGTGGCCATCAAAGAACGTGTAGTTTGCTCCTTGGTTGTGGCGATCCCACTTCACACGGATCAGCTCGGGTGTCTTGTCACTGGCAGTGTTTAGTCCCGCGAGTGCATCGGCGGGGGTAGCGAGCCGCCAGCTATCGCCGGGGCAGATCTGTCCGCCACCCGATGAGGAACCCCGGCTCGTGCTGGTCGCGATCAGGCCGCTTGCACCCTTCCACTGCCCAATTACCGCTCCCGTATTGAGGAGCCCACGCCGCTCGGCAAGTGCGATCAGGCTGGCGGGTTTGTCCACGGCAGCGGCGCTAGGGGCGAGCCAGTCGTGGGCGGGGATCACGTTGTAGTTATTGATGTAGGAAAACGCAGGCACCTGACCATCACAGCTCACCCCAACAACCTGCCCTGCTGCACAGGGAGCTTTGGGCTTGACAGGATTAGGATCAGACGGGCAGACAAAAACTTTCTCGTTCTTGATATAGGGCTGGAGAACATACGACCAGTGCACTTTCCAAGTGGGAATCTCCCAAGTCGTTTGCATCAGGGTCTCGTCGTAGTCCTGGGAATACATCATCAGCCCCAGACCGAGCTGCTTCATATTGGAGAGGCAGGAAGTCTGTCGGGCTTTTTCCCGGGCCTGCGCAAAGACAGGAAAGAGGATGGCGGCAAGAATTGCAATAATAGCAATCACCACGAGAAGTTCGATTAAGGTAAAAACACGTTTCATAGCGAACCTATGATAGGCGCGAGACAGAGACGCTCTGTTAAGCGCAAATTAATGGGGGATTAACTTTAGGTTATGTCTGTGCTTCGATGGGGAATTATCGGTTGTGGCGATGTGGCGGAGAAGAAAGGTGGCCCCGCGCTCTACCTAGCGGAAGGCTCCGAGCTAATCGCGGTGATGCGACGTGATAGAGAAAAAGCCGAGGACTTTGCGCGACGGCACGGGGCGAAGCGTGCGTATGACACAGTGGAGGCGCTTCTCTTAGACCCCGAGGTGGATGCAGTCTATATCGCCACTCCGCCGCATCTGCACTGCTCTCAGACACTTCAAGCGGCGGCGGCGGGCAAGCAGGTGCTAGTCGAGAAGCCGATGGCATTGAGCGCCAATGAGTGCGAGCAGATGATCGCAGCATGTCAGAAGTTTAATGTTTCGCTCCACGTGGCCTACTACCGGCGCTACTGGCCCAAGTTTCGGGCGATGAAAGCCGCGCTGGATGCAGGGGAGATCGGGACGGTTCTCGGGGCACGACTTCAGCTCTGCACGCTCGCTCCAGCAAGCGGCTGGCGCGTGGATCCGATGATCTCCGGCGGCGGCCATGTGGTGGATGTCGGCTCGCACCGATTAGATATGCTTGTGTATCTTCTAGGCAATGTCACAGAGATCCACGGCTTCGCGGCCAACCGTTTAGCACACCATCCTGCCGAGAACGACACGGTCTTTGCACTGCGTTTTGCCAGCGGTGCTCTGGCCTCCGCCACGTTTCACTTTCACACCAAGCCCAACCGGGATATTCTGGAGATCTTCGGCTCCGATGGCACGCTCACCTGCGATCCGTTTGATGGCACAGTGTTCATAATAAACGGCGAGGAGCAGCGCTTTGAGACGCCCAGCCCCACCCACCTGCCGTTTGTTGAAGCGATGGTGCGTTGTGAACCAGGACATGTTACAGGCGAAGAGGGAATGAAGGTGACACGCATTTTGGAGGCGGTGTTACAAAACAAGGCTTAAAATCCCCTCATCTGACCCCGTGAATGTTAACCTGCTCTTTACAAACTACCTTAGACTAGGTACACTCCACAGTACCTAAATTATTGGGTATAAGGATATTCTCTGTACTATGAAGCATGCATTTACACTGATTGAACTTCTCGTGGTCATCGCCATTATCGCCATTCTCGCCGCTATTCTCTTCCCTGTCTTTGCCCAAGCCCGGGAAAAAGCCCGACAGACCTCCTGCCTCTCCAACCAGAAGCAGCTTGGTCTGGGAACCCTGATGTACATTCAGGACTATGATGAGACATTCCCACGTTCTGTGTATGTGATTGCACCGAACACGGCTTTTTCTGCCTACGATGCCATCGGCCCTTACCTCAAGAATATCCAGATATTCCAGTGCCCCAGCGCCACTCCCGGTGTCAACTGGCGTTCCCGTGTGGCGGCCATTGGGCTCCAGAGCCCGAACTTCCAGTTTGTGGGCTTTGTCCCCAACCTGGGAATCTTTGGGGAGTATCTCTGCGGTACCGCGTTCAATAAGCAGACGCCGGCAACCGCGCTTGCGGGTGTTCCCACCCCGGTGGACACGATTCTCTTCTTCGATGGCTGGATGCGCAACACTGTCGTCCTAGACTGGTACAACTTTCTGGGAGATGCCCGCCACAACGATGGTACCACTATGTGCTTTGCCGATGGGCATAGCAAGTGGTTCCGGTACGGGGCAACTCTTCCCGGCGGCAATGCTCCTGCCAGTGGGGTCAATCGCCCCAGTGTTCCCTACTATGGCTGGCGTGCAGGAATCACAGCTCCCGTGAAGGGCGCTGCCCTCGACACTCTTAGTCCTGCGTCTACTCCTACGAATCCCTACAACGACTTCCACGGCATTCCTGGCACTAATATCGGTGACTCTGAGGACACAGGTTGCCCGTAGGCCCATGGGTCTTTATCAGGAACCTCGCCCGATATCAGGTGAGGTTTTTTAGTGACGACTCCCTCCGCTAAAGCAGAGAGCTTCTGAAATTATGTCTAGGACACAATCACCAAAAACAACAATGCCAAGCATCAGGCTTCTTGGGAAA
>NZ_JAYVPL010000071.1:0-6240 GCF_043757465.1 Armatimonas sp.
GGACTACGACTCCAGCAACAAGAGCGACTCATCACCCGATTCCGCACCCAGAAGACAGGTGGACTCCTGGCCTACCTTGCCTACCACAGGCAGCAAAGCCACGCTCGCGAGGTTCTTATCGAACTCTTCTGGCCCGAGACAACCCCAGAGTCGGGACGCCACAACCTAAGCCATGCACTCTCCTCACTCAGAAGCCTACTGGAGCCACCGGGAGTGCCCGCAGGTACTGTCCTGATCGCGGATCGCTTCACCGTCGAGCTTAACCCCGAGGCCTTCACCACCGATGTTGCCCAGTTCGAACAGGCACTTCGTGCCGCTGCGCAAGCACGAAACACCCCTGAACACGCGCCGCTCCTGGCACTTGCCCTAGAGAAATGCACCGGAGAGCTCCTCCCGGGCTACTACGAAGACTGGATCGAGCCCGCTCAGGAGCGCATCCGACAGCGCTACCAGCAGGCACACACACAGCTCGATTCCCTACGAAGTACAGAAGCCTTCGCCAGGGTCCCCACTCCCGTCACGCCTGCCGTTCCCAAGACTCTCCCCAGCGCACTTCCCACCGGAACCGTCACTTTTCTTTTCACGGATATTGAGGGAAGTACTCGTCTCTGGGAGCGTGTGGGTGATACCTTTCGTACGGCTTTGTCCACCCATCATACACTCCTGCGTCGTGAGTTTAGGCGTCGTGGGGGACATGAAGTCAAGGAGGCGGGAGACTCTTTCCTGGTCGCGTTTGCCAGTGTCGGCGATGCTCTTGACTGTGCAATTGCTTGCCAGCGTGCTCTGGATACGCAAAGCTGGCCCGACGAGCTCGGCTCTTTGCGCGTACGCATGGCGCTCCACACCGGGGATGTCGAGCTGGTAGGCGGCGAGTACCACGGCATTATGCTCCACCGCGCGGCGCGAATGCTCTCGGCGGCACACGGGGGGCAGATCCTCTGCTCCGAGGCGACCAGTAACCTGCTGGTACGGGACTTAGAGCCGCAGGTAACCCTCAAGGATCTAGGTATCTGGCGACTACGCGATATCCAGGAGCCCGAGCGCCTCTTCCAGGCCAGCTACCCGGATCGCTCCCTTGCGGAGTTCCCCCCGCTCAATGCCTCCCCAGCCCACAGCACACACCTTCCGTTGCAGTTTACGCGCTTCTTCGGACGGGAGACGGAGATCACCCAGCTTGTGGAGCTTCTCGCCTCGCCCCAGACCCGCCTCCTGACCCTGACTGGGCCAGGCGGCACGGGCAAGACACGGCTTAGTTTGGAGGCGGCGGGACGCTTCGCCGGGTCGTTTGCCGGTGCGGTCTGGTTTGTGCCACTGGCGGATCTGAGCGATCCAAGCCTGATTCCCACGGCGATTCTGCAAGCGATGAGCATATCGCTCTCGGGGAGCACGGAGCCGCTGGAGCAAGCTGTCTCGGTATTGAACAAACGGCCCACGCTTCTGATCCTGGACAACTTCGAGCAGCTCGTGGAGGGCGGTGTGGAGCTGGTGCAGACGCTGCTGAGCCGGGTTGGCACACTTCAGTGCCTGGTGACCTCGCGCCAGCTATTGGGATTACCGGGCGAGGTGGAGTTTACCGTGTCTCCTCTTGCCACGCCCAACGGAAGCGATACGCCGGAGCGTCTTGGCCTGTTTGAGAGTGTGCGGCTCTTCGTGGACCGTGCTCAAGCAGCCAAGCCGGACTTTCGGATCACCAACAGCAACGCACCTGCGGTTGCGGAGCTGTGCGACCGTCTTGAGGGAATCCCGCTCGCCATCGAGCTTGCGGCGGCGCGTGCGCTGGTTCTCTCACCGTCCCAGATGCTGGCGCAGCTCGGGAATCGCTTCGAGTTTTTAGTGAGCCGCAAGCGTGGTCTTAAGGAGCGTCATCGGACGCTCCGTGCGGCGATTGACTGGAGCTATCGCCTGCTGACACCAGATGTTCAGCGTTTCTTCTGCCAGCTGTGTGTGTTTCGTGGTGGCTGGTCTCTGGAGGCGGCGGAGGAAGTCTGCGACGAGCCCCTCGCACTGGACATGCTGGCGCAGCTTCGCGAGTGCTCGCTCCTCACAACGGTTGAGAGTGAGAGTGGTATTCGTTTTCGCATCTTGGAGACGCTACGCGAGTACGCAGAAAACCAACTTTTCCCCCAGGAGCTGGCAATCCTGCGGGAGCGACACGCCCAGTTCTTTGTCGCATTGGCAGAGGAAGCAAAACCCCACATGACGGGGCAAGAACAGCCCTTGTGGCTGGATCGTCTGGAGGCTGAGCTGGATAACGTCCGCGGCGTACTCCTCTGGTCTTGCTCGGAGGCCGGAGATGTGGGAGCCGGACTCAGGATTGCCGCAGGATACTGGCACTTGTGGGTGGTACGCGGTTATGTCACGGAGGGGAGAAAATGGCTCAGCGGTCTGTTCGTCAGGGACATGAGTGACCAAGATGCAGGAATCAGGGCCGAAGTTCTCCATGCCTCAGGGACGATGGCTTTGTATGAGGCCGACAACACTGTCGTCCGAGCGCACCTAGAGGAAAGCCTCGCGATTTCTAGGGAGCAGGGTGATGTGGAAAATAGCGCCAAAACACAGGCGCGACTTGCCACCCTCGCCCAACATAACCGTGATTATCTTACTGCACGGGTTCTCCTTGAGGAGTGCCTAACAGTCTACCGTGGCCTCGGTAATAAACGAGGGATTGCCAATACCCAGTTCCGACTAGGGCATATCGCCTATAACCTGGGCGACTTTCTGACTGCCCAGAAGCTCATGATGGAAAGCTTCCCGGTTTTGCGCGAGGTAGGTGACCAGAGAATCCTTGCGTCGGCGCTGCTTACCCTCGGTAGCTGGGCCTTGGAACAGGAGGACTACTCTGCCGCGCAAGAGTACCTGGAGGAGAGCCTGAAGACGTTCCGAGCTGTCGGCGATCAAGTAGGTATCGCTTGGGCGCTCCTTAACCAGGGAAGTACCGCTCGGGCGTTGAAAGACCTGACGACTGCCCGAGAGCGCACCTTGCAGGGTCTGGGAATATTTCGAAAATTGAGTCATCCCGGCAATACGACGATAGCAATCGAGCACCTTACACACATTACTTTCCAGCTCGGCGAGCTGGTTCGAGCCGCACGGCTCTGGGGCGCGGCAGAGCGACAGAGGGAGGAAATGGGTTGGGGAGATATCTCCAGCGAGTTCGTCCACCATGCCCAGGCAATCGCCGCTGCCCGCGAAGCCCTCGGCGACAACAAAGCCTTCGACCATGCGTGGCAGGAAGGCCGCGCCATGACTCGGGAGCAGGCCGTTGCCTACGCCCTAGAGGAGAGCGGCGAGTAGGTCACTTTCTCCAGCAATACCGTCGCCGTTTCGGCAAAATGCCCCTTTTCAGGGCTTTCCCTTCTCAAATCTCGCCCTTATACTTTTTGGGAGAGTTTTGGGAGAGCGGCAGTTTAGAATGCCTCATACGCTACGCAACCAGGTTGTTGCCCGTAGCGAAGAAAGGTTTCCGAATCATGAACACATTTCGGTATGGCAGCCAAGCTGCCCGATTTTTCAAGCTTTTGCTTGTTTTCGTCGTGCTCCTCACTGCTTCTGCCAGCAAGGCTATGGCAGACTACAACGCGAGCCGCGACTTCAGTATCACAAACGGCAACCCCAATGGCGTCTGGGGCTATGGCCACAGCACAACGCTGGGTGGTGCTTACTTACCCAACGTCTATGCGGTCCCTTTGGTCGCCAACGTTGTCGATTTCTGGAGTGCAGATATCAATGGCTCTCTAACACCTCACGTCAGCAAGAACGTGATCAACGCCATCGTTCCGATCGGCACTGTCGTGCTGCAGCCGCTCCAGTTACTGATGCACCCTGGGCCGAATAATGAGTATAGTGTATTGAGATTCAACGCTCCCTGCTGTGGCCAGTACGATTTCACGGCTGGCTTTGTTGGTGTGGACTGGATCGGCACCACTACAGACGTTCATATATTGAAGAACGGCGTAGTCATCTGGTCAGGTTCCATCAATGGTTTTCGTAATACTACTTCTACAGCAGGCACCGTACAGCTTGACTGCGGCGACACGCTAGACATCGCCGTAGGGTCAGGGTCTAATAGGAGCTACTACTTCGACACAACGGGTGTTGAGTTTGTCGTCACACCGGGGCCAGGAACGCAGCTTGGTTTCGAGGGTTTTCTCTCTCCCATCGGCGGCGCGGATGCCACGGGTGGCAGTTTTGCAAGTCCCCTTCTGAGCCGCAAACTCGGTAGCAATATCCCCGTCAAGTTCCGAGCCTTCTGTTGCGAGAACGACATATTGACAGGTATCCACACGCTTCAGGCCATCAAGTACACTAGCGCAACCACGTCGAATCCCCCCATCAACGCTACTTCAACCGATGCCGCCACAACCAGCAACCAGTTCAGACTCACCGGTAGCCAGTGGCACTTCAACCTCGATACTGGCTTCCTCTCAAAGGGCACTTGGAAGCTCATCGCAACCCTCTCCGACGGCAGTACGCACACCGTCTGGATCAAGCTTAACTAAAGCACATCAGGGAGAAACAGACATGATGATCAACCATTTGATGAAGCGCACTCTGGGCCTACTTGCGTGCGTTCTCATGCTTATCTCGACCGCAATGGCACAAACCACGTTCTTTGCTACGCAACAGAACGCGGCACGACAATCCATCCTCTACCGTTTCACGGCCACAAGCTCTGTCAGTACGTTTTTGTTGACAAATGGACTCAGCGGTATGACGACGGTTCCTAGTGGCGTCTCTGTTGGCAATATGAACGGAGGAGCACGTGGGGGGGATGTCATCGGCTTCACGGGCATTGGTATCTACCGGCTAGACGACGCGTTTGGCACAAATCCAAACCTAGTCCAAATCGGAGTGACCAACACCCTTCCGGCCTCTCCGGTGTTTGTCGGCAATCGCCTCTTTTCTATTGGTGGTGCACTGCCCTTGGGCGTTTACATCACCGAAGTGGATCCCGTTACCTTTACTGAAATCAGCCGTGAGCCAACCGGCATCTTTCAGGGCTCCGGAGGAATGTTTCATGTCAGTGGACTCACGTTCCGATATGTTGTGCAACTGACAGATCGCCTGTATGAGTACACTCTGGGTAGTGGAAATACCTCCACGAATCTGGGCGCGACGGCATCCCACGACTATGCAGGCCTGGAAAAGTATGACGGTACCGTCTACGCTACCTTCGCGTTATCCCAGACCTCGTCACAGGCCAAACGGTTTAGTTTTGGCACGATTGATCCAAACACCGGTGCCTACACACAACTCCGTGACCTCGATTCGTACCAGGAAGGGATCACTGCATTAACGGTTGCAACGCCCAACCATGCGCCTGTCGCGAATGCGGGCACCGATATGCTGGTGAGTTGTTGCAGCTCCGCGACACTCAACGGGAGTGCCTCCTCTGACCCCGATGGCGATATGCTGACCTACGAATGGTACGAGGGAACCACATTGCTCTCAAACGCCGTGAGTCCAACCTTGGCGCTGAGTGCGGGAATTCATAACCTCACTCTCACCATCACAGACCCGTCGGGAGCATCAAGCTCCGATACTGTCCAAGTCACGGTCGAGGCGTTCGGATTTGATGGATTCCTAAGCCCCATCAACGGCGCGGACGCAACCGGCGGTAGCTATGCAAGCCCCTTGCTAACTCACAAACAGGGGAGCGCAATCCCCGTCAAGTTCCGTGGCTCTTGCTGTGGCAACGATGTCCTATCCGGAGTTCACACACTTCAGGCCATCAAGTACACCAGCGCAACCGCGTCAAATCCCCCCATCAACGCCACTTCAACCGATGCCGCCACAACCGGCAATCAGTTCCGACTCACCGGTAGCCAGTGGCACTTCAACCTCGATACCGGCTTCCTCTCCAAAGGAACCTGGAAGCTCGTCGCCACACTGTCCGATGGCAGTACACACTTTGTTTGGGTTACGCTAAAATAGCGTGTTACTCAGGGCGAGGAGGCGACAAACGCCTCCTCGCCCTCTAGGAAAGAAAACGAGGATACGATGAAAGTACAAGTTCACTCACTCCTGCTCGCTGCGGGGGCATTGTTTCTGGGAGTCGCCACGGCGCAAGCCCAGACAACGACGCGCGTCTCTGTTGCCACCGGGGGCACACAAGCAAATGGGGAGAGCCCGTTTGCAGGCGCTAAGGGCTCGTAAAAAAATAATCTCCCTCCTCTGGTAAAATAGAAAATATCGAGATTTCTATGTCCAACGTAATTTCTATGTCCAACGTAATATTCA
>NZ_JAYVPL010000072.1:0-23502 GCF_043757465.1 Armatimonas sp.
CTTGTGCCGCGAGATCCGCGATGATCTTCCAGATGGCATCGGGATCTTCTCGGGTAAGTCTGTCAAATTCCTCTCGGTTCATTCTTGGCTGGGAGTATATTGTAAGATAGGCACTCAGGCAAGACCTGAGCAGTTACGGTGAAGGCATTTCAAACAGTGCCACCACCGGATGAATTTTTATGTTTGGGTGCAGTGGTACTATATGATTTTGAAGGGTGTGCTACCTGTTGTGATGCACCGGCTACATGTCAGCAATATGCGGCAGGCCCAGCCCGGGATGAATGTTTTAGGCGGTGCATGTTTGGATGTAAATGCTCCGGCCCACAGTATGGTAATGCACCACCCGAGTGGAACACCTCGCAGTCTTGCCCCACAACTAACTAGTAGGGACTAGTTGTCTGTCTCTGACGAATTGAGAACAAAGTGGGCCGAGATAATCTCTCGGCCCGCTCTGGATGAGACAGTAACTCCTTCAGAAATCGGTTAGTTGATGCCGTCACCGGCGAGCTCTGCGGCGCGGGCGCGCAGGTTGGCAGTGCGCACTTGCTCCGCGCTGGCACCCTGGAAGGCAGCGAGCTGACGGTACTTCTGCGCCGCTTCTGCGACTCCAGACACGATGCCCAGGCGAGGAGGTTGGCGCTGTGGTCGAACGTATCCGAGGAGGTCTGGGCCACTTGTGCGGCCTTACTGTAGCCTCGTGCGGCCAGCTCCGGACGGTGCAAGGCGGTGGCTGCGATCCCAAGGTCGTGCCAGCCCTGGGGAGCACCAGGAAACTGACTGGTGGAGAGCGATGCCACCCGGGCGGCCTCACTGTAGCGTGCCAGCGACCTGAGGTTCGCGCTCAGTGCGTGCAGGGCCCAGGGAGTGGATTCCTGCGCGGCGATTTTGAGGCGGTGCTCCAGTGCAGGGAAGTGCTTGCCTTGTGCCTCTAGCGAGTCGGCGTAGCCTTGCCGGACAACGGCGGGGGCATTTTTCGCTTTCTTAAGAAGGGCGCTGAACGCTCCTTCCGCAAGCTCGGGCTTCTCCATGCGCTCTGCTGCCTGGGCATAGAGCCAGAGAACTACGGGGCTCTTGCTGCTAGTCTTTGCCAGCTCCGCGAGGTTTGCGAAAGCTTCGTTGGCACTGTCTGGATCGCTCAGGTGCAGGAAATACTGAGCCACCAGCGACTCAGGAGCCGGGTTTGTGGCCTTGGCACCCAGCTCGACGACGCGGGAGAAATAGGCATCTGACTGAGAGTTGGGGGAGTGGCTGGCGACACTGGCGGCCAGAAAAAGACCAAGAGCTGCATCCTGGGGGAACTGCTCGGCTTGCTTCTTGAGAAGCTCTTCCGTCTTGGCACCCTCGCCCTTGTTCCAGAGATTCCAGGCGGCGGCGTAGGCATCTGCCGCTGTCTTGGCTGTCATGGATTTGTCTGAATGATTGCTTGCATGTACCGGAAGGGCAGTCGAGCCACTGATCAAGCCCAGAGCCGCCACCACAATAAAACCATTACGAACCTGCATTGAAGTTCCTCCAGGTTTTATCTTTGGCAGCTCTGGGGCTAGAAAATACCCCGGAATTACCAGGTTTTTTCTAGCGGGCCTCGGCGAGACGTGCTTTCACTGTCCGTGAGCTGCCCTCACGCTTTACCGTGAAGCTCAGAGTCTCCCCCGGTTTCTTATTACGGAGCAGGCGCTGGAAGTCAAGTTCCGTGTTGAGTGGGGTGCCGTTGAGCTGGGTCAGGATGTCGCCGGGCTTCAATCCCGCTTGCGCTGCTGGGCCGGCTGGGTCGAGACCCGCAATGAGAACCCCCCGCGAGACCGGGAGCTGGTAGGTGCGAGCGAGTTGTTCATTGATGCCGACATACTGGATGCCCAGATAGGTTCGCTGTACCTGTGCTCCTGCAATAATCTTGCGGGCGTAGTCCTGTGCGACGGTGATGGGTATGGCCAGACCGAGCCCCTCGGCGCCCTCGGCACGGAGCACGGCGGTATTGATGCCGATCACCCGACCCTGGGAGTCGAGGAGCGGCCCGCCGGAGTTGCCCGGGTTGATGGCGGCATCGGTTTGGATGAAGCCTTGTTCCTGACGCTCGCTGAGCCTGCGGTTGACAGCGGAGACGATCCCAGTGGTGACGCTCTGCTCCAACCCGAGGGGGTTGCCGATCGCAATCGCGGTCTGGCCCACCTCCAGGCGATCCGAGTCGGCCAGGGGGGCGGCAGGCAGGGGGGTGGGGGACGAGACTTTCACCACGGCGATATCTATCTCGCGGGAGGCTCTCAGCACTCTACCCATGAGCTGCTGTCCACTCTTGAGGCGCACCCCGACCTGGGCGCTCCGCCCAACAACATGGGCATTGGTGAGGATCAGTCCTTGCTTGCCATCAATCACGACACCGGTACCCAGTCCGCTCTCCGTTTTGATAAGAACTACCGCCGGGGAAACAGACTTGACCACCCGGATCACATTCTGTTCGTCGCTGCTTTTGGGTGCCGAACTTTGCGCCTGCACGGGTGGTGCGAAGACCGCCTTGCTACCCGTCCAGCCTAGCCCCGCTCCAAAACCGGCACCCAATCCGAGTGAGCAGACACCCAGTACCATTATTTTTTTTGTAAACTCTTTCATGCTCCTCTATACGAATAAAACTCCCCCGCTTGTTCCGCACGGCTTGTTTGGGGACTATTTTTTTACGAGGGCCAGTAGGGCATCCGCAAGGTCTTCGGCAGCACGCGGAGTGGCGAGCTTCTTGGCCTTGCTGCCCATAGCGGCCCGGCGTGAGGGGGCATCCAGCAGAGGAAGAATCGCGGCCAGCAGGCTCTCACCGGAGCACTCGCTCTGCTTGACGATCTGCGCCGCGCCCGCGTCCACGAGCCGCTGGGCATTGCGGGTCTGCTCATCGCCACTGGCAGGAACTAGGGGGACAAAGATGGCTGGCTTGCCGAGCGCACACGCCTCCGTGACCGTGCCCGCGCCGGAGCGGCTGACAAGAAGATTGGCGAGCGCATAGGCATCCCCAAGCTCGTCGGACTGGATGAAAGGCCGCACGACCCAGCGGTGCTGGAGCTGCACGGGGAGGGTTTTGTGGTGCGCTCGAAGCGCGGCGGCATCGTGCTCGCCGCACTGGTGGAGCACCCGTGCCTGCTGAAGCAGTGTGGGTAGCGCCGCTTTGATAGCACTATTGAGGATCTGGGAGCCCTGCGCACCACCCGTGACATAGACACAGGGCAGGCACTCGTCCACTGGATCGAAGCCAAAGCGGCGGACGGCACTCTCCGCCTGGCCTGCAAAAATCACCTCACGCACGGGGTTGCCGGTCACAAAGGCCTTCTTGCGCAAATCCGGCGGTAGCTCCTCCAGCGCTCCAGCGAAGCTTAAGGCGATGCGCTTGGCATAGCGTCCGTTGATCTTATTGGCCAGTCCCACCGTGACAGTCTGCTCATGGGTGAGAATCGGAATGCGGAGTGTGGCGGCGGCCAAGACGGCGGGAACCGAGACATAGCCACCCGTCGCTAGAACCACATCGGGCTTGAACTCCTTGACGGCCTTAAGTGCCTGGAAAAAGCTCTGTGGCACTTTAAACGCATCGCGCAGGTTCGCCCCTGTCAGGAGTCCCAGTGGTCCTCTCGACGAGCGGCGCAGCTTCCCGCTCGCCACTCCGACAAACTCCAGGCCCGCCTCCCGGGCCAGCCGCGCCTCGATCCCAGTCTCACTGCCGACATAGCGAATCACGATTCCATGGTCTCGGTTGCGAAGAACCTGGATCACGGCTAAGGCGGGGCTCACATGGCCGCCCGTTCCGCCGCCTGTTACTAACACTCTCAAATTAACACTACTTTCACGTCGGTTTCTCGCCCCGTGTCAGGTTCACGTGCCGCTCGGGCATCCCGATATGGGTATGTCCTCCCTCGCTCTCCACATTGGCCTTGTCAAAGAAGCTGCTCTCTAGAAAGAGCACAAAGGCAGCGCGCTCGCTATCGTAGAAAGCATCCATGACCTGAGTGTCGGGGGGCAGTGGGGGAAGATGAAGATTGTAGCTCTCGCCACTGGCAATGGTCTGGAGGAGCTGGATGAGGCGCTCTGGGGGAATGAAATATGCCTCCCAGCGCACATCCGGCGGGAGGGTACGCGGTCGTACGGGTGGTGGTACATCGTCGTTGAGGGCGAAGATAATCTCGTCCCATCCCCCACTCCAGCGCCCTTGAGAGAGCCTTGCTTGAACGGGGGTGTAGAAGGCGCTCTCCAGCACGAGGACGCACTGCTCCTGCTCGCTATCGTAGAAGGCATCGGCGGTGCGGACATCCGGGGGAAGAGGCTCGGCCTTCATATCCACATCGCGGCGGGCCATGAACTGAAGCAGATTCAGCAAGTCGCTCGGGCGAATGCGAAACATTGCCCAGCGCTTTTCATAGATTCCCTCTGGTTCCTGCCCAATCACGCACGCCATGATACCACCTGTTGGTGAATTCTAACCTCATTTTCTGAGCAAGAGCCGCCGGGGGCGTTGGAGGAGGGCTGGGTTGTGCTCCTGGTGGATCAGCTTGGCGGCGCGACGGTGGACACGGGCTACATTTCTAGCTCACGGGGCATCGGGCTGAATCTGCTCGACGATGCGCTTGGTCTTGAACACCTCAGCGATGGCACGAACCTCGTCGGTCTTGCTCGTTGTCAGCCAAGTGTCGTAGTCCATCAGCCACGTCCGCATCGCCTTCTGGTCGTCCACGAACACCATGTCTACGGTGAGGCGACCTTCCTCCCGCAGAAGGGGAAGCTCCTGCTCGATCAGGTAATACCTTTTTGAATATCAGGGAACCATCCGCCTAATGTTGACTATGAGAATGTAATGGAAAAAGAACACACGATACGTTGATTCTTAATCCTATCGCAAAGGGTAATACCCTCGATAACTATCACACGATTATGCAACAAGTACCAAGATGGAAAAAAAGCCTCACACACTCTCTCCCACTCGTGAGAGTTTCACGATAATCGTCGAAATGCCCCCTCTCTCTGCAGAAAAAATAGCGAATCAGGAAGAAAATCATGAACGAAACAGTAACCGAGATCCCCAAAGACTCAACCGAAGCAACGAAGAGCCGCGAAGCCCAGGCCCGTGAGATCGTCAAACACGCCGATGAGCAGCCGCACACCTCCCTCAAAGAAAAGCTTGAGTCTGCTCTGGACAATACGATTGGGGCCGGAACCACAGACAAAGTCAGCGGAACAGCCAAAGAGATGCTAGGTAAGGTTGAGGAGCGTGTTGGTGAGCTGATGGGCAACCGCGAGACCCAAGCACGTGGGATTGTCCACCAGGCCGATGGGAAGGCGCAACACACACTTGGTGAGCTTAAGGAAGAGACCCAAGAAGCCCTAGATAAGGCAGCGGAAGCTCTCAACCAAGCCGCAGAAGCGGCAAAGAAGATAATTCTATGAAAACGACGATATTACTGGCGAGCGCACTGATCGCGCCGCTTGCTCTCTCCACCACACAAGCCCACGCCCAGACCCGGCAGGTCAGCCTCGACTCCGGCGCGGTGATTCCCGTCCTCCTCGATAAAGACCTGAGTAGCCGAACGGCCCACACCGGGGATCGGTTCTCCGCGACCGTGCGCTACGGCGACGAGGACGCGGGAATGCCACAGGGTACCCGAATCGAGGGCGTGATCCGTGAGGTTCAGCGCTTCGAGAACGGCAAACCGGGCGTTCTCGATCTCGATTTTCGCCGCATGGTAACCCCAGGCGGACAGAGCCGCCCCATCTCAGGCTCCCTGATCGCGCTAAACGGCAAGACCACAACTTCGTCGGACGGGCGGCTTACCGCAACGGGCGACAAAAACGCAGAGCGTAATAAGTTTATTGGGATTGGTGCAGGCAGCGGACTGCTGATCGGGGCACTGGCCAAGAAAGATGCGCTTGTGAGCACGATCTTGGGTGCTGGGGCGGGCTATCTCTTCAATGAGTTTGCCAACAAGCCCAAGACCGGCGATGTCAACCTGAAATCCGGCACCGAGTTTGGGATTCGCCTGGATCGTGGCCTGACATTTCAGTCCAACCAGGCGATGGGCGACTCACACCGCTCCGAAAAAGCCTCTGTCCAGACTATCAGCGATGATCGTTATTCCAACAACGAAACCTACAACAAGAACTACCAAGATATTGGCATGCTCATAGATGGACAGGAAGTTGTTTTTTGGTCAGCAAAGCCGTTTATGCGTAGTGGCCAGGTCATGATGCCTCTGGATTCGGTGTCTCAGGCAGCGAATTTTACCTACAGCTACAACCGATCCAGTCACCTACTGACGGCGTGCAACAGCGCACTGCGCATGGACATCAACAGCCGTGTCGCAGTGATGAACGGTCGGCGCTACTTGCTCCCGGTTGCCTGTGAGCTACGCGACGCCACGGTCTACGCTCCCCTACAGTTTCTCAATATCGTCACCGGCGGCACCACGGTCTGGGATGCCGACAGCCGCACCGCGATCCTGACCACGAAACGCCAACGCTAAGCGCCGCCGCTGAGCCACGAAAGAATAAAGTAAGGAATCACCGAGTACGGTGATCTAGGAAAAACCAATGAGTAATCTGCTCTGGACCGTGATCTCGGTTCTGTTTATCTTCTGGTTGTTTGGAGTAGTCACCAGTTTTGGTGGCCCCCTCATTCACACAATACTGGTCGTGATGGTAATCATCCTGATCTACAACTTCATTACAAAAGGCAAGGCAACCCTATGAAACTCTCTTTTTCTCTCCTCGCATTAGTCGCTCTGGGAGCACTGACGGGCTGTAACCAAGGTAGTCCCGGCGGCCCCGGCGCAACCGATCCCGCGGTTCGTGAGCCCATGATTGGGCAGGATAACGACACGTTCAATCTCGGTATTCCTCTGCTGGCGACGGTTCTCAAACAAGGAGAAACAAAGTCCGTCGCCATTGGTATCAAGCGCGGTAAGAACTTCGATGAAGACGTAACGCTAAAGTTCTCGGATCTTCCCAAGGGCATTACCCTTGAGCCAAGTGAGCCTCTTCTCAAGCACAGCGAGACCGAGGCAAAGTTCACCGTGCAGGCATCTGCCACAGCCGCCCTGGGCAGCTTCACCATCAAAGTTCTAGGGCATCCCACTAAAGGCACGGATGCAATGGCGGATCTCAAGATTACGGTTGATAAAAAATAAAGGTTCACTATGAGTGACTTAATCGCCATTACCTATCCCGACCGGAATCGAGCTGAAGAGGTTCGCACGCTTCTGAGCCAGCTCCAGGCAGACCATCGTCTAGCGATGGAAGATATCTGCTTTGTCACAAAAGACGAAGCCGGTGAGATCAAGCTTCACCAATACCCGTTGGAGATTTCGCCCGCAAGTGCGGAACACGCGGGAGCAGCGGTAAATAATGGCTTCTGGGGAATGATGGTTGGGACGCTTTTCTTAAATCCCGTTTTGGGAGGTATGATCGGAGCAAGCACAGGGACATTGGCAGACTCCGCTGGCTCTGTGACTATCTTTGACAACACCAACCATGACTTCTTACGCAACTTACCCGCACAGATGCAGATAGACAGTTCTGCCATCTTCATCTGGATCGCCGATGCAGCATCCGAGCCACTTCTGACGGCGCTCAGTGACTTTGGTGGGACGTTACTAAGAACATCGCTTCCCAAAAATAAGGCAGCGCTGCTGCAAGCCACGTTGGGTGCAACGTAGCTCCCTAAAAGGAAAATAAAATGACAGACAATGAGAGAAGACAACAGGCTGAAAATGCCGCCTCGGAAGCGAGATCGCGGGCAAGTGTAGCGGAAGCTCGTGAAGAAAACGCCACGGCAACAGCAACCTTTAGCACCACGCTGATGCTCATTCTTGTCGCCGTTGCGGTTCTTGCGGTTATCGGCTATGTCACGTGGGGGCAGCCTAACAACCAGCCGCCCCCGAGTAATAACACCTTTACCCG
The DNA here is from genome assembly GCF_043757465.1 of Armatimonas sp. Classification (GTDB taxonomy): domain Bacteria; phylum Armatimonadota; class Armatimonadia; order Armatimonadales; family Armatimonadaceae; genus Armatimonas. The sequence continues at coordinate 7,918 of NZ_JAYVPL010000072.1, forward strand.
CATAGACAAAACAACCGAAAAGACGACAGTTGCGGCTCCCGCTCCGACCATCGTCGTGAAGCCACCCACCGTCAATGTCAAGGTTGTCGTTCCTCCCCCCGTGAAAGAGCCTACGCCACTCCCCGAAGCGCCTACGCCAGAGCCACAACCCACTCCAGAACCGGGCGATGGAAATCGGTAACGCAACGCATTACTCCATAGGGCTGACACGTGCCTATTTCGCGTGAGAGGAAGCTCTTCGCAGCCCACTTTGTACGTGCGACGAGTTGTTGCTGGGGCAAGGGTTGATCTCGACCGAGCGAATCGAAGTCCAGGGGTAGATAACCAGACTCCCCTCCACCTCAAGCATCAGAACCGTCGAGGTTCTCGTTTCCAGGAGGCGATGATCGCTTGTCAGGAAGGCATTGCTATCTTCATTCCCCACAAAAGCGACTTGGCTACCGTCCATAAAAGTAATTGCGATGGTTATCCGAGAGGTGGCTTCCATGTTCAAGGGAGCGCTGAAGTTAAGGGTTGCTGCGTTGTCGTTCATATTTTGTCTCGTCTCTCCTAGGCAGATTCCCAGACTCAGGTTCCTACTATTTCGCGTGCCACTCGCTAGGACGACCACGTCTATGTTCCTCTTCCCCTCACGCATAGGAATCGTATCCCAAAAAGGGAACCAGGTTCCGTGCGTTTGACTATTGAGAGCAATACTATGATTTTCTACATGATTCCCGCTCTTGTAGCGCATGCCCAGTCGCTGACACTTACCGGTGGCCTCAGGAGTGCTCCTCTGGTCTTCACGGACGATCCGGCGAAGCTCAAGGCGGCACTCCAGCGCCTCGCGCCGATTTTCAAGCAGGAAGCTAGTGGAGCACATCCGGAGCTTGCCTCGGATAAGACGGTGATGCTCGTCCCTGGGACTTATGCAAGAGCGCTCAATATCCCTGAGACCGCACAGCGCCTGATTGAGACCGTGGCGCAAGACCCGAAAGTGACGCGCTTTACCGTGGTACTGAACAAAACACCGCCTGAGCTCACCGTGGAAAAACTAAAGGGAGTTACTGGTGTTCTGGCTCGTTTCACCACGCAGACAAGTGCTCATGCCAAGCGCAACCTCAATATCGCACTTGCCACCCAGAGCATTGATGGCACGCTGCTCTCTCCAGGGGAGACTTTCTCGCTGAATGATGTTGTTGGTAAGCGCACACAGGCGCGTGGCTACCGGACGGCGACGGTATTTGTAGATGCCCAGAAAGTTCCTGGTGTGGGCGGCGGTGTCTCGCAGGTCACCGGGACGCTTTTCAATGCCGCCGCGCTCGCCGGGCTACACATGGAGGAAGTCAACCCGCACTCGCGCCCGGTGAGCTACCTGCCGCTGGGACGGGATGCTACGGTGGCCTATGGTGACAAGGACTTGAAGTTCACCAACAGCACGGGTGCGCCTGTCTATATTGGCTACTCGTTTGTGGGACGGACACTCCAGGCGACGCTCTGGGGGATGCTACAGCCGGGCCGTGACGTCACCCTCACGCCGCGCGTAGTGCACCGTGGCTCCGGCCACATTGACGCGGAGCTCTACCGCACCATCAAGGTGAATGGCAAAGTCGTACAGAAAGAGCGTCTGCTACGACACACGTACCGCTGGAAACCCAAAGCCTGAGGATTTCCAGCCTGGGTTTCTACGATTAGCTCCCGTGTGTAGTCCACTGAGCAGCGGCTCTAGGAGATGCTACGCGTTGGTCGTCATCTTACCTTTATCGGCGGCTTGGGCATTCTTGCGGGCTTCGTCTTTGGCGGCGGCCATTTCTTCTACGGTTTTGGTGTGCAGCCGCGCCGTGCCCTTGAAGCCGACCATGCGATGCACGCGTGTCCCGTTGGTGGTCTGTACTTCTAGCTCGGCCTTCGCGGCGGCAATCGCGCCGCTTTTCTGGTACTGCGGGAGCCACTCGGCCTGCGCGACCAGCATCTGATCGGTCATCTGCCAGATCTCCTCGGGGTCACAGACGGCTCCGGTGAGCGGGTCGTGGAGCATCGCTTGCTTGAGGAGCTGGCGGTCGCCGGTGAGCGCGGCTTGAACCGACATACGTTGCACATTGATCGAAGCGGCACAAGTCGCGGCGCAGGCAAGCGGCAAGTCGCCGACAATGGGGATATTGATGCCGTTGCGATCCACGTAGCCCGGCACTTCCACAATCGCATCGGCGGCGAGATTGGGGATCGCGCCGTTGTTGACCACGTTGAAGTGCCCACGGTAGACGCGGCCTGTCTCCAGAGACTCGATAATGTAGCTGCCGTGTTCTTCACTGCGCTTCTCGGGGATGAACTGTGGTGGGTCTTGCGCCAGCCAGTTGGGGAAGTCGGTCTCAAACCAGTTGCGGCCCTCGGTGCAGACGCGCAGATAGCCGCCGGTCTCGCCGTTGATCCAGCTAGAGAGATCAATCCACTTGGTCACTTCGTCGAGGCGCTTGCGGTACCACGGGAGATACTCGCTTAAGTGCCCGTTGCTCTCGGTGGAGTAGTAGCCAAAGCGCTTGAGGACATCGAGGCGCACTTTCTCCGTCTCTGGGTATCTGTCGTGGCCCATAAACAAATCATAGAGCATTGGGATCAGATCAATGCCACGCCAGACGGCTCGCACGCACCAAGTCTGATGGTTGATGCCCGAAAATACAAAGTCAATATCCTTGCGATGAACTTTCTCACCCTCGGTGAGCATGTCCTCACGCTTGGCCCACTGTTCAACACACGAGGCGATCTGGTGCTGTGCGCCCTGGACACCGTGGCACAAACCCACCGTATTCACGCCGCCGTAGTGGTTCGCGGCCCAGGTGAGCATCGCCATCGGGTTGGCGTAGTTGAGAAAGAGTGCGCCGGGCTTGGCGACTTCTTTAATGTCCTTGCAGAAGTCCAGGGTCGCCGCAACCCCGCGCTGGCCGTACATGATGCCGCCCGCGCAGAGAGTGTCGCCCACACACTGGTCAATGCCGTACTCCAGCGGAATGTCAATGTCGTCGGCGAAGGCGCCGAGGCCGCCGATGCGCACGGTGCTCAGAACATAGTCCGCGCCCTCCAAAGAAGTCCGGCGGTCGGTCGAGGTGCTGATGGTGGCGGGCAGGTTATTGCCTTTAATATCGCGCTCGGCGAGCTGCTTGACCATGTCCAGGTTCTGGGCATTGAGGTCATGAAACGCAAAGTGCATCTCCGCGAACTCGGGGACGGTGAGCAGGTCGGCCATCAGGCGACGGGTGAAGCCGATACTTCCGGCTCCGATCATGGCAACTTTAAGGGGCATGGGTTATTTTAACCTCAGAGCAGTCTGCAATGCAACCTATTTCCACGCGCCGTTGAGGACAAAGGGAGCCCAATAGTAGGGATGCGCGTACTTGGGATTCTTGCTTCGTAGCCAGCTCTCCGCGTCAAGGTCATCGTTGTTTCTCTAGCCACGGGGCGACTTTCTCCACCCAGTGCGCCATATGCTCTCGCAGGCCAAGCCCGCTAAAATTGTTAAAGGGAATCTCCGTCTCATGGAGTCGTACACAATCAGATCAACCCGGTGTTCCTTCTGAACCAGTCCGCCGATGATCGGCAGTGTCGGATTCACATGCCCGTGTTGCGGGTACCTTACATGCGGTGAGGGTAAACGAGAAGTAGTTGCTGCCCGTATTGAGCGGCTATAATACCCTATGGAGATCTTTCCGCAGAACCTGAGTAGCCGCTATCATATCGAGCTGGTGCGGCGTCGCTCCGCCAAGGGTTTCGGGGAGCCGCAGGTGGACGAGCCGATCCCGAAGCCACAGTTGGGGAAGCTAGGAAGCTACTGGGCGCAGGGAATGGATCTCACCCAGGAGCAAGCCGCACTGGCCGCACCAGCGTCGGCGGTAGGCACCAAGGGAGTTGCGGCAGTGATGATGTTTATCGGGGGCATCTTTGTTGCGCTTCCTGCCATTGTCGTGGGGGCGTCCCTGCGCAACGCGGCACTGGGATTTTCTGTCTTTGGCGCGGGCACAACCACACTATGGTTTCTTGCCCATGGTCCCATTGCTGAGTTTGTCTTTCGAAAGGCGCACGCCGCCCTCTCCCCCAAAGAAGTCGAGGACATGATTGGCCGTAGCCAGGACGAGCTGGCAAAGTCCTATCTCCAGCTTGTGCGCGATGCCGTTCTCGTCGAGGCAAATGAGCCAACTTCGGAGAAAGTGCGTGAGGCGCTCTCGGCGCTGGGAGATGCGATTGAGGCGCTTCCCGCTGTGGTGATCCAGCCGCAAGACACAACCGTGCTTCGGAGCCAGGCACGGGAGCTTCAAGAGCGCGCTGCTAACGAGACCGATCCTGTGATCTCCCAGTCGTTCACGCGCCAGGCCGACTCCTTTGAGCAGCGGGCAGAGAGCCAGGAAAAATCCGCGCTCGTCGGTCGTCGCGCCGCCGTGCTCCGGGATGAGATTATCGCCAAGATCGCCGCCTTGCGCGATGCCATTGCCGCGCAGCAAACCGGCACGCTCGATGCCAGCGCCCTCACCGCTCTCTCCGAGTCCGCCCGGAGCGTCGCCAAAGAGTCCCAAAACGCCGCCTCCGCTCACGATGAGCTAGAGCGCTATCTCACGCCAAAAGAGCCTTCTCATATCCAGAGCGTTCATCGGTAACCAAACCGAACGACACAAGGCTACCGAGTGGAAATAGCCTCGATAGGGCGCTTTGGCTCCACGGTGACAGCACGTAGAACGGCGTGACCACTGCCATCCACGGCGATCTCGGCGATAAGCTGGCGGTCTTTGCGGCGGCCTTCGCGCTCTAGTTCGGGGCCTTTGCCGCGTGGGACAAACCAGCTCTCGATGCCGTACTCCACACGGCAGTGGTTCTTGTCGGCGCTGATGACCGTGCCTTTCAGGAAGGCAAACGCGTCTTTGGGGGGCGTGCGGGAGACTTCCGTGCGCTCCACAAAGCGCCCACTGCGCGCGAGGGCCATGTAGACTGTCTCGCCTTTCTGTAGGGGCGGCCCCGCCAGCCAGCTACTCTGCACTTCGGAGATACTGTAGCCCAGAACAACATACTCACCGCGAAAAAAATCCACGGGATCAATGGGCTCGACCTTGAGCAGAACCGACTGCCCTGTGCGAAGCGTGAGCTGTTTTGAGCCCAGCATCCCCAGCACCAGCACAAGCTGGAGCAGGACAATCAGCGCGAACCGTCTTGGAAAACTCAGCATTTTCTCACTCCCTCTCCGCCAGTTTTTTCAGCAGCGTGCGCCGCACCCGCTCCAGCGCGACCCCGCCGCCCAGAAGCACGACGCCCGCACTGAGGAAGAAAACCTCCATCGGCAGGCGCGCCCAGAGCAGCTCAACATAGCGGCTCAGCACCTCCAGGGCAAAGAACCCGAGGGCCAACTGCACCCAGCCCGGCTCCCGGCGCTCGTAGCCAAGCCAGAGTACTGCGAGAGTTACTAAGAGCAGGAGAATATTAAAGACCGTTCGTAGCAGGGCTTCGTCGAGGCCACCGCCAACGAGCAAGCCCCCCGCCAGCAGTGTCAGCGCCAGTAGTCCGAGTCCCTCGGCACGCTCCAGCGGCTCTTGTCCACGCCGAAAGAGAAGCGCGAGGGTGGTTGCCAGTGTTACGGCTCCCAAAAGCACCAGCCGAAGCTGGCCGCCGGGTGGAAGAAATGCCCACTCTGCCTCCGGATAGTTATGTGGCGAGAGTCCAAAGTCTGCGAGAACGGTGAGAACGGTTAAGAGCACAAACCCCCCCAGCCCTTCCGCAAGACCCGTGAGGCGGGGGACGAGCCGGCCCAGCGCGACAAGAAGCACGCCCCAGAGCAGAAAGGCCGCGCTGAATCCTCCTGGCCCCTCGCACCAGAACGCTGCCTCCCAGCCCAGCGCAAGCGTGAGCAGCAGCAGCCCGAGGGTGAGCATGGCACGCGACTCCAAGAGCCAGCCCAGTGGGAGCACACCAATTGCCCAGAGCACCAGCAGCGATGGTGCCTCAGCATTGATGTGCATGGCCTGCGCCACCAAAAAGAGATTCGCGCCGTAGAGCAAGACGCCCAGAAAGAGGAGCGCATTGCCCGTCCCGTGGTAGCTCTCGCCGACATAGCGTAGCCGAAACCCGCCCCAGTACGAGAGCACCATGGCTGCTAGCAAGCCACCCAGCTTTGCCGCCCCGGGGATCACGTCCCAGTTGGATGCCACAAACACAATCATCCCAATCCCGATCAGCAGCGCTCCCAAAAACGAGAGCGTCACTGCAATCTTGCTCCGTGCCGGGCCGTCCTGGCCGTCGTAGCGCGCCAGCAAGCGCTCGGCGAGGCTGGCGTCCACAAGGCCCTCGTCGTGCCAGTGCTCCACTTCCTGCCGGAGCCGCCTAACGAACTCGGATTCTTTCATGGCTTACTGTAACGGAAAGCCAGAAATTCTGCGTGAGGCTTTCGTCTCAGTTTTCATTGTTTCATCCAGGAAAAAACATGTACATCTGCGTGTCGAGCAAGACACCCAGAAGTGACCAGAGGCAGGCAATGCAGATATCGCCCAGGATCAAGCCGACGAAAAATGGGATCGCGCTACGGTAGAGCTTCATCTGGCCGTAGCGTAGGATCAGCGCCTTGACCAGCCATCCCAGGAAAACGGGGAACCATACCCAGGGCAGCGAGTATCCCGCGTGCGCCAAAACGAATCCCGTGGGGTGCAGGGGCCACCAGGGAAGGCGTGCCCGTGCCTGGATTAAAAGTGTCGTGAGCGCAAAGCCGCCCGAGAGCCAGCCCAATCGCGGCAGATCCGGGGGACGCGGGTTTTTCAGGTAGCTGTCGAGCAGGCGAAACGGGACATAGCCGTTGTAGCTGCGCCAGCCGTTATCTCCCTGTGGGGTGAGGGCACCGTAGCGGTAGTACAGCGCCAAGACGGAGACGAAAGCGGCCAACACGGCAAGCACCGAGGCGATAAAGAGCCAGGCAGTGAGGTGGCGTGGGGAGATCCGTGTCACCTCCGCCATCTTGAAAGCCTCCATTCTGCGACGGCATGGCGACCGTCCGGTAGTCGGAGTCAAACCACTGGAGGTAGGAAAACGTCGTGAGCGACTGCGTGTCCCAGGTGCGGGTTCCGGGCAGCAGAATCAGCATCCGGTGGGGATTCATGTCCGGCCCGTAGTTCAGAATCGGCCCCGCCTCCGCTCTGAGCCGCGTGATGGTGAGGATCATCAGGAGATAGAGCGCAAAGAACAAAACCGCAAGACTCCAGGGAATCCCCCCGAGCGTCACAAACAAAACCAGCCCTAAAAACGAGACACTAAAGCCAATCACCGCCGTGCGGTAAGAGAGCGGTTCGTCGTCGTCGCGTAGCTCCGTGCGCTCCCCAAATGCCTTTGCCAGCACTTCTTTTAGATGCGTCCGCGCGCTCCAGATCGTAAAGACCGCCAGCGCCAGAAACGCCCCCGCTCCCTGCTCGCCGGTATTGGGGATCTCCGCGACGGCGAGATTGGCGCTCCCCCGAAATCCCAGCGCGGCGGCAGCGACAGTCTCCGCCTTGACCACCAGATAGAAGAACCACTGGCTAAACGAGATCTCCAGCGGCAAAAAGTAGACGATCCCAATCACCATGGGATGGAACCCGATGCGAAAGTACTCCACGGCGTTCCAGGGAGGCTGGGTGAAGAACTGCCCGATATCTATGAGCTGGCCCTTGGGGCCAAAGAGCGGCGGCTCGGGAAAGCTGGGCTCGACACGGTGCATTGCGCTGATACTGCGAAAGATGCACACCAGGAGAAACGCGATCCAGAAGCTGCGATCACGAAGCAGCGACCCGGCGACGCGCTCCTGTGTCAGCTCCAGCGGGATCTGCATCAGGGGGAAGGACAGCCGCTCGCTCTCGACCCAGCGCCGCCGAAAGAGGGTGTTGACACAGAGGAAGCAAAAGAGCATCAGGGCGATAAAGAGTGTCCAGACGAGGACGGGTAGCGCCCAACCACGGAGATGCTCTGCGGTAAAAAGCGTGCTATTTCCCTGTAGGTACTCCGGGACGACGGCGGGATCGGGCACCCACCAGCGGGGGACGAAGGGCAGGTAGCTAGCCCACTCGCTTGCTGTCGGCGACGGGCGGTAGACCCCGACCAGCGCCTGATTGAGGAACTGCATCTGCCCCAGCCCGGCCACGCCCAGCGAGACGGTCTGCATCACGTAGACCACGAGTAGCTCGGCCCGGGAGAGGGCAAGGCGCGGGATAAAGCGCACCAGGAGACTGTTGGCCGCGACAAGAAGAAAGAACGTAAAGACGGCAAGCGGCAGTAGCGACGCCTCGATGAGCTCGGAGCCACCCGTGAATATCTCCGTGCGAATGGCCCACCAGCAGTGTAGGGGCACCAGTATCAGGCCAAGTGCTAGAGCGCGCCCGCGCACGGGAAACCTCATTATTACGACATGCCTCCCTTCAAGAGAATCGTACGTCAAGGAGGCTTACTCTGTCAATCGTGGGTACAATGCCAACACAATAATGCTACAACAAAACCACGACCCAAGGCGGCTCGTCTTGCGGCGAGAGGGCGAGCAAGCGCCGCTTCTCGTACAGAACGCGCCCGAGAACCAGCGCCCCTTTATTCACCCCTGGCAAGCCCCCGACGGAGCCGGGACACTCACCGAGAACGCACCGCCGCACCACCCGTGGCAGCACGGGCTCTATGTGGGTCTCAATGATGTCAACGGTGTCGGCTTCTGGACAGAGGGCAAGACCGACGGCACGTTCCATCCCGCGCCCCTTACTCCCGCAACGATCGAAGGAAACACGGCAACCTGGGAGGTCGTCACCGAGTGGCGCGATCCCGACGGCAAGCCGCTTCTCACCGAGACGCAAGCCTACCGGCTGACTGATAAGGGTAGCACAACACAGCTCGACCTCGACTGGACGCTGACCGCCACGGTCGCGCTCACTTTTGGAAAGTACGCCTACGGTGGGCTTTTTGTGCGCATGCCCTGGCGACCCGAGGCCAATGGCGTTGTCTTAACAAGCGAGGGCTACACCAACTCCAGCACCGCGGATCAGCAGCGCGCTCGTTGGGTTGCAATTGCGATGGCACTGCCTGACCGCGAAAACGGCCCCGCGGGAGTCGCGATGCTCGATCACCCAGCAAATCCCGAGCACCCGGTGCCTTGGCGCGTGGACGGTCAGCTTGGGATCGCTCCCAGCCGGTGCATTGCCGGAAGCTGGCAGCTCGCCGCCGGAAATTTGTCGCTGAACCGCTACCGGCTGATGAGCTTTGTCGGTGCGCCAGAGCTTGATCTCATTGAATCCACTTGGAGAGACTTTGCTCATGAGTAGTGTCATTCTGGTTCATCCTGACTTCGAGAACGGGTGGTCGTTTGCCGCCGACCACTTTCACAGCCTCTGGGCCGCGCAAGGCCCCGTACGCTTTGAGCGGCTCACCCACGACGACCGGCGCTCCGCCTCGGAGATTTTAGGCGCGGATGCCACGTCGGTGACGCGGCTGGTGTTGCTGAGTGTCCCGTTTGGCCCGGCGTGCGAGGCGGCGTTTGTCGGGTTGTGCGAAGCCCATCTTGGGGGAAAGACCACTCAGGAAACGCGAGAAGTGCTGACGGCGCGGGGCGTGCGGCTCTACAGCCATACCAGCGAGGGCTTCTGGGGCGAGAGTGTCTCGGAGTTCGGCCTCGCCCTGACGCTCTGTGGCCTGCGCCGTATCCCGCAGCTCCACCACCGGATTCTGACGGATCTCACGCCCTGGGACTACAACCCGGCGGGTGGGCTTCCGCTTCCGGGCACACGCTGCCATCAGTTCGGCGACAACCCGGCCTTTACCAGCGGGACAATCGCGGGAAAGCGCGTTCGGATTGTGGGAGCGGGCAATATCGCCAGCCGCTATGCCAGCTTCTGTCAGTTCATGGGAGCCGATGTCGCCGCCTGGGATCCGTTTGCCACCGAGCCGTGCTTCCATCGCGCCGGTTCACGCCGTGAGCGGCACCTAGACCGTCTGGTCACTGATGCCGAGATCTTCGCTCCGATGGTTCCTCTGACTGAAAAAACCACGGGAATTGTCACGGCGGCCCATATTGACGCGCTCCCCAAAGGCTGCCTGGTCGTGCTCGTCACACGCGCCAATATCTGCGATATGGGTGCCGTCCGCCGCCGTGTGCTTGCGGGCGAGCTCTCGCTGGCCGCCGATGTCTTCGATATCGAGCCGCTGCCCCTCGACGACCCGCTGCTAGGCCGCGACAATGTTGTCCACACGCCCCATAACGCGGGGCGCACGATCCACGCCAACGAGCAGTACGCCAACCTGCTTGCGGAGCAATTTCTTCCCTAAGGTCAGAAACATGAGAGTAAAAATAGGGCTGATCGGGCTTGGCTTTGGGGCTGAGTTTTTGCCGATCTACCAGAGTCACCCCGATGCCGAAGTCGTCGCGATCTGCCAGCGTAACCCGGAGAGCCTGAACGCGCTCGGTGATGCCTTTGGGATTGCAAAGCGCTACACCGACTGGCGTGAGCTGATCCAAGACCCGGAAATTGACGCAGTTCATATCAACTCCCCGATCCCCGATCATGCGGCGATGTCGCTGGCGGCACTGGAAGCGGGGAAGCACTGCGCCTGTACGGTTCCGATGGCAACGAACCTGGAGGCGCTCCGTGCGATTGTCGCGGCGCAGCGTGAGTCACAGAAGAACTACATGATGATGGAGACCGTGGTCTTTGCCCGCGAGTTCTTCTTTGTCGAGGAGCTACTCCGAAGCGGCAAGATGGGGCGACTTCAGTTCCTGCGCGGCTCGCACCAGCAGGAGATGGGCGGCTGGCCGGGCTACTGGGAGGGACTGCCCCCCATGCACTACGCCACACACTGTGTTAGCCCGCTTCTCGCGCTCGCCCAGACCCTCTGTGAGTCCGTGGTCTGCCATGGCTCCGGACGCATTGACACGGCGCTGGCGATCAACTACGGCAGCCCGTTTGCGGTCGAGACAGCGACTCTAAAGCTCAAAGACTCCGACGTGATCGCGGAAGTCACGCGCTCGCTGTTTAATACGGCGCGGCAGTACCGAGAGTCGTTTGATGTCTACGGCTCACAGATATCGTGGGAGTGGACCCCGATTGAGCACGAGGACTGCTTTCTCCACCACGGCGAGATCCCCGAGCGCGTCAAAGTCCCCGACTACGCCCACCGGCTCCCCGAGGGCATCCAGAAGTTCACCACGCAGGGTGTTTATGACTTGTCCGAGAACACCCATCTCTCGTTCAAGCAAGGCAGTGGCCACGGCGGCTCGCACCCACACCTGGCCCATGAGTTCGTCCGTTCGATTATTGAAGAGCGCGAGCCGTTCCCCAACGCGATTCAGTCCGCCAACTACACCGCCACCGGAATCTGCGCTCACGAGAGTGCCCTGCGCGGCGGCGAGCGCATCTTCCTCCCGAACTTCGCGTGATATCGGGAACCCAAGTCGCCTTTCTCCCATTGAGTGAGCTATGGCAAAAGACTGGCTCCAGTACGCTGGCCCGAATCGGGATTTTTCGGTCGAGCAGACACTTCCTAAGCAAGCAGCTCTCACGGTGAAGTGGCGACGAGCACTCGGGGAGGGGACATCGGGGATTGTCGGCGATGGCAAGTCACTCTTTACCCTCTACTCGACAGATATTTCGCCCAAGCGCGAGGCGGGAGTCGAGGTGGTGGTGGCGCTGGATGCGGCGACGGGCAAGACGCGCTGGGAGCAGAAAACCCCCGTGGCGATGCTGCCAAAGCAAGAATCATACACCAGTGACCCGATTCGTCCCCAGGCAACACCGCTACTCTGGCAGGGCAAACTCCTGACGCTGGGTTTCACGGGCTTGCTCAAGTGCTTCGACGCTGCTACGGGCCGCGTGCTCTGGGAGCACAACTTAGTGACTGCGTTCGAGGCGACTCCCGTGCAGTTTGGGTTCTCCGCAAGCCCGCTACTCTCTGGCGGCGCGTTTGTGGTGCATGTCGGCGGCAAGCAAGCCTCGCTGATCGCCTTTGAGCCGCGCGACGGCAACGTGCGCTGGAAGTCCGCGCCCGCTGAGCCCAGCTACGCTTCCTCGATGCCGGTGCGCGTGGACGGCGAAGACCAGCTCATACAGCTTACTCGCGATGCGTTGCTAGGAGTCGCGGCCAAAGACGGTGCGCCGCGCTGGAGCTACCCACTCCCCAAGCTGGGGCTGACCAATGTCCCGACGCCGCTGGTGCTTTCCGATCAGCGCCTCGTGATCTCTGGCCAAGGGATTCTGGGGACACGCTTGCTCAAGCTCAGCCGCACACAAGCGCCCACGGAAGTTTGGGTCAACACCAAGACGACGTTCTTCTACACCAACTGGACAGCAAACCGCGAGCTGGTCTACGGCTGCAACAACGGCGGCTTTGTCAGTGCGCTACGCCTCACCGATGGCCAGGAGCTCTGGAAAGAGCGCGGTCAGAACGATGCGAACCTTCTGCAAGTCGGCGATACAACGCTCTTTCTACGGGGCGATGGCCTACTCACACGAGCATAGGTTACTCCCGCCAAGCTCCAGACAGAGCCGGGTGTTCCCTTGCTCACAGGCCGCTGCTGGACACCGCCGACTCTCGCAGATCAGACACTGTACGTCCGAGATAACAAGGAGATTGTCGCGGCTCACTTCCACGCGCCATTGAGCACAAAAGGTGCCCAGTAGTAGGGATGTGCGTATTTCGGGTTCTGCTTCTTTAGCCAGCTCTCCGCCTCTTTGAGCGCCGCCGCCTTCCCCAGCCTACGCACTGTCAAGTTCTCGTAGAAACGGCCCATGAGCAGTGCCGTGGAAGCATCGTCCACGGCCCACTGGCTCACCACTTGCGTCGGGCATCCGGCGACGAACAGTGCCCAAGTGAGGCCAATCACACCCTCGCCCGTTCGGTTCTCACCCCGTGCCGTATTACACGCGGAGAGCACCGCCAGCTCTGCGTTCAGAGTCATGCCGTAGATTTCGCGTGCTGTTAGAAAGCCATCCTCTTGGATATCGGTAGTGCCGTTAGGCTTTGCTAAGACGATGCTGGAGAGAAGGGGAGAGCCATCGTTGACGAAGCCGTGTGTGGCGAAGTGGAGATAGCGGTAGTTGCCCGCTTGTGCCTTGACAGTCGCTTCCTGGGCATTGCTTCCCGTGAGGATGTTGGCGATCGGAAAGAGCTTGTGTAGGGTGTCAGCTTCGCGTTGAGTGCCGGGAAGGGATGGGATGGCCCTGCCTCCACGAGAGACGGAGTCAATGGGACGACTTGCCTTGTCAATGGGACGTTGTCCTGGAATTTCTTTCAAGTCTCCGAAGCGATCTGAGGAACCAAAGGCGGGGTTAGCTGCGACGAGAATACTGCCTTTAGCCACTGGCTTTGGCAACGTGGCAACCTTGAGAGCAGCTTCCACGCCGGTGGAGTAGTAGGCGTAGACGATCTCGAAGCGCGTGCCGAGAGAGCCACCAGTCTTGCTATTCAGTGCGGCAAAGGGAACGTCCCAGAGTGCACCGTCGGGGCAAATAATGAGCCGCTTCTTGCCTTTGAGCTGGGCTTCAGCGGGGTGTAGTAGAGATTTGTAGAACTTCTGTGCTTCGATGAGATACGGTTTTCTAGGATCGGCGCAGGCATCGTGGAGCTTGGTGGCATCCCCCTTCAGAGCCTCATAGTTCCTGGCGACTTGGTAGACAGCTAGGCTCGACTTCGTGACGACAAAGAGGCGGATATCGTCTTTGGCAGCAACCACGAAATCCAAGAGTGCAGTGTCTTCGGGAAGAAGCTTTGCAATCTCGGCAACAGTGGTTGTCTTTGCAATGCGCTTCTGTGCTAGCTCAGGATGTCTGGCGTAGAGCGTGTCCGTGAAGGTTTGCAGCTTGCTCTCGACAGTTTTAAGCTGCTCTTTGAGTGCCTCGTAGCGCTTCTTGGAGCCGATCTCGTTCTCGACGCCTTCTTTCACCATGGCAGTATTGAGTGTGTCGGCTTGCTGGCGCAGTGCTTGCTCCTGTGCCTTCTCCTCCGGGGTAAGGGAGCTTGAGAGGTCTACTTTGCCCGAACCAAGCAGATCCAGCAGAGAACGTGCCTTGGTCTTCTGGACGAGGGCAAAGGCGTCCTGATGCTTTCCCTGTTTGAGTTGCAGACTAAGGCAGGCGTAGTAGGTTGTAATCGTGGAAGCCAGAAAGGCGGTTTTTGCCTCCGTGTAGCCTCCTAGATTGGCACGTAGATCCTCATAGAGGCTAACCGCTCGTTGGTAGAACTCCAGTGATTTCTCAGGGTGGCCAGTGCCCTTGTAGACAACGCCGATACTCGCGAGCGCCAGTGCCTCGCCTTGTTTGTCTCCGGTGGCTGTGACGATCGGCAACGCCTGCTGATAGAACTCCATCGCCTTGACGGGCTGGCCCGTGTTGGAGTAGAGTTTGCCGATACTAACGAGCGCGTTGGTCTCCCCGCGCTTGTCCCCGATCTCCCGCGCAATGGCAAGCGCCTGCGGAGTGACATCGAAAAACTTGTCGTTCTGGCCCAAGCTAACATAGGCCGCGCCCATCCGGCCCAGCGCAGCACCCTCACCGCATCGGTCCTTGCGCTCTTTGGCGAGTGCCAGTGCCTCTTCTGCAAGACGTAGCGCCAGCGCCAACAAGAGACGTGAGGGCAATGACAGAGACAAGGGGCACACGGGGCATTTCGATAACCTCAGGCTATATTCTGGCTCGATTATACGAGAAGCCATCCAATCGTACAATGAGCGCACCGGGGAGAGGTTAACCCTGGAGTGCCCACTCACAGCACTCATCCAGCGGGCGGCCTTTCAGGTGGCGGCTTGCCAGCGTCAGCTCCGTGGCACTCCAGGCGGCCTTTTCGCACTGCTCCTCTAGCATCGGACGCACGTCCTCCGTCAGCGGTGAGCCAATCTCCGCGAGCACCTTCTCCGAGACCGTAAGCAGACGCGCAGCAAGCGGAGCCTTCTCCTGCTCCCCGGCCACCTCGCCTAAATTAGCCAGCGCAATCCCGATCCCACGCCGGTTATCCAGCTGGCGCTCAAAAACCAGAGACTCCAGATAGTAGGCCCACGACGCGTCAAACTCACTTTTCTCAAAGGCCAGCACCCCCAAGTTGTTCAGCGTCTCCGCCAGCCCGCGCCGGTCATCCAGGTCGCGCCGAATGGCAAGCGCCGCAGCAAAGTGGACTCCCGCAAGCCGTTGTCGCTCCGCCAGTGCCTCCGCAGGGTCAGACTTATCGCGCCGCAGTGCCAGTGCGAGATTATTTAGGGCAATCCCCACCCCGATTCGGTCACGCACCTGCTCAAAGAGAGCTTGGGCACGGGCAAAGTACTCCCGTGCCTCGACAAATCGCTTCTGGAGCAGAGCCGCTTGCCCCTGCAGATTCTCCGCCTGCGCGAGACCTTGCGTATCGGCGACCTGCTCGAATATCTCCCGCGCCTGATTTGCCCGTGCACCGCACTCAGTCGCCTCCCCAGAATCGTAGTGGAGGCCCGCTCGCTCCAGAAGAAGGCGTGCCACTAGAGGAGGGGGCATGGTGGAGTGCTGTGGGACAATCTCCAGACCCTCCTGAATAGCGTACGGGTACATTCCCCGGAGCTTGCTCCGCGTCCGCTTGGAACGTCCGGGCATCTCTCAGGATGCCCGGTTCCCTTTGAGCTTCGGC